>CANQXG010000072.1 GCA_947627735.1 uncultured Oscillospiraceae bacterium | reverse complement strand
GTCCGCAGCAGCGCCCCCACCGGCGTCAGGGCCGCCTGGGGCAGCAGCATGAACAGCACCGACGCGATGAAACACTCGTAAAGCCCCGCGATGCGCCCCTGGCCGCTCCAGCCCAGCAGCACCGCCACCGCGTCGGCGGCGCAGAAGCTCACCGTATAGGTCAGCCGCCCGTACCGGCACAGCGCCCCCGCCGCCATGCCCGCCGCGGGGTAGACCGCCCCATAGAAAAGGCTCGTCCCCGCCGTCATGTCCATGGCCAGGCCCATGGCCGCCCCCGCGGCGCACCCGGGCATGGCCCCGCCGCAGAAGCCCGCCGCCATCACCCCGATCAGGGCCAGGCTCCGCCCCACGGAGGCGGTATGGAACAGCGTCACCGGCGCCAGGCACATCAGCGCCGCCCCGGTCAGCGCCGCCGCTCCCGCGCCACGGCGCAGGTCCGCCGCGTCCGTGCCGCCCCGCTCCGGCTCCAGTACCAGGGCGAAGGCGTAGGTGCACGCCCCGGTCAGCACCACCTCCAAAAACAGCCGCACGCTGGCCGGCACCCCGGCCATCTCCCCCCGGACGTACAGCGCTCCCGTCACCGCCACCGTCACCGCCGCGGCCAGGGGCATGAACCACCTGGCCCGGCGCAGCCGCAGCCCCTGGGTCACGAACCCCAGGGTGTACACCACGAACCCCGCCGCGATATACCGCAGCGCGGCGAACAGGCCGTTGGCCCCTATGTATCCCGCCGCCGCGCCCACCAGGCACAGCAGCCCCCGCAGCCCCCAGCCGGAGGCGGCGGCCGCCGCCACGGCAAAGGGCCCGGGCCCGGCCATCAGCTTCCCCGCCCCCATGGCGGCGCCCAGCAGCAAATACCCGCCGTTCACCAGCGCCGCCCGCAGGGCGGGCCGCCGCCGGAGATAGCCCTCCGCCAGACCTTCCCGTCCCCATTTTGCCGCCCCTGTCGTCATCGCGATCCCTCCGGTATCATTGTTAACATAATTATACATCCCCGCCATATCGTTTCCCGTCGCAACTTGCAGCAACAGGAAAAAATAGCCATTCATCGGGAATATGTTTACATAACAAAAAACGACCCCTCTCGCCAAAGCGAGAGGGGCCGGAGGGTGCGGGTCTGGTTTACAGCTCGTTGAACTCCATGTCCTCGTCGGTGAGGACCACCAGCTCCTTGCGGTTCATCAGATCGTAGATGCAGGGCACCACGAACAGGGTCATCAGCGTGGCGTACAGCAGTCCCCCGATGCACACCACCGCCACGGGCTGCATGATGGCGGTGCCCACGTTCTTGCCCGCTGCCATGACGATCAGGCCCAGGATGGTGGTCAGGCTGGTCATAAAGATGGGCCGCATACGGGTCACGCCCGCCTCGATGAGGGCCTGGCGCCGCTCCATGCCGCTGGCCCGGAGCTGATTGACGTAGTCCACCAGCACGATGCCGTTGTTGACGATGATGCCCACCAGCATCACGAAGCCGATCAGCGACACGATGGACACATCCATCCGGAACAGCAGCAGCGCCGCGAAGCCGCCGGTGAAGGCCAGGGGGATGGTGAACATGACGATGAAGGGGCTTTTCAGGCTCTGGAACTGGGCCACCATGATGAAGTACACCAGCACCACGCCGATGAGCAGCATCAGCAGCAGGTCCTCCACCGCCTCCATGATGGTCTCGTTCTCCCCGGCGAACTCATAGCTCACCTCGTCCGGCAGGTTCATCGCCTCCAGGACCTTCTCCGCCTGGGAGGTGACACGGGTGACGTTGTAGCCCTCTTCGAGGGAGGCGTTCACGGACAGGTACCGCCGCTGGTCCAGCCGGCTGATGGTGGACAGGCTCACCGTGTCCTCCGCGTCGGCCACGTCGTCCAGCCGGAAGGAGGTCTTCTCCCCCGTCTGTGGATCGGTGCTCTCGAAGGTGTAGTCCATCAGCTCGTCCAGGGTCATGGAGCCTTCCTCCTGCACGATCACGTCCGCGGTCACGGTGCCCATATCCATGCTCAGGGCGGTGGCGGAGTCGGTCAGCGCACCGGCCAGCTCCATATAGATCTGGGCCACGGTGAATCCCTTGCCCATGGCCTTGTTCTTATCCACCCGGATGTGGTATGCCTGCTGGGCGTCCTCCAGGCCGTTGTTGACCTCGGCCACGCCCTCCACATCGGCCAGTGCGTCCGCCACATCCTGGGCGGCGGACTGGAGAAGCTCCATATCCTGGCTGTACAGGTTCACGGTGACGCCGCTGCCGGTGAGCAGGCTCATGTCCATCATGGCCGAGTCATAGCTCACCTCGCAGTCCAGCCCCTGGCAAAGCTCTTGGATCTTCTTGCCCGCCTCGGCGCCGGAGTCCCCCTCCGGCAGACCCACGTACACGGACACGTTATAGGCGCTGGCGCCGGTGCCGCCGGAGGCCAGCTGGGACACGGAGCTGCTGCCCATCATGGCGCCCACATACTCCGCGTTGTCCAGCTGCCCGATCCGCTCCAGGGCCTGGTCGGCGATGGCCACGGCCTGGTCCCGGTCGGCGTCCTCGGGCATGGTCAGGGTGACGTTGACCATGTTCAGATCGATCTCGGGGATGAAGCTGAAGCCCTTGTTCAGAGCGGCGTAGGACGTGCCCGCCAGCAGCACCACCGCCAGGCCCAGAGCCACCCACTTGTGGCTCAGGTTCCA
>CANQXG010000071.1 GCA_947627735.1 uncultured Oscillospiraceae bacterium | reverse complement strand
TTCAGCCGCTTCACGGCGTCCAGCAGCTCCCCCTGGGACACCTCCGCCGGCAGCGCCGCGCTGCGCACGTCCACCCCCGCGGCGGCGCACCGCTTCATGGCGCCCCGCTCATAGCTCAAATCGTCCGCCCGCTGGCCCACCCGCAGGATGGCCAGCGTGGGGCGGACGCCCTTCTCCGTCAGCGCCGCGGCCTCCGCCGCGGCCTTTTCCGTCAGCGCCCGTGCTACCGGCGCGCCCTCCAGCAGCGTTGCCATCAGCAAAACCTCCCGTAAACGTCGGCGTAGACCTTTTCGGCCCGCCGGCCATATTCCTCCGTCAGCCGGTCCACCTCGCCGTTGACGGACGCGGCATAGGCCCGGTCCGCCATGGACCGGGTGTTCACCTTCACGTTCACCGCCGCGCCGTACAGCGCCCCCCGGCAGAGGGCCGCGCCTGTGGCGGCATCGGACACCGCCAGGGCGCTGCCCATGGCGGCGAAGCCCTCCATCAGCTCGATGGCCTCACAGCACAGCCGCACCATGTCCAGGGGCGGGCCGGCGGCGATGCGCAGGCACCGCTCCAGCTCCCGGCCCCGGTCAGGGTCGTCCCTGGGGATGGCGTAGGCCCGGCTCAGGGGCGCGAAGGCCTCCGCGTCGGCGTCCACCAGCGCCAGCAGCGCCCCGGACAGCTCCTTTGCCCGGGCGGTGAGCGCGGCCATCTCCTCCTCCACGGCGGCGTACTTGGGCTTTCCCAGTGTCAGCTCGCCCACCATGGACCCCAGCGCCGCCCCCAGCGCGCCCGCCAGGGCGGAGGCGCCGCCGCCCCCGGGGACGGCCTTTTTGTCCGCCAGGTCCCCGGTAAACGCCGACAGGGTCATGTCCTTCATGTCTATCCTTCCACCTCCAGAAAACGCCTGCGGAAATAGCCTATGTAGTAAAGCGACCCGAAGGCGCACACCGGCCCGCCTCCGGCCCGGCACAGGGCCAGGGCCTGGTCTATGTTCTCCACCGCCCGGGCGGGGACCGTCCGCACTGCCGCCGCCAGGGTGTCCGCCGGCAGCGCCCGTGGTCCCTCCGGCGACAGGCAGATGACCGCCTCCGCCAACGGCTCCATGATCGAGAGCATCTCCCGCCAGGGCTTGTCCGCCATCACTGCCATGACCATGGTGAAGCGCACGCCGGGGAAGTATTCCTCCAGCGCCGCCGCCAGGGCCTTTACCCCGTGGCCGTTGTGGGCGCCGTCCAGCACCACCGGCGGCTGCCGGCGCACCACCTCCAGCCGGCAGGGCCATCTGGCCGCCGCCAGGCCGGCGCGGATGTCCGCGTCCGAAAGACCCAGGACCCGGCCCGCCTCCAGGGCGGCGCAGGCGTTCTGCGTCTGATGGACCCCCAGCAGGGACAGGGACACGTCCCGCTCCTCCCCATAGGAGAACCGCTGCCCGGCGGGGGAGCGCTCCAGCGGGGAGATTTTAGTTATGTCAACTTCATGCAGCGGCGCGCCCATCTCTTCGCACCGCCGGCGTATCACCGCCGCCGCCTCGGGCGGCTGGGCGGCGCACACCACGGGCACGCCGGGCTTTATGATGCCCGCCTTCTCCCCGGCGATGGCGGCCAGACTGTCGCCCAGCACGGCGGTGTGGTCCAGGCCGATGGGCATGATCACGGAAACGGCGGGGTGTTTGATGACATTGGTGGCGTCCAGCCGCCCCCCCAGGCCCACCTCCAGCACCACGTAGTCGCACCGCTGCTCGGCGAAGTACAAAAAGGCCGCCGCGGTCATCTTCTCAAAGAAGGACGGCTCGGGCAATCCGGCACACGCCTGGCGGACCCGGTCGGTGATCCGGGCAAAATCCTCTGGTGTTATGGTAACCCCATCCACCACGATCCGCTCCCAGGGGCCGGTCAGGTCCGGGGAGGTGTACAGCCCCGTTTTATACCCCGCGGCGCGGAGCATGGCGTACACCATGGCGGCGCAGGAACCCTTGCCGTTGGTCCCGGCGATGTGCACGCACCGCAGACGCTCCTGGGGCTGGCCCAGCCGGGCGCACAGCGCGGCCATCACCTCCAGACCGGGGGCGTGGGTGAACTTGGGGGTGTCGGAATAAAATTTGAGAAAATCCATATCCATGGCAACAGTATAGCACACCGGCGGGCTTTGGGGAAGGGGGATGGACGTCTGTCCGATTGACTTTTGGCCGGTTTTGGGATAGAGTATAGGGCCGGAGGCGATGGATATGCATGACGAGCTGACGGCGGTGGATATCCGCAAGATGCAGCAGGAGATCGATTACCGGGAGACGGAGCTGCAGCCCAAGCTCATCGAGGACGTGCAGACCGCCCGGGGCTTCGGGGACCTGTCGGAGAACTTCGAGTACAAGGCCGCCAAGCAGGCCAAGAACAAGAATGAGAGCCGCATCCGCTACCTGAAGCGGATGATCGCCTCGGCGGTGGTCATCGAGGCCAAGTCCGCCGACGATGAGGCGGGGCTGTTCGACAAGGTGACCCTGTTCATGGAGGACGAGAACGAAGAGGAGACCATCACCCTGGTGACCACTCTGCGGCAGAACCCCGCCAAGGGCCTCATCAGCAAGGAGTCCCCCGTGGGCCAGGCGGTGCTGGGCCACAAGGCCGGGGAGCGGGTGTTCGTGCAGGTGGGCGAGTCCGGCGGCTACTGGGCGAAGATCCTGGCCATCGAGAAGGGCGCCGACGACGACACCATGGAGATCAGCCCGTACTGAGGAAAAGAAAAAAGACCGCTCCGTGCCTGTGAACTGTACCAAGCGAAACGGACAGGGAAAAAGCCCCCTAGTGTAAGGGAATAAGTAGACGGATGTGTGAAGGC
>CANQXG010000070.1 GCA_947627735.1 uncultured Oscillospiraceae bacterium | reverse complement strand
GCCTTCACACATCCGTCTACTTATTCCCTTACACTAGGGGGCTTTTTCCCTGTCCGTTTCGCTTGGTACAGTTCACGATGACCTCCGGGGCTTTTTTGTGACCGTGGCAAGTGAGGGATTTTGACAGTTTTTCCGGAGAGGGGAGGGGCGAAGTCTGGCAGGATTGCCCTTGCGGCGGGGAAACGGGCGGAGTATAATTAAACTGGGGTCGGATAGGGCATATCCGGCCGGGAACATATTTCAGCGGGAGATTCGAGCATATGAGCGACAAACAGATCAAACGTATCGGCGTGCTCACCAGCGGCGGCGACGCCCCCGGCATGAACGCCACAGTGCGGGCCGTGGTCCGCTCGGCCATCGGCTACGGGATCGAGTGCGTGGGCATCCGCCGGGGCTGGAACGGCCTGGTGTTCGGCGACTTCTTCCCCATGGACACCGACTCGGTCAGCCACATCCTGGCCTCCGGCGGCACCATCCTCTACACCGCCCGGAGCAAGGAATTTCTGACCGGCGAGGGCCGGGACCGGGCTGTGGCCACCTGCAAGATGCTGGGGCTGGACGGCGTGGTGGCCATCGGCGGCGACGGCACCTTCAAGGGCGCGCTGGAGCTGTCCCGGCTGGGCGTGACCGTGGTGGGCATCCCCGCCACCATCGACAACGACGTGGGCTGCTCCAACTATACCATCGGCTTCGACACCGCCTGCAACACCGCCGTGGAGTGCATCGACAAGCTGCGGGACACCATGCAGAGCCATGAGCGCTGCTCGGTGGTGGAGGTCATGGGCCGCCACGCCGGGTATCTGGCGCTGTACGTGGGCCTGGCCGTGGGCGCCACGGCCGTGCTCATCCCCGAGAGAGAGCTGGACTTCGAGCAGGACGTGGTGGAGCGCATCCGCCAGTCCCGGCTCATGGGCAATACCCACTTTATGATCGTGGTGGCCGAGGGCGCCGGCAGCGCCGTGGAGATCGGCAAACGCATCCAGGAGGAGATCGGCCTGGACCCCCGGGTCACCGTGCTGGGCCACATCCAGCGGGGCGGCAGCCCCACCGCCCGGGACCGGGAGATGGCCGCCCGCATGGGCTACACCGCCGTCAAGGCGCTGACGGAGGGCAAGGGCAACAGCATCGTCTGCACCCGGGAGGGGGGCATCGTGCTGACCCCCATCGAGGAGGCCCTGCAGCAGACGAAGCACCTGCAGATGGAGCGCTACGCCGTGCTGGAGGCCATGCACGCCACCAAGCGCTGACCGCTTTTGACAGCAGCACCCGCCGCTTTCGCGGCGGGTGTTTTTTATTGCGTGGGAGGGGAAATGGGTGTATCATAGAGAAAAAACATAAGGGGGCAAGGCTCGATGCAACTGACATTTTTGGGCGCCACCCATGAGGTCACCGGCAGCTGCACGCTCATCCAGGTGGGCGACGTGTACGGCCTGGTGGACTGCGGCATGGAACAGGGCGCGGACGTTTTCGTCAACCAGGAGATACCCGTGCAGGCGGGGAAGATCGATTTCGTCCTTCTGACCCACGCGCACATCGACCACTCCGGCAATCTGCCGCTGCTGTATAAGAGAGGCTACTCCGGTCCCATCTACGCCACGGGGGCCACCTGCCACCTGTGCGAGATCATGCTGCGCGACTGCGCCCACATCCAGGAGTCGGACGCGGAGTGGAAAAGCCGCAAATCCAAGCGGGCCGGCGGCCCTGCCGTGGAGCCGGTATACTCCATGGACGACGCGGAGGCGGCCATCAGCCATCTGCGGCCCTGCGACTACGGCGAGCAGGTGCACATCGCGGAGAACGTCATCATCCGCTTCACCGACGCGGGCCATCTGATGGGTTCGGGCAGCATCGAGGTGTGGCTCACCGAGGGGGACGAAACGCGCAAGGTGGTGTTCTCCGGGGACGTGGGCAACTTGGACCAGCCGCTGATAAACGACCCCCAATATATCACCCAGGCGGATTACGTGATCACCGAGTCCACCTACGGCGACCGGCTGCACCAGAAGGCGGACGTGAACAATGTGCAATTCCTGGCCAACGTGATCCAGCGGACCCTGGACCGGGGCGGGAACCTGGTGATCCCCTCCTTCGCCGTGGGGCGCACCCAGGAGATGCTGTACTTCATCCGCCAGATCAAGCTGGAGAACCTGGTCACGGGCCACGGGGATTGGCCGGTGTATGTGGACAGCCCCCTGGCCAACGAGGCCACGGGCATCTTCCTGCAGTGCGACCGGGTCTACTTCGACCCGGAGACCCAGGCGCTGCTGGACAAGGGGATCAACCCGCTGGTGTTCCCGGGGCTGAACGTGTCCGTGTCCAGCGAGGAGTCCAAGCAGATCAACTTTGACAGCACCCCCAAGGTCATCATCTCCGCCAGCGGCATGTGCGAGGCCGGGCGCATCCGCCACCACCTGAAGCACAACCTGTGGCGGCCTGAGTGCACGGTGCTGTTCGTGGGCTACCAGGCCGCGGGCACCACCGGCAGGGCCATCCTGGACGGGAAGAAAAAGGTCAGCCTCTTCGGCGAGGAGGTGGCGGTGAACGCCGAGATATGCTTCTTCCCCGGCAAGAGCGGCCACGCCGACAAAAACGGCCTCATCAAATGGATCACCGCCTTCGATCCCAAGCCCCGGATGGTGTTCGTCAACCACGGCGAGGACGAGGTGACGGACAGCTACGCCAAGTGCCTGCACGACGAGTACGGCCTGGAGACCGCCGCGCCCTTTTCCGGCACGGCCTTCGATCTGGTGGCCGGACGGTTCACGGAGGTGACGGAGGGCGTGCCGGTGGTGAAGAAGATCTCCCGCCAGGCGCGCAACGACGGCGTGTTCGCCGCGCTGCTGGCCGCCTGCCAGCGGCTCACCGACCTGGCCCGGTCCTGCCGGGAGATCCCCAACCGGGAGATCACCCGCTTCACCGGTCAGATCAACTCCCTGGCGGACAAGTGGTCCGGCTGGGGCAAAAAGAAATAAAAAACACCCGGGGCGCGTCTTGAACTGTACCGGGAAAAACAGACAATAGGAAAAGCCACCCCCTGGTGTAAGATAGAAAACACCAGGGGGTGGACT
>CANQXG010000069.1 GCA_947627735.1 uncultured Oscillospiraceae bacterium | reverse complement strand
GTCCACCCCCTGGTGTTTTCTATCTTACACCAGGGGGTGGCTTTTCCTATTGTCTGTTTTTCCCGGTACAGTTCATCAACTGGTCCCGGCGGTTTCTTATGCCTCCGGCGAAAAGCCGGTGTACGTCCTGGTCACGTCCAGCACCCGGTACACATCCAGCCAGGGTTGATAGCCCAGCTCTCCGGCCCGGATGAAGTCCGCCATGGCCCGCCAGGCGGCGGAGGCCTCCGCCATTTGACCCCGGGCCAGCTTTTCCAGGGCCGTGGCCAGCAGCTCCGCGTACTGGGCGTGGTAGGCAAGCCGCTCCCAGGCGGCCCCCTCCGGCCGCGGCTGGGATAAAAACTCCCGGCACAGCGCCGCCGCCCGGGCGGCCCGCTCCGCCGCGGCGGGGTCCTGGCGGGGTCCGTGGCCGTTGAGGTAGTCGCACAGGTCATTTTCCGACAGGGCTGACAAAAACGCCCGCGCCCGGTCCGCCCCGGCGCCGTACACCGCGGCGAAATACTCCTCTACCAGCGCATCGAAGTCCGCCCCGGCGTCGAACAGGGTCCGGCCCATCACGTAGTTGGGCAGGAAGTTGGGCGAGCCGGCCCGCAGCTCCTGGCAGCTGATGTAGCCGTGCAGGCCCAGCCTGTCCAGCCGGCGCACGTCGTCGTATATGATCCGGGCCATGTGCACATAGCCCAGGTCCCCATAATGTGCCCGGCCAAGGGGGTAGTCGTACAGAAAGCTGTCCCCGCCAAAGACGGTCTGCCAGCGGCGGAGGAAGGCGGTGTTCTCCTCCAGGGAGCCGGGCAGGGTGATCCGGTTGCGCACATAGGGCGGCATGGCGCCCGCCGCGTCCGGGTCATAGGACCGCTCGAAGGTGCGGCTGATGGGGGCGAACATCATCACGAACCGGTCGGGGTTGCGCAGCCGCTCCCGTACGGGGGGCCACAGCAGCTCCTGGTACAGCAAAAACACGATCTTCGTGTCCAGCCCCGCTGCGGTGAGCCGCCGGTCGATCTCGTTGAGAAGGGACACGTATTGGTCGGAGAGGGTGGTCTGCCGGCACTTGGCGCACTCGCACACGTTGTTATACTCGTCCGCCATCCACACGTGCAGGTAGTCCACGGCGGGCTGGCTGCGGGCATAGTCCGTGACCAGCGAGATGAACCGCTCCCTGGCCCGGGGGTCGGACAGGCACAGATTGGTGTCGGCGGGCACGCCCTTATAAAGGCTGCGCACCCCATTCACCTCCGCCGCCAGCGGGCGCATGTCCTCAGGAAGGGGCGCGTCGTCCGGCGTCCAGCTCAGCGCCTCATAGCCCAGCGCCTCCCCGGTCCAGCCGTGGCCCACCTTGTGCAGCGCCAGGCCCCGGCGGGCCATCTCCCCCTGGGCCGCGTCCATGACCGCCTCCGCGTCCGCGGCGGTGACGTGCTCCGGGGCCAGGAGGGGGTTGCCCTCGTGGCGGAGCCAGCGGGAGAGGAAGGCATAGGGGTTTTTGAACTGGAGGAAGAAGCTGTTGTATCCCAGCTTGGGCAGCCAGTCGATGAAGGCGAGGATGTCCTCCCGGCTGTCGGCGCCCTCGATGCACACCCCCCGGTGGCGATAAGAGGCGGTCTTTTCATACCGGGCGGACAGCGCCTCCCGGTCGATAGAGGGCACCAGCTCGTTGTCCCGGCCCGGGGCGAAGAACCGGCAGCCCAGGGCATGGAGCAGGTCGTATACCCCCAGCAGCGCCGCCCGGGGGGCATTGCCCTCGATGATGCCGCCGGCGGGGGACACGTCCACCCGGAAGGCGTCGTTCTCCCCGGCCCGGGCGGGGCGCAGGGCCAGGACAAAGGCCGTGTCCGGCCCGCTGGGGGGCAGCATCCGGCCCAGGTAGCGCTCCAGCTCCGCCGCGGCGAAGGCAAGCACCGGCTGGGGGGCGTGGGAAACAGTGATACGCATAGCTCGACCTCGTTTTCGTAAAAAAGGACCCCGGGGAGCTGTCCTCGGGGTCCCGATGGGTATTATAGCATACTTAGGCGAGGGGTCAAGAGGGCATCAGCCCACCTGATCGATGGCCTCCTGCATCACGTCGTAGAGCACCCACTCGGTGGTGTCATGGGCCTCTTCCTCGGTGATGTTGCCGCCGGCGAGCATGTCGTTCTGCACGCCCTCATAGTAGCCCTGCATAGTGCCGTCGGACAGGGCGGCCTTGATGTCGGCGATGTTGAACCAATGGGCGTCGCCCCACTGCATGAGCTGGATGTCTTTGTCGGTCGCGGTCTGCTCGGCGCACCAGCCGGCCACCTCGTCGGCATGATCGGGGTCGGAGCCGTAGTCCATGGCCTTGTACAGAGCACGGCTGAAGCGGACCAGGGTGTCATGGTTCTCGGCGGCGTAATCGGGCAGGCAGATCCAGCTGGACATGTTGGTGGAGCCGTCGGAGAACTCGATCTCATAGGAACCCTCGGCCTGCTCCAGGCACATGCTGGAATAGGGGTTCCAGGTCACGGCCACGTCGATGGAGCCGGAGGCCATGGCGGGGACGATGTTGTTGGAGTCCAGGTTGTACGGCTCGATGTCGTCACGGGTCAGACCGGCGGCGGCCAGAGCGCCGTCCATGGTGGTTTCGGAGGAGGAGCCGGCGGTGTAGCCCACGGTCTTGCCCTTCAGATCGGCCACGGTCTCAATGCCGGAGTCGGCGGCACAGATCAGCTTATCGGTGGTGTGCACGGAGCTGGGAGCGAAGATGATGGCGCTGCCGGTGATGCACAGCCGGTGGGCGCCCTTGCCGATGTAGGCCAGGTCGATGGAGCCACCCTCCATGGCGGCGATCTCAGAGGGGCCGTCGCCGAACTCGGTCAGGTCGATGGTGATGCCCTCTTCCTCGAAGTAGCCGCCCTTGATGCCGGTCATGACGGCCCACAGGGAGGCGTAGTTGGCCATGTAGCCGATCCGCAGGGTGATGGGTTCGGCTTCCGGTTCAGCCTCGGGTTCCGCCTCGGCCTCGGTCTCAGGCTCGGTCTCCGGTTCGGCCTCGGGTTCCCCTTCGGGTTCGGCCTCAGGCTCGGCGGCCTCGGGCTGGGTCTCGGGAGCGGACTCCTCGGTCTTGCTGCTGCCACCGCCGCCGCAGGCGACCAGGCTCAGGATCATGACAAGCGCCAGGATCAGTGCAAGAAGTTTCTTCATGTTGTTCCTCCTAAAAAATAATATTAGGTTTACCTCTATATCTTCCGGCGTCGCCGGCAGGTAACGGATATTACTTGCGCACCTCCAGGTACTCCTGGTAGACCTCGTTCCAGATCTCGCTCTTCAGCTCCAGGAACCGGGGGTCGTTCTTGGTGGCCTGGTCACGGGGATAGGGGATGTCGATGTCCACGATGCGCTTGATGCGGCCGGGCCGGGCGGACATGATGACCACCCGCTGGGCCAGCAGGATGGCCTCGTCCACGTCGTGGGTGATGAAGAAGCAGGTCTTC
>CANQXG010000068.1 GCA_947627735.1 uncultured Oscillospiraceae bacterium | reverse complement strand
TTCATGATCACGATCCGGTCGCCCAGGGTCATGGCCTCGGTCTGGTCGTGGGTCACGTACATGAACGTGGTGTTGATCCGGCTGCGCAGCTTGATGATCTCCGCGCGCATCTGGTTACGCAGCTTCGCGTCCAGGTTCGACAGCGGCTCGTCCATCAGGAACACCTTCGGGTCGCGCACCATGGCACGGCCGATGGCCACACGCTGCCGCTGGCCGCCGGACAGAGCCTTGGGTTTCCGCTCCAGGTACTGGGTGATGTCCAGGATGGCCGCCACTTCGCGCACCTTCTTGTCGATCTCATCCTTGGGCACCTTCTTCAGCTTCAGGGCAAAGGCCATGTTGTCGTACACGCTCATGTGGGGATACAGCGCGTAGGACTGGAACACCATGGCGATGTCGCGGTCCTTCGGCTCCACGTCGTTGCACAGCTTCCCGTCGATGTACAGCTCGCCCTCGGTGATGTCCTCCAAGCCGGCCACCATCCGCAGGGTGGTGGACTTGCCGCAGCCGGAGGGGCCTACCAGCACGATGAACTCCTTGTCCGCGATGTCCAGGTTCACGTCGTGCACCGCCGTGACACCGCCGTCATAGACCTTCTTCAATCCCTTCAGTTTGACTTCGGACATACTACCATGCTCTGACCGCCGGACCTCCGTCCGGCCATCTCGCGCCGCCCCCATAGGGCGGACCGCATTACGACAGGTCTCCACACTGCCGCACCGCGAGCAGCGGCTTCGCTTCCTCCTTTTTTACGGCCCCGCGGCGCTATGGTAGAGGAGTAGCGGCCTGGGACCTATATCAAGATTTTGTGCCCATAGCACGGTAGGATTATATCACAAAGACAGGAAAAATGCAACAAAAATGATCCGCCCGGAGGGGCGGATCATTGGTCATTTCAGCTTGTCGTCGTACACGGCCCGCTCCCCGCCGATGAACTTGGGACGGGTCCGGGCCGCCAGGATCATGGCCTGGCCGATGCGGTCATTCTCCAGCTGGACCGGCACGGCCACCTCTTTTAAGTGCATGCCGATGAGCACGCCGCCGATGTCCAGCCCCGCGTCCGCCCGGATGTGCTCCACCACCACGGCGCCGGGCATACAGGCGTAGGCGGCGGTGGCGAAGCTGCCGCCGGCCTTGGGCCGGGGCACCACGTTGACGATGTCGTCCTCCGACACGGCCTTGGCCTCCACCACGATGGCCCGGTTCAGGTGCTCGCAGCACTGGGCGGCCAGGTACAGCCCCCGGGAGTAAAGCTGGCTGCGGATGCCCTCGAAGATGGCCTGGCCGATCTCCGGGGCGGAGGCGGTGCCGATGCGCTGGCCGGCCACGGCGCTGGTGCTGCAGCCCACCACCACGATCTGGCCCCGGCGCAGTCCCGCCGCCTGGATCAGTTCCTCCACCGCCGCGGAGGCCTGGTCCCGGTATTGCTCCAATTCTGTCACGGTACGTTTCTCCTTTCTGCCGATGATGCTCTCTCCCCGGCCCCGGAGGGCCTTATACGCGCGTATAGTAAAAAATATTATACAACATTTTGCGTTAGTTTACAAGCCCGGGAGCGGAAAGCGAATTTTTGGTTGACACGGATTTGGTTTTTTTATATAATGGTGCAGTTGCCAACTACGGCGGCAAGGCTGCCGGCCGGTCAGAGACCCGGTTTTTGACCGATCGGCGGACCGCGGGCCGCTGATGAGTAATACGAAAAGAAAGGAAACGAGAAAAATGCTGCGTACCTATCAGCCCAAGAAGCGCCACGCTCAGAAGGAGCACGGCTTCCGCAAGCGCATGTCCACCAGCAATGGCCGGAAGGTGATCTCCGCCCGCCGCGCCAAGGGCCGCAAAAGACTGAGCTACTGACAGTCTTTGGGAGCGGGGGACCGTGAGATTCACTTCCTCGTTAAAAACGAACCGTGACTTCCGCCGGGTATACCACAAGGGGACAAGCGCCGTCAGGCCCTGTCTCGTGGTGTATGCCCGCAGGACGGGCGCGGCCGCGAACCGCCTGGGCATCACCGTGACCGCCAAGGTGGGAAAGGCCCATACCCGCAACCGGGTGCGCCGGCGCCTGCGGGAGATCTACCGCCTAAACGAGCAGACCATCCGGCCGGGCTATGACCTGGTGGTGGTGGCCCGGACAAGGGCGGCCGGCGCGGAGTACGCCAGGCTGGAAAAGGAGTTCCTCTCCGCCAGCAGGGAGCTGGGGGCGGCACTGTGAAAGGGCTGCTGCTGGCTTTGATCCGTTTTTACAGGAAGTATATCTCCCCCCTCACCAAGCCCAGCTGCCGGTTCATACCGACCTGCAGCCAGTATGCCCTGGAGGCCGTGGAGCGCTACGGGGCATGGAAGGGCGGCTGGCTGGCCCTCAAGCGCATATGCCGGTGCCACCCCTTCCACAGAGGAGAGCACGATTTTTATGATCCTGTGCCGTAAATAGGAGAGTACTATGTTAAAAGCTATCGCTAAGCCCTTTGGCGCGTTGATGCTGTGGCTTTACAACCTGGTGGGCAACTACGGCGTGGCCGTGATCCTGTTCGCGCTGGTGGTAAAGCTCATCATGCTGCCCTTCCAGCTGAAGAGCAAGAAGAGCATGATGCGCACCTCCCGGATGACTCCCCGGTTGAAGGAACTGGAGAAAAAATTCGGCAACGACCAGCAGCGCTATCAGCAGGAGATGGCCAAGCTCTACAAGGAGGAAGGGGTCAACCCCATGTCCGGCTGCCTGTGGAGCCTGCTGCCGTTCCCCATCCTGATCGCCCTGTACAGCGCCATCCGCTACCCCCTGACCACCATGATGGGCGTGCCCGAGAGCATGCTGGCCGAGGGCGGCGCCATCTATCAGAAGCTGGCCGAGCTGGGCTACAGCATCAGCCAGTACTCCACCGGCCGCAGCGCCGCGTTCTACGAGCAGATCTATCAGTCCCAGTTCATCAGCGATCACTTCAGCGCCTTCTCCGGTATGGCGGACAAGCTGCAGCAGATCAGCTACCGGTTCCTGGGCCTGGACCTGGGGCAGGTGCCCAGCTTCTCCTTCTGGAGATGGGACTTCTCCAGCGCGTCGGCATGGCTGCCGGTGTTCGGGCTGTTCCTGATCCCGGTGCTGTCCGCCCTGCTCAGCTGGCTGAGCATGAAGGTGGCCAACGCTTCCACCCCCCAGACGAAGGATCAGCAGCAGCAGATGCGGACCATGAACCTGATCATGCCGCTGATGAGCCTGTACATCTGCTTCACCATGCCCGCCGTCATGGGCATCTACTGGATCGCCCAGAGCGTGTTCGCCATGCTCCAGGACCTGATCCTGAACAAGGTGTTCACCAAGCAACTGGACGTTGAGGACGCCGACCGCATCCAGCGGGAGAAGGCCCGTGAGGCTGAGCTGGAGGCCAAGCGCCAGGAGACCGAGCGGCTGAAGGCCGAGGGCGCCACCGTGGCCAACCGGAGCACCTCCAAGAAGAACAAGCGCGCCGTGGCCGCCCAGAAGGAAGTGGAGCGCAAGGCCGCCGAGGCCCGGGCCGCCA
>CANQXG010000067.1 GCA_947627735.1 uncultured Oscillospiraceae bacterium | reverse complement strand
TGGACCGAGGACGGGAGCCTCTTCTACCGCATCGACCAGGGCGGCAACGTGGACTGGCACAACAAGCTCATCCTGGGTCACGGCAATAACAAGCTGACCCTGCCCGCCGACAGCTATTTCACCGTCTCGATCACCGCGAAGGCCACCAAGCCCGTCTCCTGCGGCTTCTTCCTGAACCCCATGGGCGGCTGGGACCCCCGGGTCTCCCAGACTCTGGACCTGACCGAGGAAGAGCAGACCTTCAGCTTTGACACCACCGACACCCTCATTCTGGATATGGACTTCGAGATGCTGTTCCAGTTCGGCTCCGACGCCACCGCGCAGCTTGGCGAGGTCACGGTCCAGATCAGCAGCATCACCATCACCCAGCGCAGCGTCGTTTGATTCCCTGTTAAGCGGAGGGGGCCCAACCCCCTCCGCGCGTAAAAAAGACAAAACGTGAGAACGGAGAGCAGCAATGAAGAAGATGAAATGTGCGTGGCCGGCGGCCCTATGGTTGAGCATCGTATTGCTGCTCACCGCCTGTTCCGGCAAAGAATACACCGTCACCCTGGACGCCAACTATCCCGGCGCGACAGAGCCCACAGCCGTGTCCAGCAAGGCGCTGGATACAGCGGAGACCCCTCTCCGGGAGGGGTACACCTTCCTGGGGTGGTTCCAGGACGAGGGCCTGACTGAGCCCTGGGACACGGCCTCTGGCAAGGTCAAGGGCGACATGACCCTGTACGCCGGGTGGGATAAGGATACCGGCGATGAAGCCTCCGCTGACGGCAGCGGCCAGAAGGACTTTTCCTCCCTGACCACGCCGGGCAGCCAGGAATCCGCCTACGAATACGAGGCGTTCTTCCGTCCGGCGATGGACGGCGTGAATCAGCCCTACGTGGGCGACACCATGCCCTACTACGAGGACGGCACCTATTACATCTATTACCTGAAGGAGGGCGGAGACTCCTATAACCACTCCGCGTATCTGGCCACGACCACGGACTTTCTCTCCTACACGGAGTATGACGAGCCGGTGCTGGAGGCCTCCCGCTCCGGGGGACAGGACAGCTGGATCGGCACGGGCAGCGTGGTGAAGGTGGACGGCCAATACTACTTCTTCTACACCGGCCACACCGACTCCGCCGCCGCGGAATATAAGGAAAAGATCATGGTGGCCGTGGGCGACGAGCCCACCGCCTTTGAAAAGCTGGAGGGCTGGGAGATCACGCCCCCGGACGAGCTGGGGCAGAAAAACGACTTCCGGGACCCCCAGGCATATTACGACCCGGACACGGACGCCATCACCCTGACGGTGACCGCCTCCCAGGACGGCACGGCCCGCATTTTGAAATATACTCTCAGCGCCGATCTTGAGGACGTGACCTACGACGGGATCATCTTCACGGACCCCGTCGGGGACTTCTGGAACCTGGAGTGCAGCGACACCTTCTGTCTGGACGGCACCTGGTACCTGACCTATTCCGCCCAGGACGACACCCTCTGGTACGCCGCCTCCGACACCCCCTACGGCCCCTATGGCGAGCCGACCCGGCTGGACGGGAAGCTCTTTTACGCCGCCAAGCATGTGGAGGATGGGGAGAACGCCTACATGGTGGGCTGGGCCCGCCGGTCCGAGTCCCCCTCCTCCACCCAGGATGTAGCCGCCTGGGCGGGGAACCTGGCGGTGCAGAAGCTGGTGAAAAATGCCGACGGCAGTCTTTCTCTGGCACCCGTGGATGCCCTGGCGGAGAGCTTCACCCAGCGGCAGGCCCTGCCCCTGGGAGGCACCCACGCTTATCTGGACGCCGGGGCCCTCTTCAGCTATACCGACGCCTTCACCTGCTATGAGAGCTTCCTGCTCACCGGCGAGTTCACCTGCACCGGCGAGGGCTCCTTCGGCCTGAGCTTTGACTACAACGGAGAAGAGGGGAAGAACAAGCTCATCTCCCTCTCCCCGGCGGACGACGCCGTGTCCCTCGCCTTCAACGAGGGCTCCACCCCCATCACGTCCACGGCGGCGGAGATCGAGCCGGACCAAACCTACTCTTTCACCTACATTCAGGAAGGCTCCGTGGGCGTGTTCTATCTGGACGGCCAGGCGGCCCTCACTGTCCGGCTCTACGGCGCCAGCGGCAAGACCATCCAGCTGTTCGCGGAGAACAACGCCGTGCTGTTCACATCTTTGCGGGAGTACACCAGACCCTGACCGGACGGTCGGGACGGGAGGACCATGATGAATCGGATATTCGGATATGACAGCCCCCTGGTGAGCGCCCTGATGAAGATCGGCGACTGCATCTGCGCCAGCGCCATGTTTCTGGTGTTCTCGCTCCCCATCGTCACGGCGGGCGCCTCCGCCGCGGCGCTGTATGCCACGATCTACAGGTGTGTCCGCAGAGAGCAGACCGGGCTCTGGCAGATGTTCTGGGATGCGTTTCGGGAGAACTTCAAGCGCTCCACCCTGGCCTGGCTCATAGAGCTGGCGCTGCTGGCGGTGCTGACTGTGGATGTGTTCGTGCTGCGTTCCATCAAGCTGTCTGGCGGGGCCATGGGGAATCTCTACTGGCTGGGCCTGGCGGTATGGCTGGCGGCGCTGACCTGGACGGTGTATGTGGCGGGCTACAGCGCCCGGTTCAACGGCTCCGTCCGGGAGGTGCTGAAATTCGGGTGGATGCTGATGGTCCTGCACCCCATCCGCGCGGTGGGCGTACTGCTCATGGTGCTGGCGGCGCTGGTGCTGGTGCTGATCGCCCCCTTCATGGTGCTGGCGGCGCCGGCGGCGGTCTACTGGGGCGGCAGCGTCACGCTGGAGAAGGTGTTCGCCCAACACCTGCGCCCGGAGGACCGGGAGAAGAAGGAGGGAAAGGAGACGGCCGATGACCAGTGAGAAACTGCAGCAGGCACGGGATTTTGAGTCCCGGTACATGCCCTTCATCCCCGACAGCGAGCGGCCGCTGTTCCACGTGACCGGCGGCATCGGCTGGATCAACGACCCCAACGGCTTTTCCCGTTACAAGGGCGAGTACCACCTTTTTTATCAGTACCACCCCTATTCCACCAAGTGGGGCCCCATGCACTGGGGGCACGTCAAGACCCGGGACTTCATCCGCTGGGAGCGGCTGCCCATAGCCCTGGCTCCGGACGCGGAGTACGATCAGAGCGGCTGTTTTTCCGGCAGCGCCCTGGAGCTGGACGACGGCCGGCAGCTTCTCATGTATACCGGCGTGCACAACAAGCGCCGGGAGGACGGCGTGCTGGAGGAATACCAGACCCAGTGCATCGCCATTGGCGACGGGGTGGACTACGAGAAATACGAGGGCAATCCGGTGCTCACCGGCAAGGACATCCCCGAGGGAAACAGTCCGCTGGACTTCCGGGACCCGAAGGTCTGGCGGGAGCCGGACGGCCTTTACCGGGCCGTGGTGGGCAACCGCACCGCCGACGGCAGCGGGGCTATCCTGCTGTTCGAGAGCGACGACGCGCTGCGCTGGCGGCCCGCCGGCGTGATCGATCGGTGCCAAAACGAGTACGGCCGGATGTGGGAGTGCCCGGACTTCTTCCCCCTGGACGACAAACAGGTGCTGCTCACCAGTCCCCAGGAGATGCTGGCCCTGGGCCTGGAGTTTCACGCCGGCTACGGCGCGCTGTGCCTGCTGGGCAGCTGGGACAGCCAGGCGAGAAAGTTCACAAGAGAAAAGGTCCA
>CANQXG010000066.1 GCA_947627735.1 uncultured Oscillospiraceae bacterium | reverse complement strand
TTGATGATCATCAGCATGGAGGCCAGCAGGGACAAAATGGCGTAGAACTCCACGGTGATGCACAGCACCATGCCCTTGGACCAGTCGTCCGGCTTCTTGGCCAGGATGTTGATGGAGCCGGCGGCCACGCGGCCCTGGGCGATGGCGGAGAACAGGCCGCCCAGCGCCATGGGCAGGCACGCGGCGAAGTACTGGAGCCCCTGGGCGATGCTGAGCTCAGGCAGGGAGCCGGACAGCAGGCCCATGCGGAACACCGCGAAGAACCACACCACCAGGCCGTACAGGCCCTGGGTGCCGGGGATGACCTGCAGGATCAGCACCTTGCCGAACTTGCCGGGGTCCTCGCACAGCAGGCCCGCGCCGGCCTCACCGGCGCAGCCGGTGCCCTTGGCGGAGCCGATGCCGCTCAGCACAGCCGCCAGTCCCGCGCCCAGCAGGGCCAGAGCCAGACCGCCGAAAGATTCCAGGAAACTCATGTTTTCGTCCTCCTTATTGTTTCACAATGTCTACGAATTTCGTTTGCATATCTAAAGGACGGAAGCTCTTTCCGCCGTCCTCATAGAACTTGTTGAAGAACTCCAGGCACTGCAGGCGCAGATCGTGCACGTAGCAGCCCAGCAGGTTCAGCGCGAAGTTCAGGGCGTTGCCCACCATGGAGATGACCACGAAGATCACCACGTTGCCGGGGATGGCGCCCAGGGTATTGAACACCTGGGCGATGACGCTGCCGGCCAGCATCAGGGCCATCAGACGGGAGTAGGACAATATGTCGCCGAAATAGCCCGTCACGTGGTTGTAAAGGGAGCCGAAGATACCGGTGATCTTGCCCAGGCCCTTGCCGGTGATGATAGGCCCGACGACCACCAGGGCCAGCCCCACGTACAGCACGATGTTGGTGTGCAGCAGGAACATGCACCCAAGCCCCGCGAACACCACCCACCAGGTCAGCTCCTCGAACACCGCGTCCAGCACCTGACCGGCCTTGATCTTGCGGATGAAGCTGACCGCCATGCCGGTGATGATGTGTACCAGGCCCAGGCACATGGACCCGATGAGGATGGCCAGCGTATCGTCCAAAGGCGTGAACAGGCTGGGCAGGGCGAAATCCTTGCCGCTGGTGAGCTTGACCACCTGGGTGAGGAAGTCGCCGAAGAACCCGCCGGTGACGGCGCCGAAGATGAACGTGCTCACGCCGCCCATCAGCAGCAGCCCGGCCATGTAGCCCATCATGCCTCTGGCCCGGGACTTCTTCAGCAGCAGTCCGCCGATGATCATCAGGATGCCGTAGCCCATGTCCGCCATCATCATGCCGTAAAACAGAATGAAGAACGGGAACATCAGCGGGTTGGGGTCCACGCCGGTGTAGGCGGGCAGGGAGTACATCTCCGTGACCATGTTCATGGGCTTGGTCAGCAGGTTGTTTTTCAGCTTCACCGGCACGTCCGGATACTCCTCCGGGGCCGGGTCGGTGATCTCCCAGGCGCAGTCGAAGCTCTCCAAGGCCCTTTTCAGCCTGTCCTCGTCCGGCGCCGGGAACCAGCCCTCCAGGGCCACCACGCTGTCCGTGCCCCGCAGCCGCTCGGCGGCCTCCGCCTGGGCGCACTGGGTGGCCAGCCGGTCGGCGGACAGCCGCAGATCGGCGGCCCGGGCCTTCTCGCCCGCGATCTGGTCGGTGATCAGCCGGCGCTGCACGTCGATCTGGGCCAGCTTCTCCCGCCGGTCGTCCATGTTGTCCCGGGCGGTGCCGGTGACGCCGGGGAAGGTGACCTGGGTGCCCCCCACGGTGCGCAGGGCCTCCAGCACGGCGGCCATGTCCTCCTTTATGGCGATGACGACGAAGCACTTCATCTGCTCGTCCTGGCTGACCAGCACCAGCTGCACCTGCTCGGTGACGGCCTCCGCCGCGTCGGCCACGGACTCCATGTCCACCTGGGCGGGCACGTTGGCCAGGGCCAGGGCGCAGGTCCTCGTCCCATCGGTCTCCAAAGGCAGGTCCAGGGCCTCCCAGGGTTCCAGGGCCGCCAGCTCATCCTTCAGCCGGGCCTCGTCCGCCGCCAGGTGGCGCAGCTGTCCCTCCAGCTCGTTCAGCTGCCGGGCCAGCTCCATGTCCCGCTCCAGGGCCTGTCCGTCCCAGAAGGCCTCCTGGTCCACCTCAGGCCGGGGCGCGAGCAGCTTTTTCTTCTCCGGGGCATATTTGCCCAGCACCCGCAGGGCGGATTCCATCTCCGCCTGCCGGTTCCGGGCGGCGGTCAGCCCCGCCCGCTCCGGGCGCAGCAACGCCGTGGTCTGCTCGTCGGAGAGCATCCCCTCCGGCTCGTGGACCTCCAGGCACCCCAGGCGCAGCAGCCGGCCCATCAGCTCATCCCGCTGCTCCCGCATGGCGATGAGCCGCAGCTTTTTCATCTTGACAATGGCCATCAGCCGCTCACGATCCTTTCCACGATCCTGTCCACGACCGCATCCATCTTCCGGTCGGCCCGGGCCTTCATGGCCGCCTGCCGGTTACGGGTGTTGGACGCCAGCACGCCCGCGTCCTCCTTGGCCTTCTCGTCCGCCTTGCGGATCAGGTCCCGGATCTCTCCCTCCGCCCTGCTCACGGCGGCAGCCGCCGCATCCTGGGCGGCCTCGTTCGCCTGCTGGAGGGAGCGCTTGGCCTCCGTCTGGGCGGCGGCACGGATCTGCCGGGCCTTCTCCTCCGCCAATGCGATGGTATCCAGCGCCTCCAATGACATATCGAACACCTCCAAACCTGTTCAGTTCACAAACGGGTAGGATATACAAGATATAGTATCCACACTCTACTATTATACACTGTTTCGGCCCCGGGCGCAATAGGTATTTCCATAATTTTGCCCAAACGGCGCAAGTCCCGCTCCGGGGGCGGTCACACCCCCTGGAGCATCTCGGCGGCCTCCTCCTTCACCTCCCGGGTGGCGCTCTTCGCCAGCAGCTTCAGCGTCTCCAGCGCGGCGGTGCGGGTCTGGTCCTCCATGCCCGCCACAGTGCGCACGAAGCTGACCGCCGTGTCGAACCAATTCTCCTTCATCTCGTGCATGGTGGTCATGTGGGTACCGGTCATGAAGCTGTACACCGTGTCGGCGAACTGCTCGAACTGCTCCGGACTCATATCGGCGATCCAGTCCTTGATGGTGCTGTCCACGAACCGGCTGCCGCCGGTGACGGTCTCCAGGCTGTCGAAGGCGGTGCCCATCATCTGCCAGGAGTACAGGTCGTGCTGGCTCAGGCCCTTCTCCGTGCTGTGGACCACGGTGTGGCCCTCCGGGTGGTTTAAGAGCATGCCCACCACCGAGAACTGGGGCACGTAGGTGAGGATGCGCTCCGCCACCCGTCCGTAGCCCTCCCGCACCAGGATGTCGTCGAAAAAGCCGGGGCCGTCGTAGTTATACACCGCGTCGATCCGCGCCTGTACGGACTCATCGCAGAACGCCCCCGCGTACATGGCCAGGTTGCCCCCCTTGGAGTGGCCCCCCAGCAGCAGCCGGCCGCCGAAGCGGGCGGCCACGTCGTTGACGTACTCCACCGCCATCTCCTGGCCGGGGATGGGGCACAGGTAGGACATGTTCAGATCCTCCTTCCACCCCACCACCGTGTTGTCCGTGCCCCGGTAGGCCACGAAGGCCCTGCCGTCGCCCAGCAGCACGGTCAGGGCGGAGAACTGGGTCTGCACCCGCTCGTCCAGGCGGCTGACATGCCACCCCGCCGTCATGTCCCCGAACCGCCGGGAGGCGGCCATCTTTTCCAGCAGCTCCCGGTCCCGCAGCTTCCACCGCTCCGCCAGCGCCCCGTCGTCCAGGGCGTCCCGGGCAAGCTCGGTCACCGCCACCGGCTCCCCCGTCAGGGGCTTGGTGAAGTGCTCGAAGGGTATGTAGGCGAACCGGGACAGGACCATGCCGTCCAGCTCGTTGAAGGGCGCCTGGGCCAGGGTCAGATCCCCCCGCCAGGCCAAATAGTCGAATATATCCGCCATGATGAAATGCCTCCTCCTACAATATAGATTGCGGCAAGGTACACGGCAGCCAGCCGCGTTTTGCCAACTCAAAGCCGAAGCTGTAGAAT
>CANQXG010000065.1 GCA_947627735.1 uncultured Oscillospiraceae bacterium | reverse complement strand
GACTACGGCATCTGCGGCGACCTGTTCAAGGTCACCCCCATGCTGACCGAGGCCATCCGCGCCGCCAAGGCCGCCAAGTAAAGGCAAACCAAAACACACACAAAAGAGCCATCCTTCCGGATGGCTCTTTTTGCGCTTGGCAGGGCGGGGGCGGGTATGTTATACTGCTGACAGAACTTCTCTGTCAGGAGGGGCCTATGATCATCGATATATCCCAGGAGATATTCTCCTGCAAGGTGTTTCCCGGCGACCCGGCGCCGGCCATGGAGAGGCTGCGCAGCCTGGACCGGGGGGACAGCAGCAACCTGACCGCCTTCTCCATGTGCGCCCACAACGGCACCCACGTGGACGCGCCGTTCCACTTCATCCCCGACGGGAAGACCCTGGACGCGCTGGGGCTGGAACCCTTCGTGGGGACGTGCTACGTGGCCCGGGCGGCAGGGGCGCTGACGGCGGAGCAGGCCGGGGATATCCTGGCCCGGGCCAGGGACGCCGGGGCGGACCGGCGGCTGCTGGTGGCCGGGCCTGTCACCGTGACGGAAACCGCGGCGGCGGTGTTCGCCCGGGCGGGGCTGCTGCTTCTTGGAAACGAGAGCCAGACCTTCGGTCCCGACGAGGACCACGGCGGGGTGCACCGCATCCTGCTGGGCGCGGGCATGGTGCTGCTGGAGGGCGTGGTGCTGACCGGCGTGGCGGAGGGGAAGTATCTGCTCAACGCCGCGCCGCTGAACCTGGGTGGTTGCGAGGGCGCGCCCTGCCGGGCGTGGCTGATGGCATGAAGGGGAAGGGAAAGGGCACAGGCGCCCTGCCGGTGGCCCTGATCCTGCTGGCCGCGGCGGGATGGGGCGTGATCGGGGTGTTCTCCCGGCCCATGGCCGCGGCGGGCCTCAGCTCCATGCAGATGACCTTCGTGCGCAGCGTCACGGTGCTGGTGTGCATGGGGGCGCTGCTGGCGGTGAAGGACCGGCGGCTGTTCCGGGTGGACATCCGGGACGGGTGGATCTTCCTGGGCACGGGGCTGGTGAGCATCGTGTTCTTCAACGTGTGCTACTTCACCGCCATCCAGCTGACCACCCTGGCGGTGGCCAGTATCCTGCTGTATACCGCGCCGTGCTTCGTCATGCTCATGTCGGCGGTGTTTTTCAAGGAGCGGATCACGGCCCGGAAGGTAGCGGCCCTGGCGCTGGCCTTCGCCGGGTGCGTACTGGTCAGCGGCCTCGCCGCCGGGGGCATCACCCCCAAGGCCCTGCTCATCGGCGTGGGCGCGGGCTTCGGCTACGCCACCTACAGCATCTTCGGCAAGGCGGCGCTGAAAAAGTACCACACCTTCACGCTGATCTTCTACACGTTTCTAGTGTCCACGGTGTGCCTGGCGCCCTTCGTGAAGCTGGGCCAAGCCGCGGCGGCGTTCGCCGCCTCCCCGGGGACGGTGTGGCCCGCCCTGGGACTGGGGTTGGCGTCCACCTTCATGCCCTACGTGTGCTACACCATGGGGCTGGAGAGCGTGGAGGCGGGGAAGGCGTCGGTGTTGGCCTTCTTCGAGCCGCTGGTGGCCACCGTGGCGGGCATCCTGGTGTTCCATGAGCGGCTCACCGCTATGAACGCCGCCGGCATCGCGCTCATCTTCGCCGCCATCGTGCTGCTGAACGTGCAGGGGAAGGAGAAGTAAGCCTCCCCTGTGTAAGGGGAGGTGGGCGCCGCCTGCGGCGCTCGGAGGGGTTGTTACAATCCCTCCGTCAGCGCTTTGCGCTGCCAGCTCCCTTTGCACAAGGGAGCCTTCGATATAGTAAGCCCCGGCTCCCTTGGAGCCGGGGCTTGATACTGTTTTCACTCAGTGCTTTAGCACTTTTCCCAAATGGTCGCGACGCCCATGCCGCCGCCGATGCACAGGGTGGCCAGGCCCAGCTTGGCCTCGGGCCGCTTCTGCATCTCGTGGACCAGGGTGACGATGATCCGCGCGCCGGAGGCGCCCACGGGGTGGCCCAGGGCGATGGCGCCGCCGTTGACGTTGACCTTGCTCATGTCGAAGTGCAGCTCACGGGCCACGGCGATGGACTGGGCGGCGAAGGCCTCGTTGGCCTCGATCAGGTCCATGTCGTCGATGGTCAGGTCGGCCTTCTTCAGAGCCTGACGGGTGGCGGGCACGGGACCCACGCCCATGATCTTCGGGTCCACGCCGCCCTGGCCGTAGCTGACCAGCTTGGCCATGGGCTTCAGGCCGTACTTCTTCACGGCCTCGCCGGAGGCGATGATGATGCAGGCAGCGCCGTCGTTGATGCCGGAGGCGTTGGCGGCGGTGACGCGCTGGACATGCTTGTGGGCGTCGGCCTCATGGATCTCGGTGGGCTCGAAGGTGTGCACGACCTGATCCTCCACGCCCTCGGGGCCTACGGGGAAGGCGCCGCGCAGCTTGGCGATGCTCTCGGGGGTGACGCCCTTGCGGGGGAACTCGTCCACCTTGAACTCGATGGTCTCCTTCTTCACCTTCACGGGCACGGGGACGATCTCGTCATCGAACTTGCCGGCGGCCTGGGCGGCCTCGGTCTTCTGCTGGCTGGCGGCGCCGAAGGCGTCCAGCTCCTCGCGGGTGATGCCCCACAGGTCGCAGATGTTCTCGGCGGTGGTGCCCATGTGGTAGTCGTTGTACACGTCCCACAGGCCGTCGCTTATCATGGTGTCCACCATCTTGGTGTGGCCCATCCGGGCGCCCATACGGGCGGCGGGGACGGCGTAGGGGGCCATGGTCATGCTCTCCATGCCGCCGGCCACGATGATGTCCGCGTCGCCGCTGTCGATGGCGCGGGCAGCCTCGATGACGCTCTTCATGCCGGAGCCGCAGACCATGCCCACGGTGTAGGCGGGCACGGAGTAGGGAAGCCCGGCCTTCACGCCCACCTGGCGGGCGGGGTTCTGGCCCAGACCGGAGGTGAGGATGCAGCCGAACATCAGCTCGTCCACGTTCTCCGGCGCGATGTTGGCCCGCTTCAGGGCCTCCTTCACCACGATGGCGCCCAGGTCAACGGCGGGGGTCTTGCTCAGCGTGCCCTGGAAGCTGCCAATGGCGGTACGGCAGCAGTTTACCAGATAGATGTCTTTCACGGGGGATATCCTCCTTAAAATTATTATCGGTTTTGTGTCCCGCCCCCTCCGGCGGGGATTGTTTATTTTTTGTCAGCATCAGTATAGTACACAATATAATAAAAGTCAAGTATGACTGCGGCAAATCCGCAAGTTTCTCCCGGCCCGCCGGCGGGGCGGGCGGCTCTTGACATTTTCGGCCGGCACGGATAGAATATTCCCAGCGGAAGCAACGCGAAAAGGAGATCGAATCATGGACTATCAGGCTCTTTATAAAAGCAAGCTGACCACCGCCGCCGAGGCCGTGAAGCTGGTCAAGTCCGGCGACTGGGTGGACTATACCTGGTGCACCAACCATCCCGTGGCCCTGGACGCGGCCCTGGCCGCCCGGAAGGACGAGCTGACCGACGTGAAGGTCCGGGGCGGCGTGACCATGTGGATGCCCGAGATATGCAAGGCCGAGGACGCGGGCGACCACTTCGCCTGGCACAGCTGGCACTGCTCCGGCGTGGACCGGAAGATCATCGCCAAGGGCATGGGCTGGTTCAGCCCCATCCGTTACTCCGAGCTGCCCCGGTATTACCGGGAGAGCCTGGCGCCGGTGGACGTGGTGATGATGCAGGTGCCCCCCATGGACAGCCACGGCAACTTCTCCCTGTCCCTGGCACCGTCCCACCTCTATGATATCTGCTCCCGGGCGAAGAACATCGTCGTGGAGGTCAACCGGAACATGCCGGTGGTGTACGGCCTGTGCAAGACCGAGATCAACATCGACGAGGTCACTTACGTGGTGGAGGGGGACGATCCCCCCGTGGCCCAGCTGGGTTCCGCCGCACCCAGCGATATCGACATCGCCGTGGCCAACCTGATCGTGCCCCAGATCCCCAACGGCGCGTGCCTGCAGCTGGGCATCGGCGGCATGCCCAACGCCGTGGGCGCCATGATCGCCCAGTCCGACCTGAAGGACCTGGGCGTGCACACGGAGATGTACGTGGACGGCTTCGTGGACATCGCCATGGC
>CANQXG010000064.1 GCA_947627735.1 uncultured Oscillospiraceae bacterium | reverse complement strand
TCCCGCACCTCGGCCGGCGTGCCCCGGAAGGCCGCCTCATGGAGCTTGGTCAGGTCGTTGCACAGGCATATCCGGCACGCCGGCGCCTCCCGCAGCAGGTACTCCACCGCGTCCATCACCCGCTTGGGGGACTCATAGAACACCTGGGTCCGCACCGCTCCCCGGCGCATCTGCCCCAGCAGCCTGGCCCGGTCGGCGTTCTCCCGGGGGAAGAACCCCCGGAACACGAAGGCGCTCAGATCGAACCCGGACACGCTCAGGGCCGTCACCGCCGCGCATGGCCCCGGCACGCCCACCACCTTGATCCCCTCGTCCACGGCGGACTTTATCAGCTCATTGCCCGGGTCGGAGATGCAGGGGGTGCCCGCGTCGGTTATCACCGCCACGCTCTGGCCGGCCTTCATCAGGTCGATGAAATACCGGGCCTTGCCGTGCTCGTTGAACTTGTGGTTGCTGGCCAGCTTGTTGCGGATGCCCAGCTTGTTCAGCAACACCATGCTCCGGCGGGTGTCCTCGGCGGCGATCACGTCCACCCGCTCCAGGATGTCCGTGCCCCGGGGGGACATGTCCCGGGCGTTGCCGATGGGCGTGGCCACGATGAACAGTACGCCGTATCCGTTTTCGCTCTGCATCAGATCCATAATTGCTCCTTGCTGTCCGTTTTTTCGGTCAGCGGTCCGTGTATCCTTTGCTCAGTCAATAAAACTGAGGGAGGGAACGAAGATGTCGAAACGAAGGAATATCCTGCAGCATGTGGTCTTTTGGGGCGTGATCGGCCTGGCCGTCACGGCGGAGGGCTGGATGGACCTGATCTGCCGGATCGTGTTTTAACCGTACAGCGCCGCGGCCGCCTCCAGGCTGCGGCGCATCTCCTCCGCCGCGGAGGCGGGGGAGAGTATCCTGGCCCGGGTGCCGAAGCCCAGGAGCCACCCGAACAGCTGCCGGTTCACCGCCACGCTCACCGTCACGGAGAAGTGCTCCTCATCCACCGGCACCAGGCTCACGTCCGTGCCGAACTGGTCGATGACCGGCCCGGCCAGGCCGTTTTCAAACTGCAGCCGCACGGTCTGCTCCCGGCCCGAGAACATGCCGAAGTGGGCGTTGGAATAGGCGGCCATGTCCATCTGCCCGAAGGCCTCCGCCCCCTGGCGGGGCTGATCGGTCAGCTGGATGGAAGCCATCTTGTCCACCCGGTAGTGGCGTATCTCCCCGGCCTGGCCGTCGTAGGCGATGAGGTAGTAATTCTCGCTGTCCCACATCAGCGCCCAGGGGCTGACGGCATAGCGCGCCCCATCCCGGCGCCAGACCCGCTTTTTGTCCAGGCCCCAGTCATAGTACCGGAAGGTGATGGCCCGGTCCCCGTCGATGGCGGCGTGCAGCTCGTCCACATTATAATAGATGGACTCGTTCATGGTCTTGATCCGGCCCCGGACGAACACCTGGTGGTTCAGCTCCCGGGCCTGATGGACGCTGGCCAGGCTCTCCAGCTTGCCGATCAGTTCCAGGCTCTTGCGCCCGGTGATGAACCGGGAGGACTGGACGCTGTCCACCAGCAGCTTCAGCTCCGGCAGCTGGAACTCCCGCTGGCCGATGAAATAGCCCGTGGCGGAACCCAGGCGCACGGTCTGCACGTCCAAGCCGAACAGCCGCAGGGCCTCCATGTCGTCATACACGCTCTTGCGCTCGGCGGCGATGTCCTGCCCGGCCAGGTAGTCGATCATCTGGGCCACCGTCACCGGGTGGTCCTCGTCCGACTGCCGCAGCAGGTACCGGCACAGGTACAGCAGCTTCAGCTTCTGGTTGGCGGACTTTGCCATGGCCCTCTCCTCCCCTTTTACAGCTCCACCTGTTCCGTCAGGCCGGCCATATCCCAGCCCAGGAAGGCGGAACCCACTTTTACGAACATCTCCCGTCCGGCGCTGCAGTAAAACCGGCGGCTGCCGGGCGTGGCCTTATCCCCCAGGGCGCCCCGCCGCTCCAGCGCCCGCAGCAGGGCGCCCACGCTGGCGGCCCCGGAGTCGATGAGCGTCACGTCCGGTCCCAAGGCCCGGCGGATGGCGGCGCGGATGATGGGATAGTGGGTGCAGCCCAGGATCACCGTGTCCGCCCCCGCCGCCAGCAGAGGCGCTGCATACTCCCGCGCCGCCCCGGCCAGAGCCGGGTCCGACGGGTCCGTCCGGCCCGCCTCCACCAATGGCACCAGCTTCGGGCAGGCCACCGCCGTCACCGCCGCCTCCGGCGCCAGGCACCGGATGGCCCGCTCATAGGCGCCGCTGGATACGGTGGCCGCCGTGGCCAGCAGGCCGATGCGCCCCGTCTCCGTGGCGGACACCGCCGCGCCGGCAGCCGGCTCGATCACCCCCAGCAGGGGCAGGTCCGGGTTCTCCGCCAGCATCACGTCCATGGCGTTGGCGGTGGAGGTGTTGCAGGCCACCAGCAGGGCCTTCACGCCCCGGCCCCGGAGGAAGCCCACATTCTGCCGGCTCAGGGCACGCAGCTGCTCCGCCGTCCGGTCCCCGTAAGGGGCGTGGGCCGTGTCCCCCAGGTAGACGAAGCTCTCCCAGGGGGCGGCGGAGGCCAAGGCCCGTACGGCTGTCAGGCCGCCCAGACCGGAATCGAATATGCCAATGGGCCGATCGTCCATATGCGTCTCCTCAAATCATGCTTGACGGCGGGGCCTGCCTGGCCTAAAATAGGGAAAGGGCCGGCGGTACGGCGGACCGCAGCCCGCCGCCGTGGGAATAAAGTATACCACACGGCCGGCGCTTTCGCAACCGGGCCATCCCGGCCGTCAGACAGGAGAGGGGAGAACGAGATATGTACCTTTTGGGTTTCATCGGCGTGGGGAACATGGGCGGCGCCCTGGCGCGGGCCGCGGCGGCGGCCACCTCGCCCAAGCAGATCCTTGTGTCTAACCGCACGGCGGAAAAGGCCGTGGCCCTGGCCTCGGAGCTGGGCTGCATCGCCGCCACGCCGGAGACGGTGGCCGGCACGTCCCGCTATATATTCCTGGGCGTCAAGCCCAAGGACATGGCCGCCTGCCTGGAGGCGTTGCACCCGGTGCTGGCTGGCCGGAAGGGCCACTTCGTGCTGGTGTCCATGGCCGCGGGGCTGGACACCGCCGCCATCCAGACCATGGCCGGCGGGCCTTATCCGGTGATCCGGCTGTGCCCCAATACCCCCGTGGGGGTGGGGAAGGGCCTGATCGCCTGGTGCGAGCGGGGCACCGATCCCGGCGACGCGCCCGCCCTCATCGACGCCATGGCGGGAGCCGGCCTGTGGGACGCCTGCCCGGAGGGGCTGATGGACGTGGCCAGCGTCATCGGCGGGTGCACCCCCGCCTTCACCAGCATGTTCATCGAGGCTCTGAGCGACGGGGCGGTGGCCTGCGGCATGCCCCGGGCCAAGGCCCTGGCCTACGCAGCCGCGGCGGTGGAGGGTTCCGCCGCCCTCGCCCGGGCGGATGGCCGCCATCCCGGGGCGCTGAAGGACGCGGTATGCTCCCCCGGCGGGTCCACCATCCGGGGCGTGCTGGCCCTGGAGGACGGCGCCTTCCGCGCCGCCGCCGCCCGGGCGGTGATGGCCGCGGTGGAGAGAACGAAGGAGCTGGGAAAGTGACATGACCAAGACAAACGCCCTGCGCCTGCTGGACGCCGCCGGCGTGGGGTATTCCCTGCGGGAGTATGAATACTCCGACGCAGACCCCTGCGCCTGCGCCGATCCGGATACGCGGGCGCGGATGTTCAAGACCATGGTCACCCGGGGCGAGAAGCGGGGACCCATCGTGTTCTGCATCCCGGTGGACCGGGAGCTGGACCTGAAAAAATGCGCCGCCGCAGCCGGGGACAAGCGGGTGGAGATGATCCACTTGAAGGAGCTGCTGCCCCTCACCGGCTACGTCCACGGCGGCTGCTCCCCGGTGGGGATGAAGAAGAAGTTCCCCACCGTCTTCGACGAGGAGGCGCTGCTGTATGATCGGATATACGTCAGCGCAGGCCGGCGGGGCCTGCAGATGGAGCTGGAGCCGGAGGCGCTGATCCGCTTCACGGACGGGCTGTGCGCCGACGTTACAAAGGCATAAAAAACGACCCCCTCACCGTGAACTGTACCGGGAAAAACAGACAACAGGAAAAGCCACCCCCTGGTGTAAGATAGAAAACACCAGGGGGTGGACT
>CANQXG010000063.1 GCA_947627735.1 uncultured Oscillospiraceae bacterium | reverse complement strand
GCCTTCACACATCCGTCTACTTATTCCCTTACACTAGGGGGCTTTTTCCCTGTCCGTTTCGCTTGGTACAGTTCAGGGTTCCCGGGGCGGTTTTTTCAGTTTTGTTTGAACTCCCGCAGGACCAGGCCGGGGTTTTTCTCCTCCGCCCAGCGGATGGACCACTGGCCGCCGAACACCAGCAGGTCGTTGCCCTTGAAGTCCTGCACCCACCGGCTGTCGGTGCCCAGGTTCAGGCGGGAAAGGTCCATGTCCCTGTTGTCCACCCAGCGGACGAACTGATAGGGCAAGCCCCGGCGGCGCACCTCCACGCCGTACTCGGTCCTCAGCCGGTACTCCAGCACCTCCAGCTGCAGCACGCCCACCACGCCCACGATGACCTCCTCCAGGCCGGCGCCGGGGGCGTGGAAGATCTGGATGGCGCCCTCCTGGGCGATCTCCATCATGCCCTTTTCAAACTGCTTGCGCTTCATGGTGTCGATGCGCTCCACGGCGGCGAATATCTCCGGGGCGAAGGTGGGGATGCCCTCGAAGGTGACCTTTTTCGCCCTGTCGCACACCGTGTCGCCGATGGCGAACAGCCCCGGGTCGAAGATGCCGATGATGTCCCCGGCGTAGGCCTCGTCGATGATCTGGCGGCTGTCGGCCATGAGCTGCTGGGGCTGGGCCAGACGCAGGGTCTTGCCCCCCTGCACGTGCAGGTATTCCCTGTCCCGCTCGAATTTCCCCGACACCACCCGCATGAAGGCGATCCGGTCCCGGTGGGCCTTGTTCATATTGGCCTGGATCTTGAACACGAAGGCGGAGAAATGCTCGTCGAAGGGGTCCACCTGCCCCTCGGTGGCCTGCCGGGGCAGGGGCGGGGGCGTCAGGGCAAGGAAGCTCTTCAAAAACGGCTCCACGCCGAAGTTGGTCAGGGCCGAGCCGAAGAACACCGGGCTGAGCTGGCCCTTGTGCACCTGGTCCAGGTCGAACTCATAGCCCGCCCCGTCCAGCAGCTCCACGTCCGCCTCCAGGGTCTGGCGCAGGGTGGCGCCCAGCAGGGCGTCCAGCTCGGCGGTGTCGTCCAGGCCCACCTCCTCCGCCCGGATGCGGCTGGCGCCCCGGTGCAGGTCGCCGAAGGCCAGCAGCTTTCCCGACGCGCGGTCGTACACGCCCTTGAAGTCCCGGCCGCAGCCCACGGGCCAGTTCATGGGGTAGGTGCCGATGCCGAACTCGTTTTCCAGCTGCTCCATCAGCTCATAGGGGCTGCGGGCCTCCCGGTCCAGCTTGTTGATGAAGGTGAAGATGGGGATGTGGCGCATGGCGCAGACCTTGAACAGCTTCCGGGTCTGAGGCTCGATGCCCTTGGCCGCGTCGATGACCATCACGGCGCTGTCCGCGGCCATGAGGGTGCGGTAGGTGTCCTCGGAGAAGTCCTGGTGGCCGGGGGTGTCCAGGATGTTGACGCACATGCCCTCGTATTCGAATTGCATGACGGAGGAGGTGATGGAGATGCCGCGCTGCTTCTCCAGCTCCATCCAGTCCGACACCGCATGGCGGGCGCTGGCCTTGCCCTTCACGGCGCCGGCCAGCTGGATGGCGCCTCCGTACAGCAGCAGCTTTTCCGTCAGGGTGGTCTTGCCGGCGTCCGGGTGGGAGATGATGGCGAAGGTGCGCCGGCGGGTGATCTCGTTTTTCAGATCGGCCATAGAATAAACCTCGTTACCAAAGGATCTGTTTTATCTTCATATTGCCCCGCGCCCGGCGCTCATATGAGCGCCAGCGCCCGCAGCAGCCACAGCCACCCGGTGAGGGTGAAGCCGCACAGCAGGGTGGTGAGCATCACGGCGCTGGAGGAGATGGTGCCCTCGTTGCCCATGGCCACGGCCATGACGTAGCTGCTCACGGCGGTGGAGGAGCCCAGCATGATACATATGGCCGCCAGCTCCTGGCCCCGGAAGCCCAGGGCCACCGCCAGGGGCAGCATGACGGCGCAGAAGCCGATGAGCTTCAGCCCCGCCGCCGCGATGACCTCCCGGGACCGGCTCAGGGCCTTGCGCAGCTCGAAGGTGGCGCCCACGGCCATCAGCCCCAGGGGCGTGGCCAGGTCCGCCAGGCTGGACACGGTCCGGGCCATGATCACCGGCATGGGGATGCCCAGGGCCGACCAGAGGATGCCCGCCACGATGGCGATGAGGATGGGGTTGGTGAGGATGTCCTTGATGGTCTGGGCCGGGGAGGGCTTTTCCGCCTCGCCGCCCCGGAACATGCTCAGCACCACCACCGCCATCACGTTGTACAGCGGCACGCACCCCAGGATCATCAGCGACCCCACGGCGGTGTCCCCGTACATGTTCTGTATCAGGGCCGCCCCCAGCAGGGCGGTGTTGCCCCGGAAGCTGGCCTGGATGAACTCGCCCCGGACGGACCGCTCGCGCCACAGCCGGCTCAGCAGCCAGGACACCGCGATGGCCGCGCCGGACGCGCACATGCAGAACAGCACGAACTTCCCGTTCCACGCCTGGGCGATATCCGCCTCCGCCAGCTGCTGGAACACCAGCGTGGGCAGCAGGATGCGGAACACGAACTTGTTGATCTTCCCGGCCATGTCCCGGTCGAACCAGTTCAGCTTCCGGAACACCACGCCCAGGATCATCATCAGGAACACCGGCACCGTGGCGTTCAGACTGAAGATCAGACTTTCCATCGGATCACTTCCCCGGATATATTGGTGCAGAGGCATTGTATCATGCCCAGGCCCCGGGCGCAAGCGGGCAGAGGACAGTTTTCCCAATTTGCCCCGCGCCCGCCCGGGCGGATTTTTTTTCGCGCCGCGACCGCTTTCGCCCCCTTTCGACCGGCCGGATGGGCCATTCTATAAGGGCTTGAGAAAGGGGGCGGACACATGCGGCGGGCGATGCTGGCGGCGGTGCTGGCGGTACTGACGGTGCTGGTGGGGGCGCGGGCGGCGCAGGCCCGGGAGGAAACGGCGGCGGTGATGACAGACGCCTGGGACACGGAGCGCTACAACGTGCTGGACCTGGCCCTGCCCGCCGCCGCCCAGACCGCCGGCAGCTCCCTCATCGGCCAGATGGACCGGTACTTCTTCAGCCGGGAGCCGACGGAGAAGAACGTCTACACAGGCCGCCTGGCGGGGCGGGACCTGATATTGATCCTGGCGGAGAACTGGACCGTGCCCACCCTGGACGAGTCCTCCGCCCCCGCCGCCCGGCGGCTGTGGGCGGAGGGCGCCCGGTTCACGGAGTTCTATGCCCCGGACTGGTACCAGGATACGGACGGACGGGAATTTGCCCTGCTGACAGGCATGGTGCCCACCACGGTGGACGGGGAGACGGCCATGGCTTGCCTGGGCCATGGAGATGTGTATCTGCCCTTCGCCCTGGCCCGTGCCCTGGCGGGGCAGGGGTACACCTGCCAGGTCCGCTCAGGCCGGCAGGGGATGGCCACGGCCTACGCGGCCCTGGGCTTCGAGGGGGTCAAGCGCTCCGCCGGCCCGGCGGCCGATCTGGAGGTGCTGGCCGGGCAGCGGCCCTTCTTCGTCTACTACGCCCTGGACGAGGCCGACCCGGAGCCGACGCTGGAGGCGCTGCTGGCGGCGCTGGAGGAGCGGGATATGGCCGACCAGACGGCGGTGTGCGTGGTGGCGGGGCACGATGACCCCCTGCGGGGCCACCTGTTCCTGTGGGCGGAGGGCATGGCCGGGGCGGCGGCGGACGAGCCGTGCTCGGAGCTGGACGTGACGGCGACGCTGCTGGACCTGTTCGGCGTGCCCTACGACTCCCGGCTGCTGTCGGGCCGGGACGCCTTCGCCCCCTGGGACGCCGACGCCGGCGGGCCGGAGCCGCTGGTGAGCCTGGGGGGCAGCGCCTTCTGTGACTGGGTGGCCAGCCGGGGCACCTATATGGCCCGGGAGGAGCGGTTCTTCCCGGCGGAGGGGGCCTTCGACGGCAGCCGGGCGGAGCGGCAGTACGCCGCCCGGATGTGCCGGACGGTGTACGACCGGTACATATACGCCCGGCGGGTGATGGAGAACGACTATTTCCGGCTGGTGATGGGCCGGTGAAGAACAACTGTTGCGTTTGAGAGAAAAAAGTCGTATAATGGGGAAAAACAAGCCCCGCAACGGCGCGATGGGAGGGAACCGATATGAAAATGCAGCGCATCGTGGTCCTGCTGCTGGTGCTGGCACTGGTGATCGGGCTGGAGATGGTCCTGATGACCAAGTGTTCCAGCGACGGCAGCGCCCCCGCGGCGACGATCGCGCCGTCCCCCTCGGCGGAGCCGACCGTGGACGCCACGGCCGCGCCCACGGCGCCTCAACAGCCGATCAACACCGCCCCTGTGGGCTATACCAGTCCCCCCGCGCCGGCGGCGCCCAGCACGAACAACAACAATAATAACAACAACACCTCCACCGCCACCCAGGCGCCCGCGCCCACCCAGGCACCCACGCCTACCGCCGCGCCCACCCAGCCCTCCACCGCGGGGACGGTGACGGCCTCCAACTCCTTCAGCTCCAACACCGGCACCGGCGTGAACATGGGCATCAGCTGGACCGCCACGGATATGGGCAACGGCACCACCCGCCTGACCATCAACGGCACGGTCAGCTCCTGGAGCCTGCAGGTGATGAGCCAGCCCATCTCCATCAGCTTCAGCGGCTATACCAAGTCCCTGATGGGCAACAGCATCGACGTGGGCGACAGCGCGAGCATGTCCACCAACGCCCTGTTCTCCACCACCATGGACGTGGCCACCGGCACCTCCGGGACCATGAACGTGGTCTGGAGCTACAACGGCACCTACGGCCACGGGGACAGCGAGGTGAGCCTGCCCACCATCACCGCCTCCGACTTCGTGTACACCAACTGACCGGAACGGCCAGAGAGATAAAAAGCTCCGCCCGGACTTACTGAACTGTACCAAGCGAAACGGACAGGGAAAAAGCCCCCTAGTGTAAGGGAATAAGTAGACGGATGTGTGAAGGC
>CANQXG010000062.1 GCA_947627735.1 uncultured Oscillospiraceae bacterium | reverse complement strand
TATTTCTGCTCCAGCTTCTTGCCGGTCAGGACGGCCTGCTCGGCGTTGATGATGATGACGTAATCGCCGCAGTCCACATGGGGCGTGTAGTCCACCTTCCGCTTGCCCCGCAGCAGGTCCGCCGCGATCACCGCGGTCTTGCCCATGGGCTTGCCGGCGGCGTCGAGGACATACCACTTGCGGACGACGTCGGCAGGCTTCACCATTGTCGTGCTCATTCGTTTTCCTCCGCATATGCAAAAATGTTTTTTGACAGTCGATCGTACGCCTCCTCAGGAAGGCGCTTTCTCTTTATAGCACAACCGGCCCGCGGTGTCAACAGGATTTTTTATTTGTTCTGTGTTTACTCGGATTTGCTCGTTATATCGGAGGATATCTCCCGTTTTCTCCGGATGGATTTTCGCGCGAACGGCCCTTGAAGGGGGCGGTGGGGTGTGGTATACTTAGGCGAGAAAATCACGTGGGGAGGGTCCGATATGGGCGAGCTGAACACAAGACTGCTGTTTTTCCAGCACGAGGACAACTGGCAGGACATCAAAAACGCCACCATGAACACCGTGGGCAAGGAGAAGGGGAAGTACCCTGACTCCGCCTGGAAGCGCCGGCTCATCATGGCCGAGCACTCCCCCATCCGGAAGATGAAATTCGCCTGGCGGTGGGTGGATCTGCCCTATTGGGTCAGCGTCCACTTCGTCCGGCATAAGATCGGCATCGAGCACTTCGTCAAGACCCAGCGCTCCGACCGCACCGGCGTGGACCGCACGGAGCTGCCCCAGGGCGCGCCGGTGAGCCACGAGTGCGAGGCGGACGCCCAGGCCCTCATCACCATCAGCCGCAAGCGCCTGTGCTCCTCCGCCAGCCCCGAGACCCGGGCGGCCTGGCAGATGGTGAAGGACGCGGTGGCCCAGGTGGAGCCGGAGCTGGCCAGCTGCATGGTCCGGGAGTGCGTGTACCGGGGTTTCTGCCCGGAGATGTTCGGCTGCGGCTTCGCGGACACGGAGCAGTTCAAAAAGGAACGGGAGGCCTATATCACGGGTCAGTGAGATAAGTTTACATAATACAAAAGACCGCCGACGCACCTGAGGGTGCGCCGGCGGCTCATTTTGCCGTTTTCAGGCGGCCCGGGCCGAAAAGGCCAGGACCGTGGCCAGCAGCAGGACGAGATACACCGCGCAGTACGCCTTTTTCATGTCAGCCTCCTTTGTCCGCCGCCCGGCGCTCCCGGGGCGGCGCTCCTGACGGTCTTATTACCATTCATACGGTCCGCCGCCGGGCAGTATGCCGCCTGTCCGAGGAAAAAACCGCCGCGATCACGTAAGAAAATTTCCCCCGGAAAAAATAAACGGGATTTTCTTGCGGGAATCCTGTCAAAATGGGTTGCGTTTTGGGGGAATGTGTGTTACAATACGGTAACAAATAGTTAAAATTGCTAATTGTACTCTACAGCAAGGGAGGCGGCGCGGCCGATGGTGAAGACGGTGGTCCTTGTATCCGGCGGCGGGACGAACCTGCAGGCGGTGATGGACGCCCATCTGTTCGGGGAGATCCCCAACTGTGAGCTGACGGCGGTCATCTCCTCCGACCCGGAGGCATACGCCCTGATCCGGGCCAAGAGCGCCAATCTGCCCACCTATGTGGTGGACCGGACCCTGTTCCCCAACGTGCAGAGCTTCAACACCGCCGTGGAGCAGAAGCTCCAGGACCTGGACGCGGAGCTGGTGGTGCTGGCGGGGTACGTCCATCCCCTGGGCCACGGGGCATTGCGGCAGTACGAGGGGCGGATCGTGAACGTGTGTCCGGTGCTGCTGCCCGCCTTCGGGGACAGCGACATGAACTCCATGGAACCCTACGAGCGGGCCATCCGGGCGGGGGTGAAGCTGTCCGGCGCCACGGCCTATTTCGTCCGGGAGGGCGCCGGCGGGCCGATCATCCTCCAGCAGGCGGTGGAGGTCTGGGAGGGGGACACCCCCAAGACCCTCCAGCGGCGGATCATGGAGGAGGCGGAGTGGAAGCTGCTGCCACAGGCGGTGGCCCTGTACTGTCAGGGCCAGCTGACGCTGGAGGACGACGTGGTCCACGTCGCCGGCGAGCGGAAATAAAAAAGTTGCCGAAATCTATCTGAACGAGGATTTGAGATATGAGCAAGAGAAAGTGCCCCAACTGCGGAGCGACCGTGTCGGAGGATATGAAATACTGCCGGAAGTGCCACGCCAAGCTGGATACCGGCCGGGTGGAGGTGCTCAAGCCCTCCCGGCGCGCCCGGGAGGATGAGGACGCGCTGCGCAACCTGCCCAGGCCCGTGCGGCCTGCGGAGGACACCCAGCCCACGTCCCGGGGCGACGGCTTCTTCGAGCCGGAGCAGAGCGGGCCGGCCAAAACCTCCGAGGGCGAGGTGTACGCCGCCCGGCCCGACCAGACCGCCAAGGGCGGCAGCCAGTACCAGCCTCCCCGGCGCTCAGGCCGGAACCTGTGGCAGATCGCCGCGGTGCTGGCGGTGATCCTGGTCATCATCATCGTGGCCATCGTGCTGGTCATCAAGCTGAACAAGCAGCCGGAGGGGACCCCGTCCCAGTCCGAGCCGTTCGAGGGCGTGCACGTGATCGAGAACGCCACCCCCAGCCCCGCCCCCTCGGCGGAACCCACGGTTTCTCCCGAGCCGGCCAATACCCCGGGGGAGCCTGTGACCATCGTCGATCTGGCCAGCCCGCCCCCCGTGGAGAGTTCTCCCAGCCCGTCGCCCAGCGCCGACCCCTATAACGTGACCACCATGAACGACACGGTGTACATCACCGGCAACGGCGTGAACATCCGCTCCGGCCCGGGCACCAGCTATTCGATCCTGGGCAACGAGATGAGCGGCTATGAGCTGCAGCGCACAGGCCGCACCGACGACGGCTGGAGCCGGGTCAACTACAAGGGCAGCGTGGGCTATGTGAGCAACTCCCTCATCTCCTCCACCAAGCCCGCCCAGTCGACGGACTTCAACGTCACCTCCGCCTCCGGCACCGTCACCGTGGCCAGCGCCGCCAACCTGCGCACCGGCCCGGGCCAGAACTACAGCGTGGACTCTGTGGCCCAGGCGGGCACCAAGCTGACCCGCACCGGCGTGTCCGGCACCTGGACCCGGGTGCAGTATAACGGCAAGGAGCTGTTTATCGCCACCGGCCTTGTCACCGACGACTCCGACTCCGGCTCCGGCGGCTCCGGCACCACCACTACCTCCAGCGGCACCGTCACCGGCAACGGCGTGCGGGTGCGCAAGGGTCCCGGCACCACCTATGACGTCATCGGCTACATGAACACCGGCGACACCGTGACCATCGAGGGCGAGGAGAGCGGCTGGTACAAGATCACCTACAACGGCCAGACCGGCTACATCTCCGCCGACTACGTGAAGAAGAGCTGATACCATTTCCAGATACGGCAGCCGCCGGACGCAGACGCGTCCGGCGGCATTTTTTGCCCTGGGTAAGGCGATTCTACCGACGGTCGGTTGCCAAACCGGCCGGGGGTGGGGTACAATGGCGGCGAGGTGAGAGCCATGCATGAGATCGACAAGGGCCGCTTCGGCGCCTTCGTGGCGGCCCGGCGGAAGGAAAAGGCCATGACCCAGCGGGACCTGGCACAAAAGCTGTACGTGTCGGACAAGGCCGTCAGCAAGTGGGAGCGGGGCCTGGCGCTGCCGGACGTGGCGCTGCTGACGCCCCTGGCGGAGGCCCTGGACGTGACGGTGGCGGAGCTGCTGGAGGGCCGGCGGCTGGAGGATGAGCCGGTGAGCGCCGAGGAGGCGGAGCGGCTGGTGCGCCGGGTCATCGATCTGTCGGAGGAAAAGACGGCCCGGGGCGGCCCAGACCGGAAAAGGTGGGCAGCGGTGTATTTTCTGTGCCTCATCCCCACGGCGGGGGAGCTGGCCTGGCTGATCCGGCTGATGACGGTGACCGACACGGAGCACTGGGCGGTGTACCATCCGGCGGCGCTGCTGGCGGCGCTGAGCGCCGGGTTCGGGCTGTATTTCTGCCTGTTCGCCAAGACACGCCTGCCCTGGTACCACGACGTGGGGAAGCTGGGGTTTTACTACGACGGGCCGCTGCGCATGAACGTGCCGGGGGTGCGGTTCACAAACCGCAACTGGCCCCATATCCTGCACTGGACCCGGGTGTGGTGCCTGCTGAGCATGACGCTGAGCGGGGCCGTGTGTCTGGCGGCGAAGGCGCTGTTCGGGCCGGGGCCGGTGGCCCAGTGGCTGCCCATGGCGTCCCTGGCGGGGCTGCTGGCGGCGATATACCTGCCCGGACGGAGATATGAGTGATAAAATGGGCGCCCCGGTGGGGGCGCTCGTCGTTTTTGCTTGCGTTTTTCCCCGCCAGGGGTTAGTATATGGGGCAGGATATATCCCCGGCGAGGCCGGGCAGAAGAAAGGTGCATGACAAATGAAAAAGTTCTTCCAGGAATTTAAGGAGTTCGCTACCCGTGGCAACGTGGTGGACCTGGCCGTGGGCGTCATCATCGGCGCCGCCTTCCAGAAGATCGTCACCAGCGCGGTGAACGACCTGGTGATGCCCCTGGTGGGCCTCATCACCGGCAACTCCAACTTCAACGACGCCTTCCTCATCCTCCGGCTGCCGGAGGGCGTGAGCGCCGAGCAGGTGACCAGCCTGGCCACCGCCACGGAGCTGGGCGTGACCACCTTCAATTACGGCGCGTTCATCTCCGCGGTGATCGACTTCCTCATCATGGCCTTCGTGATCTTCCTGATGATAAAGGCCCTGAACAAGGCAAGCTCCCTTCACAAGAAGAAGGACGACGCCCCCGCCCAGCCGGAGGAGCCTGCCACCAAGACCTGCCCCTACTGCCTGAGCGAGATCCCCTACAAGGCCGTCAAGTGCGCCCACTGCGGGTCCGATCTGAAGGCAGAGTGAGATGAAAAAAACGACCCCCTCCCGGTGAACTGTACCAAGCGAAACGGACAGGGAAAAAGCCCCCTAGTGTAAGGGAATAAGTAGACGGATGTGTGAAGGC
>CANQXG010000061.1 GCA_947627735.1 uncultured Oscillospiraceae bacterium | reverse complement strand
ATGAACGCCGCCAGCCAGTCGTGGCGCATCCCGGCCCGGGAGAAGGACGCGGCGATGGGGATGGTGCCGTACATGCAGAGGGGCGACGCCACCCCCAGCAGGCTTGCCGGGACCACGCCCCACAGCCCCCATTTTTTATCCCGGATGCGGACGAAAGCGTTGTGGATGGCGTCCTTGGCGAACACCGAAACGAGAGAGCCCACCACCATGCCCAGCACCCAATAGTCGGCGATCTGCCGGAACTGGACCATAAAGTAGTAGCTTATATAGACCAGCTCCCGGCGGAAGACATCAAGCATCTATATCCACCAGCTCATAGGTCCGGCTGCCCAGGCCGATCTGCTCCGCCGCCTCCAGGGTGTGCAGGCCGTTCTGCCGCTCCACGCGGGCCTGCAGGCTCTCGCTGCCCTCGGCGGCAAAGCACAGGTCGATGGCCGCCTGGTCGATGGCAACCGGGTCGGTGGAGGCCAGGATGCCGATGTCGTGGATGTCCGGCTCGGCGGGGTTGCCGTCGCAGTCGCAGTCGATGGAGATGTTGTTCAGCACGCTTACATACACGATGCGCTCCCCGTGGCCCAGGTAGTCGCTGACGGACTTGCCCGCGTCGGCCATGGACTCGGTGAAGGCGGTCTGGTCGCCGCCCCAGGGGCTGGTGTGGCTCTTGCCGCCGGTGTGGATGAGGCATTTGCCCTCCTGGGAGCCCAGACCGATGGAGATGTTCTTGATGGCCCCGCCGAAGCCCGCCATGGCGTGGCCCTTGAAGTGGGAGAGGACGATGTAGCTGTCATAGTTCCCAAAGTGGCCGCCCACCAGGTTGGAGGTCAGCACGTTGCCGCCCTCCACGGGCAGTTCCAGGGAGCCCTCTTCGTCCAGAATGTCCACGTCCACGATGGCGGTGAAGCCGTGATCCTCCGCCACCTGGCGGTGCATGGCGGTCTCGGAGCGGGAGCCGCCGTAGGCGGTATTGCACTCCACGATGGTGCCGTCCACGCTCTGCACCAGGTCCGCGATCAGTTCCGGGCGCAGGTAGTTGCTGGCGGGAGGTTCGCCGGTGGAGAGCTTCACCGCCACGTTCCCCGTAGGCGTCCAGCCCAGGGCCTCATACACCGCCATCATCCCCTCCGGGGTGATGCTGGAGGTGAAGTACACCGTGGAGCCCTCGGCGGTCTCGTTGGCCGGAGCGGGCTCTGCGGCCGGGATGTCCAGGCCGTCCAGCCACGCCTGCACGTCCGCCTCGCTGACGCCGGAGCGGAACCGCTGGCCCTCCAGCCACGTTCCCGTACCGGCCGCCTCGGCCAGAAGCTGGCCGCTCTCGCCCAGGCCGGAGCTGGAGGAGGTGCAGAAGGGGATCACTGCCTTGCCGGTGAAATCATTGGCTGCGACGAAGCTGCTCACCGGCCAGGCCGCGATGCCCCACCAGATGGGATAGCCCACGAACACGGTGCTGTAATCTTCCCACCCGTCCACCGCCGTGCTCTCCAGCGCCACAGTGCGCAGGCTCTCATCGTCATGCTCCCGGGACACCCGGCTGTCCCCGTCACGCCAGTTCAGATCGTCGCTGGTATAGGGCTGGGCGGGGATGATCTCAAAGACGTCGGCGTTCATCGCGGCGGCGATGGTGTTCGCCACCGCCTCGGTGTTGTTGGTGGCGGAGAAGTAGACCACCAGGGTCCTGTTGCCCGTGGTCTGGGTATTTTCCGCCGTTTCAGGCGCGGCAGCGGGCTCCGCCTCTGCGGTCGGTTCAGCCGGGGCCTCGCTGGCATGGGCTCTGTCGAATGAACAGGCAGCCAGACTCAGCAGGAGCGCGGCGCACATCAGTATTGCGATCAACTTTTTCATCATGGTCTCCTTTCGCATATCACATCTGTTCCTTCCAAAAACTTACCGCGTCGTTAATCCATCCCTCCGCCACGGTGCCGGTGCCCAGGCCGAAACCGTGGGAGAGGCCCTCGTAGACGTGGAATTCCGTGGGGATGCCCAGCGCGCTCATGGCCTCCAGCCGCCGCTGCATGGTCCGCCAGGAGGCGATGCCGTCATTGGTGCCCACGCAGGCGTAGGTGGGCGGGTCCGATTCGCTGTACTCGCCGTGGCTGGTGTACTGCATGATGACCGCGCCTGGCCGGGGCAGGTCGTCCCCGCCGAAGTACACGGGTCCGTAGGTGCCCAGATACGCCGCCATCCGCGCCCCGGCGCTGCCGCCCCAGAGGGAATAGCAGTCCGTGTCCACCTCCAGGTCGCCTGCTTGGTCAAAGATGAAGGTGATGGCCCGCGCCAGGTCCTCGCAGGCAGTGTCCCAGCCGGGGCGGTAGATGAGGGCAAAGGCGTTGTAGCCCATCCTGGACAGCTCCAAAGCGTGGGGGAAGCTGTCGTGCATGGCCCCCACATAGGCAAACCCGCCTCCAGCGCTGCACACGGCGAATTTCGCGCCCTGCTCGCCCTTGAAGAAGAACAGCCCCGTGTCCTCCTTGGCCGGGTCCGCCGCCTTTTCCTCGTCGGTGTAGATGTCGTAGAAAACAGTCTCGCCTGCGGCGGCCTTGTCATGGAGATAGTTGCATATTTCCACGGTCTTGTCCGGGTCGATGTTGCTGTACCAGGTCAGGCGCAGGTCCCCCAGCGTTTCGCCGCTCCAATAGCCCTCGTCTGCTGGGAAGATCAGCCGTCCCCAGGACCCGAACACGGCCTCGCTCATCACATCGGATATTTTCGTGTTCACCGTATAACAGGCGCTGCGCGCTGTTATATCCAAAAGATGCCGGTCGTGCTCCCGGCTTGCGCCGGAACCGCACGACATGGCATAAGCTCCGTCCATCTCATCCTCTCCCCGGTCCGCCGCCGCTGTGCACAGCAGCGCCCACGCCAGTACGGCGGCTACCAAACCAGCTTTTCTCATCGCGCCCTCCTGTTTGAGTATATCCCATGCTCATATTATAAAAAGGCCGGGACCTCTTGAGAAGTCCCGATCAGTTCATAAGTATAAACCCAAAGGTTATAACTCTTTTTCCTGCACCACAGCCCGCACCGCGTCCAGGAACCGGGCCAGCATGGGCGACGGCTCAGGCGGGTGAAGGATGCCAAAGGGGATGGCGTGGTCCCACGCTACCGGCAGCACCTTCAGCATGGGATGGACGCAGGACCACTTGCCGATGACCGCGAGCACGTTCCGGCTCTGCTCGCAGCGGTTGAAGATGCTCACGTCATAGAAATCGAAGTCCGCGATCTGCACGTCCGGGTAATTCTGCGTAAGGTCGTCCCGCAGCTCGTCCATGTACCTGCTCCACCCACGGTGGATCAGCAGCAACTCCTCCCCGGCCAGGTCCTCCGGCGTCAGGACCTCCTTGGCCGCCAGAGGGTGGTAGATGCTCACGGCGCAGCAGATGGGTTCGCGGGATATCTCAAAGCCCGCGCACTGGCGCAGGGCCAGCAGCGTCTCGTCAAAGATGCCCGTCACCACGTCGATGTTCTCCCCCAGGTTGCGCAGGATCTCCCGGGCGTTCTCCGGGGCGTTCTCAAAGGGGACCAGCTGAAAGCTCACGTCCCCGCACCGCTCGTGGATCTGGGGCCACAGGTCGGTGAGCAGCTGGGCCGGGGTCATGGGCGAGGTGCCGATACGCACCACGCCGTACTCCTCCTGCATGGCGGCGTGGGCGCGGGCGATGGCCCGGCGGGAGTAGTCCATCATGTACTTGGCGTCCCGGTAGAGGGATTCGCCCGCCTTGGTGAGCGTGAGCCCCCGGTGGCTGCGGACAAAGAGCTTCAGGTCCAGCTCCGATTCCAGCAGATTGATCTGCTTGATGACCGCCGTGGGCGTGATGAAGGCGTCGTCCGCCGCCTTGTTGAAGCTGCCCGCATCCGCCACTCGGACGAAGGTCTCCAGCTGTGGATTATACAAACCGCTCACCGCCCTTTCCTTTCATATCACGATTATAACATTTAATTTCCCCGGCTTCAAGCCGGGGAGATCCATCAAACGTAGACCACGGTATCATAAACGATCTCCCGCGCACAAGCCGCGTGTTGTTCATCAAGCCTGTCCAGCGCATCTGGTCTTTGGCTTTCAGTTCCTCCGTAACGCCATCCTGGGCCGCCACATATTCTACCAACCGAGAAAACATGGCTTGGACCCGCTCATCCATATCGGCCAGGTGCGTGTTCAGCTGTCTGCTCATTACCAACTCCATAAAGCATCGACCACGCCTGGGGCCGGGAACCGGTCACCATTGCAGACATCAAAGCATACCGGCCTAAGAGCACCAGCCTGTCCAGCGGGCAGGTGCTGCCGCGAGGCTACGCCTACGAGGAGGGCCGGGTGATTGCCCGCGAGATGGCCGAGGAGCTGGCACTGGATATGTTCGCCAAGGGCATGACCACCGGCAGTATCTCGCTTTTTTAAGCTACTCTTTTTCCTCCAATCGCCCGCCGTCCAAGGCCAGCTCCCGGACCGCTCCCACGGCCTCGGTGAGCCGGATCTGCGATATCGTGGTAGATCTCTATGACCACATCCGGGACCGCCGCGTGCCCATGCACAGGGTTGGGATCGCCTACGGGGTGCAGCACGACCATGGCCAGCAGTACGACATATTCTCTCCCACAGAGAAACAGGACAAGGAACAGCGGCTCCAGCGGGCCATTATCGACATCCGGGCGCGGTTCGGGAAGAACAGCGTGCTCCGGGCAATGGATTTGCTGGACGGAGCTAGGACCATTGAGCGGCACAACCAGATTGGAGGGCACCGGGCATGACACGAGCAGAGAGAGCCAAGCAGTTTCTGCCGTTCTCGGCCCTGAACGGGCTGGAGGAGCGGATTGTGCGACAGGAGTTTGCGCCGGAGGAACGGCGGCTGCTGGGCGAAGATGCCCAGGCGGAGTTGGACACTGCTCTGCGGGAGCTTCGCGCCGGGGACACCGTCACGGTGACCTACTACCGGGACCGGCAGTATAAAGAGCTAACGGGCCCGGTTAGACGCCTGGACCCGATTCGCAGAAGCGGGCAATGGGACAAAGCGAGGGAAATGATCATGGGTGCTCCAGATTGCAGGTTTGAGATCATACACGCCGCCA
>CANQXG010000060.1 GCA_947627735.1 uncultured Oscillospiraceae bacterium | reverse complement strand
TGGTAGCCGCAGAAGGGCAGCATGGCCATGGGGTCACGGCGCAGCTCGCCCACCTGGCCCTCGGCGGCGGCGGTCTTTTCCGAACCCATCACGGAGCCGGTGAACACGCCGTGTGCCCAGCTCTTCGACTGGTACACCAGGGGCACGGTCTTGGCCCGGCGGCCGCCGAAGATGATGGCGGAGATGGGCACGCCCTGGGGATTGTCGAACTCCGGGCTTACGCAGGGGCAGTTCTTGGCCGGGGCGGTGAAGCGGGAGTTGGGGTGAGCGCCCTTCTCGCCGCTGGCGGGGTCCCAGGGGTTGCCCTTCCAGTCCACGGCGTCGGTGGGCGGGTTCTTGTCCATGCCCTCCCACCAGACGGTACCGTCCGGCTTGAGGACCACGTTGGTGAAGATGGTGTTCTTCTTGGTGCTCTCCAGGGCGTTGGGGTTGCTCTTCTCGCTGGTACCGGGGGCCACGCCGAAGAAGCCGTTCTCCGGGTTCACGGCCCACAGCCGCCCGTCGGGGCCGGGCCGCAGCCAGGCGATGTCGTCGCCCACGGTCCAGCACTTCCAGCCCTTATCGCGGTAATACTTGGGCGGGATGAGCATGGCCAGGTTGGTCTTGCCGCAGGCGGAGGGGAAGGCGGCGCAGACGTAGGTGATCTCCCCGCTGGGCTTCTGGATGCCCAGGATGAGCATGTGCTCGGCCAGCCACCCCTCGTCCCGGCCCAGGCAGGAGGCGATGCGCAGCGCGAAGCACTTCTTGCCCTGCAGGGCGTTGCCGCCGTAAGCGGAGTTGACGGTCATAATGTAGTTTTCCTGGGGGAAGTGGGCGATGTAGCGCTTCTCCGGGTCCATATCCGCGGAGGCGTGCAGGCCCTTGATGAAGTCGGCGCTGTCGCCCAGGTGGTCATAGACCTCCTTGCCCATGCGGGTCATGATGGCCATGTTCAGCACCACATAGATGCTGTCGGTCAGCTCGAAGCCGTACTTGGCGAAGGGAGAACCCATCACGGACATGGAATAGGGCACCACGTACATCTTCCGGCCTATCATGGAGCCTTTGTAGATGTCCCGCAGGATGGCCTTCATCTCGTCCGGGGCCTTCCAGTTGTTGGTGGGGCCGGCGTCCTCCTGCTTCTCGCAGCAGATGAAGGTGCGCCCCTCCACCCGGGCCACGTCGTTGGGATTGCTGTGGTGATAATAGCAGCCGGGCAGCTTCTCCTCGTTGAGCTTGATGAGGGTACCGTCCTGGACGGCCTGCTTGCGCAGGGTCTCCAGCTCCTCCTCGCTGCCGGTGAGCCATACCACCTCGTCGGGCTTGCACAGATCGGCGCATCTCTGCACCCAGTCCAGCACATGCTTGTTCGTCGTCAATGCCATTTTTGTATACCCCCGTATATCAAGATTTGTTTTCCAGCGCATTCGTCAGCGCGGCAAAGTCCGCCAAGGACAAAGACTCGCCGCGAATATGACTGTCAAAGCCGCACAGGGCGATGGCCTCCCCCGCCCGCTCCCGGCCATACAGGCCGTCCAGGGCGTTGGCCAGGGTCTTGCGCCGCATATTGAAGGCGGCGCGCACCACCCGGAAAAAGGCGGCCTCGTCCACCGCCGCCGGCGCAGAAGCGCGCATATCGAGCCGCACCACGGCGCTGCGCACCTTTGGCCTGGGCATGAAGCACTCCGGCCCCACCTCGAAGAGGATCTCCGGCTCCGCGTACCACTGTGTCAGAAGGGAAAAGGCCCCGTAATCGCTCTGGCCCGCCCCGGCGCACATCCGCCGGGCCACCTCCTTCTGCACCATCACCGTCACGGTGTCGAAGCACCGGGACCGGTACAGCTTGGTGAGCACCGGCGTGGTGATGGAGTAGGGCAGGTTGGCGCACACGTGCCGCCGCAGGCCCGGCAGCATCGCCTCACAGTCCGCCGCCAGGTCCCGGTCCATCATGTCGGCGAAGAGCACCTCCACGTTCTCCAGCCCCGCCAGGGTCCTGGCCAGCACGGGCCGCAGCGCCTGGTCCACCTCGTAGGCCAGCACCCGCTCCGCCCGCCGGGCCAGCTGCTCCGTCAGGCACCCAACGCCGGGACCGATCTCCACGGCCGCGTCCCCGGGACCCAGGCCGGACTCGTCCGCGATGCGCTCCGGCACCCAGCGGGCGGTGAGGAAATTCTGCCCCTTGGCCTTGGAAAAGTGAAAGCCCGTTTCGGCCAGCAGCGCCTTCATCAGGCCGTAATCACAAAGGTCCATCATCATCTCACAGCAGCAGCCAGCAGATGAAGGGGATGGTGACCACGCTCAGCACGGTGGTCACGAACACGCCCCGGCTGGCGGTCTTTTCGTCGCCGCCGTACTGGATGGCCAGCATGGCCGCCATGGCCGCCGAGGGGGTGGCCCCCACCACGGTTATCACGTTAAGAAGTATCTGGTCGGTCACGACCAGGCGCATCACCGCCCACAGCAGCACCGGCGCCGCCAGCAGCCGCACCGGCGCGAATATGTACACCCGCCAGTCCCTCAGGGCGTCCCGCAGCTTCTGATTGCCCAGGGACGCGCCGATGATGATCATGCTCAGGGGCAGGATCATGTCCCCCAGGGTCTCCACCGCCCGGGCCACCGGCGACGGCCAGCGCATGGGCAGGAAGGTGATCGCCACGGCCAACACCGACGCCACCAGCGGCGGATTGACAAGCTGCCGCCAGTCCAGCTTCCCCTTCTCCGTCCCGCCGCTGACCAGCCGCACCCCCAGGGTGTAGGCCAGGCAGTTGAAGGGGATGTTCAGCAGCGCCGCGTAAAACACCGCGTCGCTCCCGAACAGGGCGCGCACCAGGGGAAAGCCCATGTACGCCACGTTCCCGAAGATGGCCAGGAAGCTGAACAGCCCCCTGTCCTCCGCCGGCATCCTGTACAGCCTCGGGGCCAGCAGCCCCAGCGCCACCAGGATCGCGTACATCACCGCCGAGGCCCCCAGCACCGCCAGCACCTTTCCCGCCGTCATCTCCATCTGCATGTTGATGGCGCTGGACAGGATCACGGCGCTCTGGGGCACCACCAGCGCAAAACGGGTCAGACGGCGGTTCGTTTCCCCGTCCACGACCCCTGTTTTCACCGTGACGACGCCCACCAGCAGCAGGAGCATCATCATCAGCATCTCGTTGAGCACCAGCTTGATATCCATACATTGATATTAGCATTTTACCGCCGCAAAAGCAACAGTAAAATCCCCGGGAGCCGTCCTGCGCCCCCGGGGATGCTCCGCCCCGCGCTCACACGCCCACCAGCCGGAAGGCCAGCCACGCCAGTCCCGCCGCCAGCCCGCCCAGGCCCGCGTACAGCACCCGCGGCAGCCGCCGGAAAAAGCCCCGCCGGGGCATCCCCGCCCCCCGCAGATACTCCCCCGCGGCCCGCCGGGCCTCCGCCAGGACCTTGTCGGCGCTGTTGCCCCGGTGGAACAGGTCCTCCCGTATGACGAAGATCGCTTCTTCAAAGATCCGCGGGTCGGGGGATTTGACCACCACGACCCGCCGGCTCGTTCCTCTCACCATCCCCGGCGCCTCCCCTGTATGCCAATGCTTCCAGTCTAACCGCCCGCCGGGCCGGTTATGCAGGCCCCGGCGCCATTTCCAGGGGAAATTTACCTTGCTGCCGTTCACTGCCGCTCCTCCACGCGGATAGCCAGGCATGTCATGTCGTCGGTGTTGCCGAACCTGCCCGACGCCGCCCGCAGCGCCGCCTTGGCCAGGGCCTTCGTCTCCATCCCGTCGCCGGAGGCCAGGATGTCCCGCAGCCACTGGTCCGAGTTCTCCGCCAGTACCCCGTCGGAGGCGATGAGGGCCGTGTTCCCGGGCCGCAGGCGCATGCGCACCACGTCCGGGGCGGACCCCTCCCCCGCCAGCATCCCGGCGGCCAGGCTGGTGCCCTTCACCCGGCGGATGGCCCGGCCTGTCTTGATGTAGCTGGGGGCGGCGCCATACTTGAAAAACTGGGCCTGGCCGGAGAACAGGTCGATGCAGCACAGGTCCACCGTGGCGTAGCCCCAGTCGTCGGCGTTTTTCAGCATGGCCGCGCTGTTCAGCAGCCGCATGGCGCACCCCGGCTCCGTCCCGGCCTTCAGCAGCTCCTCCAGTATCTCCACGGCGGCGGCGCTCTCCGCCGCGGCGGCGGGGCCGGTGCCCATGCCGTCGGACAGGATCACGCACAGCGTCCCCCCGTCGGTCTTGAACCAGGTCCCCCGGTCCCCGGAAACCTTCTCCCCCTCCTTTTTCATGGAGGCGATACCCACGGACACCGCCAGCGGCTCCGCCTGGCGCAGCACCATCCGCGCCGGCTCCGTCCCGGCGGGCCGGCACAGCCGCACCCCCAGCACCTGGCTGAGCTTCTCCAGATAGTCCGGTTCTCCGCCCAGCTCCTCCGCCCCGGCGCCCTCCAGCACCGCGTGCAGCCGGCCTCCCCCGTCCCGGAACACGGAGCAGGACGCGTCCAGGTCCCGGGCCTTCAGATAGCGGATCAGCCGCCTCTCCGCCGCCGGCTCCGGCCCCGCGGAGCCGCCCAGCTCCCGGGCCGCCGATTCCAGCACCTCCGCCATGTCCATGAACTGGCCATAGGCCGCCGCCCGGCCCTCCCGCAGCCGCGCCCGGTACTGCCGCCGGTACATCATCCCCCGCAGCTCCCCGTTCACCGCGCCCAGGAAGGTCTCCGACCGGGAGCACCGCTGCCGGAAGGCCTCCGGCAGGTCCTCCCCCGCCAGATCCCGCTTGCGGATCAGCGTGTCCAGCAGCGGCGCCAGGCTCCGGGCCGTCTCGGCCCCCTCCACCTTCCAGCACTGCTCCTTGCCCGCGCAGGACCGGCACACCGCGTCCGCCGCCCGGTCCAGAACCGCCGCCGCCTCGTCCCGGCCCGACCGCTCCGGCTCCTGGCGGGACGCGCAGGCGTACAGCCGCCGAAAGCCCATGCTCATCTGCTCCAGCCGCCGGGCCTGATACAGCCGGAAGGCGGTCTCCCCCTTCCCCCGGCCCGTCCGCAGCAGCGCCCCCACCGGCGTCAGGGCCGCCTGGGGCAGCAGCATGAACAGCACCGACGCGATGAAACACTC
>CANQXG010000059.1 GCA_947627735.1 uncultured Oscillospiraceae bacterium | reverse complement strand
GAAGCCCAGTTCCGCAAGTACTTCGACATGGCCGAGCGCCGTCCCGGCCAGGCCGGCGAGAACCTGCTCAGCATCCTTGAGTCCCGGATGGACAACGTGGTCTATCGTCTGGGCTTCGCCATGAGCCGGGCCGAGGCCCGCCAGCTGGTCAGCCACGGTCACTTCACCGTGAACGGCCGCAAGGTGGACATCCCTAGCTTCCTGGTCAAGCCCGGCATGGTGATCTCTGTCAAACCCTCCAGCCGCGATCTGGACAAGATCAAGGCCAACATCGAGGCCAATGCGTCCCGTCAGCCGCCCAAGTGGCTGGACTATGACGCGTCCAACATGCTCGCCAAGGTGACCGGCGTCCCCGCCAAGGAGGACATCGATCTGCCCATCGAGGAACATCTCATCGTCGAGCTGTATTCTAAGTAAAGCCCTCACGAGTTGGTAAGCTGGAAACCGCGTGACGCCCTTTGGCGTACATTTCAAAGGAGGGTATGAACACATGATAGAGATCGAGAAGCCGCGCATCGAGTGTGTGGAAAGTCCGGCTGACGAGAGCTATGGGAAATTCGTGGTGGAACCCCTGGAGCGGGGCTACGGCACGACCCTTGGCAACTCCCTGCGGCGGGTGCTGCTCAGCTCCCTGCCCGGCACTGCCGTCACCACCATCAAGATCGCCGGCGTACAGCATGAGTTCTCCACGATCCCCGGCGTCAAGGAGGACGTCACCGAGATCGTGCTGAACATCAAGAACCTCATCGCCCGCCTGCACCGGGACGGCCCCAAGACCGTCTATATCGAGGCGGAGGGCGAGTGCGAGGTCACTGCCGCCGACATCAAAGCGGACGGCGAGGTGGAGGTCCTCAACCCGGAACTCCATATCGCCACCCTTGGTCCGGACGCCTCCCTCTCCATGGAGCTGACCATCTCCCACGGCCGGGGCTATGTGCCCGCGGACAAGAACAAGCCCGCCCAGGCCGTGGCGGGGGTCATCCCCATCGATTCCATATACACCCCCGTCCTGAAGGTGAACTACGCCGTGGAGAACACCCGCGTGGGCAACCAGACGGACTACGACAAACTGACCCTGGAGGTCTGGACCGACCGGACCATCTCCCCCCGGGACGCTGTGAGCCTGGGAGCCAAGATCCTGTGCGACCACTTCACCCTGTTCACGGACCTGTCGTCCAGCATGAACATGGGTTCCACCGTGGTGGAGAAGACCGAGGCCGTGAAGGACAAGGTCATGGAGATGACCATCGAGGAGCTGGACCTGTCGGTGCGCAGCTTCAACTGCCTGAAACGCGCAAACATCAACACGGTGGAGGACCTGGTGTCCAAGACCCAGGACGAGATGATCAAGGTGCGCAACCTTGGCCGCAAGAGCCTGGAGGAAGTCATCCAGAAGCTGGCGATGATGGGCCTGAGCCTGGCCAGCGACGAGGATGGCAAGTAATCCACCCATCACTCACTTTTGGAGGTAAACGAACATGCCCGGAACTCGCAAGCTCGGCAAGCCCACTGCCGCCCGCATGGCTATGCTGCGCCAGCAGGTCACCGATCTGCTGGATACCGGCCGCATCCAGACCACTGTCACCCGCGCCAAGGAGGTCCGTCCTCTGGCCGAGCGGATCATCACCCTGGGGAAGAAGAAGGGCCTGGCCAACTACCGCCTGGCGCTGAAGTTCCTCACCCGTGAGGACGTGGCCAAGAAGGTCTTTGACGACCTGGCCGTGAAGTACGCCGACCGCAACGGCGGCTATACCCGCATCACCCGCACCGGCACCCGCCGGGGCGACGCGGCGGAGATGGCGGTCATCGAGCTGGTGTAATCATCCTGGGGCCAAGCCCCGAGAAAAACCCTCTGTCCCAATGGACAGAGGGTTTTGATTTTTTATGGGGGTTTTTACAGCATCCCGGTCAGCAGCAGGCACACCACCCGGGTCAGCAGCGCCGCTGTCCAGGCGATGACGCACTGGCCGGCCACCACGCCCGCGGCCCAGGCGCCGCCCAGCTCCCGCTTCACCGAGGCGATGGCCGCCACGCAGGGGGTGTACAGCAGGCAGAACACCAGCATGCTGGCCGCCGCCACGGGGGTCAGCACCGTGGCCGGTCCCGCGCCGCCCAGCAGCACCGTCAGCGTGGACACCACGCTCTCCTTGGCCATGAACCCGGTGATCAGCGCTGTGCAGATCCGCCAGTCGCCCAGCCCCAGGGGGGCCAGCACCGGCGCGATCAGCCCCGCCAGGGCCGCCAGCATGCTCTGCCGGGAGTCGGCCACCACGTTCAGACCGAAGTCGAAGGTCTGCAGGAACCATATGACGATGGTGGCCAGGAAGATGATGGAGAAGGCCCGCTGGAGGAAGTCCCGGGCCTTGTCCCACAGCAGGTGGGCCACGTTCTTCGCCCCGGGCATGCGGTAATTGGGCAGCTCCATCACGAAGGGCACCGGCTCGCCCCGGAACACCGTCCCCTTCATCAGCACCGCCAGCGCGATGCCCAGCACGATCCCCAGCAGGTACAGCCCCACCATGATGATCCCCCGCTTGCCGGGGAAGAAGGCGGTGGTGAAAAAGCCGTAGATAGGCAGCTTGGCGCTGCAGCTCATAAAGGGGGTGAGCAGGATGGTCAGCTTTCTGTCCCGCTCCGACGAGAGGGTCCGGGCGGCCATGATCCCCGGCACGGTGCAGCCGAAGCCCAGCAGCATGGGCACGATGCTCTTGCCGGACAGGCCGATCTTCCGCAGCAGCTTATCCATCACGAAGGCCACACGGGCGATGTAGCCGCTGTCCTCCATCAGGGACAGGAAGAAAAACAGCACCACGATCACCGGCAGGAAGCTGAGCACGCTGCCCACGCCGGCGAAAATGCCGTCGGACACCAGCGAGCGGAGCACGCCGCCGATGTGCATGGACTGCATCACCCCGTCTACCCACAGGCCCAGCGCGTCGATGCCGCTGTCCAGCAGGCCCTGCAGCCACGGGCCGATCAGGTCGAAGGTCAGGTAGAACACCAGGGCCATGATGGCGATGAAGCAGGGGATGGCGGTGTACTTGCCGGTGAGGATGCGGTCGATGGCGGCGGAGCGGGTCCGCTCCCGGCTCTCCCGGGGGCGGGTCACCGTGGCGTCGCACACGTCCCGGATGAAGTCGTAGCGCATCTGGGCGATGGCGGCGGCCCGGTCCATGCCGCTCTCCGCCTCCATCTGCAGGATGATGTGCTCCAGCATCTCCGTTTCATTGGTGTCCAGATGGAGGGCCTGGGCGATGTGTTCGTCCCCCTCGGCCAGCTTTCCCGCGGCGAAGCGCACGGGGATGTTCGCCCGCTGGGCATGGTCCTCGATCAGGTGCATGATGGCGTGCAGGCACCGGTGCACGGCGCCGCCGTGCTTATCCTCCCGGCAGAAGTCGATCCGCCGGGGCGGCTCCTGGTAGCGGGCCACGTGGATGGCGTGGTCCACCAGCTCGTCGATGCCCTCGTTTTTCGCCGCGGAGATGGGCACCACCGGGATGCCCAGCAGCTGCTCCATCTCGTTGATCCGGATGGAGCCGCCGTTGCCGCGGACCTCGTCCATCATGTTCAGCGCCAGCACCATGGGCACATCCAGCTCCATCAGCTGCATGGTCAGATACAGGCTGCGCTGGATGTTGGACGCGTCCACGATGTTGATGATGCCCAGGGGGTGCTCCTCCAGCAGGAAGGCGCGGGTGATGATCTCCTCGCTGGAGTAGGGGGACAGGGAGTAGATGCCCGGCAGGTCGGTGATGCGGGTGTCCTCATGGCCCCGGATGACGCCGTCCTTCCGGTCCACGGTGACGCCGGGGAAGTTGCCCACGTGCTGGTTGGAGCCGGTGAGCTGGTTGAAAAGCGTGGTCTTGCCGGAGTTCTGGTTGCCGGCCAGGGCGAAGGTGAGGAGGGTGCCGTCGGGCAGGGGGTTCTCCGTGGCCTTTTCGTGGTACTTGCCCCGCTCGCCCAGGCCCGGGTGGTCGATGCGCCGACCGGCGTAGGCCGGCCTCCGGTCCGCGGGGACGGGGGCGTCCGGGTCCCGGACGTTCTCGATGCCGATCTGGGCCGCGTCCGCGATCCGCAGCGTCAGCTCATAGCCGTGGATCATAAATTCCATGGGGTCGCCCAGGGGGGCATATTTGATAAGAGTGATGTCCGAGCGGGGGATCAGGCCCATATCCAGAAAGTGCTGCCGCAGGGCGCCGCCGCCGCCGAGACTGGTGACGGTGGCCGTCTTTCCCACGGGCAGGTCCTTCAGTGTCATCATGCCGAGCTTCCTTTCGTCATAAGCAGGCACACAGGGGTGCGCGGACCTATTATACGGCATCGGCGGGCGCGGTTCAAGCCGCGCCGCAAATTATTTGCGGACTTTTTTCGCCGGAGCGGATAGTGCAATAAATCGATGGATTAGTTGAAGATTGTGCAACAATTCCGTGATAAGGTGCAAAGACAAAATGACCGATGGAGAGTAAAATGCTGCTAATGAATTGTTGAAAAATGTATATGCTCTTTCCGGGAAAAAGGCCGGAAATATCCGAAAAACCGTGCGAACCGGGCGCGTGTGCCCGTTGGCATAACCTGATCCACAAATTTGAAAGGAGCAAAACATGAAAAAGAACAGACTCGTAGCGTTCCTCCTGTGCCTGTGCATGGTGTTCGCGCTGGCGGCCTGCAGCGGCGGCCAGAGCGCGGAGGAGACCAAGCCCACCGAGGCTCCTCAGACCGAGCCTGAAGCCGAGCCCGAGGCGGAACCCGAAGGGGAGCCTGAGGCTGAGCCTGAGACCGAACCCGAGGAGGAGCCTGAAGAGGAACCCGCCATCGACTGGCCCGGCAACGATACCATCACCGTGGTGTGCCCCTACGGCGCCGGCGGCGATACCGACTTTATGGCCCGTCTGGTGTTCGAGAAGGTCCAGGAGCGTCTGGGCGGCAACTTCATCGTGCAGAACATCACCGGCAACACCGGTACCGTGGGCGCCCAGCAGGTCCTGGACTCCGAGCCTGACGGCAAGACCCTGCTGTTCTTCCACACCGCTATGCTGGTGACCCACGCTACCGGCGTGGCTCCCTTCAGCTATGAAGACTTCGACATGGTCTGCATCGCCGGCGACAAGAGCAACGGCCAGTACTTCATGCGCGCCGACAACCCCTACGGCATCACCGACTATCCCAGCCTGAAGGCCTACACCCAGGAGCATCCCGGCGAGCTGCTGATCACCTA
>CANQXG010000058.1 GCA_947627735.1 uncultured Oscillospiraceae bacterium | reverse complement strand
ATCCTGTCCTGGCGGTCCAGCTCCAACTGCACCTATTGCAACTGGCTGAACTTCGTCTATCAGGAGACGCCCTATGATCTGGGCAAGCTGCGCCCGGTGGAGGAGGACAGCTATTGCAGCTCTGGCAGCAAAGAGCCCCGCGACGTGATCGACCCCCAGCCATAAAGATAACAAAAGACCGCGTGACGGACGAGCCGTCACGCGGTCGTTGCTATATCGCTCACGCGCCGAAGACTTTTCGCGCCACCTCCACGGACTGTCTGGCGTCCTTGGAGTAGTAGTCCGCGCCCATCTGCCGGGCGTATTCCGGCGTGACCACCGCGCCGCCCACCACCACCGCGGGAGGCTCCGGCAGGGCGCGGAGAAGGCGGATGGTCCGCTCCATGGCCGGGAGGGTGGTGGTCATGAGGGCGGACAGGCCCACCAGGCGGATGTGCTCCCGCCGCACCGTGTCGGCGATGACCTGGGGCGGCACGTCCCGGCCCAGGTCGATGGTCTCGTAGCCGTAGTTCTCCAGCACGGTCTTGACGATGTTCTTGCCGATGTCGTGGATGTCCCCCTGGACGGTGGCCAGCACCAGCCGCCCCCGCTTCACGCTCTCGCCGCCCGTCTGGGCGATGGCGGTCTTGATGACCTCAAAGACCGCCTGGGCCGCGCCGGCGGCGCTCAACAGCTGGGGCAGGAATGCCGTGCCCCGCTCGTAGTCCTCGCCGATCCTGTCCAGCGCCGGGATGAGCCGTTCCTCCACCAGCGCAAGGGGCGCTTGGCCCGCCTCCAGGGCCGCTTTGGCCAGCCTGGCCGCGTCGGTCTTCAGCCCCCGGATGACGGCATCCTCCAGGGTGAGGGAGCCGACAGCGGCTGCCGTCGCGGCTGTCTGCGCGGGCGCGTCCGCGAACCGGGCGATATAGGCCCGGCTCTCCTTATCCTCCCCGGACAGCACCCGGAACGCCGCCACCGCGTCCATCATCTCCCGCTGACCGGGATCGAGGATGGGCAGGGTCAGCCCCGCGCCCAATGCCTGGATGAGGAAGGTCTGGTTGACCAGCCGCCGGTTCGGCAGGCCGAAGGAGATGTTGGACACCCCCAGCACCACCTGCAGGCCCAGCTCCTCCCGCACCGTCCGTACGGCCCGGAGGGTCTCGGCGGCCTGCTCCTGCTGGGCCGACACCGTCAGCGTCAGGCAGTCGATCCATATGTCCTGGCGGGGGATACCGTAGGAGAGCGCCGCGTCCAGGATACGGCGGGCGATGGCGACCCGCTCCTCCGCCGTCCGGGGGACGCCGCCCTTGTCCAGGGTCAGGCCCACCACGGCGGCGCCGTATTTCTTCACGAGGGGCAGTATGCGCTTGAGCGCTGCCGGGTCGCCGTTGACGGAGTTGACCGCCGCTTTGCCGTTATAGACCCGCAGGCCGGCCTCCAGCGCGGCGGGGTCGGAGGAGTCCAGCTGCAGGGGCAGGCTGACGGCGCTCTGCAGCTTTTTCACCACTTCGGGCAGCAGGGCCGCCTCGTCCACGCCGGGAAAGCCCACGTTCACGTCCAGGATGTCCGCGCCCGCGTCCTCCTGCTGCACCGCCACGTCCAGGATATAGTCCAGATCGTGCTCCAAGAGCGCCTGCTGGAACCGCTTTTTCCCGGTGGGGTTGATCCGCTCGCCGACGACGCGCACCCCGTCCAGCCGGCAGGGGGTGGTGGGGGTGCAGACGAAGCCCACCGCGTCGTACTTCCGGGCGGCGGGCCGCTTCCCCGCCAGAGTCTTGCGCAGCGCCTTTATATATTCCGGGGAGGTGCCGCAGCAGCCGCCGAAGATGGTCACCCCCGCGTCCAGGCATGGCGCCAGCGCCGCCGCGAAAGCCTCCGGGTCCATGTCGTAAAGGCCCGTGGCCGGGTCGGGCAGGCCCGCGTTGGGCTTGGCGATGACCGGCAGACGGGTGTTCTCGCACAGCTCCTTCAGAAGCGGGGCCAGCAGGTCCGGTCCCAGCGAGCAGTTCAGGCCGATGGCGTCCGCGCCCAGGCCCTCCAGCGTCCGGGCCATGGAGGCCACCGTGCAGCCGGTGAAGGTCCGGCCGCTTTCCTCGAAGGACATGGTGACGAACACGGGAAGCGACGTGTTCTCCTTCACCGCCAGCAGCGCCGCCTTGGCCTCGTAGAGGTCGGTCATGGTCTCGATCACGGCCAGGTCCGCCCCCGCGGCGGCGCCCGCCGCGGCGATCCGGCGGAAATACTCGTATGCCTTTTCAAAGCTGAGCGTGCCCATGGGCTCCAGAAGCTCCCCCAGCGGGCCGATGTCCAGCGCCACGGCCGCGTCCTGTCCGGCCGCTTTTTTGGCCACGGCCACCGCCGCCGGGACCACCTCCTCCACGGTGTGGCCGGTGCGGGCCAGCTTGGGGGCGCTGGCGCCAAAGGTGTTGGCGTAGATGATCTGGCTGCCGGCGGCCACATATTCCCGGTGGACGGACAGTAGCAGCGCCGGGTCGGTCAGAGCCAGCAGCTCCGGCTTTCCCCCGGGGGGCAGGCCCTTTTGCTGCAAGACGGTGCCCATGGCCCCGTCCAGCAGGACGATGTCGTTTTTCCAAGCATCAGTCAGCACAGCTTTTTCCTCCTTCGCGAATGGTACAGCTCCCCGCCAGGGAGCAATATGCGCAGCCCCTTATGCGGGCCGGCTGGGGCGCGTCCGCCAGGCCGATCACGGCGGTGACGGATTTGGACGGGTTCATCAAAAGGCTCGGCGTGACCTGGACGCCCAGCCGCCGCGGGGCATCCAGGGCCGTGGAGATGGCGTTTTGTACCTCCAGCGGCAGGTCCCCATAGCCGGGGCTGAAGCGGTCGGTGAGATAGTGGCCGGGATACCGGCTGGCGATCTCCCGCTCCGCTTGGTCGCAGCCTGCCTCCACCAGGGCGCTGCCGCAGGCGTCCAATATCACCGCCCGGGCCATATCCCGGGCCTGGACCGCCCGCAGCCTGGCCTCGAACCCGGCCCCCAGGGTGCATGCCAGAAGCGCCGCCTGGCCGCACCGGGCCAGCATCCGCCCGGCCATACTGCCCGGCAGGGTGACGCCGCTGCCCTGTAAGACGACGCCCGACTGTCCCCGCTCTACAGGGAACAGGCGGTAGACGTACCGGGGCCGGACGGCGCGGAGAAGTCCCTCCGCCTCGTCTTGCACGGCCCGGGCAATCGCCCCCTCCGGGTCCTCTTTCACGCCCAGATAGCGCAGCACCTCGCCGATATCCAGTTTTATGCCGTTTTCGTCCATATCGTCAGTCCGGGCGGTCCGCGCCAGGCACCATCAGATCGGCCAGGGTAGTATGATCCAGATAACCCATGATGACCTTGTTCAGTCCCTGCCAAAGGGGGAGCGTGCGGCACTCCGGCGCACGGTGACAGGTCCCGGCCCCCCTGGCAAGGCAGGCCACAGGCGCCAGCTCCTCCTCCGTCAGCCAGAGGATATCGCTCACCTTGTATTCCTCCGGGGCCTTCGCCAGGCGATAGCCGCCGCCCTTGCCCCGCAGAGCGTCCAGCACGCCGTTCTTCACCAGGATCTTCAAAATGCCCTCCACATATTTCTCCGATATCTCCTGGCGCTGAGCGACCTCCTTGAGCGGGATATAGCCGTCGCCCTGGTTCTCGGCCAGGTCGATCATCACCCGCAGCGCGTACCGGCCCCGTGTTGAGATCAGCATCGAAAACGCCTCCATTTCTTTTTTCCCTATTATACAACATGGGTGATGGGAAATCAAAGGCGCGCCGACGAAAGGTTCACTTCGCACTCTGGGCGGCTGGATGGGCCGTGCGCTCCATCGCTACAGAGCAGGCCAGATCGCCCAGCACGTTGCAGCAGGTGGCGCCCATGTCGCACAGGGTGTTGACGCTGATGTACACCCCCATGATGCCGGTGGGAAGCCCCGCGATGGAGGCAAGCGCGGCAAAGGATGCGATGGCGCCGCCGGGCACGCCGGGCGTGCCGATGCTCAAAAGCGTATTGCTCAAAAGCACCACCGCCAACATGCCGAAGCTGACCTCTACGCCGCAGGCATTGGCAAAAAACACGATCATGAAGGACATGACGATGGACACTGCGTCCATGTTGATCGTAGCGCCCAGGGGCAGGGCCAGGGAGGATATCTCATTGGACACGCCCAGCTCATCTGCGCATCGCTTGCTGATGGGCAGCGTGGCGGAGCTTGAGCAGGTGCCGAAAGCGTTCAGGGCCGCGGGCATCACCTTGGCGAAAAAGGTTCTTGGTTTGCATTTGCCGATGAGCCTGACGATACCGCCGTACACGATCAGCACATAGAGGAACATGGTGATGTACAACGCCAGCAAAACGGCGCCCAGGGCCATGATGGTCTGCGTGCCGTTTGCATAGACCACCGAGGCGATGGAGCAGAACACGCCGATGGGCGTGAAGTACATGACCACGGAAATGATCTTGACAGAGATGTGGTCGACCGCCTCCGTCAGGCGGATGAACGGCGCGGCCTTCTCTCCCAATGTCAGACAGGTGATGCCCACGATGATGGCAAATACGAGCACCTGGAGCATATCGCCATTGGCAAAGGAAGCGACGGGATTGGAGGGGATCAGGTTTTTGACCGTGTCCAGCAGGCTCGTGAAGGGGGTGGCCTCCACGGCGGCGTCCATCATCTCAATGGCGACGCCGCTGCCCAAGCCCAGCACCTTCGGCAGGAACAGCCCCAGGAGACTTGCAAACAGCGTGGTAGCGACAAAATACAGCACAGACTGGACCCCGATGCGACCGGTGGCCGAAACGCTGCCGATGCTGTGGATGCCCACGACAAGCGAGCAGAACACCAGCGGATAGATCATCATACGCAGCGCGTTCATGTAAAGGCCGCTCACAAGGTCCACCGCCGGGAGCAAAAACTCATAGCGGCCTGGCATGAGCAGCCCGAAGAGAATGCCGAAGACCAACCCGAGAAAGATGAACAGCGTGATAAGCTTGGATTTTCCGCCCTTCATGTCGATACGCCCCTTTTTTGTAAGATGGCTCCCAGTATATTGTCAGGTCGTTGCATTGTCAATAACTAACCTACTAGGCTAATATCAAATTCGACGAAATGCAAAAATCGGCTTGACACAACAGAGTCCCGATGCTATAATCCCACCAAACCGATGGATTTAATTGGTTTATTTGGACCGGAAAGGAGGCGTACCGGATGAAGGACCTGTTCCTTGCTCTTCTGCGGAGCAACTTTCGATGTGGACGAATGCTGAACTCCCGGGCTGAGAGAGCGGCCGGGCGTCCTGCTGCGTCCGTCGGGTGCCGTTGTATGCGCTGAGGCATTGCATGACCGCTTTTCAGTCCGGGAGCTTTTGGAAGAGTCCCGGATTTTAATAGAAAATGGTTGATTATCTCAAAAAAGCCTTGATTTACGGGCATACAAGCAGGATTTCAAGCTGAATTTACTACCAATT
>CANQXG010000057.1 GCA_947627735.1 uncultured Oscillospiraceae bacterium | reverse complement strand
CATTGTCTGTTGTCCTCCTAATGTTAATTTGGATTTCTTCGCGCCCGTCCTCAACAACAGAATTAACATTCCGTTGTAAACCGGGCGGGGAGACGGCGTTGCGCGGCGGGCGGCCCCTATGCTATAATGGCCGCAGAACAACTGTTTCCCGCCGGGCAGGCCGCCGGGCGGGCGGGGAAAACGGGAAATACAACAGCGGAACATTCCGCGGGAAACGAGGAGGAACGACATGGAGCCGATGCTGGAGGTCTGCTGCGGGTCCGCCGGGGACGCCATCGCCGCGTGGCAGGGCGGCGCGACGCGGGTGGAGCTAAATTCCGACCTGTTCCATGGGGGCCTGACCCCCAGCCTGGGCGCGCTGCGGACCGTGAAGAAGCACGCGCCGGCGCTGCGGGTGATGTGCATGGTGCGGCCCCGGGAGGGCGGATTTTGCTATACGGATACGGAGTTCGAGACGATGCTGGCCGACGCCGCGCTGTTTTTGGAAAACGGGGCCGACGGGATCGTGTTCGGGGTGCTGCTGCCCGACGGGCGGGTGGACGTGCCCCGGTGCCGGCGGATGATGGACGTGATCGGCGGGCATGAGGCGGTGTTCCACCGGGCCGTGGACGTGACGCCCGATTGGCGGCAGGCATTGGACGCACTGATGGAGCTGGGCGTGACGCGGGTGCTCACCAGCGGGCAGCGGCCCACCGTCCCCGAGGGGGCGCAGACCATCCGGGCCATGCGGGAGCACTGCGCCGGGCGGATGGAGATCCTGCCCGGGGGCGGCGTCACGGCGGAGAACGCGGCGTGGTGCCGGCGGACCATCGGGTGCGATTGGCTGCACGCGGCCATGCACCGCACGGAGCATGACCGCAGCTGCGGCGGCAACCCCGCCATATACTTCGGCGGCGCGGTCTATCCGCCGGAGGACCGGTACAGCCTCACCCACGCCGACGACGTGGCCGCGTTCATCCGGGGCGGGCGATGAGGACGCTGTCGGACAGGACGGCGGCCCGGGCGCGGGCGCTGTGGGCGCAGGCGCGGCCCATGTACGGCCCCCTGGCCGGGCCGATCGACGAGCGCCTGGGGGCGCTGGAGGGGGATATGGCCGCGCTGATGGCGCTGGCATACGGCACGCTGCCCCTGGGCGATGGGGCCGGGCAGGCGTTCGATACCCTGGCCGCCTTCGCCCGGCACGGGCTGTATCTGCGGCGGAACAGCCCCTTTTGCCGGGAGCTGGACGAGGAGATGTTCCTGCACTTCGTGTGGTACCCCCGGGTGAACGACGAGGCGCTCAGCGACCACCGGGAGGCGTTTTGGCGGGCGCTGCGGGGGCGGATCGCGGGGCTGGATGCGACGGCGGCGGCGCTGGAGGTGAACCGCTGGTGCGCGGAGCATATGACCTACCGGCTGACCGATGAGAGGACCATGAGTCCCCTCACCGCCTGGCGGACCGGCTCGGGCCGGTGCGGGGAGGAGTCGGCGTTCTGCGTGGCCGCCCTGCGGAGCGTGGGCATCGCGGCGCGGCAGGTGTACGTGCCCTGGTGGGCGCACTGCGACGACAACCATGCCTGGGTGGAGTTTTGGGACGGCGGCGGGTGGCGGTTCATGGGCGCGTGCGAGCCGGAGCCGGCGGCGGACCGGGGGTGGTTCTGCGCCGCGGCGGCCCGGGCGCCGGTGGTGCGCTACCGGACCTTCTTCGACTATGGCGCGGACCGGCCCGCGGGGCGGATCGGCCCGGCGCGGCTTTATAATGTGACGGCCCGGTACGCCCCGGTGCGGGAGGTGACCGTCCGGGTGACGGATGATGCCGGACAGCCTGTGGCGGGAGCGCTGGTGACGCTGTGCGCGGCGAATATGGGCGCGTACAGGCCGGTGCTGTGGGGTCGGACGGACGCCGGCGGCGTGATGGGCGCGTCGGTGGGCCGGGGGGCGCTGCATGTGGAGGCGGCCCTGGACGGGCGCATGGCCGAGGGCACTGTCCCGGCGGGGGATGGGCCGGCGGCGCTGACCCTCACCTGGGGCGACGTCACCGGCCTGCGGCAGGCCGATCTGGCCCCTGCGCCGCCCTATATCCGGGAGCGGGCCGCCCTATCCCCGGAGGAGCGGGCGGAGCGGCGCGCCGTGCGGGCGCGGTGCGAGGCCATGCGCCTGGCCCGGGAGGAGAGCTGGGCGCGGTCGGAGTACGCTTCGGCGGAGCCGCCATGGGGGGACTATCTGCGCCGGGCGACGGGGAACGGGCCGGAGATATGGCGGTTTTATCAGGCCCACACCGGCCCGGAGCGGGCGATGGCCGCCGGGATGCTGGGGGCCATGGGGGAGAAGGACCTGCGGGACGCGACCTTCGGGCTGCTGGAGGACCACCTGCGCCGGGCGCTGCCCGGAGCGGGGGCGGAGCGGTTCGCGGAGGCGGTGCTGTGCCCCCGGATCGGCTTGGAGCCGCCGGAGGATTGGCGGCGGGCCGTCGAGGACGTCGTGCCGCCGGAGGCGCTGCGGGCGATGGCCGATGAGCCGGAGCGGGCGGCGGAGTATGCGGCGCGGGCCGTGGCCCCGGCGGGGGAGCGGGTCTATCCCCCGGCGGAGATGGGGCCGTCGGCGGCGCTGGCCTGCGGCCACGGGGATGGGCGGGCGCGCTCGTCGCTGACGGTGGCGCTGCTGCGCTGCGCCGGTGTGCCGGCCCGGCTGGACCCGGCGGATGGGCGGGCGGAATATTGGCGGGAGGGGGCGTGGCATGGCCTGACCGGCCCCGCCCGCACCGGCACGCTGACGATCGCACCGGCTGAGCCGGGGCCATGGGTCTGCGGCCGGGATTGGACGCTGTCCCGCCGGGAGGGGGAGCGGTGGCTGCCGCTGTCCCTGCCGGCGCTGACCGGCCCTGTCGATATCCCGGCGGCGCCGGGGCTGTGGCGGCTGATGACCTGCCGGCGGCTGGCCGACGGCACGCAGCTGGTGCGCACGGAGACCGTCGAGCTGGCCCCCGGTCAGCGGCGCTGTCTGACCCTGACGCGCCGGGAGGACAGGCCGGAAACGCTCATTTGCATCCCCCTGCCGCCTGTGCCGCTCGCTGACCCCTCCGGCGGGCCGCTGGACGCGCGCAAGCTGCTGCCCCAGGGTGGGATGCTCCTCTGGCTCCGGCCCGGTGAGGAGCCGACGGAGCACGTTCTGGGGGCGTTGGCCCGGGCGGCTGGCCGGGGAGAGGTCCTGCCACCGCTGGGGCTGGTGCTGGAGGGGCCGGACCGGGAGGCGGCGGTGAGGACCTGCCTGGCGGGGGCGCCCCTGGCCGTGGCGTATGACACGACCGGCGCGGGGGAGGACCTGGCCCGGGAGCTGTTCCTGGAGCCGGGGGAGCTGCCGATGACGGCGGTGCTGGACCGGCAGGGCCGGGTGCGGTACGCCGCCGGGGGCTATCGGGCCGGGGGAACGGACCTGGCCATGGCGCTGTGGCGCGGCCTGGATGGAGGGACGGGATGACCCGCCCCCGGCGGGCATAAACGCGGGAAATTTTCCTTGACTTTGCCTGTCCGCTCGGGTATAATAATCAGGTCCGACAGGTGTGGAGAAGTCGCGTAGCCTGGTCGAGCGCGCACGATTGGAAATCGTGTATACCCCATAAGGGTATCGAGGGTTCGAATCCCTCCTTCTCCGCCAAAAACCCGGCAGCCATTTTTGTGGCTGCCGGGTTTTTAACAGATAGGATAACAGGGATTCGAAGGGAGCGGTGTTAGAAAACATGCCGGTGGCATGTTTTCCCCGCGACCCGGCCCGCCCGCAGGCGGGGAATCCCTCCTTCTCCGCCACGTCAGAAGCGCCTTGAAGATGTCAGGTCCCCGCAAGCGGGTACCCTCTATCGGTCAAGGCGCTTCTTCCTTTTCCGAAACGGGTCACGCTCAAGTCGCCTGCTCGGTTGCAAGCGCCCTCGCGACGGCTTTGTTTCGCTAACGACCCGTTTCGGGTACGGGGAACACATCGCCGTGCACTAAGATTCGGATTGACAAAACGGCTGTCGTGGGCATATACTGCAAATAGAGCGTTTCCCTGTCATGGGGCCGGGAAGCGCTTCAAAAAGGTGGGCCTCCGCTATGTTGGTGGGGGTATCACCTTTTTTCTTTTTTTCTCTCATCTCTCGCGGCGCTGGCGCTTTTCTTTGACATTCCCGCCGGGGCGTGGTATACTGACATCAATATGAACATGTTCATAAAAGGGGCCTTCTCATGCCGAAGATCATCGAAAACCTGCGGGAGCGGCTCATCGCCCAGGCAAAGACGCTCCTGGCGGACAGCGGCTATGCCGCGCTGACCATCCGCTCCGTGGCGGCCGGCTGCGGCGTGGGGGTGGGGACGGTGTACAACTACTTCTCCTCCAAGGATGAGCTAGTGGCCGCCGTGATGCTGGAGGACTGGAACCGGCGCATGGAGGCGCTGGCGGCTGCCGCCGCGGACAGCGATGGGCCGGAGCCGGTGGCCCGGTGTATATACGAGCTGCTGCTGGACTACGCCCAGCGGTACAGCTCCGTTTTTCAGGCCGGACAGGCCGCCGTGATGCCCGGCTCCTTCCGGCGCTACCACGCCATGCTCCGGGACCAGCTGGCCGCGCCCCTGGCCCGGTTCAGCCCGGACCCGTTCACGTCCCGGTTCGCCGCCGAGGCGCTGCTGGCGTGGACCATGGAGGGCATGCCCTTCCGGGAGATATATGACCTGCTGAAAAAATTGTTTTGATAAGGAGGAACCGCCATGTCCAGCTTCGAGAACCTGCGCATCGTAGATAACTTCTATCAGACCAGCCTGTTTTTCCCCATGCCCACGGTGGTGATCAGCACCCTGTGCGAAAACGACACCACCACCCTGGGACCCTACTCCCTGTGCGCGCCCTACTATGTGGCGGGCAAGGACTACTACGCCATGCTCCTGTGCTGCCGCAACTCCTCCAACACTGCCCAGAACATCCTGCGCAGCGGCAAGTGCGCCATCAACTTCGTCGATGACGACCCCAAGACCTTCAAGGAGTGCGTCAAGCTCAGCTGGCCCGGGGACAAGCCGGAGGACAAGATGCCCAAGTGCGCCTTCCGCCGGGAGAAGAGCCAGATCGAGGAGCAGACCGGGGAGAAGCGGCCGGAGGTGCTCACCGACGCCATCCAGGTGCTGGAGTGCACGTGGATGAGGGAGCTGGACGGCGCGGCGGAGGACAAGCCCGGCGTGCTGGACGGCTATGCGCCGCCCTACCACGACTTCAACGGCATCACCTCCCAGTTCGGCGCTCACTTCATCCTGCGGGTGGACCGCATTTTGATGAAGAAGCGCTACAGCGACGCCATCATCAACGGCGTCCAGGCCCGGGACTTCCCGCCCCTGCCCGTGGACTACGGCTACCGGGACAGCAAGAACTTCTGGTTCCACCGCCATAAGCGGATGCGGGCGGAGCTGCTGCCCATGCGCAAGGCGTCCCTGGAGTCCGTCCGCTACGCCGCCGACCGGGCCGACGACAAGGTGAAGTTCACCGACGACGCATTGGAGACCATCCTGAACGTGCCCCGGGTGTTCCTCAGCACGGTGCTGAAGGGCTGCGTGGCCTGGGCCAAGGAGAACGATGTGGAGCTCATCACCGCCGAGCACATGAAGATCATCAACGACAAGCGCTCCAAGGAAAAGAACAAGAAGTGAGGGCATAACATGTATAACGTGACCGTCCCCATGGCCCTGGTGGATTATATCCCCGTGCTCCTGTTCGGCTGGGCCGCCGTGCTGCTGCAGAGGGATCTGTACAGCCGGATGCCGAAATACGCCTTCGCCTGCTTCGCCGCCGGCACCATCGACATCTTTGCGGCGGGGTTCTGCAAGGCCACGTGGAAGCTGCTGTACGCCGCCGGGATATGCGACTTCCAGGCGCTGAACACCATGTTCCTGCCTACCCGGTCCATCGGCTTTCTGCTGGCGGGGCTGGGGGTGGTGCTGATGCTCACCCGGCGCCGGTCCGCCGCCCTGGCCGTGGCGCCGCCGGTGTTTTCGGGAAGCTTCGTCTTTATCGGCATGATGGTGCTGGGACTGGGGGCCGTGTGCGCGGGCCTGAGCGTGCTGGCGGCGCGGATGAAGAAAAAGGGCGCCATCGCCCTGTTCGCGGCGTCCTTCGTCTGCTCCATGGCCATGGGCTATCTCTCCAGCCGGGACAGCACCTCCGCTGCCGTCAACTGGATCGAACAGCTTGTCAACTGCGGCGGGCAGGGCCTGCTGCTGGCGGGGACGGTGGTCCTGCGCAGAGCGGGACTGCGTCATTTTCAGGAAGTGTAAGGAGGACAGAGTCTTATGGTATTTCCCGTGTATTTCTGGGTGCTGTTCGCGGCAGCCATGCTCATCAGCGCCATCGGCTTCAAAAAGTACGTCTGGTTCATCTCCCTGGGCTACGGCTTCTCCATCGCCGGGGAGGGG
>CANQXG010000056.1 GCA_947627735.1 uncultured Oscillospiraceae bacterium | reverse complement strand
CCACAGCATCCCTTCCAGTGTAGCACATGACCTTGGAGAGGGTCACTAATAACTACTACTTCATAATACAAGGAGAACAGATATGACGAACGAACAGATCATGGGCATATTCGCCGACACCGCCTATGTGCGCACCGGCGGCAGCGACGAGGAGCTGCGCTGCGCCGAGTATATCGCCGCCAAATGCGCCGATATGGGCCTGCAGGCGGCCATTGAGCCCTTCGCCGTGGAGATGGCGGACATCCGCCGGGAGAGCCTGACCGTGGACGGCAGGGCGGTGACGGCCAAGGGCTATCTCTGCTCCGGCAGCGGCACGGTGGACGCGCCGCTGGTGTACCTGCCCAACACCGACGCCTGCTCCCGCCAGCGCTGCGCAGGAAAGATCGTGCTCCTCGACGGGCGCATGGGCTACTGGCTGTACCACGACCTGCTGGACAGCGGCATGGCCGGGTTCATCACCTACGACGGGGACACCCACTACGCCGACCGGGACATCGACCGGCGGGAGCTGCGCAGCTTCGTCAGCAAGGGACAGAAGGTGCCCGGCATGAACATCAACGTCAAGGACGCGGTGGAGCTGGTCCGCGCCGGCGCCGCCCACGCCCGGATCGAGCTGGAGCAGGACGAGTACGAGGGCCAGTCCCGGAACGTGGTGCTGGACCTGCCCGGCCAGCGGGAGGAGTTCATCCTCTTCACCGCCCACTATGACTCCACCAGCCTGTCCCAGGGCGCCTACGACAACATGTCCGGCAGCGTGGGGCTGCTGGCCATGGCGGAGCACTTCGCCTCCCATCCCCACAGCTACGGGATGCGGTTCGTCTGGTGCGGCAGCGAGGAGCGGGGCCTGCTGGGTTCCAAGGCGTATGCCGCCGCCCACGAGGAGGAGCTGGGCAGGTGCGTGCTGAACATCAACCTGGACATGATCGGCTCGGTGATGGGCAAGTTCATCGCCTGCGTCACCGGCGAGGAGAAGCTGGTCCACTACATCGAGTACATGGCCGCGGAGCTGGGCTGGGGCCTGGAGTCCCGGCAGGGGGTGTACTCCAGCGACTCCACCCCCCTGGCGGACAAGGGCGTGCCCGCGGTGAGCTTCGCCCGCCTGGCGCCGGGCAGCACCGCCACCATCCACAACAGCTACGACACCTCCGCCCTGCTGCTGGCGGAGCGGATGCAGGCGGACATCGGCTTCATCACCGCCTTCGCCGACCGGATGGCCAACGCCGCCCGGTGCCCGGTGGGCCGGGAGATGCCGGAGAACATGAAGGAGAAGCTGGACTACTACCTGCTGCGCAAGCGGGAGAAGAAGTAAAAAGGACAAAATAGGCCCCGGCGGAACGGTCGTTCCGCCGGGGCTTTTTGTGCCTGCCGATGTTACTCTCCGAAGATGGCGGGGATGTCGGGCACCTCCATGCCCTCGGTCCACTGGGTGTCGCAGCGGGTCATGGCGTCCGTCAGCAGCGCGGAGAAGGCCGCGTCGGCGGCGCTGGCCCGCAGGGGCGCCCCGCCGGAGGTGCCGGTGCACGTCCCGTCGGGGTCCACGGGCAGGCGCATGATGATGTGGTAGCCGTAGCTGGACTGGACCGGCTCGGCCACGCCGTACTCCTCCAGGGACTGGGTGGTGGTCTCGAACTCCGGCACCATCACCCCGGGGGTGAAGATGTACCCGTCTGGGAAGGCGGCCAGGCCCGTGTCCTCGGAATTGGCGTTCATCAGCTCGTCGAACAGGCCGGTCAGCGCCTCGGGATCGTCCTCCACCGCGGCCAGCTGGGCGTACAGCTCGTCGGCCTTGGCCTTCTTCTCGGCGATCACGTCGTCCTCCAGCGGCTCGCCGGTGGTCTGGTCCACGGTCATGAGCAGGATGTGCTTGCAGGCCATGACCCCCTGGTTCTCCGCCCAGGCCAGCACGTCCTCGTCGGGCATATTGGCGCCGTCCTGGCCGTACAGGGCCAGAAACACCTTGTCCGCCAGCATGTCCGCGCCGGTGAAATACTCATACAGCGCCCGGTCCACCCCCTGCTCGGCCAGATACGCCTCGTAGGCCTCGGCCTCCTCGGTGGTGCAGGTGCCGTCCTGGTCGCCGTAGCTGTCGGCGCTCTGGTCGAAGGCCTCCCGGACGGACTGCTGGTCCGCCTCGTCCAGACCGGTGCCCACGTCCTGGGCCAGCAGCTCCATGGCCCGCATCTGGACCATGCTGTCCCGGGCGGACTGGGCCACCAGCTGGGCATTGGTCAGGGTCGTGCTGTAGTCCATGCCGTCCCAGCCGGAAAAAGGCATGCCCATGGCGGTCATGTACCGGATGTATTCCACATAGTAGCTCAGCCAGTAATAGTCCTCCCGCCAGGTGATGTCCTGGCCGTTGCACACGCCGACCACGGTGTCCGGCTCATAGGCGGCCAGGCCCAGCCCCGGCTCGGCGGTGGGTTCAGGCTCCTCGGTGGCCTCCGGCTCGGCGGAGGCGTCGGGGGCGGCGGTGGCCTCGGCGGCATCGGCGGCGGAGCCGTCGTCATATTCCTTTATGTCGCCGCCGCAGCCGGCCAGCAGGGAGCATATCAGCGCCAGGCACAGGGCCAGCGCCAGCATCTTTTTCGTCATAGCGCCCTCCTTATGGGGAGAAATTAAAAGCAGTATAGCATGTTTTGCGGTTCCGGCGAAGCCGGGAGCAAAACTGCTTGAAATCACATATAATAGCCGAATCGCGGCTATTATAGCATGTTTTTGTCCGCTCTACAAGCGCCCTTGACGGAAATTCCCGGTAGTGCTAATATGTCTTTGGTTATTTTCAAAATGGCGGGAAACGTCCTTTTTCAGCAGGAGGGCCTATGAATATCATCGTTGCGGGCGCGGGGAAGATCGGCTTCACCCTCACCCAGTATCTGGCCCGGGAGGGCCATGACGTGACGGTCATCGACCGGGACCCGGAGCGCATCACCCTGGTGAACACCACCCTGGACGCCATCTCCATCTCCGGGGCGGTGGACATCGAGCTGCTGCGCCTGGCGGGGGCGGACAAGGCGGATCTGCTCATCGCCGCCACCAACTCCGACGAGGCCAACATCCTGTGCTGCATGATGGGCCGGAAGCTGGGCGTGGGCCACACCATCGCCCGGGTGCGCCAGCAGGACCACTATGAGGCGGTGATGCTCCTGCGGGAGGAGCTGGGCCTGTCCATGACCATCAACCCGGAGCACGACGCCGCCCGGGAGATCAGCCGCGTGCTGCGCTTCCCCTCGGCGGCCAAGGTGGAACCCTTCGCCAAGGGCCAGGCGGAGCTGGTGGAGTTCAAGCTGAAGGAGGACAACCCCCTGTGCGGCATGGCCCTGAAGAATTTCCACACCCGCTTCGACCGCGGCACCCTGATCTGCGCCGTGCGCCGGGGCGAGCAGGTGGTGATCCCCGGAGGGGAGTTCGTGTTCCAGGCGGGGGACAACGTGAACGTGGTGGGCGCGCCCAAGCACATCCACGCCTTCTTCCGCTCCATGGCCATATTCAAGAAATCGGCCCGGCACGTGATGATCGTGGGCGGCGGCCACGTGGGGGTGTACCTGGCCCGGCAGCTGCTGAGCATGGGCATCCGGGTGAAGCTGGCCGAGCAGGACGAGGAAAAATGCCGCCGCATCAAGGATATGCTGCCCAAGGCGGAGGTGATCTGCTGCGACGCCTCCCGGCCCGACATCCTGGAGGAGGAGGGCCTGCGGGAGATGGACGCGCTGGTCACCGTCACCGGCACCGACGAGGTGAACATCATCCTGGGCGCCTATGCCCGCCGGGTGGGCGTGGAGAAGGCGGTGGCGAAGGTGAACGAGGAGCACCTGATCCCCCTGGCCGAGTCCTTCGGCCTGGAGGAGCCGGTGCAGCCCCGGGTCATCACCGCCCAGCAGGTGATCCAGTACGTGCGCAGCATGGACAACGCCAGCAACACCAGCGGCGTGGAGCAGCTGCGGCGTATCCTGGACGGGAAGCTGGAGATGCTGGAGTTCCGGGCAGGGGTGTCCAGCCCCTGCGTGGGGGTGGCCCTGAAGGATCTGCCCACCCGCTCGGACGTGCTGGTGGCGGCCATCATCCGGGACGGCAAGTGCCTGATCCCCGGCGGCAGCGACGAGATCTGGGCCGGCGACAGCGTGCTGGCCGTGACCACCAAGCGGGGCATGACCCGGCTGGAAGACATTCTGAGAGGGTAAGGACGTGAACTACCGGATCATTACGAGCATCCTGGGCCGCATCCTGGCCCTGGAGGCGGGGCTGCTGCTGGCGCCGCTGGCAGTGGCCGCGCTGTACCGGGAGTCGGTGCTGCCCTTCGTGTGGACCATCCTGCTGTGCCTGGCGGGAGCGGGGCTGCTGCTGGCCCTGGGCCGGAAGCACACCGGCTCCCTCCATCCCCGGGAGGGGTTCGTGTCCGTGGCACTGAGCTGGCTGGTGATATCCCTGTTCGGGGCGCTGCCCTTCGTGTTCTCCGGGGCCATCCCCAACTACATCAGCGCCCTGTTCGAGATCATCTCCGGTTTCACCACCACCGGCGCCAGCGTGCTGCCGGAGGTGGAGCCGCTGCCCAAGGGCGTGCTGTTCTGGCGCAGCTTCTCCCACTTCGTAGGCGGCATGGGCGTGCTGGTGTTCATGATGGCCATCCTGCCCACCGACGACGAGCACTCCATGCACCTGCTCCGGGCCGAGGTGCCCGGGCCGGTGAAGGGCAAGCTGGTGCCCAAGATGCGGGACACCGCCCGGGTGCTGTATGTGATCTATCTGGTGATGACCCTGGTGGAGGTGGTGCTGCTGCTGGCGGGCGGGCTGAGCCTGTTCGACGCGCTGACCACCGCCTTCGGCACCGCCGGTACCGGCGGCTTCGGCGTGCGCAACGCCAGCATCGGCGCCTACGACAGCGCCTATGTGGACACGGTGGTGGGCATATTCATGATGCTGTTCGGCGTGAACTTCAACCTGTACTACATCGTGCTGGTGAAGCGGTCGCTGAAGGGCCTGAAGAGCCAGGAGCTGGGGCTGTATCTGCTGGTGATCGTCACCGCCACGGTGACCATCGCGCTGAACATCGCCCACCTGTACGGCGGGGTGCTGCAGGCGCTGCGCTACTCCTTCTTCCAGGTGTCCAGCATCATCACCACCACGGGCTTCGCCACGGCGGACTTCAACCTGTGGCCCAGCTATTCCCGGGCGCTGCTGGTGCTGCTGATGATCCTGGGCGCCTGCGCGGGCAGTACCGGCGGCGGCACGAAGGTGGCGCGGCTGGTGATCCTGGGCAAGGCCATCTGGGCGGAGATCCGCAAGCTGCTCTATCCCCGGTCCATCAGTCGGGTGACCCTGGACGGGGAGCGGCTGGAGGCCGACGCCATCCACAACACCATGGTGTTCTACATGCTCTATACCCTCATCGCCCTGGGGGCGTTCCTGCTGCTGAGCCTGGAGGGCATGGACCTGGAGACCACCTTCACCAGCGTGATAAGCTGTCTGTCCAACATCGGCCCCGGCCTGGGGCTGGTGGGACCCACGGGGAACTTCAGCGTGTGGAGCGGCGCGTCCAAGCTGGTGCTGAGCCTGTGCATGCTGCTGGGCCGGCTGGAGATATTCCCGGTGCTGACCCTGTTCGCCGCCGGGCTGCGGGGCAAAAGGAGCTGATACGCGCCGGCGTATCCTGCGGTACTTTACCGGCTTTGAGCCGGACCTATATAGGGGAAAGGAGACCGATATGCGTTTTTATTCTCTGACAGGCGACCAGGTGGAACAGGACCAGCTGGACAGCGAGTACAAGACCGCCCGGGAGATCGGCAAGGTCAAGATGGGCGAGCTGCGGCTGTTCTTCAGGGCGGGGATCAAGACCTATTACATCCCCTACCACTCCATCCACCGGCTGTTCCGGCGGGTGCTGGCCGTGCCGGCGAAGATGTGCTGCGGCCGTGGGGAGTTCGAGATCGAGAACCTGGTGATCTGCGGCGAGCAGGACCAGGAGCTGGCCCAGATCCAGCTGCCCGGAAAAAAGGCCGCCCAGATCCTCATGGAGGAGCTGAAACAGCGCGTGCCGGAGGCGGAATTTGGCCGTCCGGCGGCCGCCGCGCCGGAACAGTGAGATTTGAATGGCCCGGAAGGGACATTTTTGCGAAAAAAAGCTTGAAATATTGAAACATTAGCGCTAAAATGACTTTGATTTAGTGGGATTTAGCGCTTAAAACCGCTAACGATTGAAATTGGTAAATACAGGGAAGGCATTTATGACGCCCACAGAAGCTCTTGATCTGATCCTCCGTTCCTACATCCGCTACTATGACGTGATCCGTGAGGACGTGGAGGAACCTTTCGCCGCGGAGGCCCGGTTCCACTCCCACGGGGAGACATATGTGCTGGTGAAGAGCGCCCGCATCTCCGAGGCGGACTCCCACGAGTACGTGTATTTTGCCGTGGCGGACCAGCTGGACGCGGAGGAGGCGGCCGCCCTGGAGGAAACCGCCTGGGAGCGGGGCCTGGCCCACGTGAAGCCCCACAACGCCCACCGCAACTCCGACGTCACCCTCATCATCCTGGCCGGCACCATGACGCCGGAGGCCAAGCAGACGGTGAAGCGGTCCCGCCACTCCAAGAGCTATAAACACAGCTTCCAGGGCTGGAGCAGTTATCGCGCGATTGCTTTAGAGACCTCTTCCGGGGAGCTTGCCTATAACCGCCTGGGCAAGGACCTGAAGAAGCTCTTTCGCAATATATCAAATCAAAGGTAGGAGAGAGCAAACTATGACTGCAGTACTGATCATTCTTGCGGCTATCGTTTTGCTGGTCATCGGCTACGTTACTTATGGCTCCTGGCTGGCAAAGCAGTGGGGCGTAGACCCCAGCAGAAAGACCCCGGCGGTGGAGATGGAAGACGGCGTTGACTACGTCGCCGCCAAGCCCGCCGTCCTGATGGGTCACCACTTCTCGTCCATTGCGGGCGCTGGCCCCATCAATGGACC
>CANQXG010000055.1 GCA_947627735.1 uncultured Oscillospiraceae bacterium | reverse complement strand
TCCTTATGCCCATAGCGTATCACCATGTCGTTGTCGCCCACCACCACGTCCGACTGGCTGGAAAGAGTGGTGAAGACGCTTATCACGTTTTTGAACCCTTCCTCACCCAGAACGGCCACCAGCGTGCCCACGGTGCGGTCGCCCGACTCCGGGTCCGGGGTGAGCCAGCGGCCTCCGAACTCCTTCAGCACCCGTCGCACGTTGGCGCACAGCTGCCGCACCTCCGACTGGGTCAGGTAGGTCAGCGTGCTCTCGCTGGTGAAGCATACCGGCCCCTCCACGCCGTCAAGAGCGGCCCGGAGGGAGGCGTAGCTGGTGAAGTCCGTGCCCTTGTACGCCGCCGGCGCCGTCCGGCCCTGTCCGGCCAGCAGCTTTTTCACCAGCGGGGCCATCTCATCGGTCACGATCGGCAGGTCGCAGCCGATGTAGCGCTTTCCCGCCAGCTCGCCGCTCAGCGCCCGCGGGGTGTAGCCGCATCCCAGGTCCACCACCGTCTGCTCCGGCGCGGCGGCCAGGAGCCGGTTCATGATCTCATAGCAAGCGTCCGTGTTCGTCATCATACCCAGGCCCAAAGCGGCCTGCTGTTCGCCCCTGAACACCTTGTCCGGTTCGATGCGCAGTTCCCTGGCCATCATGGCGGCGTTCTCGTCCCCGGCCCCCATGAGATACACAAGGGTGGACTTCGCCGTGTTGAACCCAGGGTTGGTCCTCTCTCTCAGTTCATCCATCACAATGCCTTCCCCTCTCCGTTTATGATGCTCCTATGCGCCTGCCGATCCCGCGTCCAGCCGCAGGGTGTTGTCCAGGACCGGAGCATTCTAGCACGAAACCTTATTTTTTTTGCAAAACATGACCATATTATCGGGGTCTTCCCATTAATTTGTTCATGTTGACCTGGTTATTGGACCATAAGGACCGCCGTCTGGCGGAGAATGACAGGCCCTTCGCCGCCAAAGGAGCAAAGCGAGCTTTGCTCGTTTCTTCGACCTCCCATCGCAAACCAGCGAAGCGTTTGCGATGGGAAAAGGAGAACCGCCCCTGACCGACGATCGAGGACCTGCTTTGCAGGTCCTCGTCGTCTTCAGGAGCGGTTCGACGTGGCACCCATGAGACGATTCGAACGTCCGACCTGCCGCTTAGGAGGCGGCTGCTCTATCCTGCTGAGCTACATGGGCATGTGCGTTGCTATTTTACTGGAAAACCGGGCCGGTGTCAAGCACCAGTCCGGTTTGTTCCATTTTATCTCTGATAATGGTGGGCGTCCTGGAGGACCATCTCCTTGACCTTCATCAGCCGGACCTTGGTGGAGGACTCGTTCTCCGCCAGCTTCATGGTGATGTAGCGGATGTTCTCCTGCAGCTCCGGGATCATCACGTACTCCAGGGCGTTGACCCGCCGGCGGGTCTTTTCGATGTCCTCCGCCAGCAGCTGCATGGTCTTCTCCACCTGAGCCAGCTCCAGCATGTCCTCGAACACCGCGTACAGCCGGCTGATGGCGTCGTCCAGCTCGCCGCTGGTCTGGGCAAAGCCGTAGGGCAACTGCCCGTTCTGGTCCGGGGACTGGCTGTTGAAGTGGTACACCGGCACGTTCACGCTCATAATGTTCTTATGGCTCACGTCCAGCTGGGTCTGCTGGCGGGCGTAGAGCAGGCTCTGCTCCAGCATCTCCGGACTCATCACGGCGCTGGCCATGCTCATGGCGGCAAAGGCCTCGGACAGGCCCTTGTCCACCTTCTCCCGCAGCAGCTTGTTGCGCCGGACGATGTCCATGAACTGGCGCATCTCCTCGTCCCGCTTGTCCTTCAGCAGCTTATGGCCCCGGCTGGCGGTACGCAGCCGGCCCTTCAGCTGGTTCAGGACCATACGGGTCGGGGTCACGGCACTTTTCGGCATAAGATCACCTCACGATCGGCTGGGGGCGACAGGCGTCACTCCTCATCCTTTTTGGGCATATACTTCTCGATCTGCTCCAGCTTCAGACGCTTCAGCTCACTGCGGGGCAGCAGGCTCAAAAGCTCCCAGCCCAGATCCAGGGTCTCCGTGATGGACCGGTTGGTCTGGTTCCCCTGGTTTACATAACGCTTTTCAAACTCGTCGGCGAACAGGGCGAATTTCTTGTCCACATCGCTCAGGGCGGCCTCGCCCAGGATGGTCATCAGCTCCTTGGCCTCCTTGCCGGCGGCGTAGGCGGAGAACAGCTGGTTCATGGTGCCGGCGTGGTCCTCCCGGGTCTTGCCCTCGCCGATGCCCTTGTCCTTCAGACGGCTCAAGCTGGGCAGCACGTCCACCGGGGGCACGATGCCCTTGCGGTGCAGCTCACGGGAGAGGATGATCTGGCCCTCGGTGATGTAGCCGGTCAGGTCGGGGATGGGGTGGGTCTTGTCGTCCTCGGGCATGGTCAGGATGGGGATCATGGTGATGGAACCCTTCTTCCCCACCCGGCGGCCTGCCCGCTCGTACATGGTGGCCAGGTCGGTGTACATGTAGCCGGGATAGCCGCGGCGGCCCGGGACCTCTTTCTTGGCGGCGGAGACCTCGCGCAGGGCCTCGGCGTAGTTGGTGATGTCGGTCAGGATGACCAGCACGTGCATGTCCTTTTCAAAGGCCAGGTACTCGGCTGCGGTCAGGGCCATACGGGGGGTGGAGATGCGCTCCACGGCGGGGTCGTTGGCCAGGTTGGAGAACACCACGGTCCGGTCGATGGCGCCGGTGCGGCGGAAGTCGTTGATGAAATACTCCGACTCCTCGAAGGTGATGCCGATGGCGGCGAACACCACGGCGAAGCTCTCGTCGGTGCCCAGCACCTTGGCCTGCCGGGCGATCTGGGCGGCCAGGGCCGCGTGGGGCAGACCGGAGCAGGAGAAGATGGGCAGCTTCTGGCCACGGACCAGGGTGTTCAGCCCGTCGATGGTGGACACGCCGGTCTGGATGAACTCCGCCGGGTAGGCCCGGGCGGAGGGGTTCATGGGCAGGCCGTTGATGTCCTCATACTTCTCCGGCAGGATGGCGGGGCCGCCGTCGATAGGCTCGCCCATGCCGTTGAAGACCCGGCCCAGCATATCCTCGCTGACGCCCAGCTGCAGGGGGTGGCCCAGAAACCGGACCTTGGACCCGGCCAGGTTGATGCCCTGGGCGCTCTCGAACAGCTGCACCACGGCCACGTCGCCGTCCACCTCCAGCACCTTGCACCGGCGCTTCTCTCCACTGGGCAGCTCGATCTCCGCCAGCTCATCGAATGTGACGCCCTCCACGTTCTTGACCATCATCAGAGGGCTCGCTATCTCGCTGATCGTCTGGTATTCCCTAATCACCGGTCCTCACCTCCCGCAGAAAGCTTCTGGATCTCGCTCTTCATATCCTGTTCGATCTGGTCGTACTCGGCCTCGTACTGGCCGGGCAGGATCATCTTGGCGCGGCCGACACGCTCCCGGGCGGGGATGACGAACAGCTCCTCCAGGGACGCGCCCTTGTCCATGGCCTGGCGGCACAGCTCGTCGTACCGGAGGATCAGCCGCAGAAGCCGGAACTGCTTGTCATAGGAGGAGTAGGCGTCCTCGTCCATGAAGGCGTTCTGCTGCAGGAAGTCCTCCCGGAGCATCTTGGCGGTCTCCAGGGTCATCTGGTCGGCGGCGGACAGGCTGTCCCGGCCCACCAGCTTCACGATCTCGTTGAGGCTCTCCTCCTCCTGGAGGATGGCCAGGGCCTTGTCCCGCAGGTCCATGAACCCGGGGAACTTCTGGTCGTACCAGTCCTTCAGGGTGTCCACATACAGGCTGTAAGAGGTCAGCCAGTTGATGGCCGGGAAGTGCCGGGCGTAGGCCAGGGAGCTGTCCAGGCCCCAGAACACCTTGACGATGCGCATGGTGGACTGGCTGACGGGCTCGGAGGTATCGCCGCCCGGAGGGGACACGGCGCCGATGGCGGTGATGGAACCCTGGCGGCTGTCGGTGCCCAGGCATTCCACCACGCCGGCCCGCTCGTAATACTGGGCCAGGCGGCTTGCCAGGTACGCGGGGTAGCCCTCCTCGCCGGGCATCTCCTCCAGCCGTCCGCTCATCTCACGCAGGGCCTCGGCCCAGCGGGAGGTGGAGTCGGCCAGCACGGCCACGTCGTAGCCCATATCCCGGAAGTACTCGGCGATGGTGATGCCGGTATAGATGCTGGCCTCCCGGGCGGCCACGGGCATATCGGAGGTGTTGGCGATCAGCACGGTCCGCTGCATCAGGCTCTCCCCGGAGCGGGGGTCCTTCAGCTCGGGGAACTCCATCAGCACGTCGGTCATCTCGTTGCCCCGCTCGCCGCAGCCGATGTAGACCACGATGTCCACGTCGGACCACTTGGCCAGCTGGTGCTGGACCACGGTCTTGCCGCTGCCGAAGGGGCCGGGCACGGCGGCCGTGCCGCCCTTGGCGATGGGGAACAGGGTATCGATGACCCGCTGGCCGCTGTTCATGGGCCGGTTGGGCATATATTTGTGCTTATAGGGCCGGGCCACGCGCACGGGCCACTTCTGCATCATGGTGACCTGGTGCTCATTGCCCTTCTCGTCCCGGACCACGGCCACGGCCTCATCCACGGTGTACTTGCCGCCGGAGATGGAGCGCACCACCCCGGACACCCCGGGGGGCACCATGATCTTGTGGAGAATGGCGGTGGTCTCCTGGACCGTGCCCAGCACGTCGCCGGGCCGGACCGTATCCCCCGCCTTGGCGGAGGCGGTGAAGTCCCACACCTTCTTCCGGTTTAGGCTGGGCACCTCCACGCCCCGGGCGATGGTGTCGCCGGTGGCGTCCCGGATCTCGGTCAGGGGCCGCTGGATGCCGTCGTATATGTTGGTCAGAAGCCCCGGCCCCAGCTCCACGCTCAGGGGCGTGCCGGTGGTTTCCACGGCGGCGCCGGGACCCAGGCCGGAGGTCTCCTCATAGACCTGGATGGAGGCGCTGTCCCCCTTCATCTGGAGGATCTCGCCGATCAGCCGCTGGCTGCCCACGCGCACCACATCGGACACGTTGGCGTCGGCCAGGCCGGAGGCCACCACCAGCGGGCCGGAAACTTTTGTGATCGTTCCGCTCATGCTTCAACCTTCTTTCGGTAATATTTGCCTTCCCAAGAAGGGGAAAAAAACAGAACCTGTATTCACAGGCGGATCATGCTCAAAGGATATTGACGCCCACGGCCCGCTCCACCGCGGCCTGCAGGGCCGCCTGGCCCAGGCCCAGGGAGCCGTCCTTGCCGGGGATGAGGATCACCGCCGGGTTGGGGCTGTCCTTGAAGCGGTCGATGTCCGTCTTCAGCGCCTGGGCCAGGTTCTCCTCCAGATAGATGACGGCGTACTCCTCCGACCGGTCGGGACGGGTGATGGACCGGAAGATCCGGTGGGCCTCCTCCGCCTCCCGGACGGGGAAGGTGTCCAGACCCAGGGCCTTGAAGCCGATGACCGTGTCGGGGCTGCCGATGACCGCGATCTTATACATAGCTATCACGCAACCTTTCCCGCAGCGCCTCCGGACTCAGGCCGCTCCGCTTGCCCAGCAGCACCATCCGCGCCGCCGTGATCTCCGCCTCCAGGCTGGCCAGATAGGCCACCGCCGTCTCCGGGCCGAAACTGACATGCTTGGCACCGGTGAGGTAGGCCGTCAGGACGTTGTCGCACTCCCGCTCGAAGGCGGCCAGGGGCGCGCCCTCCGCGGCCTGCTGGCCCAGCTGGGCGCACTTCTCCAGCGCCCGGTCCCGGAACACCTCCGTCACCGGCTCGCCGTACACCCGGCGCACGCTCTCCGTGCTCACGTTCCCCCCGTCGATCAGCGCCGCCCGCAGCACGCCCTCGTCCATGTGGCCCCGGACACAGCGCACCGCGCTGCGCAGGTTGGCCACGTCGATGCTCAGGCGCACATACCCGGCGTAAAAGCCGCTGGACAGGATCTCCGTTTCCGCCAGCAGCTGGGCGAAGTAGGCCCGGTCCAGGTCCATGTCCGCCAGCTGGGGGTTGGACGTGCGGGCCAGGGTGGCCCGCGCCTGGCGGATGGCGGCTGCCAGATCGCCGGGCACGTCCTGCCAGGCGTCCTCATAGAAGGCGTCGGACAGCACCTGGGCCGGCACCCGGCCGCAGCCGGACAGCAGGCGGGCGTTGTCCTTCGGCCCGCCCTCGCCCTTCACCAGGACCTTGGCGTTGTGGTAATCGTATTTCAGGCGGAAGGCGGTGACGATGCCCTTCTCCGGGCAGAGCTTCTCCATCTCGGCCAGATACTGCTCCCGCCGGGCGGAGAAGGCCTCCTCCAGCTGCCGGTCGCCGGCGCCGGACAGGTCCGGAAAACCGCACTCCGTCAGCACCCTGGCGGCCTCGTCGAAGTCCGCCGCATCCACCATCTGCTCCAGCCGCCGCGCCCCCAGCAGGGAATTCTCCCTGGCCCGGATGTAGGCGGACAGGAACAGGTATTCGGTATCTTTGATCTTTGCCAAGCTGTTCTCCTCCTCTCCCCGCCGGAAGCCGTTCCGGGGGGCTTGCGTCATGGCGTCAGCCGAACAGCTCCGCCGCCACGTCGGAGGCCATATCCTCCCGTGCCTGGGCCATCAGCGCCTCCACGGTGCAGTTGACGGACACGCTGCCCTGGCGGCAGATCAGCCCCCGGCCAAAGTCGCCCTCGGCGTCGGACAGGGTGAGCTTGCCGGTCCTGCCCGCGGCCTTCAGGGCCGCGTTGGTCCGGTCCACCACCTTTTTGCCCACCGTCTTTCGGTCGGCGGCGGAGAACACCAGCTCCTCCGTGCCCGTGACGGCGGCCTTCTGGGCCAGGGCCGTCAGGAAGGACACATACGCCTCCCCCTCCAGGCCGTTCAGCTTCGCCTCCGCCTTGTCGAAGGCCTCGGCCACGATGGACTGCTTGAAGCTGAGCACGCTCTTGCGGGCCTCCATATCGGCGGTCTTGGCCAGGCGCTGGACCCGGTCCTCCGCGGCGGCCACGCCCTGGCGGAACTTCTCCCAATAGCTGTCCTGGGCCTTTTTCTCGCCCTCGGCCCGGATGGCCTCGCACTCGTCATGGGTCTGCTGGGCGATGCGGGCGGCGTCCGCCACGGCGTCGTTCTCGATACGGGCCGTGATCTTGTCGATGCCGTTCATAGCCGATCCTCTCTCAGCCGCTGATATTGATGATCATCAGCATGGAGGCCAGCAGGGACAAAATGGCGTAGAACTCCACGGTGATGCACAGCACCATGCCCTT
>CANQXG010000054.1 GCA_947627735.1 uncultured Oscillospiraceae bacterium | reverse complement strand
GTCCACCCCCTGGTGTTTTCTATCTTACACCAGGGGGTGGCTTTTCCTATTGTCTGTTTTTCCCGGTACAGTTCACTGGCACGGGGCGGTCTTTCGCTGTCTGGGTCACCCCCGGACGATATCGGTGGTTTGCGGCACGCATATGCCGTCGGGGCGGGCGGTGAAGGTGGTGATGGTATCGTCCTCCCCCGTCAGATCCACCAGCTGGCGGCTCACGTCGTCCGCGCCGTCGGCGGCGCGGCGGTGGGTCTGGACCAGCACGCTCTCGCAGGCCGGGTCCACGGTGACGGACGCCGGCATGGCGTCGGGGTCATAGCCGTCCCGGCGCAGCTCCCGGCTGTCGCCGTCCAGCTGGATCAACTCGATCCGTTCCGGGGGCAGCTTGACCCCCGCGTGGAAGGTGACGGAGGAGCCGCCGGCGCTGATGGTCCGGCCGTCCGCGGTCTGGGTCTGCTCCTCGGAGAGGGTGGTGGAGAATATACTGTCCTGCTCCTCCAGCTGGCTGTCCAGGAGCATGCCATTGCCGCTGGTCAGGTACACGTCCCCCTCCGGGGTCTGATAGACCGGGTTGCAGTAAAACTCGATATCCTCCCCGGGGACGCTGTACAGGGTGAAGTCCAGCTCGATCCGGTCGCCGTCGTCGGTGGATGTGATATGGGCGCCGCCGGACACCACCCCCGGGTCCATGTGGCTGCCGAAGTAAGAACCCGACATGTCCTCGGTATAGGGGTAGTACAGGCCCATGCCCTCCACGGGGAACACCCAGTCCTCGGGCAGGCCGTCGTCCCCGAGTACCGGCTCGGCCCAGAGCCGACCGGCGTACTCCCGGCTATCCTCCGCCGACAGGGCAGCGTCGGAGCCGAGCGAGCCGATGTTGTCGGCCAGGTAGCCCTCAATGTCGAACAGGTCGACGTACTCCCGGGTGACATAGGCCCCGATGAGCCGGTCCGGCTCCGGGGCGGCGTCCGCCCCCGGCCGGGCCAGCTGGCAGCCGGCGCAGCCCAGCAGCAGGCACGCGCCTGTGAGCGCCGCGGCGATCCTCTTAATCATCGCTCTCCTCCTCCAATATGCCGTCAAATTTCAAAATATCCCCCACGTCGCACCCCAGATAGTAGCATATCCGGTTCACGGTGCCGAAGCGGATGCCCTTGGCCTTGCCGCTGCGGAGGATGGACAGGTTCGCCTCCGTGATGCCCACCTGGGCGCACAGCTCCCGGGCCGTCATGCCCCGGGACCGGAGGACGTCATCCAGATATACCCGTATCGCCATGGCACGCCCCTCAAATGAACAGGTCGTTGTCGTCCTTCAGCTGCTTGCCCTCCCGCAGATAGCGGGCCGCCATCAGTGCCGCCAGCAGCAGCGCCAGAGGTGTCAGGGGCACGGTGAGCTGGGCCGACAGGGTGTAAAGCCGCCGGGCCAGGAGCAGCTGTCCCAGCTGCAGGACCACGCCCATGACGGCGGTGGCCCCCAGGGTCACGGCGCACCGGCGGGCCAGGCCGTCCGCCGCCGTCACCGCCGCCTCGCCGTAGCGGTCCCGGCCCCAGGCGTCCAGCAGGGTCAGGCCCGCCGACACGGCCCACAGGTCCAGCAGATAGGCCGACGCGCTGGCCGCGTACCGCAGCGCCAGAAAGGCATAGGTCATCCCCAGGGCGCTCTCGTCGGTATTGCCCGCCCGGAGGGCGGCCCGGTCCGCCAGAAATCCCATGGGGCTTGCGCCGAAGGCGCCGAACACCGCCGCCGCTCCCAGCGCCGCCAGCACCCACCGGCCATATTTCGCCAGCCGGTCCGCGTCCGCCCCCAGGCAGCCCCGCAGCGCCCGCAGCACCAGATAGGCCGCCAGCACCGACCAGAACGCGCTCCCCAGGAAGGCCACGCCTATGCCGCCGCCGGCGGCAGGCCCCAGCCAGCTGGGCAGCAGCCCAGGGTTCACCGCCCCGTACACCAGCGCGAACAGCAGCCCGCACAGTACGGCCAGCAGCGCGTCCTCCGCCTTGGCCCGGCGCTTTATGAGCCGCGCCAGCAGCCATGCAGCCGGCAGCAGGCCGAGCAGGACGTAGACGGCTATCGCCGCGGCGTTGCCTATCCCGCCGGACAGGCTCATCCGCCGCAGCAGCTGCCCCAGCGGGGCGAAGGGAAAGCCCAGCGCGCCGGTGAGCAGCGCGGCGCCGTCCCGGCCCAGGACCGCCGCGGCCAGTCCGGCGGCGGCCGCCCCGGCCCACAGCAGATACAGTTTCTTTCGCGCCATGTTTGCCACCTCGGATTATCGTTTTATTTAAGTTCTGGGATCAGTATAGCGAGAAAATTATTGTTTGTCAATAATTTTTTGAAAATATCCGCCGCCGGACATAGAAAAAACCGCACCCCTTCCGTGTGGAAGAGGTGCGGACAGTGCATTTCGCGGCGGTCACAGGCCCCGCAGAGCGTCGTCCCGGAGCAGGGAGGGGTCGCCGCTGGTCAAGACCTGGTCGATCTGGGCGAGGATGGTGTCCCGGTCCCGGGTGAGGGTGCCTTTGATGGGCAGGTAATTGGAGGCGTGGTTGGAGGTGTAGTGCAGGTTTTCAAGCTCGATCTGCTCCACCAGCCGGCGCACCTCCAGAAGGCTCTCGAAGGGGGTCTGGAGGGTCAGCTCCCCCCGCCGGACCTCCTCATACAGGGGTGTGCCCTCCACGGGCATGAGGGTCATGGAGGACAGGTGCCGGGGGACCATTTGGTTGACCATCCGCGCGGTGAGGGCGGCGTTGCGCTCCAGGGCCTCCCGGCCGCCGCCCTCCAGGCCGGTGATGACGATGGCCCACAGGTCGAACCCCGCCTCCACCAGCGCCCTGCCGGCCCGGAGCATCCCCTCCGCGCCCACGCCCTTTTTCACGTGGCGCAGCAGCGCGTCGTCCCCCGTTTCCACCCCCAGATAGGCCCGCTGCAGGCCCGCCTGGCGGATGGTGCGAAGCTCCTCGGGCGTCTTGCGCAGGGTGGACAGCGGCCCGGCGTAGGTGGTCACCCGCCGCAGCCGGGGGAAGGCGGCGTACAGGGCCTTCAGCACCGCCAGCAGATAGTCCACCGGCAGGTCGATGGCGTCGCCGTCGCACAGAAACACCGTTTCCGTGTCCTTGTACCATGTCCGCTCCGCCATGGCGATGTCCTCCAGCACATCGGCCAGGGGCCGGACGTGATAGCGCTTGGACTTGTACATGTCGCAGAAGGTGCAGGTGTTGTTGGAGCAGCCCACGGTGCATTGGAGCAGATAGCTCTTCCACTCCCCTGGGGGCCGGTAGATATCGCCTTCGTAGCGCATAGTATGAACCTCTCCTGTTTTGGGAAATCTACCTCCGAAAGAGGTGAAGCGGTATGACGACGCAGATCACGGCGGTGTTCGACGACCGGGACGGGGCGGATCTGGCCCTGATGCGCCTGCGGCGCAACGGCATCGAGTTCTCCATCGCGGAGATGAAGGCCCCGGACCGGAAGGTCAGGGGGGACATGCCCCTGCTGGGGATAAGCCCGCCCTACGGCACGGCATCGCCGGCGGAGAGCGTGCTGCCGGGGCAGATGTACGCGGCGGTGCTGGGGTCCCGGGCGGCCATGGAGCGTAGCGCCTCCGCCGCCGGGCGGGCCAGGCTGGCGGTGAACGTGCGCACGGACCAGGTCCTCCGCGCCCGGGAGATCATCGCCAGCGCGAAGGGAAGGATACTTTAGACGCTATAAGCCTCCCCTGTGTAAGGGGAGGTGGGCGCCGCCTGCGGCGCCCGGAGGGGTTGTTGCCGGTATGTGATGACCGCCGGCCAGGGGAACAATCCCCCAGTCAGCGCTTCGCGCTGCCAGCCCCCTTTACACAAGGGGGCCATGAGCGGAAGGATTTGAAGCCTCTTACCCGGCGACGGTATTCAATATCACTTGCCCTTGATAAGGTCCCAGTATTTTTTGGCGGCCTGCTCGGTCTTGTTGTCGCCGTATTCGTAGTAATGGGCGTCCTTCAGACTGTCGGGCAGGTACTGCTGGGCCACCCAGCGGTTGGGGAAATCATGGGGGTAGAGATAGCCCTGCTCCCGCTCAAAGCCGGTGCCGTCGGCGTGGACGTTTTGAAGCTGTCTGGGGATGGGGCCGGCCTTGCCCGCCTTCACGTCGGCGATGGCGGCGTCGATGGCCATGCAGCCGGTGTTGGACTTGGGGCAGGTGGCCAGGAAGATCACCGCCTCCGCCAAGGGCAGCCGCGCCTCGGGCAGGCCCAGCTGCAGCGCCGAGTCCACGCATGCTTTCACGATGGGTACCGCCATGGGGTAGGCAAGGCCGATGTCCTCGCTGGCGGAGCACAGTATCCGCCGGCAGGCGCCCAGCAGGTCCCCGGTCTCCAGAAACCGGGCCAGATAGTGCACCGCCGCGTCCGGGTCCGAGCCGCGCATGGACTTCATCAGCGCCGAGAGGATGTCGAAGTGCTCGTCCCCGTCCCGGTCATAGCGCATGGCGCTGCGTTGGGTGACGGCCCGGGCGTCGGCCATGGTGAACACCATGCCCGATTTGCCCACCGGCGCGGTGGTGTAGAGAAGCTCCAGGGTGTTGAGGCTCTTTCTGGCGTCCCCGCCGCAGGCGGAGGCGATGTAGTCCAGCACCCCGTCCTCCGGGGAGATGGCCGTCCCGTCCCGCTGCTGCAAAAGCCTGAGCACCCGCTCCATGGCCTTTTTCACGTCCGCGGGGGTCAGCTGCTTGAACTCGAACACCGTGCTGCGGGACAATATGGCGTTGAACACGCAGAAATAGGGGTTCTCCGTGGTGGAGGCGATGAGGGTGATCTTCCCGTTTTCGATGAACTCCAGCAGGGACTGCTGCTGCTTTTTGTTGAAATACTGGATCTCGTCCAGGTACAGCAGCACCCCCTCCGGGGCCAGGAGGGTGTCCAGCTCCTCGATGATGGCCTTGATGTCGGCCAGGCCCGCGGTGGTGGCGTTCAGCCGCCGCAGGGGCCGGTTGGTGCGCTGGGCGATGATCCGGGCCACGGTGGTCTTGCCGGTGCCGGAGGGGCCGTAGAAGATCATGCAGGGTATCTGGCCGCTCTCCGCGATGCGACGGAGCATGCCGCCGGGACCCAATATGTGCTCCTGGCCGAACACCTCGTCCAGGCTCTGGGGCCGAAATTCATCTGCCAGCGGACGGTACATATGCGCATGCCTCCCCTTTAGGATATACAAATTATAAAGAAACCTCTTGGAATTTGCAACAGGCCGTGATAAGATTTTGTTCAGACGAAGGGAAGGAAGGTGTCCATCCATGAGAACGGCTGAACAGGTGGCGCATATCGTCCAGGCTCTGGCGGAGGAGTATCCGCTGGCGGACTGCACATTGGACCACAACGGGGCATGGGAGCTGCTGGTGCAGGTGCGCCTGGCCGCCCAGTGCACCGACGAGCGGGTGAACATGATCTCCCCGGCGCTGTTCGCCCGGTTCCCGGACGCTAAGACCATGGCCGCCGCCGAGCCGGAGGACGTGGAACCATACATCCGCTCCTGCGGGTTTTATCACGGCAAGGCCCGGGACATCGTGGGCGCGGCCCGGATGCTGGTGGAGGACTTCGGCGGCGTGGTGCCGGACAACATGGAGGACCTCCTGAAGCTGCCCGGGGTGGGCCGCAAGAGCGCGAACCTGATCCTGGGGGACGTGTACCGCAAGCCGGGCAGCGTGGTGGTGGACACCCACTGCATACGGCTGTCCAACCGCATGGGCCTGGTGGACGACATGAAGGACCCGCCCAAGATCGAAACGGCCCTGCGGGCCATATTGCCGCCGGAGGGCTGCTCCGACTTCTGCCACCGGATCGTGTACCACGGCAGGGCGGTGTGCTCCGCCCGGGCGCCGAAATGCGAGGACTGCTGCGTGAAGCGGTGGTGCCAGACCTATGAAAAGGAACATACATAATGGATCACGCATTTGAATCGATCGAGAACTTCCGCCAGCTGGGCGGCCTGACCCGGCCCGACGGGGCACGGATCAGGGACGGGGTGCTGCTGCGCTCCGGCCACCTGGGCAAGGCCACTGAGGCGGATGTGGCGGCCCTGGCGGACATGGGCCTGGCCCTGGTCATCGACATGCGGGACAGCCATGAGCGCCAGCGCCACCCGGACAAAGACGTGCCCGGGGCGGAGAACGTGTGGCTGCCCCCGGCGCCGGACCTGCCCGCCATCATCCCCTTCAAGGCCGAGTCCCCCGCCCAGGTGCGGCAGGTGTTCCACGAGTTTTACCGCTACCTGGCCCTGCACCCGGACGCCATCGGGGCCTACGACGGCTTTTTCCGGCGGCTGCTGGCGTCGGAGGGCAGGCCGGTGCTGTGGCACTGCACCCAGGGCAAGGACCGCACCGGCGTGGGGGCCATGCTGCTGCTGAGCGCCCTGGGCTTTGACCAGGACGCGGCCATCGGGGAGTATCTGCTCACCAATCTGTTCGCGGAAACGCAGCTGGAGGCCATGCGCCTGGCCCGGGCCGGCGAGGAGGAGATCGCCCTCATGGCGGAGGTGTTCCGGGTTTCCGAGGCGAACGCCCGGTACTGGTTCGACTGCGTACAGCTGGAGTACGGCTCCGTGCAGAATTACCTGGAGATGGCCCTGGCCCTGGACCCGGAGGACATCGCCCGGCTGGAAAATTTCTATCTAGAGTGAAGCGCAGCAAAAAAACACCGCCCGAGGGGGCGGTGTTTTTTGCGTGTATGGCTGTTACTTGTTGATGGCCTGGTCCACGGCCACGGCCACCGCCACGGTGGCGCCCACCATGGGGTTGTTGCCCATGCCCAGGAAACCCATCATCTCCACGTGGGCGGGCACGGAGGAGGAGCCGGCGAACTGGGCGTCGGAGTGCATCCGGCCCATGGTGTCGGTCATGCCGTAGCTGGCGGGGCCGGCGGCCATGTTGTCCGGGTGCAGGGTGCGGCCGGTGCCGCCGCCGGAGGCCACGGAGAAGTATTTCTTTCCCTGCTCGATGCATTCCTTCTTATAGGTGCCGGCCACCGGGTGCTGGAAGCGGGTGGGGTTGGTGGAGTTGCCGGTGATGGACACGTCCACGCCCTCCAGGTGCATGATGGCCACGCCCTCGCGGACATCGTCGGCGCCGTAGCAGCGCACGTTGGCCCGCTCGCCGTCGGAGTATTTGATCTCCTTGACCACGGCCACCTTGCCGGTGGCGTAGTCGAACTGGGTCTGGACGTAGGTGAAGCCGTTGATGCGGCTGATGATCTGGGCGGCGTCCTTGCCCAGGCCGTTCAGGATGACCCGCAGGGGGGTCTTCCGGGCCTTGTTGGCGTTGCGGACGATGCCGATGGCGCCCTCGGCGGCGGC
>CANQXG010000053.1 GCA_947627735.1 uncultured Oscillospiraceae bacterium | reverse complement strand
ATGGGCATCCACTGCGTGGTGGGCATCGGCTCGCCGGTGCTGCACCTGCGGGAGCTGGCCGACCGGTACAAGGAGGCCGAGACCGCCATCGAGGTGGGGAAGGTGTTCGAGAACGACCAGACGGTCATCAGCTACGAGAGCCTGGGCATCGGGCGGATCATCTACCAGCTGCCCACCACTCTGTGCGAGATGTTCCTCAACGAGGTGTTCAAGAAAAGCCCCATCGAGAGCCTGGACCAGGAGACGCTCTACACCATCAACAAGTTCTTCGAGAACAACCTGAACGTTTCGGAGACCAGCCGGAAGCTGTTCGTCCACCGGAACACCCTGGTGTACCGGCTGGAGAAGATCAAAAAGCTCACCGGGCTGGACCTGCGGGAATTCGACCACGCCATCGTGTTCAAGGTGGCGCTGATGGTCAAGCAGTATCTGGACTCCCAGAATTCCCGATTCTAAGCAGGGGAGGACCCTTATCCCATGGTCTTATTTGAGAACGTATCCATGACATATCCCGGCGGGGACACCAGGGCCATCGACGATATGACCTTCGCCATCGAGGACGGGGAGTTCGTGTTCCTGGTGGGTCCCTCCGGCTCCGGCAAGACGTCCGTCATCAAGCTCATCACCGGCGAGGTCATGGCCGACAGCGGCACGCTGAACGTCAACGGCTTCGATCTGCGCCACCTGCGGCGGCGGAAGCTGCCGCTGATGCGCCGCACGGTGGGCGTCATCTTCCAGGATTTCCGGCTGATCGAGGACATGACCGTGTACGAGAACGTGGCCTTCGCCATGCACATCGTGGGCGCCACCAACCGCCAGATCCACCAGAGGGTGCCCTATGTGCTGGAGCTGGTGGGCCTGAGCGGCAGGGAGAACCGCTATCCCCGGGAGGTTTCCGGCGGCGAGCAGCAGCGCGTGGCGGTGGCTCGGGCTATCGTCAACAGCCCCCGGCTGCTCATCGCCGACGAGCCTACCGGCAACCTGGACCCCGCCCGAAGCCTGGAGCTGATGCTGCTGATGGACCGGATCAACGACAACGAGATGGGCACCACCGTTCTGGTGGTCACCCATGAAAAGGAGATGGTCAACTCCTTCTCCAAGCGCGTGATCGCCATCGAGGACGGCCGGGTCATCTCCGACGGAATGGACGGGTACTACAACTATGAAATCAAGTAAGATCGGATATCTGACAAAAGAGGGGCTGAAGAGCATCGTCACCCACGGGTTCATGTCCTTCGCCTCCGTGACCATCATCGTGGCCTGCCTGGTCATCATGGGCAGCTTCACCCTCATCGCGGTGAACGTGGACGCCATGCTGGACGAGCTGGAGTCGGAGAACGTGATGGTGGCCTACGTGGAGGAGACCTTCCCGGAGGAGGAGGCCCGTGCCCTGCAGCCCCAGATCGAGTATCTGGCCAACGTGCGCTCCTGCGAGTTTGAGACCAGGGCGGAGGCCTATGAGGAGTTCGTCTCCCAGCATGAGGGCCAGTCCGCCTTCCAGGGCCTGCCTGTGGAGGTGCTGCGGGACCGGTACATAATCTATCTGGAGGACATCTCCCTGATGGAGCAGACCGAGGAGCAGGTCAAGCAGATCGTGGGCATCGCCCGTGTCCGGGCGGACACCCAGGTGGCCCAGGGCTTCATGAACGTGCGCAACGTGGTCAGCGCCGTCAGCCTGATCCTGGTGGTGGTGCTTGTGGTGGTGAGCGTGTTCATCATGTCCAACACCGTGAAGCTGGCCACCGTCAGCCGAAAGGACGAGATCGCCATCATGAAGATGGTGGGCGCGTCCAACTGGTTCATACGCTTCCCCTTCGTGGTGGAGGGGCTGGTGCTGGGCCTGTTCGGCGGGCTGCTGGCGTTTTTGCTGGAGTGGGCCGTGTACGACATCGTGACCAACCAGGTGCTGAGCCTGCTGGGCAACATCCTGACGGTGATCCCCTTCGCCGCCATCAGCGTGCCGGTGCTGCTGGTGTACCTGGCGGTGGGCCTGGTGGTGGGCGTGTTCGGCAGCTCCATCGCCATCCGGAACTATCTGCAGGTCTGAGCGGGCATTCCCCGGGGAGGGGCTTTTATGAGATATAAATGGATGCGCGCTGTCATCGCGGCGCTGCTGGCGCTGGCCATGACGGCCACGGCGGCCTATGCCGCCGACAGCGACGAGATACAGGACGAGATCGACAGCCTCAACGGCCAGAAGAGCGATCTGCAGGACCGCATGGACGACGTGCAGGAGCAGATCGACTCCCTGGAATATGAAAACGCCACCATCCTGACCAAGAAGCAGATCCTGGACCAGAAAAACGAGCTGGCCGCCCAGGAGCTGGAGGTGATCGGCGAGCAGATCGCCATCGTGGACGGGATGCTCCAGACCGTCCAGGGCGACCTGGACCAGGCCAGGGAGGAGGAACAGCAGCAGCGCTCCCTGTGGGAGGGCCGCGTCCGGACCATGGAGGAGAGCGGCCAGGTCAGCTATCTGCAGGTGCTGTTCGAGTCCACCAGTTTTTCCGACCTGCTGACCCGTCTGGACATGGTCAACGAGGTCATGGACTACGACCAGCAGCTGGAGGAGCAGTACGTGGCCGCCCGGGAGAAGGTGGAGCAGCTGGAGGGCCGGGCGGAGGAGCTTTACGCCGACAACGAGAGCCGCAAGGCAGAGCTGGAGGAAAAACAGGCCCAGCTCCAGGCGGATATCGACGCGGCCTGCCAACTGGTGTCCGTCATCGGACAGAATAAGGACAAATACGAGGAGATGCTCCGGGAGGACGCGGCCACCGTGGCCCAGGTGGAGGCGCTCATCGCCCAGAAGCGGGATGAGCTGGCCGCCGCCCAGGCGGCGGAGGGTTCCGCCAGTCCCGGCTCCGTCACCGGCGCGGGCTTCATCTGGCCCAGCTACACCCACTGGCACACCAGCTATTACGGCCCCCGGTATCTGGAGCTGTACGGCTATTGGCGGCCCCACAACGGCGTGGACATCGGCGCGACCTGGGGCAGTCAGATCTGGGCCGCCGCCGGCGGCACGGTGATCCTGGCCGGGCGCAACGGCGGCTATGGCAACTGCGTGATGGTGATGCACGCCAACGGCTACACCACCCTCTACGGCCATATGTCCTCCATCGCCGTGACCAACGGCCAGACCGTCAGCCAGGGCCAGGTGCTGGGCTATGTGGGGTCCACCGGCAATTCCACCGGCCCCCATCTGCACTTCGAGATCCGCAGCAATGCCAACCCCAGCGTCACCTATGACCCGGACGCCTTCGTCTATTACGGGTGATAGCGTCTTTACCCCCGCGAAAAGGAGAGTTCCATGAAGAAACGCAAGGCATTCATATCCGCCGTATGCATCGTGCTGGTGGTGCTGATGCTGCTGTCCATCTCGGTGATGGTGTTCGCCCCCGCCGTGTTCGCGGCCAGCAGCGACGAGATCCAGGACGAGATAGACGACCTGAACAGCCAGAAAAACGAGATCCAGGGGCGCATGAACGCCATCCAGTCGGAGATCGACTCCCTGGACTATGAGAAGTCCAACACCCTGGAAAAGAAGCTGATCCTGGACCAGAAGAACGAGCTGGCCCGCCAGGAGATCCAGGTCATCGACGAGCAGATCGCCATCATCGACGGGCTCATCTCCAACATGCAGGACGACCTGGCCGAGGCCCGGGAGAATGAGGAGTACCAGCGCGAGCGCTGGGAGGAGCGGGTCCGGGCCATGGAGGAGAGTTCCGGCGTGGACTATATCCAGGTGCTGTTCGAGTCCACCAGCTTCTCCGACCTGCTGACCCGGCTGGACCTGGTCAACGAGGTCATGGCCTATGACGAGCAGCTGGAGGCGGAGTATGTGGCCGCCCGGGAGCGGGTGGAGGTGCTGGAGGCCGAGGCGGAGGTCATGTTCGCCGAGAACGAGGCCCGCCGCCAGGAGCAGGAGACGAAGCGCGCCCAGCTGCAGGCGGACATCGACGCGGCCTGCGCCCTCATGGCGTCCATGGAGAGCAACATCGGCGAGTATGAGGAGATCATGGACCAGGAGGCCGCGGCCCAGGCCGATATCCAAGCCCTCATCGTGGAGAAGAACAAGGAGCTGCAGGAGGCCAAGGCGGCTGAGGAGGCCGAGCGGCAGCGGCAGCTGGCCGCCCAGCAGGCGGCCGCGGCCGGCAGCGCCGCGGTGGTGCCCCAGGTCAGCGGCGGCTCCTGGATGATGTGGCCCACCTATACCCATCTGCTCACCTCCTATTACGGCATGCGCACCGACCCGGTCAGCGGCGTGATCTACCGGCTCCACGCCGGCGTGGACATCGGCGCGGCCTGGGGCACCCAGATATGGGCCGCCGCCGGCGGCACGGTGATCCTGGCCGGGTGGAACGGCGGCTACGGCAACTGCGTGATGGTGAACCACGGCAACGGCTATACCACCGTCTACGGCCACATGTCCTCCATCGCCGTCAGCTACGGTCAGACCGTTTCCATGGGTTCCGTGCTGGGCTATGTGGGTTCCACCGGCAACTCCACCGGCCCCCATCTGCACTTTGAGATCCGGGCCAGTGCCACCGGCAGCTCCATCAACCCCCTGGCATTCGGCTATCTGACATAAGCTTTGCGGGAGATCTTGGCCGGGCGACCAGCGTCGCCCGGCTTTTTGAGGAAGGGATAAGCGTGAAAAGACCTGCCTTCGGCAGAGGAGCGGTGAAAGGCGCGGTTTGTGTCCTGTGCGGGGCGCTGGCGGCGCTTTTGATCGTCATTGTGGGCTTTGGCGGCTTCCGGGGCTTTGGCCGGGCGGCCAAGTTCGCCGCGGTGATGCGCCTGGTGAAGAGCCAGTTCGTGGGCCAGGCGGACCTGGACGCGGTGGCCGACGGGGCCATGGACGGGGCCATCGCCAGCCTGGACGACAACTGGAGCTATTACATGGACCCGGAGGAGTATGACGCCTATCTGGACACCTCCGCCAACCGCTATCAGGGCATCGGCGTCACCATCACCCAGGACGAGGCCACCGGCGGGTTCGTGATCGTCACCCTCAACAAGGACGGTCCCGCCCAGCTGGCGGGCCTGCAGGTGGGGGAGATCATCCTGGCGGTGGACGGCACTTCCGTCGCCGGCGGCACCACCGACGATCTTCGGGCACTGATCCAGGCCGATTACGGCGGCCAGGCCCAGGTGACCGTCCTGGGTGCCGACGGGAATGAGCGGACCGTGGCGGTGTCCTGCCAGCAGATATACAACAGCCCCGTTTCCAGCCAGATGCTGGACGGGGATATCGGCTATATCGCCATCGCCAACTTCCGCCAGGGCATGTCCGCCGAGGCCATCCAGGCGGTGGACGATCTGGTGGAGCAGGGAGCCAAGGGGCTGGTGTTCGACGTGCGCTCCGACCCCGGGGGGCTGGTCAGCGAGCTGGTGAAGCTGCTGGACCACCTGCTGCCGGAGGGGGACCTGTTCATCCAGCGGGACAAGAAGGGCCATGAGGAGATCGAGCGGTCCGACGAGAACTGCGTGCGCCTGCCCATGGCGGTGATCGTGAACGCCGACAGCTACTCCGCCGCGGAGTTTTTCGCCGCCGCCCTGCACGACTATGACTGGGCGGTGACCGTGGGCCAGCCCACCACCGGCAAGGCCCGCAGCCAGGTGACATACGAGCTGTGGGACGGCAGCGCCGTGCACATCTCCCGCTACAGCTACCTCACCCCCAGCCGCACGGACCTGTACGAGGCCAAGGGCATCGTGCCGGACGTGATCGCGGAGCTGGACGAGGAGCAGGCGATCCAGTACGCCACCGGGTGGCTGGAGCCGGCGGACGACCCCCAGGTGCAGGCCGCGGTGGGCGCGCTTATCCCTTGACAGAAAGGGCTTGGCTCACTATAATGAGTTGTTACGAAAATTTGACCATCATGGGAGGAAAGGGCAATGGCGGACGCTAAATTCAAAATGAGCCGCGAGCGGTACGAGGAGCTGCAAAAGGAGCTGGACTACCTGCAGACCGTCCGGGAGAAAGAGGTCTCGGAGCTTATCAAGGAGGCCCGCAGCTACGGCGACCTGAGCGAGAACAGCGAATATGACGAGGCCAAGACCGAGCAGGGGAAGCTGTACTCCAAGATCGCCGAGTACAAGAACCTTCTGGAGAACGCCGAGATCGTGGAGCACACCACCCGCGCCGGCGTCATCGGTATCGGCAGCCGCGTCACCGTGCTGGACCTGGAGGAGAACGAGCAGTGCGAGTACCAGATCGTGGGCAGTCAGGAGGCCAACCCCATGGTGGGGCGCATCTCCGATGACTCCCCCTTCGGCAAGGGCCTGATCGGCCACCGCATCGGCGAGACCGTCACCGTGGAGGCCCCCGCCGGGGAGCTGCGGTTCGAGATCCTCAACGTCACTTACTGAAATCCAAGGAGAGCGAGAGTATGTTCCAATACGCGCCGGGGTACCGGACGGAGCCGGAGGGCCTGTCCGATGAGATGCGCGTGCGCCGGGAGAAGCTGTATAAGCTCCAGGATGCCGGCCGCGACCCCTATCAGATCACCGGGTATACCCGCACCCACTTCTCCAGCCAGATCCACGACGACTACGACGCCCTGGAGGAAAAGAACGTTTCCGTGGCGGGCCGCATCATGGCCAAGCGCGTCCAGGGCAAGGCGGGCTTCATGGACCTGCAGGACGACCGGGGCCGGATACAGCTGTACGTGAGCGTCAACGAGCTGGGGCCGGAGGGCCTGGCCGAGGTCAAGAGCTGGGACGTGGGCGACATCGTGGGGGCGGAGGGCTTCGTGTTCAAGACCCGCACCGGCGCGGTGAGCGTGCATGTGCAGGCCATCCGTCTGCTGTCCAAGAGCCTGCGGCCCCTGCCGGAGAAGTACCACGGCCTGACCGACACCGACCAGCGCTACCGCCGGCGGTATCTGGACCTGATCACCAACGCCGAGTCCCGGCGGGTGTTCGAGCTGCGCACCCGGTTCATCAGCCACGTGCGCCGGTATCTGGACCAGCGGGGCTACCTGGAGGTGGAGACCCCCGTGCTGGGCACCATCCAGGGCGGCGCCGCCGCCCGGCCCTTCGTCACCCACCACAACACCCTGGACCTGGACATGTACATGCGTATTGCCACGGAGCTGAACCTGAAGCGGCTCATCGTCGGCGGCATGGAGCGGGTGTATGAGATCGGCCGCATCTTCCGCAATGAGGGCATGGACACCAAGCATAACCCGGAGTTCACCACCCTGGAGATGTACGAGAGCTACGCCAACTTCGAGACCATGATGGACTACGTGGAGGGCATCCTGTCCAGCGCGGCCATGGAGCTGCGGGGCACCTACCAGCTGACCTGGGGCGGCCATGAGATCGACATGTCCCCCGGCTGGCGGCGGCTGACCATGGCCGACGCCGTGAAGGAATTTGCCGGCGTGGACTTCGGCGCCATCAGCGATGACGCCGCTGCCGTGGCCGCGGCCAAGGCCGCCGGCGTGGATATGGACGGCAAGGAACCCACCTGGGGCCACGCCCTTTACGAGACCTTTGACCAGAAGGTGGAGGAAAAGCTCATCCAGCCCACCTTTATCACCATGTATCCGGTGGAGGTGTCGCCGCTTGCCAAGCGCAGCCCCGCCGACAGCCGCCTCACCGAGCGGTTCGAGGCATTCATAGGCGCCTGCGAGATGGGCAACGCCTTCTCCGAGCTGAACGACCCCCTGGACCAGCGGCTGCGCTTCGAGGAGCAGATGGCCCTGAAGGCCAAGGGCGACGAGGAGGCCAACGACATGGACGTGGACTACTGCGAGGCCCTGGAGTACGGCATGCCGCCCACCGGCGGCCTGGGCATGGGCATCGACCGGGCGGTGATGCTCCTGGCCGGTGTGGACACCATCCGGGATGTGATCCTGTTCCCGACGATGAAGCCGACGGATTAAGAGAATCGCGTATTTGAGGGGATTCGAGGGTATATATCGAAGCATTTTACCCGCATTTTACCCATTTTGGATCAATAGGAGCCATGACAGCACGGCACAAGGCCTGTCCGAACTTGTCGGACAGGCCTTGTGCTTTTGTAACAGGAGCCTGCGAATAAAAAGTCAAGCCCAAAATGAAGAAAAAGTACAGCGGAGGAAAGGGCACGACAAAAAG
>CANQXG010000052.1 GCA_947627735.1 uncultured Oscillospiraceae bacterium | reverse complement strand
GCGCCGGTGAAGCTCTATGACAGCGGCATCTCCGGCACGTCCATCCTGCTTTCGCAGATCACCCCGGAGAAGCTGAGCCTTTCTGTGTTCCTGCTGCTGCTGAACATACCGCTGTTTCTTATCGGGGCCAAAAAGCTGGGCGCGGCCTTCACCGTGTATTCCCTGTTCGCGGTGGCGGTGTACGCCGGGGCGGCCTGGCTCATCACCGACGTGCTGCCCATCGACGTGAGCATGGCCTCGCCTTTGGCGGGGCAGGACCTGCTGCTGTGCGCCCTGTTCGGCGGGGTCATATCCGGCGCGGGCAGCGGCCTCACCATCCGCAGCGGCGGGGCCATCGACGGGATCGACGTGCTGGCGGTGATATTCGCCAAGGGGCTGAACATCACCGTGGGCACCTTCGTGATGGTCTACAACGTGCTGCTGTACATCGTGTGCGGCTGCGTCATCCACAGCTGGATACTGCCGCTGTACTCCATCGTCACCTACGCGGCGGGACTCAAGACCGTGGACTTCATCGTGGAGGGCTTCGACCGCTCCAAGGAAGTGCTCATCGTGACGGACAGGCCCAAGCCCATCAGCGACGCGCTCATCGACGCCTTCGGCTGCGGCACCACGAAGATCGCCGCCGTGGGCGGCTACTCCAACGCGGAAAAAACCGTCATCTATTTCGTGGTCAACCGCTTCCAGATCGCCGGATGCGCAATATCGTCCGCCAGATCGACCCCTGCGCGTTCATGACCATCAGCGATGTGGCGGATGTGTTCAAGAACAACGACCGGTAAAGGGTGCGTGCCGTCCGAAAGCGGCGGCTTTTAGCGGCGCAGGAAGGGGTGTTTTTATGAACATCAGGATCGCGCTGTTGCAGCTGCTGCCATGCGGCAGCCTGCAGGGGCAGCTGGAAAAGGGTATAGAGGCCTGCAAACGGGCAAAGGAGCTGGGGGCGGATATCGCGCTGTTTCCGGAGATGTGGAGCGACGGATACGAGCTGCCCCAGGATACGCAGAAGCTCCGGGAGCTGGCGGTCCCCGCCGATGGCGCGTTCGTGGAAACCTTCAGGGTCCTGGCCGCACAGCTGCGGATGGCGATAGCGGTCTCCTTCCTGGAGAGCCACGAGCCAAAACCCCGCAATTCGGTGGTCCTCTTCGACCGCCGGGGGGAGCGGCGGCTGCACTATGCCAAGGTCCACACCTGCGCTTTTGACCTGGAGAGGGTGCTTGCGCCTGGCGAGGGGTTTCGTGTGGCCGAGCTGGACCTGGGAAACGTGACGGTGAAGGTGGGCGCCATGATCTGCTTTGACAGGGAGTTTCCCGAGAGCGCCCGACTGCTGATGCTCCAGGGCGCGGAGCTGGTCCTGGCACCTAACGCCTGCCCCATGGAGATCAACCGGCTGGCGGCGCTGCGCACCAGGGCCTATGAAAATATGATGGCGGTGGCTACATGCAACTATCCCAAGGGCCAGCCTGACTGCAACGGCCATTCCACGCTGTTCGACGGCGTGGCCTGGCTGGGGGATGAGCTGGGGCCGCGTGATATGTGCGTTTTTGAGGCGCCGGAAGAGGAAGGGGTCTATATCGCCGAGCTGGATCTGGACCTGCTGCGCCGGTACCGGGAGCACGAGGTCATGGGGGACAGATACCGCCGTCCGGAAACATACGGCCTGCTTGTCGTGGGGAAGGAGCCAATGGCCCATTCTTGACAGAGAGATAATTGTTATTACCGCCAAAACAAAGCATCCAAATTTGTGCAGATTACCAGTTGAAGAAAACGGATAACTAGGGTATTATAACGGTGTTAGCACTCCAGGACAAAGAGTGCTAACACCGTGAAATTTGTATTTACTTTTTTAGGAGGCATATAGAATGACACTGAAACCGTTGGCCGATAAGGTCGTCGTAAAGCGCCTGGAGGCTGAGGAAAAGACCAAGAGCGGCATCATCCTCGCCCCTTCCGCCCAGGAGAAGCCGGAGATCTTTGAAGTCGTGGCCGTGGGTCCCGGCGGCGTGGTGGACGGCAATGAGATCAAGATGGAAGTCAAGGCCGGCGACCGGGTCATCACGGGCAAGTACAGCGGCACCACCGTGAAGGTGGAGGACCAGGAATACACCATCGTGCGCCAGGGCGACATCCTGGCCATCGTGCAGTAATTTAGGAGGCAAGCAGAAATGGCAAAGCAGATCATTTACGGAGAAGAGGCCCGCGCCGCCCTGCAGCGGGGCGTCGATAAGCTGGCGGACACCGTCAAGATCACCGTGGGTCCCAAGGGCCGCAACGTGGTCCTGGACAAGAAATATGGCTCCCCCCTCATCACCAACGACGGCGTGACCATCGCCAAGGAGATCGAGCTGGACGACCCGTTCGAGAACATGGGCGCCCAGATGATCAAAGAAGTTTCCACTAAGACCAATGACGTGGCCGGCGACGGCACCACCTCCGCCACCATCCTGGCCCAGGCCATCATCCGCGAGGGCCTGAAGAACCTGGCCGCCGGGGCCAACCCCATGGTCATGAAGAAGGGCATCGCCCAGGCCGCCGAGGCCGCCGTGGCCGCCATCAAGGCCAACTCCCAGCCCGTGTCCGGCTCCGGGGACATCGCCCGCGTGGGCGCCGTGTCCTCCGGCGACGAGACCATCGGCAAGCTGATCGCCGAGGCCATGGAGAAGGTCAGCCAGAACGGCGTCATCACCGTGGAGGAGTCCAAGACCGCCGAGACCTACTCCGAGGTCGTGGAGGGCATGCAGTTCGACCGGGGCTACATCACCCCCTACATGGCCACCGACACCGAGAAGATGGAGGCCGTGCTGGACGATCCCTGCATCTTCATCACCGACAAGAAGATCTCCAACATCCAGGACATCCTGCCCTGCCTGGAGCAGGTGGTGCAGGCCGGCAAGAAGCTGCTCATCATCGCCGAGGACGTGGAGGGCGAGGCCCTGGCCACCATCATCCTCAACAAGCTGCGCGGCACCTTCACCTGCGTGTGCGTCAAGGCCCCCGGCTTCGGCGACCGGCGCAAGGAGATGCTCCAGGATATCGCCATCCTCACCGGCGGCCAGGTCATTTCCTCCGACCTGGGCATGGAGCTGAAGGACGCCACCGTGGACCAGCTGGGCCATGCCCGCCAGGTCAAGGTGTCCAAGGAGAACACCATCATCGTGGACGGCGCCGGCGAGGCCAAGGCCATTGCCGACCGCATCCATCAGATCAAGGCCCAGATCGAGGTCACCGAGAGCGAGTATGACAAGGAGAAGCTCAACGAGCGCCTGGCCAAGCTGGCCGGCGGCGTGGCCGTCATCAAGGTCGGCGCGGCCACCGAGACCGAGATGAAGGAAAAGAAGCTCCGCATCGAGGACGCCCTGAACGCCACCCGCGCGGCGGTGGAGGAGGGCATCGTGGCCGGCGGCGGCACCGCCTATATCCTGGGCGCCAAGGCCGCTTCCGCCGTGGCCGACTCCATGGAGGGCGACGCCAAGACCGGCGCCAAGGCCGTTGCCAAGGCTCTGGAGGCCCCTGTGATGCAGATCGCCGCCAACGCGGGGCTGCAGGGCGCCGTGATCCTGGACAAGATCATGGCCAGCGACGTGCCCACCTTCGGCTTCGACGCGGCCCAGGAGGTGTTCTGCGACATGATCGCCGCGGGCATCGTGGACCCGACCAAGGTCTGCCGCAGCGCGCTGGAGAACGCCGCCTCCGTGGCGGGCATGGTGCTGACCACCGAGAGCCTGGTCACCGACATCAAGGAGCCGCCCGCGCCCGTGGCCGCTCCCAACCCCGACATGGGCGGGATGTATTAATTCCAAAATAGACGCGAAATGTCCCCTGTCCGGCAGGACAGGGGACATTTTTTTGTGGGCATGTCAGCGGATGAAGCTGTAGAGGATGTCCAGGGCGAACAGGCCCGCGGGGATCAGGGTCATCAGGGCAAAGGTGCGCTTTTTCATGCTGGCGGCCAGGTGGGTGGCCAGGGGGACCAGCAGATACACCAGAAACAGCCCCGACAGGCCGAAAAACAGCACCGACCGGGCGCAGATGTAGCCGTTGATGTTGCCCCAGTTCCAGATCTCCGTGTTGTAGTCCCACAGCCGGGTGTGCATGTGGGTCCACAGAAACCAGCCCACGGCGTATTCCAGCACGCCGGAGGACACCGTGCCCAGCAGGAACACCGCGAAGGGGTGGCGGCGGAAGCGGTAGGCGAACAGCAGGATGAAGAACGAGCCGTAGGCGTAGATGGGGATCCAAGGACCCAGGGTGGTGCCCCGCTTGACGAAATAGCCCAGGTCGATCCGGTAGAAGAAGGTCTCATAGATGAAGCCGAATATGCCCCCGCAGGTGCACAGGAACATGAGGATCACGAACTTCTCCCAGCGGGTGAAGCGGTGCTCCGCCCGGGACCAGGCCCGGACCGCGGCGATAGGATGCATGGCGCGCCTCCTTTGGTCACAGTGTTTTTTTTCGCGGGCGTGTGCCCGTCACGATACGCCGTCCGGCAAGGCCCAGTCCTGGAGCAGGTCCTTCAGGCCCTGGTGGCCGGCGTAGTCCAGGCCGATGATATAGCTGTGCTCCTGGCTGGGCAGGCTCCCGGCGGGGAAGTGCAGGGCCAGATGGTCCTCCTGGGGGAGGATGTACTCCGGGCGGAAGGCGGCGCGCATCTCGGCCCGCAGGGCCTCGTAGCCCACGTTTGCTTCGGCCAGGAAGGCGTCCGCCAGCTCGTCCGCGCCGCAGGTGAACAGCGCCTCCATGGGGATGGGCTGGCCTGTGGTCCGGTCAAAGACGGCGCAGGACCGGTCCTCCGTGTGGGACCCGTCCTCCAGGGGCCGGACGACGGTGGTGACGAAGCAGATGATGCGGTCATTGGACATGGACGGGGAGATGTCCTGGCCCAGCGTGCGGGACTGATAGCCCTCCGGGTCCGCCTGCCAGGCGGCATAGGCGCTCTCCAGCTGGGCAGGGCTGTCGTAGAGAAGGCCCTGCATGTCATAATAGGCCTGGATGTTCTCCCAGGCGGCATCGGAGAGGGCGCTGTCCACCCCGGACACCGCCGCGTTCCTGGGGCCGGAGGGGTCCGGCACCGTGAGCAGCTCCTGATGGCCGGGGAGCATGTACACCGTTTCGCTCTGGCCCCGCCATATCCCCAGCTCCGTCCCGTCGGAGAGGACCGTAGCCGTGCCCGTGTCCGCGATCCGGACACTGACCGTTTTGGCGTCGTAGGCTTTGCAGGTCCAGCCCTGTACGGCGTCGGTGAACGAGCCGTTGCGCCTGCCCCGGGTCACGGAGATGTCCGCATCCGGGCAACGGCCTGCCAGCATATCCTCCTCCGTCAGCTCCGGCGGCAGGAAAAAGACCGTGTCCTCCGTCAGATGAAAGGCGGTGCGCTCCCCGTCGGAGCCGGCCAGCACCAAAACGCCCGGCACAGACGCCGCCGTGAAGCCGGTGACAATCTTCTCCCCGCAGGCATGGGCCGCCAGCAGCATCAGCGCCAGCAGCAGCGTCAATACCCGTTTCACGGCGGCGCCCCCTTTCCTCGAGTCCATGATAACACGTCCCGGCTGTCCAGGCAAGAAAAACCCTCCCCGGGCATCTGCCCGGGGAGGGAGTGCGGTCATGGGAGATACCGGGCGAGAAATCGCTCCAGGGAGGGCAGGTCTTCCTGCCTCCAATATCGGCTGCCGTCCAAGGTCCTGTCCAGCAGGCGCCGGTCATATAATTCCCGTCTTAACGTGGCGGGATCGTGAAACACGGCCCAGTGATCCAGCAGCTCGTTTATATCCTTCTGCGTGTATTGGCGGCCGGCCTCTATCTTTGTTGCCAGGTAATAGTAGGCGAGGAGTTTCTTTTTATGCTTGGACGGCATGGCCACCAGCTGTCCGGCCTCGTTCAAAAATGGCCTCAGTTCCGGGATGGTATCCTTGTTCTCCATCATTTCCTTGCCCCCTTTCCTCGAGTCCATGATAACACGTCCCGGCTGTCCAGGCAAGAAAAACCCTCCCCGGGCAGATGCCCGGGGAGGGGGTGGGTTTCAGCGCATATCATTTTCGGTCGGCTCCACGAATTTGTATCTTCGGAGGACCCATCCGAACAGCAGGCACATGGCCACGCCCGCGACGCCCAGCATGAACATCACAAGGGCGGCGCCGGCGCCCTTTCCCGCGCCGAACAGTGCCGCCAGCGGCCCGTCCGGGGCCGCCTGCGTCATCCACGGCCCACAGACCCTGTCCACCAGGAACCCGCCGGCGAAGGTGCCGATGGGGATGGTGAAAAACTGCACGGTGTTCCGGCAGGCATAGACCCGGCCCTGCATCTCCGCCGGGATGGTGCTGCGCAGGATCACGTCCAGATTGGCGTTCATGACGGGCACCACCGACCAGCCGATGAGCTGGGCGAGGCACCACCACAGGGGCGTGCGGGCAAAGGCGAGGAGGAAATTCTCCGTGCCCAGGGAAAACAGCATCGTCACCACGATGACCCGGACGCGGTCCTTGGGCGGGGGAAGCGCGGTCACCGCCAGGCTCCCCAGCAGCGTCGCGGCCCCGGCGCAGGACATGACGGCGCCCAGCACCGCCCTCCCGCCGTTTTCCCGGGCGAGCACGTAGGGCGGCAGCGCCGCGTCAAAGGCGGAGGCCACAAGGTTCACCCCCGCGAGAAACAGGATCAGCCGGAGGATCAGCCCGTTTCGGCGCAAGTAGGACAGCCCGGCCTTCGCGCTGGATAAGACGGTCTGTTTCGCGTCGTCCGCCCGCCGGGCCTCCAGGGGCGGGATGTGGACGCAGAACGCCAGCGTCCCGAAGGCCGCGGCGAAGGTGGCCAGGTCCACGCCGATCACCCCGTCCATCCCCGCGGCCGCGTAGAGGGACGCGGCGAGCATGGGGTGCAGGATCGTGACGAGCGCGTTTGAAAGCGACCGCAGACCGCTGGTCCGCTGGTACTGCTCCCGGGGCGTGATGAGCGTCATGGCCACCTCGCCGGCGGGCTGCTGGACCGTGTTCATCAGGCCGGTCACAGCGTTCAGCGCATACATGTGAACGGGCCGCAGCGAGTTGGTCTTTAACAGGATCAGGACCAGCACCGAGCAGCAGGCGGCGAGGGTGTCGCACACCAGCATGGTCCGCTTTTTGTCCCACCGGTCGGACAGCGCCCCGGCGAAGATGCTCATCAGCACATAGGGCGTGTAGGAGCATATGGACAAAAGCGCCGTCCGCAGAGCCGAGCCGGTCTTTTCATACAGCCACAGCGTCAGCGCGAAGCCGGTCATGGCGCTGCCCAGCTGGGACAGCGACTGGGTAGACCACAGGATGAAAAAGGTCTTGAGATCTTTGTATTTGGTTTTCATTTTGACTTTGCTCCTTTGAATGATTGTGTGTATCAAACTCGCAAAGTCTGAGGATGTCGGGTCAGATCAGACCCGCTCCGCTCCATGCAGTATCCTCAAACCTTGCATGGAGCAAAAGCAATGGCAAGAAACATGGCGGTCTCCCTCCGGATGGCTCCGTCCGCGGCGGACCGGGACGGAGATGGGTATGAGAAAAGCCCGGGAAATGGATATTTCCGGGCTTTTTTCGTATTTTTCGGCTCGCGATCAGCGCTTGCTGAACTGGGGGGCGCGGCGGGCGGCCTTCAGGCCGTACTTCTTGCGCTCCTTCATGCGCGGGTCACGGGTGAGGAAGCCGGCGGCCTTCAGGGGGGCGCGGTATTCTTCGTTCACCAGCAGCAGGGCGCGGGCGATGCCGTGGCGGATGGCGCCGGCCTGGCCGGTGACGCCGCCGCCGGACACGGTGGCCTCGATGTCCACCTTGTCGGTGGTGCCGGTGGTGACCAGGGGCTGGCGGACGATCAGCTTCAGGGTCTCCAGACCGAAGTAGTCGTCGATGCTGCGGCCATTGATGGTGATGACGCCGGTGCCGCCGGGGATCAGGTGGACGCGGGCGACGGAACTCTTACGCCGGCCTGTGCCGTAGAGGTAAGGACGCTTGGACTGATAGGTAGCCATTAGTTACGGCCTCCTTCCACATACATCTCAGGCTTCTGGGCCTGGTGGGTGTGCTCGCTGCCCTTGAAGATGCGCAGCCGGGTCAGCTGGTTCTTGGCCATGGCGTTCTTCTGCAGCATGCCCCGCACGGCCAGACGCATGGCCAGCTCGGGCTTGGACGCCATCAGACGGCTGTACTGGGTTTCATGCAGCCCGCCGGGATAGCCGGAGTGGGTGCGGTAGTATTTCTGCTCCAGCTTCTTGCCGGTCAGGACGGCCTGCTCGGCGTTGATGATGATGACGTAATCGCCGCAGTCCAC
>CANQXG010000051.1 GCA_947627735.1 uncultured Oscillospiraceae bacterium | reverse complement strand
AGTCCACCCCCTGGTGTTTTCTATCTTACACCAGGGGGTGGCTTTTCCTGTTGTCTGTTTTTCCCGGTACAGTTCACCGACCGGGGGCGGTTTTCTTGCGGCTGGACACGCCTTGCTATTGACAAACGGCTGGGATATGGTATAATAATGCTAGTTTTAGGAATAATTCCTAATTGATTTCAGGAGGTATATGATATGGCTAAATGGATCTGCACCGTCTGCGGTTATGTACATGAAGGCGACACGCCCCCCGAGAAGTGCCCTGTCTGCAAGGCGCCCGCGGAGAAGTTCAAGAAGCAGGATGAGGAGATGACCTGGGCCGCCGAGCACGTCGTCGGCGTGGCGCAGGGCGTCGATCCCGAGATTCTGGAGGGCCTGCGGGCCAACTTCAACGGCGAGTGCTGCGAGGTCGGCATGTATCTGGCCATGGCCCGCGTGGCCCATCGCGAGGGCTATCCCGAGATCGGCCTGTACTGGGAGAAGGCCGCCTATGAGGAGGCCGAGCACGCCGCCAAGTTCGCCGAGCTGCTGGGCGAGGTGGTCACCGACTCCACCAAGAAGAACCTGGAGATGCGCGTGGAGGCCGAGAACGGCGCCACCGCCGGCAAGTTCGAGCTGGCCAAGAAGGCCAAGGCCCTGAACCTGGACGCCATCCACGACACCGTCCATGAGATGGCCCGGGACGAGGCCCGCCACGGCAAGGCTTTCAAAGGCCTGCTGGAGCGCTACTTCAAGTAAGGAGACCGCGGCATGAAGAAGTATGTGTGCCCCTGCGGCTACGAGTATGACCCGGCCGTGGGCGACCCCGAGCACGGCGTGGCTCCCGGCACCGCCTGGGAGGATGTCCCCGCCGATTGGGAGTGCCCCATCTGCGGCATGGGCAAGGACGCCTTTGAAGAGGCGTAAAGAGCAAAAAACAAAAAAGAGGACAGCAAACGCTGTCCTCTTTTTTGTGGCCGCTGCCTTGTTTCCTCGCTCGTTACAGATCTACCTTCTCGGGGCACCGCGCGTAACGGCCCAGTTCACCGATGGCATTATCGATGCTCCCATAGGGACAGGTATCATTGCGAAAGTGGCCGCAATGGGAACAGTTGCCCATTTCAAATTGACTAAGTATTCCGCCGGTGACGCCCTCCAGGGCCTTTCCGTCCAGTTTCTTTTCCTCGCTCATTACATAGCCTCCTTCTTGGGGCACAGCTCGTCAGTACCCAGTTCTGCATAGGCCTGCGCGGACCCCCCATAAGGACAGGTATGGCTGAACAGGTGACCGCAGGACGTGCAATTATCCGTTATAAAAATATTTAAGGCTGTTTTGGTCCCGCCGGTGACGTCCTCCAGGACCTTCTCGTCCAGCTTCTTTTCCTCGCTCACGGGCCGTTCCTCCTTTTATCACGCTACGTTAGTAAAGCCAGTATATCACGCCCGGGAAACGATTACAAGGCCCTGCGTTCGCTCACTTCACCCGGCCCTGGAGTTCCCGGAGGGTGACGGCGTAGGCGTCCCGCTCGTGGGGCAGGGAGGGGAGGGCTTCCGGCAGGTCCCAGCCGTTCAGCTCCGCCAGACGGCGGATGAGCCAGTCCAGCAGGTCCGGGTTTTTCACCAGCAGCGGGCCGGTGATGTGGGTGGCCAGGATGTTCCCGTCCCGCCAGCCCTCCGGGCCAAGCTCCGCGTCGTTGCCGAAGCCCAGCGTCAGACGGTCGAACAGGGGGGCGGTCACGCCGCGGGTCAGGGAGCACTTGTTCATAAAGCCCACCACGGGGCTGTCCGTCAGGTCGGAGCAGGCGATCACGTCGCCGGGGGCGCGCTTTTCCGTTTCCACGGTGGTGAAACCGGCCACGCCCAGGGCGGGCCAGACCTTGCCGGCGGCGTCGGTGACGGACGCGCCCAGCATCTCCATGGCGCTGCCGGTGAACAGCACCACCGCGCCCCGGTCCGTGGCGGCGCGCAGGGCCGGACCCTGGCCGGCCAGCCGCTGCAGGACGAACTTCTGGGTCCGCTCGGTGCCCGCGCCCATGTAGATGAGGCCCGCGCCGGCAAAGTCGGGGGCGTCGTCGGCATGGAGGACGCGGACGTTCACGGTCACGCCCAGGGTCTCCAGGTGCCGGCGCAGCACGGTGATGTTGGCGTGCTCGCCGTAGAGGCTCATCACGTCCGGGTAGAGGTGCAGGATGTTCAGCTCCATTTCAGACCTCCTTCTCCCGCTGGACCAGAGCCAGCAGCTTGTCCCGGTCGGAGAAGCAGGTCGTCGCGTACAGGGGCAGGTCCCCCTGGGCCTTCAGCTCCTCCGTGGCCTGGGAGAGGCTCTCCCGCAGGACGATCTTCTCCGGGTCCACGCCGGTGTAGTCGAAGCGCATGGCCAGGTCGTTGACGTACTTGCCGCACAGCCATATCCGCTTCACGTGGGGCACGGCCAGCCGGTCGAAGTCGATGTCCCACAGCCAGCTGGTCTCGCCGGTGAAGTACCGGCGGCTGATGGCGTCCACGATTATCATCACCTCGCAGGGTTCGTTCAGGGCCTGGATGTGGGCGAGGTTGGTGTCGTAGGCCACGGAATTTTCGTGCTTGGAGATCAGCAGCGTGCCCTTGTGAGCGCCCAGGGTGAAGCGGATGGTCCGGCCATTTTTCAGCGCGTAGCTGCTGATGGTGGCGGCGATGGACTGCTCGTCCACGCCCACCAGGGTGCACACGGCCCAGGCGGCCAGGACGTTGTAGATGTTGTAGATGCGGCGGAAGGCAAGGCGGAGGTCCACCCGTCCGTTGACGGTCAGCTTGCCGTTTTTCAGGTCCAGGTACGTGCCGGCGAAGTCGGGGTCGGGCCGGCTGTAGCCGCAGACGGAGCACTTGTAGTGGCCGATGTGGGCATAGTGGTAGCAGCTGTAGTCCATCCGTCCGTGGCAGAGGGGGCAGCGGCCCCCGTCGTGGTATATGCCGTGGTGCTCAGTAGAGCTGGAGAGGGTCTCCTCCAGGCCGAACCAGGTGACCTTCTCCGGGTCATGGCCCTGGGCGAAGCTGGCCACCAGCGGGTCGTCGGCGTTCAGCACCAGGTGGGTTTCGGGGTGGATGGAGGGGCGGATGGCATCATAGACCCACTCCGGGTGGCCGTTGCGGGTCAGCTGGTCCCGGTACAGGTTGGTGATCACGTAGTGGGTGGGGTGGAACCATTTGAAGGTGAACTTGGTGTACCGCTCGTCGCTCTCCAGCAGCAGCACGTCCCCCCGCATCTTCCCCGCCAGGGAGCAGTTGGACAGCAGCAGCGTGGCCACGCCCTCGGTCTGGTTGGAACCCTCCTTGTTGTAGACGACATCCCGCCCGGCGGCGGTGAGGATGGCGGCGATCATCGCCACGGTGGAGGTCTTGCCGTTGCTGCCGGTGACGGCGATGATCTGCTCCGGCATATGGATATACTGCAAAAACGCCGGGCATATGCGCAGCGCCAGCTCCCCGGGGAAGGACGTGCCCTTGTGCCGGGTCAGCTTCAGCACCGGGCGGGACAGCTTCGCCAGCCACAGCGCCAAATAGAATCTCAGCTTGTCCATGATCTCATTTCCTGTTTCTCTCCGCCGGACGGCGGTACGGTCTTGCGTGTTTAGCATGTCCGGAAAGGACGGCTATTCAACCAAAAAAGTATAATACATCGCCCCGGGAAAGTCAATTCCGCCCATGGAAAAGCCGCCCCGGACGGCGGTCCGGGGCGGCGGATGGGGCTTGTCAGGCTCCCTCCTGCTCGTCGCTGGTGGACAGGCCCATGTACTCGTGCAGGTACAGGCCCTGCTCCAGCGCCTCGTCGTAGAGCTTGCGGTAGTCGATGGTGAGGGCGTCGCGGATCTTGTCCACGATGTTGATGGAGCCGTTGCTGTACCACAGCATGTAGCCGCCGGGCTCGTCCGCGTCGTACATGCCCACGATCTCCCGCTTCACCGTTTCGGCGTCGTAGACATAGTTGCCCACGTTCCAGGTCTGTATCCACACCCGGGAGATGGCGGGGCTGGCGCACTCGGCCTGGCGGTTGTGGGCGGCCTTGCCGAAGTTGTTCATCATGTAGTAGGGCCGCTTGTAGGGGACGATCAGCTCATGGTTGTCCAGGAACGTGCCGAAGGAGTCGGGGTAGGGCATGCCGCAGATCACATCCACCACGTCGCTGATGGCGGGATAGTACTGGCCGAAGGGGGCCACGTAGTAGTTGCTGGTCTCGCCCATCACGTTGCAGGCCACGTAGACCTTGTGGGCGTGGAGCACGTCGGTGGCGTAGGTGAGGAACCGCTGCACCGCCTGGGCGCGGGATTCGTTGTAGGTGTTCTTCATCTCCACCCCGCCGTCGTCGATGTAGCTCTGCAGATAGTCGGGGAAGCGGACGAAGTCGAACTGGATCTCGTTGAGGCCGAACAGGTCCGCCGCCTCCACGGCGAAGCCCACCTTCAGCTCCCACACGTCCCGGCAGTAGGCGGAGGGGGCGTAGTAGTCGCCGATCTGGATGGGGGTGCCCATGGCGTTGGTGATGGCCCACTCGGGCCGGGCCAGGGCCAGGGGCGCGTCCTGAAACACGCTCAGCCGGCCGATGATGTAATAGCCCTCGTCCTGGAGCATCTTGATGGCCCGGGCGCACTCGTCGGTGGAGTTGACCACGGTGTAGCTGTCCAGCAGGTTGTAGCTCTTCAGCCAGGGGGAGTCATAGGCCAGATAGGCCTCCGACAGATAGGAGCAGTCCCACAGATTCACCACGAAGGCGTTGATGGCGGTGCCCTCGGCGGCCTCCAGATACAGGGGGACCGTGTCCAGGGTCAGGTGGTTGACGGGGATGTACATGGCGTACACGTCCTGGGGCATCTCGTTGCCGTCGGCGGCAAAGTCGCCCTTTTCATGGGGCCAGTAGTCCAGTCCGCCGGCGTCGCCGCCGCCCCAGCCGTCGCCCCGGAACACGTGCATCTCCTGGTAGACCTCCTGCTCCTTCCAGTGGGTCATGGCGTCGGAGTAGTTGGTGACCACGTATTCGGACTTGATCCAGCCGAACTCGTCGCCCATTTTTATATAGTACATGTTCACGTTGCCGTCGGGCTTGAAGTAGTCGTAGCCGACGATGCGCAGCAGCGTGCCCTGCTGGACCAGCGGGCCGATGGCCAGGTCGTCGAACTGCTTCATCAGGTGGACGGTGGAGCGGACGTACAGCTCCGTTTCCGTCAGCAGCTCCGCCTGGTCGGTGGTCACGTTCCCGCAGGGGATATAGCCTATCTGGCCGTCCAGATAGGCGTGGTAATACTCGTTTTTCGACTCGGTGACGAAGGGTTCCCAGTTCTCCAGCAGGATGGGGGTGCCCCGGCTGTACTGGCCCACCTCCGCCAGGCCCTCGTTGTAGAAGGGGGCGGCGTAGCTGTCCTCCGTGCCGCTGACGTATGCCTCCACGGCGTCGGGCCACTTGGGCGAGCCGTCGGCGTTGACGCTCTCCTCGTCGGCCCGGTCCGTCCGGAAGTTGAGGAACACCGTGCTGCACAGGGCCAGCACCACCAGCAGCGCCGCGGTCAGCGACAGCTTTTGCCCCGGCGTCAGGTGACGCCGCGGCTTTTTCGGTCTGCTGCTGATACGGGCCATGAAAGTGCCTCCGAGGGGGATATATCCCATAAATATATATCACATATAAGCGAAAATTGCAAGCTGGTGGGGGATGGGCACCATATATGGGGCGTTTTTCCGGCCCACGGCACGACACGGTGTATAGCGGGCGACATAACAAAAAACGCCCGCCGGGGACCGGCGGGCGCAAGCGGATGTTCAGGCCAGCACGGGCTGCAGCTGCCGGCCCTCCCGGGCGGCCAGGACCGTGTCGGCGATGCGCTCATAGCGGCAGCTGAGGCTGGTGGGCTTGGCGTCGGGGTCGTCCTGGCCGAAGGGGACGAAGTAGACGTTCTTCCGCACCAGGAGCCGGCCTATGTTCTCCGCCGAGGCGGCCAGGCCGTCGTTGGTGGACACGCCGATGACCAGGGGTTTGCCGTTGCGCAGATGGCCCTTGGCGGCCATGGTGACGGCGGTGTCCGTCACGCCGTGGCTCAGCTTGGCCAGGGTGTTGCCCGTGCAGGGCACGATGGCCAGCACGTCGATCAGCCCCTTGGGCCCCAGCGGCTCCGCCTGGGCCACGGAGATGACCGGGTCGCGGCCGGTGCTCTCCGCCAGCAGGGCCAGCCAGTCCGCCCCGGCGCCGAAGCGGCTGTCCTTCAGGGCGTTGGCGCTGAATATGGGCAGCACGTCGAACCGCCGGCACAGCTCCGGCAGCACCGTCTGCAGCTTTCCGAAGGAACAGTAGGAGCCGGTCAGCGCCAGCCCCAGTCGCAGTTTATCCATGGTCGTTCTCCTCCATCACCCGATAGATCGCCTCCGCCATCACGTCGGCGGCGGCCTTGGGGGCATAAAGCCCCGGCAGGCCCGGCGCCCGCAGCACCGGCGCGTCCGTGGCCCAGCCTCCCGGTTCGCTGGCCAGATCCAGGCACAGCGCCCCGCCGTAATCCCCTCTGAGCACCGGCGCGGGGATGGTGTTCACCACCGCGTCGAATACTTCCGGTATGTCCTCCAGTGCCGAGGCCTCATAGCCCCTTGCCCGGGCCGCCGCCCGGGCGGTGCGGCTGCGGGCGGCCACGGTGACATGGGCCCCCAGGCCGGAGAGCATCCCCGCCAGGAATCCGCCGATCCGGCCGAAGCCGGTGATGAGCACCTCCATGCCCGCCAGCGCCCGGTTGGACCGGCGCATGATAAGCTCCAGCGCCCCCTCGGCGGTGAGGGCGGCGTTCTCGATGGCGTAGATCTCGTCTTTGTAGTAGGGCACGCCCCGCCGCCAGGAGGGGGGCGCGATCTGGTTGGGGCTGTCGGCGGTCAGCCGGTGGCCGTCCAGCTCCAGCCGCCGCTTTAAGTACGGATACCGGGGATCGGTCCCCAGCAAAGTGAAGTCCATTTCCACATCACCTCTTGCCATGGTATGCCGGATGATGTAGAATTGACAAAAGCCCCTGGGGACCCCCGGCATGCGTGCTTCGACGAAAAAGGAAAGGTATTATACTATGAAAAACATCTTCACCCCCGCGGACATCCTGCTGCCCCGGGAGGGGACCGATATGACGAAGTGGGCGTCCCTGGCCTGCGACCAGTTCTCCGCCCGCCGGTCCTACTGGGAGGATATGAGCGGCTATGTGGCCGGCGCGCCCTCCACGCTGCGCATGATGCTGCCGGAGGCGTACCTGGGCGAGCCGGATGTGGAGGCGCGCCAGGCGGCGGTCCTCCAGGCCATGGAGGACTACCTGGTGGGGGATATATTCCGTCAGTTCGACGATTCTTATGTCTATGTGGAGCGGACACTCCCAAATAGGAAGGTCAGGAAGGGCCTGGTGGGGAAGCTGGACCTGGAGGCCTACGACTGGACGCCCGGCTCCGCCTCCCCGGTGCGGGCCACGGAGGCCACGGTGCCCCAGCGGCTGCCCGCCCGGGTACAGCTGCGGCGGCAGGCGGCGCTGGAGATGCCCCACATCGTGCTGTTCATGGACGACCGCGCCGGCGGCGTGATGGCCGCGGCGGCCGCCGGCGGGGGAGAGGTGCTCTACGACTTCGAGCTGTACGGCGGCGCAGGCCGCATCCGGGGCACGCGGGTCACCGGCGAGGCGGCCCGGGCCGTGTGTGAGCGGGTGGACGGCCTGCCAGGGCCGGTGGTGTTCGCCATGGGGGACGGCAACCACTCTCTGGCGGCGGCCAAAAACCGCTGGGAGGAGCTGAAGGCGGCGGGCGCCCCCGCCGACCACCCGGCCCGGTACGCCCTGGCGGAGGCGGAGGACCTGTACGACCCGGCGGTGGAGTTCTTCCCTATCCACCGGGTGGTGATGGGTTCGGACGCCGGCGGCTTTGTACGGGAGCTGTCCGGGGACGACGCCGGCACCCTGGTGGCCCGGGCGGATGCACTGGCCCGGGACTATACCGCCGAGCACGGCGGCACGGTGGACTATATCCACGGCGAGGCGGAGGCCCGCGCCCTGGCCGGCCAGCCCGGCGGCTGCGGGTGGCTGCTGCCGGCGCTGGACAAATCCCAGCTGTTCGGCCACATCCTCCGCCATGGGAACTATCCCAAGAAGAGCTTCTCCGTGGGGGCGGCGCTGGACAAGCGCTGGTATCTGGAGTGCCGGCGGATACGCTGAGGCGAAAACCGGCGCTCCTTTGCGGAAAATGAAAAAACGGCCCTCCCGCGTTGAACTGTACCGGGAAAAACAGACAATAGGAAAAGCCACCCCCTGGTGTAAGATAGAAAACACCAGGGGGTGGACT
>CANQXG010000050.1 GCA_947627735.1 uncultured Oscillospiraceae bacterium | reverse complement strand
ACTTCACCCCCTGGTGTTTTCTATCTTACACCAGGGGGTGGCTTTTCCTGTTGTCTGTTTTTCCCGGTACAGTTCACCCCGGGGCGGTGGTTTTTTGCCGCCGACAACCCCTCCGTCGCAGCTTCGCCGCGCCACCTCCCTTTGCACAGGGGAGGCGTTCTCTATCTCCGCAGGCGATACCGTTTGAAAGGCTCCCTTGTGTAAAGGGAGCTGTCACGCGTCAGCGTGACTGAGGGATTGTTTTACGGCGTTGTCTATATATTCGCAAACACCCGCGAAATTCCGACTGACCTCATTATTTGGTACCCTTATGACAGTTAAGCCATAGCCAGCCAAAAAGCTCGTTCTATCCGCGTCCTTTGCTGCAGCATCTGGTTCAAAATGCTGCGATCCGTCCAGTTCGACGACCAATTTTGCCTGTGCGCAGTAAAAATCAGCGATATATTTTCCCAGCACTTTTTGTCTGGAAAAGGGAACCGGATACTCCCGAAGAAAGTCATACCAGAGGTGCCGCTCTTCCTTCGTCATGTTTTTGCGAAGCTCTTTTGCTCTTGATGTGAGTTCTTTGTTATGCTTCCGCTCCATGACAACCCCTCCGTCGCGGCTTCGCCGCGCCACCTCCCCTTGCACAGGGGAGGCTTTTACGCCTCGGGGCGGTGGGTTTTCTCTTTTACTCCTCTAACTCCCCGTCGTACCAGCCGGAGAGGCCGCCGTGCTTGCACATGATGCCCCGGGACGTTTTCCGCACCACGCTGATCTCGTCCCCCGCGGCCAGGGGCAGGCGGTAGTCGGTGACGTCGTTGACCGTGGCCCGGTCGCCGGAGCGGGTGAGGATGTGGTCGGCGGGCATCCACATCTCATAGCCCGTGCGGATGTGGCGGCACAGGACGAAGTCCCCCTCCTCCGCCACGATCTGAACGGCATTGTCCCCGTAGCGGATGTACCAGTGGCGCGCGCCCGCCGCCTGGGCGGTCTTCACCCGGGCGGTGGGGAAGCCGTCGTAGCTCACCCAGGTCATGTCCGGCAGGAAGAAGGCGTTGAGCTGGCCGTCGTCCTTGAGCACGCACCCGCCGTCGATGCTGACCAGCCGCAGGTCCTCGTCCACGATGGGCCGGGCGTCCACGATGTCCTCGTGGTACAGCACCAGCGGCCAGTGGCCCACCACCGTCCACTTCTCATGGGGCCGGGCCACGTCCCGGTACCGGTCCAGCTTCATGCAGGCGAAGGCGCCCTTTTCCGGGGCCAGACCGCCGTGGACGAAGGTATAGTCCTCCGTTTCGATGATCTGGGGCAGCGCCCGCAGAAAGTCCAGCTCAGGGCCGTAGTTGTCCCGCACGGCGGCCTTCGCCGCGGCCAGGTCCATGTCCGGGGCGATGGCCACGCCCTGCTCACGAAGCATCTGGGCGATGATCCCATCGCCCCAGCCCCGGTTGCGGCCCACCAGGTACCGCAGATAGAACGCGTCCTGCTCCGGATCGTCGGGCAGGTCGCAGAAATTCTGCCAGAAGTCGCAGTTGCCGCACACGGTGTGGACCTCCCGCCGCCGGGCCAGGTCCATCACGAACCGCAGCGTGCCCAGGGAGTCAGGCCCCTTCTCCAGAAGGTCCCCCACGAACACGATCACGTCGTCATCCCGCAGGGCGCACTTGTCCAGCAGCCCCTTCAGATAGGAAAGCGCCCCGTGTACATCCGATATGGCCACGATCCGCCGGCCGGGGCCGACGGACACCCGCTCCGTCCTTGGCGGGGCGCCGGGATACAGCGGCGCGGCCCTCACGGCAGGTACCACACTTTCTGCTCGATGTCCATCTCCATCAGGTACTGAGGCCCGCCCACGCCCTGGGCGGTGTCCAGCACATGGAAGCCCAGCGCCTCGTAAAAGCCGATGGCGGCGGCGTTGCTTTGGGACACGTGCAGGCGGATGGCGGTCCGGCCCATGCGCCGGAAGCAGCTCACCGCGTGGCCCACCAGCTGGGCGCCGAACCGCCGCTGCCGCATGTCCGGCTCCACCCACAAAAGGCTGATCCAGCCGGCGCCGGAGGACCGGCCCCGCTCCGGGTCCAGCTCCACCAGGCCCACGAACTTGTCCTGCCACAGCAGCTTCATCAGGCACCGGGGGTCCGACTTGGCCCGCCGGGTCGCGGAGGCCAGATACAGCTGGGGCGCAAAGCCCCTCAGATCCCCGTGGCTGGCCCGCCACGTGTCGGCGTAGCAGCGGGTATACAGCTCCCCCTCCTCCGGCAGGGCCATGGGCACGGGCACGCCGTCCGCCTTTTTGCCCAGGGGGTCGCCGGCCAGGCCCTGGCGGGCGAAGGTGCTCAGCTGGCCCAGGTGGGACCCGTCGGCGTAATCCGTCAGCGTCAGCACGCCGTCCTCCGCCTCCAGGGTGGTGACTGCGGTGTTGTCCCCGTAGGGGATCTCGGCGAAGCTCTTGCCGGTCAGGTGGGAGGCCACGGTGCGGATGGCGAAGGCGTGGCTCACCGCCGCCACGGTCCCGCCGGGGTATGCCGCCGCCAGGGCCAGCAGCGCGTCCCGCACCCGCCGCCACACGGCCTCATAGTCCTCGCCGCCGGGCACATGCCACTGGGCCGGGTCATGGGTGAACAGCCAGTGCTCCCGGGGATATTCCCTGTCGATCTCCCCCCAGGTCCGGTCCTCCCAGCAGCCCACGTCCACCTCCCGCAGGGCCTTCTCCGTGTGCATGGTCAGCCCCGGGTGGTATTTCAGCAGGGCGCTGGCGGTGGACTGGGTGCGGATGAGGTCGCTGGCCCATAGGGCATCCAGATGGATGTCCCGGAACCGCTCCGCCAGCGCCGCCGTCTGGCGGCGGCCCAGCAGGGTGATGTTGGCGTCATACTGGCCCTGGGGCCGGCGGTAGAGGTTGCCCTCCGCCTCGGCGTGGCGGATCAGATAGATCCTGGTCATGGCGTTTCCTCCCGGCATGGTGTCTTCCCCGCTATTTTACACCCGATGCCGCCCGGAAAACAAGAGGCGGCCAGGCCGCAAACCGGGATTGACAGCCGCCGCCGCAGATTTTATACTGTTTGTCAGCGGGCCGCGGCCCGCCCATCACGGGGAAGGAGGGACGCCCATGCCGGAACACAAGCCGCGCCGCGGCGTGCTAATCGCCGGGGCCTACGGCATGTCCAATGCCGGGGACGACGCGGTCCTGGCCGCCATGACGGCGTCCCTGCGCCGGCTGGACCGGGACATGCCCATCGCGGTCATCGCCCGGGGAGGCCGCCGGACGGGCAGCCGGGCCGGCATCGGCGGGATAGGCCGGCTGAACGCGCCGGGGTGGCTGGCCGCCATGGCCCGGTCAAAGCTGTTCATCCTGGGAGGCGGCAGCCTGATCCAGGACGTGACCAGCCGCCGGAGCCTGTGGTACTATCTGCTGCTGGCCCGGGCGGCCAAGGCCATGGGCTGCGCGGTGATGCTCTACGGCGCGGGGATCGGCCCCGTCCGCCGGGAGAAGGACCGGCAGGCCGCCGCGGCCTGCCTCAATGCCTGCGCGGACGTGATCGCCGCCCGGGACCAGGCCAGTCTGGACACCCTCGCCGCCTGGGGCGTGACCGGCCCGCGGATGCTGCTGTCGGCGGACCCGGCCCTGAGCCGGGTGCCCCCCGCCGGGGAGCGGGAGCGGAAGGCGGGCTTCATCCTCCGGCCCTGGCCGGAGCTGTGGGTCCACGTGCCGGAGCTGGCGGCGGCGGCACGGTACGTCTGGCAGCGGTATAAGCTGGCGCCGGTGTTCATCTGCCTGTCCCCCGACGACCGGCAGGCGGCCCGGAGCGTGGGCGCGGCGCTGCAGGACGTGCCCTGGTCCCTGTCCGCCGACCCCAGGCGTGTGGGGCGGATGAGCCTGGTGCTGTCCATGCGCCTGCACGGGCTGATCTTCGCCCTGGCGGGGGGCGTGCCTGCCGCGGGGATCAGCTATGATCCCAAGGTGGACGCCTTCTGCACCGAGGCGGGCCTGCCCATGGCGGCGCTGGCGGACGTGACGGAACAGACCCTGACGGACCTGGCGGACCTGGCCATGCACATGGATGCGGAGCACATCTCCGCCTCCCTGCGCACCCTCCGGACCCGGGAACAGGCAAATCTCAGCGCCGCGGCGGAGCTGCTGGCGGCAGAATGATACGGAAAGAGGAACGCACAATGAAAAAGATCACCCCGGAGACCCTGTATGACTTTCAGTTCGTCAGCGCCCCCTCCCTGTCCCCCGACGGGACCATGACGGCCTTCGTCGTGTCCCATGCCGACCGGGAGGAGAACGGCTACCTGGGCGACATCTGGCTGCTGGAGAACGGCCGGACCCGCCAGCTCACCTCCGGCGGCGACGGCAGGAGCTTTCTGTGGACCGACGACGGGAAGATATTGTTCCCCTGCCGGCGGGACCCGGCCCTGCGGAAAAAGGCCGAATCCGGAGAGCCTGTGACGGTCTATTATGAGATCGACCCCCGGGGCGGGGAGGCCCGCCTGGCCTTCTCCGTGCCGGAGCAGGTCAGCGCCCTCAAGTCCCTGGGCGATGGCCGGTACCTGTGCGCCTACACCCACGACTGCCGCTTCGACGCCATCCGGGAGCTGACCGGCCCCGAGCGGGACAAGGCCCTGGCCGACATCAAGGACCCGGCCTATTACGTGCTGGAGGACTACCCCTTCTGGTTCAACGGCCGGCACATCATCAGCGGCAAGCGGAACATGCTGGGCCTGTTCGACCCCTCCTCCGGCACCCTTGCCCCCATCACGGGGACGGATATGAACTGCGGCGGCTTCGACCGGGAGGGGGAGCTGGTGGTGTATACCGCCGGCCCCGTGTCCCCCCGCAGCGACGGCTATCCCGGCGTCTACGCCTATGACCTGGCCGCCGGCACGACCCGCTGCCTGCTCCAGCCGGGGAGCGCGGACTGCTACCTGCTGGGCCTGTGGGGCGGCAAGGTCCTGCTGGCCCTCACCGACGGGAAGCTGCCGGTGCCCGACGGCTCGGGCATGACCTACGGCGACGACCAGTACCCGGACTTCTACACCCTGGACCCCGCCTCCGGGGTCTTGGCCCTGCTGGCCCGGTACGAGGCCTCCATCGGCGACGGCTCCGTAGGCTCCGACGCCCGGCTGGGCGGAGGCCGGGGCGCCAAGGCGGACGGGGACCGGTTCTACTTCCTGACCACGGTGGACGACAGCGCCTACCTGCGTTACATAGACCGCTCCGGCGCCATCTCCGGGGAGCTGACCGGCCCGGGCAGCTGCGACAGCTTCGACGTCAAGGATGGCCGGATCGTGTACTGCGGGCTGTACGGCAAGGACCTGTGTGAGCTGTATGACGGCGACGGAAAGCGGCTGACATACTTCTCCAAGATCGACGAGTACGACTGGTCCCAGCCGGAGATGCACGTGTTCACCAACGCCGACGGCTACGCCATCCACGGCTGGGCCATGCGGCCCGCGGGCTGGCGGCCCGGGGTGCGCTATCCCGCCATCCTCCACATCCATGGCGGGCCGCGGACCGTGTTCGGGGACGTGTTCCACCACGAGATGCAGGTCTGGGCTAACGCGGGCTACTTCGTTTTCTACTGCAACCCCCGGGGTTCCGACGGACGGGGCAATGACTTCGGCTTCATCTCCGGCAAGTACGGCTCCATCGACTATGAGGACATCATGGCCTTCCTGGACCAGATGCTGGCCCAATACCCGGAGGTGGACCCGGCCCGGGTGGGGGTCACCGGCGGCAGTTACGGCGGGTTCATGACCAACTGGATCATCGGCCACACGGACCGGTTCGCCGCCGCGGCCAGCCAGCGGTCCATCGCCAACTGGACCACCTTCGAGTACACCACCGACATCGGCCTGCGCTTCACGGAAAACCAGATGCGGGCCACCACCGACACCGATGTGGCCAAGCTGTGGTCCCACTCCCCGCTGCAGTACGCCAAGAACTGCACCACCCCCACCCTGTTCATCCACTCGGACAACGACTTCCGCTGCTGGATGAGCGAGGGGCTGGCCATGTTCACGGCGCTGAAAAAGGCGGGCGTGGAAACGAAGCTGTGCCTGTTCCGGGGCGAGAGCCACGAGCTGAGCCGCTCCGGCAAGCCGAAAAACCGTGTTTCCAGGATGAACGAGATCCTCTCCTGGATGGACAAATACTGCAAGTAAGGAGGACGCCATGTTCCGTATCGGATGCCACATCTCCTCCAGCGGCGGCTACCTGGCCATGGGCCGGCGCATCGACGCGCTGGGGGGCAACACCTTCGCCTTCTTCACCCGCAACCCCCGGGGCGGCGCGGCCAAGGACGTCGATCCCGCCGACGTGGCCGCCTTCCTGGACTTCTGCCGGGAGAAAGACATCGACCGGCTGGTGGCCCACGCGCCCTATACCCTGAACCCCTGCGCGGAGAAAGAGAACGTGCGCCAGTTCGCCCTGACCGCTTTCGCCGACGACCTGAAGCGCATGGAATACACCCCCGGCCAGTATTATAACTTCCACCCCGGCAGCCACGTGGGCCAGGGCATGGAGATAGGCATCGCCAAGATCGCCCAGGTCCTGGACCAGGTCCTCTTCCCGGAGATGACCACCACCGTGCTGCTGGAGACCATGTCCGGCAAGGGCAGCGAGGTGGGCGGTCGGTTCGAGCAGCTCCGGGCCATCATCGACCGCACAGCGCTGAACGAGAAGCTGGGCGTGTGCCTGGACACCTGCCACGTGTGGGACGCGGGCTATGACGTCGTGGGCGACCTGGACGGGGTGCTGACCGAGTTCGACCGGGTGGTGGGCCTGGACCGGCTGAAGGCGGTGCACCTGAACAACACGAAAAATGATCTGGGCGCGGCCAAGGACCGGCACGAAAAGCTCCCCGACGGGAAGCTGCCCTTGGACGCCATCCGGCGCATCGTCACCCACCCGGCGCTGGAGAAGCTGCCCTTCATCCTGGAAACGCCCAACGACGAGGCCGGCTACGCCGCCGAGATCGCCCTGGTGCGCTCCCTCCACGGCTGATACATACTTATCCCCGCCGCCGGAAAGACTAGCACCGGTGATGCAGCATGAGGGATAATCTTACGGCCGGGCCGGACGTGCCCGCCGGCTTCGTCACGGCCCTGGCCCGGAACCCGGACGCCATGGACGTGTTCTCCGCCATGAGCCTCGGCCAGCGCCAGCAGGTGCTGGCCAAGTCCCGGCGCATCCGCTCCGCGGACGAGATGCGCTCCTATGTGGACTCCCTGGTGGGCCTGGACCCGGGACAGTACGGCTGAAAACGCGCCGGACGCGCACAGCGTCCGGCGCGTGAGCTTGTCAAAAAACAAGTTTTTGACCGCTCTGATATGATCTGCTCGGCGGGAGTGAATCCCGCCGGCATAATCCAAAAGCCTGTCGCACAGCGGCTTTTGGATTTCACGCGCGGGAATGCCGCGCGGCTCGCCCTGACCGGGCTTCTCTCCCGCAAAGCCTTGGAAACACCGGGATTCTACGAATCGGAGAGTGCTCCCCCGCAGGTCGTAGAGCGGTCGGGAGAGAGGGAGAGAGCGGGGAGCGGAACAGGAGGTTGTGCTTTTGCCCCTCCCCGGCTATGATAGAAGCAGCATCAAGACGGAAAACAGGAGGCATCTGTCATGCTGCAGATCTTTACCGACCTCGCCGCCAACCTGCCGCAGGAGCTGGTGGAAAAATACAACATCGGCATCATCCCCATCCACTGCACCGTGGACGGGAAGGTGCTGGACGTGTCCCAGGGTTTCGACGGGCCGGCCTTTTACGCCGCCATGCGGGCGGGGGCCAAGACCAGCACCTCCATGCCCTCCCCGGCGGTGTTCATGGACCTGCTCGGCCCGGTGCTGGAGCGGGGCGACGACTATATCTACATCGGCATGTCCAGCGGCATCAGCGGCACGGTGGGCCTGGCCCGGCACGTGACGGCGGAGCTGGCGGAGAAATACCCCGGTCGGAAGGCCGCGGTGGTGGACAGCCGGGCCGCCTCCCTGGGCGAGGGCCTTCCCGTGCTCCAGGCGGCGGACAGGCGGGACGCGGGCGCGGGCTTCGACGAGGTGCTGGCCTACGCGGAGGACCTGTGCGACCACATGTACCAGATCTTCACGGTGGAGGACCTGGAATACCTGCGCCGGGGCGGCCGGCTGCACACCGCGGTGGCGGTGGTGGGCAACATGCTCAACGTCAAGCCGGTGCTGTTCGGGGACGTGGAGGGCCACATCGTGCTGCGGCACATGAACGTGGGCCGGCGGCGGAGCCTGGACACCCTGGCGGCCAAATACAAGGAATCCTGCGCGGACAAGAGCGCGCCGGTGGGCCTGGCCCACTGCGACAGCCCCGCCGACACGGACCTGGTCATCGGAAAGCTCCGGGCCGCCGGATGCACCGGGCCGATCCTGTCGGTGTGCTACGAGCCGGTGACCGGCTCCCACGTGGGACCCGGCACAGTGGCCCTGTTCTTCTACGGGCCTGCCCGGTGAACTAAGACATAACAAAACCCCCGGGGACGAGATGAACTGTACCAAGCGAAACGGACAGGGAAAAAGCCCCCTAGTGTAAGGGAATAAGTAGACGGATGTGTGAAGG
>CANQXG010000049.1 GCA_947627735.1 uncultured Oscillospiraceae bacterium | reverse complement strand
GTCCACCCCCTGGTGTTTTCTATCTTACACCAGGGGGTGGCTTTTCCTATTGTCTGTTTTTCCTGGTACAGTTCACAGTGTCCCGGGGGCGTTATCATTTGTCGTTATCCCTTGAAGTAGCTGTCGAAGTAATCCTCGTCGGCGGTGTCGGGGCCGGGGGCGGACTCGTCGTCGTAGTCCTCCTCGTCGTCATAGCCGTCGTCGCCGGACTGATCGATGTACCCGGCGGGGCCGTCATAGCCGTCGTCCTCGTCGTCCGGGTCGTCGATCCACTGGGCCTCCCTCTGGGCCTGGGCGATGGCCCGGTCCTTCTTGGCCACCCGCAGGCTGTGGAGGTGGCGGAACCGCTGCACGAAGTAGAACACCGTCAGCAGCAGATACACCGCCAGCAGCACGACCAGGATGGTGATGATCTGGCGGATGGCGGGGGTCTTGAACATCCCGCTCAGCTCCGAGCGCAGGTAATCCATCCGGGATATCTCCACCTGGGAGGCGGCCACCAGGCGCACGGAGCCGTAGCTCTCCCCGTCCAGATAGACCGTCACCGAACCCAGCACCTCCCCGGCGTTGAGGGGCGCCTGGAGGGTGCGGCCCTCCAGCTCGTGGTCATACTGCACCTCATAGCGAACGTTGCCCGTCTCCCGCTCGTTGGGCAGGATCAGGGATATGCCGGTCTCGGCCCGCACGCCCACGGAATCGGGGCTGCCCATGGCCACGGGGATGGTGGTCAGGGTGTCGCTGGCGCTGATGAGGCTGCGGAGGCTGAAGTTGGAGAAGGCCCACTCGAACAGGCCCTTCGTCTGGGAGAACACGTCCGTGCCCTCGGGGCAGCCCGCCACCACGGCGATCAGATCCATGCCGTTGTTGTTGGCCGCGGCCACCAGGCTGTTGCCGCCGCCGGAAGAGGAGGTCTTGCCGGCGTAGACATACTCGAGATAGCGCTCGTCGCCGCTCTTCATCAGGGCGTTGTCGGTGGTGATCTTCCAGTCGGTGGTGTAGCTGGCGGTGGGGGCGACGGAATACTCCACGCTCTCGAAGGCGGACATGACCTGGGAGTTGCGGAGCACGGCCCGGGCGATGAGGGCCATATCGTGGGCGGTAGTATACTGCTCGGGGGCGTATGTACCGCCGGCGTTGACGAAGTTGGAGCCGGTGCAGCCCAGCTCCTGGGCCCGGCGGTTCATGGCGTCGGCAAAGGCGCTGCCGGAGCCGGACACGTGCAGGGCGATGGCGTTGGCGGTGTCCTCCGAGGAGATGAGCGCGGACATATACAGCAGGCCCTCCACGCTGAAGCTGTCGCCGTCCGTATAGCCGGCCAGGCGGCTGGCGTCGGTGGTGTTGTAGCGCCACTCCGCCGACTGGGTGACCGCGTCATCCAGCCGCACGTCGTGGGAGCTGAGGCTGGCGTCCAGCACCAGCGCCGTCATCAGTACGTTCAGCGCGCCCGGGGCGAAGGCGGCGTCGGGGTTGGACTGGTAGAGGATATCCCCGGTGCCGGCGTCCATCAGCACAACGGACTGGGCGCTGACCGCCGGATCGTCCAGCGCCAGCGCGGGAACGGACAGCATGCCCGCGAACAGACATATGATAAGAAGAAAAGACAGCAGCTTGAATTTTTTCATGTCATTCTCCGGGAAAGTATGGTATGATAAAGGGCGCGGGGCGCTTGCACTTATTATAGAAAAAATCCGCGGGAAAAGCAACCTCTATCTTTCTTAAACTTTTATGCAAAAACTGGGCGGGAAAATTCCGGGGCTGTTCAGGCCGGCTCTCTGGGCCGTGACCGCGCTGCTGGCGGCGGGCACGGTGATCTGGTATGGCCTGAGCGGCGGCGCGGCGGCCATGGAGCTGACCGAGCCGGACCGGGCCGCCCTGGGAGCGAAGGCCGCGGGGCTGGATCTGAACGCCGCCGGGGCCGAGGAGCTGCAGGAGCTGCCCGGGGTGGGGCCTGTGCTGGCGGAGCGGATCATCGCCTGGCGGGCGGAGAACGGCCCCTTCACAGGGCCGGAGGACGTGATGGCCGTGCAGGGCATCGGCCCGGCCACCTATGAGGCCATGGCCCCGTACATCGAATACTGAGCGAGGAGCGCGCAATGAAGATCCTGGTAGTGGACGACGAGGAGCTGCTCGTCAAGGGCATAAAATTCAACCTGGAGAGCGAGGGCTATGAGGTGGACGCCTGCTACGACGGCGAGACCGCCGTCACCATGGCCCGGGACCGGGGGTACGGGCTGATCATCCTGGACCTGATGATGCCCAAGCTGGACGGCCTGAGCGCCTGCATGAAGATCCGGGAGTTCTCCACCGTGCCCATCATCATGCTCACCGCCAAGAGCGAGGACACCGATAAGCTCATCGGCTTCGAGTACGGCGCGGACGACTACATCACCAAGCCCTTCAACATCCTGGAGCTGAAGGCCCGGGTCCGGGCGCTGCTGCGCCGGGCCAATATGCCGGGCGCCTCCGGCGGGACGGACGGGAAGCTGGCGCGCGGCTCCATCGTCATCGATACCGAGCGCCGCTCCGCCCAGGTGGACGGCCGGCCTGTGGAGCTGACGGTGAAGGAGTTCGACCTGGTGGAGCTGCTGATGCGCTCGCCCGGAAAGGTCTACTCCCGGGAGAGCCTTCTGGACCTGATATGGGGCTACGACTACCAGGGCGACATCCGCACCGTGGACGTGCACATCCGCCGGCTGCGGGAGAAGCTGGAACCCAATCCGGCGGAGCCGGCGTATATCATCACCAAGTGGGGCGTGGGGTACTATTTCAAGGACTGAGAAAAAACCGAAACGCAGGGGCATGTCCGTCCGCACCAAGCTGGCCGCCGCCTTCTCATTGTTCACGGCGGCGCTGCTGGTGTTCGTGAACATCTACCCGATCCTGGTGAGCCGGGACATGGTGATCGACGCCAAGCGGGGCGCCCTCCAGTCCCAGGGTTCCGTGATCTCCAGCTCCCTGTCGGCGCTGGAGGTGCTGACGGCGGAGTCGGTGGAGCGGGTGGTGGACCTGCTGGACGTGGCGCCGGTGACCCGGATGCTGGTCACCGACCAGACAGGGCTGATCCTCTATGACACCGACCAGGACAACAGCGCCGTGGGCCGCTACGGCCTGCTGAGCGAGGTGGCCGGCGCGCTGGACGGATACGCCTGGTTCTCCTGCGCCTATTCCCACGGCGACGGGGCCTTCACCAGCCGGTGCGCCACGCCGGTGTCCTCCGGCGGCGCCATCACCGGCGCGGTGTATCTTTACGACTATGACCGCTCCCAGGGCGACATCATCGCGGGCCTGCAGCGGAACCTTCTAAATATGTCCGCCCTGTTCGGCGGGGCGGGCCTGGTCATCATCTTCGTGCTGGCCTCCACCCTCACAGGCCGCATCAAGCGGCTCAGCGCCGCCATGGGCGTGGTCCGCGGCGGGGATTACTCCTCCCGGGTCCGGGTCCGGGGCCGGGATGAGCTGGCGGAGCTGTCCGAGGAGTTCAACGTGCTCACCGGCCGGCTGGAGAGCACGGAGGAGGCCCGCCGCCGGTTCGTGTCCGACGCCTCCCATGAGCTGCGGACCCCCCTGGCCGCCATCCGGCTGCTCAGCGACAGCATCGCCCAGTCCGACACCATGGACGGCACCACCGCCCGGGAGTTCGCCCGGGATATCGGCAGTGAGGCCGACCGGCTCCAGCGGATCACGGAAAAGCTGATGAGCCTGACGAAGCTGGACTCCGGCGTGTCCGTCCGCCAGCGGGAGCCGGTGGACATGAAGGCCGTGGCGGAGCGGACGCTCCAGCTGCTCCAGCCCCTGGCCGCCGCCCAGAACGTGACCATCCTCACGGACCTGGAGGAGGGCTGCGTGGTGCTGGCCTCGGCGGACGACATGTACCAGATCATCTTCAACCTGGCGGAGAACGGCGTGAAATACAACGTCCCCGGCGGGACCGTCTCCCTGGCCCTGGGCCGGAGGGGGGACGAGGCGGTGCTCACCGTGGCCGACACGGGCATCGGCATCCCCGAGGCGGACCTGGGCCATATTTTCGAGCGGTTCTACCGGGTGGACAAGGCCCGCTCCCGGGCCAGCGGCGGCTGCGGCCTGGGCCTGGCCATCGTCCACGACGCGGTGACCGCCAACGGCGGCGCCATCCGGGTGGACCGGCGGGAGCAGGGCGGCACCGCCTTCACCGTCAGCTTCCCCCTGTATACGCAGAAGGGAGGGCGGCGGCCATGAAAAGACGTCTGGCGGCGCTGGCGATGCTGCTGGCGATGCTCCTGCTGCCGGCGGGCTGCGCCGGCGCGGAGGACTGGCGCCTGCCCATCGACCTGGACGATATACATCTGCCCATCGACCTGGACGAGCTGCGCCTTCCCTTCGACCTGCCCTGGCAGAGCGCCGACGGCGATGGGGAGGACGACGGCCTGGCCATCTGCCGGCTGACGCCGGTGGACCCCGGGGCGGCGGAGGGGATGGACCCGGAGGGTTCCCTCACCGGCTGGGAGCAGTGCCCCCTGCCGGCGGACGCCGGGTCCCGGCTGGAGGCGGCCATCGACCTGTTCGCCTCCCCCAGCGGCCAGGAGGGCCTGGTGTGCGCCCTGCCCCAGGGCGTGACCGTGGAGGACTGGACCGCGGACAACGGCCTGGTGACCCTGCGGCTGTCCGACAGCTTTCTGGACGCGGGCGAGATGGACCGCTCCGCCGCGGCCCTGTGCGCGGCGCTGACCCTGTGCCGGCTGGATGGCGTGGACGCCGTCACGGTGACGGCGGGGGGCCGGACGCTGTTCGCCGGGCTGGTGCCGGAGGACGCGCTGCTGCTGGCCACGGACACCGACCCCTACGTGCGCCAGCTGCGGCTGTATTTCGCCGACGGGGAAGGCCGCCGGCTCATCAGCGAGTACCACAGCCTGACCCTGGACGAGGACGCCGCCGCGGACCGGTACGTGATGGAGGAGCTGCTCCGCGGCCCCAACAGCGCCGAGCTGCGCAGCGCCATCCCGGCGGGGACGGAGCTGCTGTCCTGCCAGACGGAGAACGGCGTGTGCACCGTGGACCTGTCCGAGCCGTTCCTTACCGGCCGGCCCGCCACGGCGGCGGCGGAGCGGCTGGCCATATACTCCATCGTGGACTCCCTCACCGTTCTGCCCCAGGTGGACAGCGTCCAGATCCTGGTGGAGGGACAGCCTGTCGAGCAGTACGTATACCGCTCCCTGGCCCAGCCCATCGGCCGGTACGAGGAACCCATCGGCCCCGTGTCCGGGCTGGACGCGGACCTGTATCTGCCCCTGCCGGGCCTGGAGGCGGTGGAGCCTCTGCCCTGGCGGGTGACCGTGGGCGAGCACGACTCCGCCCCCGAGGCGGTGCTGGCGGCGCTGCTCACCGCGGCGGAGCCGGGCTATCCGGCGCTGTTTTCCGGCAGCGGCACCGCGGGCAGCGTGATCCTGCGGGGCACGTCCTGCACGGTGGACCTGTCGGAGAGCTTTTTCGCCTCCCTGCCGGTGGAGGACCGGAACATCGCGGTGCTGTCCATGGCCGCGTCCCTGTGCGCCCTGGAGGAGGTGGACCGGGTGTTCTTCACCATCGGCGGCGCCCCCGCCCTGTTCGACGGGGTGGACTGGTCCGGCCCCTGGACCGGCGAGGGCCGCGTCGTGCCGGAGATGCAATTACCTGTCAATTCTTAATGCAACATAAAGGAGAATCATCATGTCACACGTAAAACAGATCCAGCAGGCCCTGGGCGAGCTTCCCGCCCTGGTGATGACCGACGCGGTGAGCATCCGCTACGCCTGCGGGTTCCATATCGACGACGGCGCCGCCGTCATCAGCCGCGACGGGGCCTGGGTGATCACCGACTCCCGCTATGTGGAGGCGGCCACCGCCGCCATCAAGGACATGCAGGTGCTGTGCACCAGCCGGGAGGAGCCTCTCAGCGCCATGCTGGGCCAGCTGTTCGCCCGGGAGGGCTTCCAAAAGGCCGGCGCCTCCCCCGCCCGGCTCAGCCACGCCCGCTGGACATGGCTGGAGCAGGCCGTGGGTGTGCCCCTGGTCCCGGACGGGGACATCGTGGCGGGCCTGCGGGTGCGCAAGGACGCGGAGGAGGTGGCCTCCATCGTGGCCGCCCAGCGGATCGCGGAGAAGGCCCTGGACGAGCTGCTGGGCATCATCCGCCCCGGCATGACGGAGAAGGAAGTGGCCGCGGAGCTGGTCTACCGGATGTACAAATTCGGCGGCGAGGGCAACTCCTTCGACCCCATCGTGGTCACCGGCGCCAAGAGTTCCATGCCCCACGGCGTGCCCGGGGACGTGGTCATCAAGGCCGGGGACTTCATCACCATGGACTTCGGCACCCTGTATAACGGCTACTGCTCCGACATGACCCGCACCGTGGCGGTGGGCCACGCGACGGAGGAGATGCGGAAGGTGTACGACACCGTCCTGGCCGCCCAGCTTGCGGGCATCGAGACCGCGTCCCGGCCCGGCGTCACCGGCAGCCAGATCCATGAGGCCGCCGCCAAGGTCATCGCCGACGCGGGCTACGGCGCCTACTTCGGCCACGGCTTCGGCCACAGCCTGGGCCTGGAGATCCACGAAAACCCGGGCGCCCGCCCGGGCAACGACGAGCCTCTGCCGGAGGGCGCGGTCATCTCCGCCGAGCCGGGCATCTACCTGCCCGGGCGGTTCGGCGTGCGCATCGAGGACATGCTCTGGCTCCATGACGAGGGCGCCGAAAACCTGACAAAGGCCCCGAAAGAGCTGATAATCCTGTAATTGGGGATTGTCAAAGCCGAAAAAATATAGTAGAATGAATCGTTAACACACATACCACTCATACGGAGGATACAGTATATGATTTCAGCAGGCGAGTTTCGCAACGGCGTGACCTTCGAGATGGATGGCCAGGTCATGCAGGTCATCGAATTCCAGCACGTCAAGCCCGGCAAGGGTTCCCCCTTCGTCCGCACCAAGATGAAGAACGTCATCACCGGCGCGGTGGTGGAGACCTCCTTCAACCCCACGGCCAAGTTCGAGAGCGCCTATGTGGAGCGCAAGAACATGGAGTACAGCTACGCCGACGGCGACATCTACTACTTCATGGACGGGGAGACCTATGAGCTGATCCCCATCGATAAGAGCAAGCTCTCCGACGGCTTCCGCTTCGTCAAGGAGAACGAGGTCTGCACCATCAGCTCCTACAAGGGCGTGGTGTTCGCCGTGGACGCGCCCAACTTCGTGACCCTGACCATCACTGAGACCGACCCCGGCTTCGCCGGCAACACCGCCACCAACGCCACCAAGCCCGCCACCCTGGAGACCGGCGCCGAGATCAAGGTCCCCCTGTTCATCGAGCCGGGCGAGCGCATCGAGATCGACACCCGGACCGGAGAGTATCTGGGCCGGGCCAAGGGATGAGCTGACAGCGCAAAGGAGGCTTTTGCCATGACCACTGCCGAAAAAGTCGCGTACCTGAAGGGCCTGGCCGAGGGCTATGGCACCGACCCCTCCACCAAGGAGGGAAAGCTGCTCACCACCATCCTGGACATCCTGGAGGACCTGGCGCTGGACCAGGAGGACCTGAACGGCTCCCTGGCGGAGCTGGAGGAGGGCCTGGACGCCGTCAGCGACGACCTGGAGGACGTGGAGGACATCCTCTTCGGCGACGTGGAGGAGGATGAGGACGAGGACGACGAGCAGATCGAGGACTGGGACGGCGAAACGGTGTTCTACGAGTGCCAGTGCCCCAACTGCGGCGAGACCATCACCTTCGAGGAGAGCGTCCTGGCCGGCGGCTCCATCCAGTGCCCCAGCTGCGGCGAGGAGCTGGAGTTCGACACGGAGGAGCCCGACGACAAGCAGGAGTGATCCCCTCCCCTACCACATATAAAAGTCCGTACTTTCGCAGTACGGACTTTTTCTATGCCTTTTCACCATCTGTCCACGGCTGCCGCCGGACGAAAAGACCGGCGCCCCTTTATGAGCGCCGGTCCCGCCTTCATTCCTCCGGGCCGGTGCGGGACTGATTCGTGCCGAACACGAACCCCAGCACCGTCACGGCGATGAGCTTGAACGCCTCGAAGGCGCTGCCGATCAGCTCCCCCCTGTCCGCCGGGATCAGCGCTTGCAGCACCGCCAGCGCCCCCATGGCGCCCCATGGCCGTGAACAGCACGGCCATGCCGTTTTGCAGCCGCAGCCGCCGCAGCGACCGGCGGCAGCCCTCCGCCTCCCGGGCGGTGTCCTCCTCCTGCCGGGCCATCTCTCACTCCCCCCGGCCCAGTATATGCCCGGGCGGCCGCCGTTGACCGCCGCCCGAACATCATGCTATAATAGCCGCAGATTATTCTCCGCCGGAGGTGGGACCATGGCCCGGGAGCTGGACCCCTGCCAGCGCATCGAGCGCAGCATCATAACCAAATACCGCAAGACCCTGTGGCGCCCCTTCGTGGAGGCGGTGAAGCGCTATGAGCTCATCCAGGCGGGAGACCGGATCGCGGTGTGCATCTCCGGGGGGAAGGACTCCATGGTCCTGGCCAAGCTGATGCAGGAGCTGCACCGGCACTCGGACGTGCCCTTCGAGCTGACGTTTTTGGTGATGGACCCGGGCTACGCCCCCGCCAACCGGCGGCTGATCGAGGAAAACGCCGCGCTGATGCGCATCCCCGTCACCATCTTCTCCTCGGACATCTTCGCCGCCGCGGACAGCACCGACCGCAACCCCTGCTACCTGTGCGCCCGGATGCGCCGGGGCCACCTGTACGCCAAGGCCCGGGAGCTGGGCTGCAACAAGATCGCCCTGGGCCACCACTTCAGCGACGTGATCGAGACCACCCTCATCGCCATGTTCTGGGGCGCCCAGCTGCAGGGGATGATCCCCAAACTGCACAGCACCAACTTCCCCGGCATGGAGCTGATCCGGCCTTTGTACTGCGTCCACGAGGACGACATCATCGCCTGGGCCAGGTACAACGGCCTGCACTTTCTGCGCTGCGCCTGCCGGCTGACGGAGGGCGCCGCCACGGGGGAGCTGACATCCAAGCGCCAGCAGGTGAAGGAGCTGCTGCGCACCCTCCGCCGGGACGACCCCAACATCGAAAAGAGCATCTTCACCGCCCTGCACGCGGTGTGTCTGGACACCTTCCCGGGCTACAAGACCCGGGGCCAGGTCCGCTCCTTCCTGGACGATTACGCCGACCGCGGCCCGGAGGGGGAGGAACAATAAACGCCGCCCGGAGCGCAGGCTCCGGGCGGTTCATTTTCTTTTCTCAGTAGCCCCGGGACAGATCCACCAGGTGGGCCAGGGGCCGGCCCGCCGTGTAATTCTCCAGATCGCCGCAGAACAGCTCCACGTTCAGATCCCGGGTGTAGGCCAGGGTGCAGTTGCCGGACACGTGGGGCGTGAGGATCAGGTTCTTCGCCGTCCACAGGGGGTCGTCCTCCGGCAGCGGCTCGGGGGTGGTCACATCCAGGGCCGCCCCGGCGATGCGCCCTTCGTTCAGCGCCTCGGTGATGGCCTGCTGGTCCACGGCGGTGCCCCGGCCCACGTTGATCACCAGCGCGTCCGGCCGAAGCATGGCGATCCGCTCCCGGCTGAGGAGATGGGCGGTCTGCTCCGTGCTGGGCACCGCCAGGATCACCATCTCCGCCCGGGGCAGGATCTCGTCCAGCCGGAACACGGGCAGCGTTTCGTCGAAGCCCTCCGCCGGCCTGCCGGACCGGTTCACGCCGGTGACCTTGGCCGCGCCCAGGGCATGGAACCGGTCGGCGATGCACCGGCCGATCTGGCCCGTGCCCACCATCACCACCTCCAGGCCATGGATGGACCGGATGGGCAGGCCGCCCCGCCAGATGCGCCCGCGCACCCACTGCTCATACTCCGGCATCCGCCGCAGGAGCATCAGCGCCACCATCACCGTGTGCTCGGCGATGGTCAGGCCGAACACGTTGGAATTGGTCAGCTGGCAGCCCGCCGGCAACAGCCCCGGCTGGGCGCAGATGTCGTCCACGCCGGCGGTGGCGCTGCAGAACCACTTCACCTGCTCCGCGCAGGTGAGGGGCCGCCGGGAGGTGGAGTAGATCACCTCCGCCTGCCGGGCGCAGGCCATGGCCGCCTCCCCGTCGCCCTTGCCGAAGAACCGGGCGGTCATGCCCCCGGCGGCGGCGACGGCGGCGATCTTCTCGATGTGGTGAGGCTCCAGAAATTCCAGATATACGCAGATCTCCCTGCTCATGGCGCTCGCTCCTTTTCCTTCATGATAGCATTTTCCCCGCCGACGTATCGCCGGCAGATATTGTCCGTACAATAAGTATAGCATATCATTTGCAAACGGCGCAACCGCCGCCGGGAACTTTTCCGCGCCGCTTCGCGTCTGACCTGCAAGTCGGCGTTTTCCGTCCTTGACCGGAGAGGGCGGGTGTGCTTTAATAGGGGCCGAAGGGGGTGGGACCGTGGAAAAGCTGCCGGAGGGCCTGGCGCAGGCGCTGGTGCCCTGGTACGACGCCCATGCCCGGGACCTGCCCTGGCGGCGGGATGTCACGCCCTACCGGGTGTGGCTGTCGGAGATCATGCTCCAGCAGACCCGTATCGAGGCGGCCCGGGGCTATTTCGAGCGGTTCGTGGCCGCCCTGCCCACGGTGCAGGACCTGGCCGCCGCCCCGGAGGAGCAGGTGCTGAAGCTGTGGGAGGGCCTGGGCTATTACTCCCGCGCCCGGAACCTGCACCGGGCCGCCAAGCTCATCGTGGAAAAATATGACGGCCTCCTCCCCGCCGATCCGGCGGCCCTGCGCGCCCTGCCCGGCGTGGGGGAGTATACCGCCGGGGCGGTGGCCTCCATCGCCTTCGGCCTGCCCGAGCCGGCTGTGGACGGGAACGTGCTGCGCATATGCGCCCGGCTCACCTGCTGCGGCGAGAGCATCGGCGAGCCGGGGGTGAAGGCCGCCTTCCGCCAGGCCCTGCGGGACCAGTACCCCGCCGACCGGTGCGGGGCGTTCACCTCCGCCCTGATGGAGCTGGGGGAAACGGTGTGCCTGCCGGGCACGCCGGAGTGCGGCGCCTGTCCCCTGGCGAAGCTCTGCGGGGCCAGCGCCGCGGGCCGGCAGACGGACTACCCCGTCATGCCCGGGAAACGGCCCCGGCGCGTCCAGGAGCGGACGGTGTTCCTGCTGGTCTGCGATGGCCGCGCCGCCCTCGTCAAGCGCCCCGACCGGGGGCTGCTGGCGGGGCTGTGGGAGTTTCCCAACGCGGAGGGGACCCTGGATGAGGCCGCCGCCATGGCCCGGGCCGCGGCGTGGGGCTGCCGGCCCCTGGGCGCGACGGCCTGCGGCAGGGCACAGCACATATTCACCCACCTGGAATGGCACATGACCGGCTGGTATATCCCCTGCGCCGCCATGCCGGAGCGATTCACCTGGACCACGTCCCGGGAGCGGGAGGAGGGCTATTCCCTGCCCTCCGCCTTCCGGTATTACAAGGCCCAACTGGAAAGGAGCACATTATGAAACGGTTTCTTCTGTTTTTTCTGGCCATATGCTTTGTCCTGACCGCCGCCTGCGCCCAGCCGGACGCGGCGGAGGACCCGACCGCCGCCCCGGAGGACGCCGGGACTGCCGGCGAGGAGACTGGCGAGCCCGTCTCCGACACGGACACCGTCCTGCCGGAGGCCCCGATCGGGACCGACAGGCCGGAGGAGGCCGCCTCCGACACCGACGCCCCCGCCGACGCCTCGCCCGCGCCGGAAACGGACTTCACCGCCCTCACGGCGGAGGAGTGCGTCACCGACGCCGCGGAGCGGCCGGACGTGCTGCCCCGGATCGTGCTGGACTGCCCCGGCGCCCAGGCCATCAACGGGGCTATTCTGGCCGAGTTCGGCCAATACGCCGACGATGCGGAGTACGACATGCACTACGAGGTGACCAAGAGCGGCGGCAACATCCTGAGCATCCTGATCGTGAACCGCACGCCCATGAACGACGTGGTGCTCTACGGCGCGTACAACCTGGACCTGGCCACGGGGCTGGCCCTGTCCGGGGAGGAGCTGCTGGATCAGCTGGGGGTGGACCGGGATTATCTGGTCCAGCTGGAAACGGCCATGATGGGCGAGACGTTCACCTATCTCTACGGCCAGACCCGGGACATGGACCCCGAATTTTATGACGGCCTCTACGCCCGGACCACCGACCCGTCCAACGCCGAGACGGACCGGGTCTGGCTGGGTCCGGACGGGCAGCTGGAGTTCATCGGCCGCATCTATGGCGTCGCCGGGGCAGAGTATTACGAGTATCCCCTGGCATTGGGGCTGTATTTCTGAAACAGGCGGTTGCATCTGCCGGTGTGATGTGCTACTATACTGCTACCAAGGAGGGCGAGCCATGACGATCGACCCGTATTACTCGAAAAAGGAACTCCAGGAGATGGGCTTCAAGTCCCTGGGCCGCCAGGTGCTCATCAGCCGCACCTGCCGGATCTACTCCCCGGAGAGGATCAGTCTGGGCAGCCATGTGCTCATCGACGACTTCACCATCATGAACGGGGAGATCACCGTGGGCAGCTATGTGCACATCAGCTCCAACTGCGAGCTGTACGCCGGCCAGGCGGGCATCACCATGGAGGACTTCTCCGGTCTGAGTTCCCGCTGCACCCTGTACGCCACCAGCGACGACTACTCCGGCGCGTGCCTGACCAACCCCACCATCCCCGCCGCCTTCCGCCGGGAAACGGAGGCGCCCGTGCATCTGAAAAAGCACGTGATCCTCGGCTCCGGCTGTGTGGTCCTGCCGGGCGTCACGGTGGAGGAGGGCTGCGCCGTGGGGTCCATGAGCCTGGTCAGCCGCTCCACCGACCCCTGGGGCGTGTACGGCGGCATCCCCGCCCGGCGGCTGAAGGACCGAAAACGGGACCTGCTGGCGGATGAAGAGAAGCTGACAGGCGGAAAACGCGCCTGAAATTGATAGGAGGATCAGCAATGGAAGATCTGATGGAAATACTGCAGGACCTGCGTCCGGACGTGGATTTTGAGAAGGAGACCGCCCTGATCGACGACGGCATCCTCGGCTCGTTCGACATCACCGCGCTGGTGAACGAGATCATGGACGCCTTCGACGTGGAGATCTCCATGGCGGACCTGGAGCCGGAGAACTTCAACTCCGCCCAGGCCATCTACGAGTTCATCCAGTCGCTGCAGGAGAAATAAGCCGCCTGGCGGGCCGCCGGACAGGCGGTCCGCCCTTTTCTCCCCCTTCGACAGGAAACAGTCCTTGACAACCGTCCGGTTTCATGGTATTATAATGGTCCAAATGACGCGGGATAGAGCAGTCTGGTAGCTCGTCGGGCTCATAACCCGGAGGTCGGGGGTTCAAATCCCTCTCCCGCCACCATAACTGGTAACGCAGTTTGATACAATGGTATC
>CANQXG010000048.1 GCA_947627735.1 uncultured Oscillospiraceae bacterium | reverse complement strand
GCCTTCCGCCGGGAGGGCGCGGGCCATGTGCCCGCAAGCCCGGCGTGGTTTCCCATGTCCAACGGCATATGGTCCCTGCTGGCCTGCGACGATGGTCGGTGCCGGGCCATGTGCGGGGGCCTGGTCATGTACCGGGAGGAGGGGTTCGAGATCGCCGTAGACGGCATCCCCGCCGGCCCCTCCCGCCGGGCGGGGGCGCTGTACCCCTGGCGGTACGAGGCCGGGACGGTCACCTTCACCGCCCGCCGGGCGGACCGGGTGACCGGGCTGACCATGGGGGTGGCCAGCGGAGAGCGGGGGGAGCTGCGGCGCCTCACCGGCCCCGGCGGCGGCCAGGTCACGGTGCGCTTCGAGCCGGTGCTGGCCCCGGCGGCGGACCACGCCGCCCATCCCGCCTTCTGGCGGCTGGGGCTGGAGGTGTCCGCCCACCGGGGGACCATACTGGTGCGGCGGCTGGCCCGGGGCGATGTGCCCGAGCGCTGGCTGTGCATGGCCGCCACCGTCCATCTGCACCTGGCTTCCGGCGGCGGCTGGCAGACCCTGGAGCCGGTTATCATCCGCGCCCAGCTGCCCGAGGGCGGCTGCGCGGCGCTGGCGCTGTGCTGCGGCGAAACGGCTGCGCAGGCGGAGGAGGGCGCCCGGCGCATTTTGCTGGGCGGCGCGGCGGACATGGCCGGGTCCATGGGCGCCCTGCTGGGCATGGGGGCGGAGGGCCTGGCCGCGGCCTTCGATCTGGCGGCGGACGTGTGCTCGCCCCGGGCGGCGGCCCGGCCCGACTCCACCCGGGGGGTGCTGTGGAAAAACGGCCTGTCCGGGGACCTGCCCATCGTGTATACGGACGCGTCGGAGGACCTGGACCGGGCCAGGCGCATGATAAAGCGCCACGCCCTGCTCACCGCCTGCGGCGCGGCTTTCGACCTGGTGATCCACACCGGCGAGGACGGGGCCTATCTCCATCCCCGCCGGGATGAGCTGCGCCGGTATCTGGACAAGTATGGCCTGTCCGCCTTCGAGGGCGCCCGGGGCGGGGTGCGGTTCGCCGGCGGGGACGAGCTGGCCGCGTCGGCGGTGCTGGTGACCCAGCCCGGCCCGCGGCGGTATTCCCCGCTGCCCGCCTGGCGGCCTGCTCCTGTCCGGGGCCAGACCGCCCCGGAGGTGTCCTGGCTGGCGGGGGGCGCGGTGAGCTATATGACCCCGCCGCTGCCGCCCCGGGCCTGGTGCAACGTGCTGACCAATGGCCGGTACGGCTTTCTGGCGGCGGACTGCGGCGGCGGGTTCATGTGGATGGACAACGCCCGGGAGCGGCCCGTGGACCCCTGGCGCAACGACCCGACCGCCGCCGGCGGCGGGGAGACGCTGGAGCTGGTGACGGCCCAGGGCCGGCGGAGCCTCTTCGCCGGGGACGGGTCCTGCCGGGTGACCAACGGCTTCGGCTGGACCCGCTGGGAGCGGGAGGGCGCGGCCCTCACCGCCTTTGTCCCCTGGGACGCCAACGCCCGGGTCCTGCTCATCGAGGGGGGCGAGGGGGCCTATATCGGCTGGCATCTGCCCCTGGCCCTGTCCCCTGATGCCCCGGACGCGCCCTATGTGATCACCGGGTATGAGGACGGCTGCCTCACGGCGGTGAACCCCCGGTCCGCCGCCCCGGAGCAGGTGTTCCGCGCGGTGTGCAGCGCCCGCCTGTCCGGCTTCACCGGCGACGAGGCCGCCTGGCTGGCCGGGCGGATGGATGGCCGGACGGGGCCGGGGCTGCGGCCCTGCTTCGGGGCGCTGTGGAAGGGCGGCGGCGTGAGCGTGCTGGTATGCGGCTATGAGAGCGCCGACACCCTGCGGGCGCTGGCCCAGCCGGAGCGGGCGGCGAAGGAGCTGGTCCGGGTCCGGGACGGCTGGCGCGCCCTGCTGGGCCGGGTGCGCATCCACACCCCGGACCGGGATCTGGACCGGATGATGAACGGCTGGGCGGCCTATCAGGCCCTGGCCTGCCGGATCATGGGCCGGACCAGCATGTACCAGAGCGGCGGGGCTTTCGGCTTCCGGGACCAGCTGCAGGACACGGTCAACCTGATCCTCATCGCCCCGGACCGGGCCAGGGACCACATCCTGACCTGCTGCGCCCGGCAGTTCCGGGAGGGGGACGTGCTCCACTGGTGGCACGACGGCCCCGCCGGGCCAAAGGGCGTGCGCACCCGCTGCTCGGACGACCTGCTGTGGCTGCCCTGGGCGGTGTGCGAGTATGTGGAAAAGACCGGGGACGAGGGCCTGTGCCGGCGCACCGCCCCCTGGCTGGAGGCGCCGCCCTTATCGGCCCAGGAGCGCGACCGGTATTTTGCCCCGGCCATCTCCGGGACGGAGAGCACGGTGCTGGACCACGCCCGCCAGGCGATGACATGCGTCCTGGCCCGGGGCGCCGGCCCCCACGGCCTGCTGCTGACCGGGTCCGGGGACTGGAACGACGGCATGGACCGGGTGGGGGGCGAGAGCGTGTGGCTGACGTGGTTTTTCGTCCACACCGCCGGGCGGTTCGCCGCCCTGCTGGACCGGCTGGGCCAGACCGACGCAGACCGGTATGCCCAGGCGGCGGAGAAATACGCCCGGGCGGCGGAGCAGAGCTGGGACGGGCAGTGGTATCTGCGGGGCCGGTGGGCCGACGGCACGCCCCTGGGCGGGGCCGACGGGCCGGAAAAGCGGATCGACTCCGTGGCCCAGAGCTGGGCGGCCTTCTGCCCCCAGGCGGACCGGGAGCGGGTCCATAGGGCGCTGCGCGCCTGCGTGGACCGGCTCTATGACCGGCCCCACAAACTGGTGAAGCTGTTCGACCCGCCATTCCCCGACCAGGGCCGGGACCCGGGCTATATCCGCTCCTGCGGCCCCGGCATCCGGGAAAACGGCGGCCAGTACACCCACGGGGCGGTGTGGCTGGCGTCGGCGCTGCTGCGGGAGGGGTTCACCGATGCGGGGGCGGCCATGCTGCTGGACCTGCTGCCGGCCCGCCATCCCGCCGACGTGTGGGGGGCGGAACCCTATGTGCTGGCGGCGGACGTGTCCGCCGATCCGGACCACTACGGCCAGGCCCTGTGGAGCTGGTACACCGGCTCCGCCGGGTGGTTTTTCCGGGTGGTGCTGGAGGACCTGCTGGGCATCCGGCTGGAAAACGGACGGCTCACCGTCCGGCCCCGGCTCCCCGCCGGCTGGGACGGCTACGAGGCCGATATCTGCGGGCGGAAGATCGTCGTCCGGGACGGGAAGGCCATCATCCAATGACGAGGCAGGCGCTCTGAGCGCCTGCCTCATTGTTCACAATATTGTCATTTTCAAAAATGGGGAGATATGCTATAATGACCCTGGATAGTGATATTCTGGGTCCTGTGGCAATATATTCCAGATCGGAGGGGGAGCGGATGGAGCGCACCAGGCGGGAGCTGATGCCGGGCGTGTATCTCACATGCCTGCGGACGGATAAATTCAAAACGGCGGTCCTGAGCGTGCATCTGCTGACGGCGCTGGACCGGGCGACGGCCTCCCAGAACGCCCTCCTGCCCGGGGTGCTCCGCCGGGGCACGGTGGCCTCGCCGGATATGGCCGCCCTGGCGGCCCGGCTGGACGGGATGTACGGCGCACACATAGAACCCTCCGTGCGCAAGATCGGGGAGATCCAGGCCATTGGCTTCGCGGCGGACTTCGTGGACGGGGCATGCCTGCCGGCGGGGGACGACCCGCTGGAGGGCATGACGGCGCTGATGGGGGAGCTGCTGCTGGCCCCCAACACCCGGGGCGGGCTGCTGCTGCCCCGGTATGTGGACGGGGAGCGGGAGAAGCTGCTGCAGGACATCCGCGCCCGGATCAACGACCGGGAGGCGTATGCCAACAGCCGCCTCATCGAGCTGATGTGCCCCGGGGAAACATACGGCGTGGACGCCCTGGGGGACGAGGAGACCGCCCGGGCCGTGGGCTACGTGGCCCTGACCCGGCACTACCGCGCCCTGCTGGCGGCCAGCCCCATAGAGATATTCTACTGCGGCTCCGCCCCGGCGGAGCGGGTGGCCGCGGCGCTGACCGACGCGCTGGCCACCCTGCCCCGGGGGGAGCTGGCCATGGACATCGGCACCGATGTGCGCCTCAACACCGTGGAGGAGGCCCCCCGCTCCTTCACCGAGCGGATGGACGTGGACCAGGGAAAGCTGGTGCTGGGCTATCGGCTGGGGGACGCCATGGAGGAGCCGGACATGGCGGCGCTGCGGGTGATGAACGCCCTGCTGGGGGGCGGCGGCGCGGCCTATGTCAATTCCCGGCTGTTCGTGAACGTCCGGGAGCGGATGAGCCTGTGCTACTACGTGCATTCGGCGCTGGACCCGGTGAAGGGCCTTATGACCGTGTCCTGCGGCATCGACCCGGCGAACTGCGAAAAGACCCTGGCGGCCATTGGCCGGCAGGTGGCGGCGGTGAAGGACGGCGATTTCACCGACGAGGAGCTGCGCACTGCCCGCACGGGCGTGAGCGCCGATATGCTGGCCCTGACGGATGAGCCGGAGGGGCTGGAGCGGTTCTGGCTGGTCCAGGACCTGCTGGGCCTGGACTATGGCCCGGAGGAGCTGGCCGCCCTGGCGGAGGACGTGACCAGGGTCGACGTGATCAAGGCCGCGGCGGGCATGGAGTGCGACGCGGTGTATTTCCTCAGCGGCGGGGAGGACGAGGATGAAAGCGACTGAATATCCCGGCCTGGGCGTGACGCTGTACCAGTCCGTGCTGCCCAATGGCCTGTCCGTATACGTGGTCCCCAAGCCCGGCTGGCGCAAGTGCCGGGCGTCCTTCGTGACAAATTACGGCGCGGCGGACCGGCGCTTTGTCCTGGACGGACAGCGCCATGACACCCCGGCGGGGGTGGCCCACTACCTGGAGCACAAGATGTTCGACATGCCCGACGGCAGCGTGGACGCTATCTTCGCAGGCCGGGGGGCGGACTCCAACGCCTATACGTCCTACGCCGTCACCAGCTACCACTTCACCTGCACCGACCGCTTCGAGGACGATCTGCGCACCCTGCTCACCTTTGCTTCCACGCCCTTTTTCACCCCGGAGACCGTGGAAAAGGAGCGGGGCATCATCGGCCAGGAGATCGCCGAGGGGGAGGATGACCCGGACTGGTCCGTCTATCAGGACTGCCTGCGGCTGCTGTTCGGCGCCGGTCACCCTATGAGCGACGATGTGCTGGGCACAGCCGGGTCCATCGCGGGCCTCACCGCCGAGACCCTGTATGACTGCCACCGGGCCTTCTATGTCCCGGCCAACATGGCCCTGTGCGTGGCGGGGGACGTGGACCCGGAGGCGGTGGAGCGCATCGCCCTGGAGGTCCTGCCGGCGGAGCGGGCGGCCCTGCCGGAGCGGGACTATGGCCCGGACCCGGGTCCGGAGCCGGCGGAGAAGCGGTCGGTCCGGACCATGGACGTGTCGGCGCCCCAGTTCTGCGCCGGGGCAAAGCTGGGTCCGGCCGTGACGGGGCCGGAGGCCCTGCGGGAGAGGCTGACGGCGGAGCTGGCCCTGCGGTGCCTGTGGGGAAAGAGCGCCCCGGCCTATCTGGCGCTGTATGAAAACGGCCTTTTGAACAGCAGCTTTTTCTTTGAACTTGACCACGCCGCCGGCCAGAGCTTCGTCACGCTGGGCGGGGAGTCCGCCGACCCGGAGGCCGCCCTGGCGGCGCTGACCGCGGCGGCGGAAAAGCCCCTGGACCCCGCCTTTTTCCTGCGGCAGAAAAAAGCCGTCTATGGCGGCTTCATCCGGCGGCTGGACGATTTTTTTGAACTGACCGAGTCCCTGGCGGACGGCTGCTTCGCCGGGTTCGGGCTGTTCGACGTGCCCGCCGCGCTGGAGGGCATCACCTGCGGCGACGTTTCCGCCTGGGCGGCGGAGCATCTGGCCGCCGGTCGTTTCGCCCTTTCCATCATTCGTCCCAAGGAGGAACAAGCGTAAATATGTCATCCGCGTCTATATCCTTCCCCCTGCTGGGGGATTGGTCCATCTGTCCGCCCAACTCCTTCGTCCTGTTCGGCCACACCTTTTACTGGTACGGCGTGATCATCGCCTGCGGGTTCCTGCTGGCGGTGGGCTACTGCTTCCGCCGGTGCGAGCAGTTTGGCATCAAGCAGGACGACCTGATCGACGCGCTGCTGTTCGCCGTGCCCCTGGCCATCGTGGGCGCACGGATATACTATGTGGTATTCTACGGCGGCTACAAGACCCTCTGGGACATGGTGAAGATCTGGGAGGGCGGCCTGGCCATATACGGCGGCGTGATCGCCGCGGTGATAACGGTGTTCGCGGTCTGCCGGGTGAAGAAGATCTCCGCCCTGGCCATGCTGGACCTGGTGAGCTTCGGCCTGCTCATCGGCCAGTGCGTGGGCCGCTGGGGCAACTTCATGAACCGGGAGGCCTTCGGCTACGAAACGGATATCTTCTGCCGCATGGGCCTGACGCTGAACGGCAGCACCATCTATGTGCACCCCACGTTCCTGTATGAGTCGCTGTGGAACCTGCTGGGCTTCATCGGGCTGCATGTGGTGTCGAAAAAGACCGCCCGCAAGTTCGACGGGCAGTATTTCCTGTACTACCTGGGCTGGTACGGCCTGGGCCGGGTGTGGATCGAGGGCCTGCGCACGGACTCGCTGTATCTGGGCGGCACGGGCATCCGGGTCAGCCAGCTCCTGGCGGGGGTCACCTGCCTGGCGGCGGCTGCGGCGGTGATATGCATCCTGCGCAGCGGCAAATGCGCACCGGAGAAGCTGTGGGTGAACCGGGCGGCCCTGCTGGCGGCCGGTCCCGTCCCGGAGGAGGCGCCCGCGGCGGAGGAAGTGCCCGCGGAAACGAGCGGCGCGCCGGAGACCCCGGAAGCCGCGGAGACCGCGCCGGAGCCGGAAGCCGCCCCCGACGCCGCCGAAACGCCGGAGGAGGCGCCCGCGTCTGACGCCGCCGGGGAGCCGGAGGAGAAGCCCGGCGAATAAAAAAATACCAGCAAAGATCTGTCGCAAACAAGTAAAAATATAGAGAGAAAAAGAAAAAGGAGGCACCACAATGTCCGAATTCAACGATTTCATGGCCAAGGTCGGCCAGATCGCGTCCAAGGCCGCGGAGAAGACCAAGGATATCGCCGCCGTGGCCGCCACTAAGACCAAGCAGGTCAGCCGTATCGCCAAGCTGAACATGGACATCTCAAGCCAGAAGGACGTGGTCAAAAAGGCCTACGCCGACCTGGGGAAGCTGTACTATGAGGCCCACCACGACGCGCCGGAGGGTGACCTGGCCCCGGTGTGCCAGCAGATCGACATGGCCCTGGCGTCCGTCGCGTCCATGGAGGCGGAGATCGCCCGGATCAAAGAGGAGATGACCGCCGACGACGAGGCCGAGGACGCCGGCTTCGAGGCCGTGGTGGACCAGACCGAGGCCGACGTGGAGGTGGAGGTCCATGAGGAGTCCGCCGGGGAGGAACCCCAGGAGGAGCGCCACGAGGAGGAATACCACGAAGAGCACCACGACGACGGCCCTTACTGGGGCTGATGGCCAGGGAAATACAAAAAAGACCGCTGACATTCGTCAGCGGTCTTTTTCGCGGTCATATCACGGTTTTTTCTTCCGGAACACGAACAGCTTGGAGATGATGTAGTTGAGGATGATCACCACGATGCTGATGACCACCTTCGCGGCGAAGCCCTCCACGCCGAACAGGGGCTGGTCCAGGCCCAGGCGCATGAGCAGCGGCAGCCCGCCCAGCTCCACCGCGCCGGAGAACAGCCGTCCCGCCACGAAAGACCCCGCCTCCTTCAGCCACCCGGGCCAGGCCCAGCTCTTGGACTGAAAGACCCAGAGCTTATTGGTGACGAAGGCAAAGGACACCGCGCACACCCAGCTGAACACATTGGCGGGGGTGACGCCCATCTTCAGCGCCCCTACGCCCAGGGCGTAGGTGACCCAGCTGACCAGGGTGGTCAGCCCGCCGAAGAAAAGATAATTGACGATCTCCCTGTATTTCCTGTACAGGGCCAGCAGCTTTTCCGTCATGGCTCAGTCCGCCGGGTACACGTCCTGGATCAGCTCATCCGTGGCGGTGCGCACGGTCCACACGAAGAAGCCGTCATAGGTGAGGATGCCGTCCTCGGCGCCCTCGGTCAGGCAGGAGGGGCCGTAGGTGGGTTCCTCCAGCGGCTCGCCCAGCGCGGCGTACAGCTCCGCCACAGGCCGGCCCAGGTACTGCATGGCGATGTCGTAATTCCCGCCGGGGGCGGGTCCGGCGTCGGTGGCGGAGGCGGGCGGCGTGGCCTTGACGCTGTCGGCGTTGGCCTGGGAGGCCGGGTCCACGGTGGGCGCAGGGGTGGGGGTGGCCTCGGCCTGAGGCTCATCGCCTCCGCCGCAGGCGCAAAGCCCTGCCAGCAGCAGGACGGTCAAAAGCAGTGCGAGCGTTTTTCTCATGTCATTTCCTCCCTGGGGACGGTATGTGCCTTTATTCGCGCTGATAAGTATAGCACATCTTCACGAAATTTGGAAGATGCTGATGCCGCCCTGGTCATAGACCAGGGGATAATTGTCGGCGAAGTAGTCCCGGTCCACGGCGTATTTGGATAGCTCCGAGGGGCTGATGTACACATAGTCCACGCCGTATTTGTCCGCCAGGATCTCGAATACCTCTCCGCCCTTGTACATCTCCGACACCTGGATCTCCCGTTCGCCGTAGTCCACCCCGTGGTAGTACAGGAACATCCCCGGCCCGCACAGGATGTTCCGCCCGGTCAGGACGGACACCGGGTTGGTGTGGTCGGTGGAGGTGAGGAAGAGGCTGTCCGCCGGGGTGTCGGCGATGATCTTCTGGGCGGCGGCGACCTGGTCATAGCTGAACAGCTGATACTCGCTGACCGCCTCCCGGAGCATGGTCATGGTCCCGGAGATCATCCCCAGCACCACGAACACCGCCGCCGCGGTCCGGGCCAGCGCCCGGGGCCGGACGCGGCCCAGCGCCTCCCACAGCCAGCCGCAGACCAAAATGTCCGCGATCATGTACCAGATATACAGCAGCTTATTGTCGTCGTAGGGGTTGGGCTGGAAGGCCACCAGGTTTCCCAGGGCGAACAGCGCCGCCGCGCCCAGAAACAGCCGCAGCCTGTCCCCCCGCAGGAAGGCCAGCATGGGCAGCATGGCGCAGAACACCACCCCGCCGTTGATGATCCAGAAAAACAGCCAGGGCGTGTCCCCGTGGACCCAGCCCGGGTTGAACCAGATCAGCCGCCCGGTGCCCGCCGCGTCGAAGGTCCAGCGCAGCAGCTGGGGGAAGGCCAGGATCAGGCACACCGCGCCGTAGAGAACATAGCTCTCCACCAGCGTCCGGGCCGCGCCCGCCCGGCGGGCCTTGCCCAGATACGCAAAGAACCACACCGCCGACAGCACCCCCAGCGCCAGGAAGGTGTGGGTGTGGATCATGGGCATGGCCCCGGCGGTCACCGCCAGCGCCAGGGTCTCCCGGCGGCAGCGCTCCCCCGCCGAGGAGCGCTCCAGCACCGTGATCAGAAGGAAGATGGCCGCCAGCCCCACGCACCAGCCGGCCATGGTGGTCCGCTGGGGGATGAGCATGTCGCACACCACGTTTACCCAGCGCAGGTCCTCGTCCACCAGGTTGGTGGGGGTCACGTAAAAGCCGCTGAGCAGGGTGGTCAGGTTGTATTTCCCGCCCAGGAAGTACAGAAATCCGAACCCGCCGTTGAACACGAACAGCAGCCACGCCGCCATGGTGGGCACGGTCTTCCCGATGAGCTTGTCCGCCAGCAGCCAGAAGCCGTAAAACACCGCCAGCAGCATGAACAGGCTGGGCACGATCACGCTCATGCGCAGGCTCAGCCCGAAGAACCGCAGACTGGCGGATGCCGCGTCCACCAGGAAGGGGTAGTCGATCTGCTGGCCGGGGAAGATGCTGTACTCCGGCGGGAAGGTGCCCTGGCGGTACAGGCTCTCCACGAACCCCAGGTGCATGGCCAGGTCCCCGTAGGTGCTCTGGCCCACCCAAAGACTGCCGTCGGCGTGGGGCATGAGCACGTGGGTGTGCAGCAGATACCCGCAAAAGGCGGTGGCCAGCACGGAGAACAGAAGCCCGGCTTTGTCGCTGTCGGTCAGCTCCGGCGGGGCCATGGTCTTGATACGGCCCAGGGCGGGCAGCTTTTTCCAGGGCAGCAGCGCCAGCGTGATCGCGCCGGCGGCGGCCAGGGCCGCGTACTGGGCGGGGAGCGTAAAGCCCCAGATAAAGGCGGCCAGGCAGGGCAGCCACATCAGGGCCACGCAGCCGAACACCAGCCCCAGCCAGAGCTTCACCGCGGCCCGATAGGCAGGCAGCGCCCGCCAGGCGACGGCCTGGCCCAGCAGCAGATATACCAGCAATGCGAACATGTTCGACTCCTTGTACGGCAAAACCCGGCGCCGCCGACGGGCGGTCAGAGCTGGGGTCCCAGCTTGCTCAGCGCCTCCTCAAACCAGTCCGGCAGGTCGGTCCACAGCTCGATCCTCTCCCCGGTGACCGGGTGGATGAACTTCAGCCCCCGGGCGTGGAGGCACTGGGTCTGAAGGCCCTTGTCCCGGCGGCCTCCGTAGACCGTGTCCCCCAGCAGGGGGTGGCCGGTGTAGGCCATGTGGACCCGGATCTGGTGGGTGCGGCCGGTCTGGAGCGAGCAGCGGATGTAGCTGTAGCGCTCGTAGCGGGCCAGCACTTGCCAGTGGGTGACGGCGGGGCGGGAATTTTTGTCGGTGACCGCCATGCGCTGCCGGTCACGGGGGTCCCGGCCGATGGGGGCGTCCACGGTGCCCGCGTCGTCATGGAAGCGGCCGTGGCACACCGCGTCGTATATCCTCGACAGGCTCCGGTCCTTCAGCTGGGCGGAGAGGGACTCATGGGCCCGGTCGTTTTTCGCGGCGATGATGAGGCCGCTGGTGTCCTTGTCGATGCGGTGGACGATCCCGGGCCGCAGCTCGCCGCCCACGCCGGAAAGGCTGTCCCCGCAGTGGGCCAGCAGGGCGTTCACCAGCGTCCCGTCCGGGTGGCCGGGGGCGGGGTGGACCACCAGGCCCCGGGGCTTGTTCACCACGATCACGTCGCCGTCCTCATAGACCACATCCAGGGGGATAGGCTGGGCCTCGGCCCGGGCAGGGGCCGCTTGGGGCAGGGTGACGGAGAAGGTCTGCCCCGCCGTGACCCGGTGGTTTTTCCGCACGGCCTCCCCCCGGCAGGTCACCAGCCCCGCCTCCAGCAGCTTCGCCGCGGCGGAGCGGCTGCGGATATCCTCCTGGCGGGCAAGGAGAGCGTCGATCCTCTCGCCGCTCTCCCATGCCGTTACCGTTATGCACTTGTCCATCACAGATCCCGGAACTCCGCCAGGATGTCCTCCAGGGAATACTCCTCCGTATCCTCCGGCTCCTGGGGCGCGGGTGCGGGCGCCGGCGCGGGCGCCTTGGGGGCCGCGGGCTGTGCCGCAGCCGGCCGGGCAGGCTTCGCCGCCTTGGGCGCCGCCTTGCGGGGCGCGGGGGTGGGGAGGTCCAGCTCGCCCCAGTCGTCCTCCTCCGGGGCGGCGCGCCGTCTGGCGGGGGCCTCGGCGGTCCGGGCGGGGGCTGCCTTGGCCGTCTTGGCGGGGGCGGACCTGCGGGCCGCGGGGGCCTCGGCGGGGGCCACCTCCTGGCCGAAATCCCACTCGGCGAATGGGTCCTCCGGGTCGCTGAGCTTCAGCTCATCGGCCAGGGGCCGGTGCTCGCCCCGCTTGGGGATGTCGGCGTAGGGGTCCTCCTTGGCGGCGGCCCGGGACGGATGGGTGCGCCGGCCGGCGGCAGGCTCGCTCTGCTGGGTCCTGCCGGCGGTCCGGGCGGGGGCGGCCTTTTCCGGACGCCGCGTCCGGGCGGGCTTCTCCGGGCGGACCTTCTTCGGCGCCGCCGCGGCCACCTCCGCCGGTTCTCTGTACAGTATCACGTGGATACAGAACAGGATACCGCACACGGTGATGAAGATATCCGCCACGTTGAACACCGCGAAGTTGAACAGCTCTATCTCGAACATGTCCACCACGTAGCCGTAGAACACCCGGTCGATGGCGTTGCCCAGGGCGCCGGCCATCACCAGCACTGCCGTCCAGCGGCCGAACTTGGTGGAGATGATGTCGGAGCTGATGAGGATGATGATGCCGATGATGAACACCAGCGACACCACCACCAGCAGCCACCGGGCGTTGGCCAGGATGCTGAAGGCCGCGCCGGTGTTCTGCACATTGGTCATGTGCAGCACCCCGGGGATCAGCTCCACGCACTCCCCGCCGGTGGCCAGCGGCACGATATTCTTTGTGGTCCACAGTTTCACCGCCTGGTCCAGGATCAGGACCAGCGCGGCCACGATCGCGTAAAGCACCGTTTTGTCCTCCTACTGTCTGTCTGGGAGCCGGGGAGAGGATCGCTCACGCCCCGGTGGTGTTGTATTTCAGCGCGCCGGCGCACCGGGCGCACAGCTCGGGATAGTCGCTGTCGGCGCCCACACTGGCGCTGTGGGTCCAGCAGCGGGGGCACTTGGGCTGCTGGGACGGGGCCACCTCCACGCTGACGCCGGGCATCTCCGTGCCGGCCCAGCCGGGGCCTTCGCCGTCGGAGATATCCGCCTCGGAGACGATGAACAGGCTCTCCAGGGGCTGGCGGGCGACGCGGGCCATGGCGTCCCGGGCCGCGGGACCCACATGGATGGTCACCTTGGCCTCCAGGGGCTTGCCGATGACCTTGTCGGCGCGGGCCAGCTCCAGGGCCTTGTTCACGTCCGTCCGCAGGCGCAGGCTGTCGTCCCAGAAGGCGGTCTCCTCGTCGCTGAGGCGCCACTCGCCGTGGACGGAGGGCATGTCGTTGAGCATCACGTTGCGGCCGTCGTCGCCGGCGCGGTGGGGCATGGCCAGCCAGATCTCGTCCGCCGTGAAGGACAGGATGGGGGCCAGCAGCCGCACCATGGCGTCCAGCACGTACCAAAGGGCGGTCTGGGCGGCGCGGCGGGCGGGGCTGCGGCGGGCCTCGCAGTACAGCCGGTCCTTCACCACGTCCATGTACACGTTGGACATGTCCACCACGCAGAAGTTGTGGATGGCGTAGGTCACGGACCAGAACTCGTATTTCTCATAGCTGGCCAGGCACCGGTCGATGAGGGCGGCGGCCCGGCTCAGCGCCCAGCGGTCGATGGGCTGCAGCTCGCCGTAATCCACCAGGTCGGTGTCGGGGTCGAAGCCGTCCAGGTTGCCCAGGATGAACCGGGCGGTGTTGCGGATCTTCAGATACTTGTCGCTCAGCTGCTTGAAGATGGCGTCGGAGCAGCGCATATCCAGCCGGAAGTCGGCGCTGGCGGCCCAGAGCCGGCACAGGTCGGCGCCGTATTTGGCGGTCAGTTCGTCGGGGGAAACGCCGTTGCCCAGGCTCTTGTGCATGGCCCGGCCCTCGCCGTCCACGGTCCAGCCGTGGCACAGCACGGCCTTATA
>CANQXG010000047.1 GCA_947627735.1 uncultured Oscillospiraceae bacterium | reverse complement strand
CGGCGATCTGCCGGAGCTGGACCATAAAGTAGTAGCTTATATAGACCAGCTCCCGGCGGAGGATGTCAGGCATCTATATCCACCAGCTCGTATGTCCGGCTGCCCAGGCCGATCTGCTCCGCAGCCTCCAGGGTGTGCAAACCGTTCAGCTGCTCCACCCTGGCCTGCAAACTCTCGCTGCCTTCCGCGGCAAAGCACAGGTCGATGGCCGCCTGGTCGATGGCCACCGGATCAGTGGAGGCCAGGATGCCGATGTCGTGGATGTCCGGCTCAGCGGGGTTGCCGTCGCAGTCGCAATCGATGGAGATGTTGTTCAGCACGCTCACATACACGATGCGCTCCCCATGGCCCAGGTAGTCGCTGACGGACTTGCCCGCGTCGGCCATGGACTCGGTGAAGGCGGTCTGGTCGCCGCCCCAGGGGCTGGTGTGGCTCCTGCCGCCGGTATGGATGAGGCACTTACCCTCCTGGGAGGCCAGGCCGATGGAGATGTTCTTGATGGCCCCGCCGAAGCCCGCCATGGAATGGCCCTTGAAGTGGCTGAGGACGATGTAGGAATCATAATCCGCAAATGCCGCACCCACATAATTCTCCGCGAGAACGGTGCCTCCCTCGACCGGGAGGGTCATAGAGCCGTCTTCATCCAGGATCTGAAGATCCGCGATGGCGGTGAAGCCGTGGTCCTCCGCCACCTGATAGTGCATGGCGGTCTCGGAGCGGGAGCCGCCGTAGGCGGTGTTGCACTCCACGATGGTGCCGTCCACGCTCTGCACCAAGTCCGCGATCAGCTCCGGGCGCAGGTAGTAGCTGGCGGGAGGCTCGCCGGTGGACAGCTTCACCGCCACGTTCCCCGTGGGCGTCCAGCCCAGGGCCTCATATACCGCCATCAGCCCCTCCGGGGTGATGCTGGAGGTGAAATACACCGTGGATGCTTCGGCGGTCTCCGCCGGGGCTGTGGTCTGGTTGTTTTCCGGGGCCGGCTCCTCTGCCGGTGCCTCGGTGGGTTCTGCCGTCAGCACGGCCCGTGCGCTGCCGGAACAGGCGGCCAGGCCCAGCATGAGCGCGGCGTACATCAGTATTGCGATCAACTTTTTCATCGTGATCTCCTTTCGCATATCAGTCGGTCTCCATTTGTTCCTTCCAAAAACTTACCGCGTCGTCGATCCACCCCTCCGCCACGGTGCCGGTGCCCAGGCCGAAGCCGTGGGAGAGGCCCTCGTAGATGTGAAACTCCGTGGGGATGCCCAGCACGCTCACGGCCTCCAGCCGCCGCTGCATGGTCAAAGATGAGGGTGATGGCCCGGGCCAGGTCCTCACAGGCGGTGTCCCCGCCGGGGCGGTAGATGAGGGAAAAGGCGTTGTAGCCCAGCTTGGCGAACTCCAAGGCGTGGGGGAAGCTGTCGTGCATGGCCCCCACGTAGGCAGACCCGCCGCCAAAAACCGGCGCGGGTTCGCCTCCCGTCAGCTATATTCCCATGCTCATATTATAAAAAGATCGGGACCTCTTGACAAGTCCCGATCAGTTCATATGTATAAACCCAAAGGTTATGACTCTTTGCCCTCACGCTTTCAGCTGGTTCATCCAACTGCGCCGCTCGAATACAACAAGGGAGATGGCCAGCCGCACACACTCCTCCAGGGACAGGGTAAGATAGACCCAGGGGATGGTCCAGTGGTACACGAACGCGGCGAAAAGCCCCATGGGAACGCCGAATACCCAGGTGCCCACAAGGTCGATGACCATGACGTATTTTGTCTTCCCGCCGCTGCGCAATATGCCGCTGCCGACGATCATGTTCAGCACCTTGAACGGCAGGACCACAGCGTAGGCGGTGAGGATTTGAACCGTCAGTGCCTTGATGCCAGGGTCTACGTTGAAGATGCGCACATACCAATGCCCGGTGCAGGCGATCAGAGCGGACAGCAGCATGGAGCCCACCCAGCCGTAGAACAGGAGCTTTCTCGCCTCCCGGTAGGCCATGTCGCGGTCCCCGTCCCCAAGGCGCTTGCCGATGAGGATCGCCGCCGCCTGACTCAGGCCGCACAGTGCCCCAATGGCCAGGGACTGCACGGGGTTCGTAAGCGTCATACCGGCGGTGGCGGCGGCGCCCAGGTGGCCGTAGATGCCCGCGTACACGTTTTCGCCCAGGACCCACATGCATTCGCTGACCAGCAGCGGCAGCAGCATGGAAAGATACTGGCCCCAGGCAAAGGGACCGGCCGGGGCGCTCTCCGTATGCTCCCGGTATTTGGCGTACATCCCAAGAATGACCACGAAATAGACGAGCTGGGAGATCAGCGTGGCCAGCGCCGCTCCCGTGACGCCCAGGGCCGGCGCGCCCAGCTTACCGAAGATCAATATCCAGTTGAGGCCGGTATTGACTGCCGCCGACGCGATTCCGGCGTACAGTGGGAGAGATGCTTTCTCTATACACCGCAAATAGGCGGACAGCATGGTGACCCCCGCCGTGGGGAGGAATGTGCCGGACACGATGGCGAGATACCGCCCCGCCGTTTCCGCCGTCGCGCTATCGTTGATGTAGAGGCCCATGATCCGCTCCGGGACGGCGACACCGGCCAGCGTGAACAGCGCGGCCAGGAGGACGCATACCCGCAGATTGACCGCCAGGCTCCGCCGTGTCGCGGCGGCGTTTTTCTGGCCTATGTACTGGGAGAGCATGATCCCGGCCACCGCGCCCACGGCGGATATGACTACGTTGAATATCCCCGTGAATTTCCCGGCCAGGCCCACCGCCGCCACCTCCACGGCGCCCAGCTGGCCGATCATCACCTGGTCCACCACGCCAAAGGACGCCTGGAGCATGGATTGCAGCGCCACGGGAATGGCAAGCGCACATACGGTACGGAAAAAAGATTGCTCTTTCATAGAACCACCTCCTGACAGGTCGATGATAACCCGTCAGGAGGTGGTTTTTCAAAACTTAAATCTGTAAGTTGTGACAAAAATGGAACATCGTTTTTGCAGAAAATGACGACAGAAGGAAATCAATCCTCCCTGGTCAAGACCTTTTTCTGCCAGCTTCGTTTCCCGCATTCAGGACATTTCATATATCTTGTCCTGCCAACGTGCTGCGCGAGATTGGTCTGCCAGTAAGTCGGTACATATCTGTGGCCGCATTTTTGACACTCGTAGTATCCGGCCTGCTGCTCGATGCCCACCGCGATAAAAGCGACCGCAAAGATCATCGCAAGGGCAAACGCGATCAGCGCGATCCTTGACCAGGCGGGCATTGCCACGAACGACGCCACAAACACCATGACCAGCCCGGCGATGACGGCCGGAAGGGCGATCCAGTATTCCGTCCTCAGCATCTGCCGGTTCTTTTCCTCGATCTGGCGCTTCATTGCCAGAAGATTCGCCTCTGCCCGTTTGTCATAAATTTCTGCCATGATCTTTTCGCCCGACAGGAGTTCGTTGACATTGATTTTCAGAAAACCGCACAGCTCCAGCATGATCCCGGAATCGGGCAGGGATCTTCCCGTCTCCCACTTGGATACGGCCCGGTCGCTGATGCCGAGCTTCTCCGCAAGTGCTGCCTGGGTCATGCCCTGCTGCTTTCTGCATGATACTATGAATTTTCCGATTTTGATCTGGTCCACATCGGGCACCTCCTTTCATGGCCCGAGCATAGCAGAAATGGCCGCAGAGGAACACGAACCGGCGGTTGACTTTTGCTTGTTCTACCGCAGATCGAGTGCCTGTAAAATACCGATCAGTCCGCCTCTTCCGTTGTCAGCGTCATACCGCAATTCCTTGTGCTGTCCCGAACAACGAGGGAAGTAGAAAGGGTAATGGCTGGTTCCACCGCCTCCCCGGCCCGAAGACGCTGGAGGGCGTCCAGGGCGCATCTGGCCCGGGCGACCGTATCCTGCCGGACGGAGGTGAGGGCGGGATACACCATGGCGCACAGGGGCGTGTCGTCAAAGCCGCACACCGATATCTCCTCCGGCACAGCGACACCGCGGGCCGACAGGAAATGACACAGCTCCACCGCGTAGTAGTCCGACACGGCAAATATGGCCGTGAACGAGGAAATCGCCGGGAAACGCTCTTCATAAAACGCCAGGCGCTCCCGCTTGGCCATGGGGATCATCCAAAATTCCGCGCCGTCGCCGAACCCCTCGCGAAATCCCTCCCAGCGCTCACGGTCCATGTCCTCGTCGTTGTCCGCCAGGCACAGGGCGCGCCGATGGCCGCACCGGCGGAAATACTCTCCCACCTGCCGACCGCCGTCCCGGTCGTCGATGTTGACGGCAAAGGTCCGCTCCGTCCGGGCGCCGCAGGCGTCGTAGACCACAAAGGGGATGCGCATGCGCTCCCGCAAGTGCTTGTAGTCTGCGTTGCAAAAGCCGATCAGCACCAGCCCCTCCAGGTTCCACATGGTGGCGAAGGACACGATCTCGTCCAGGTCACGCACGGTCCGCACCATCATCTGCAGCCCGCACTTGGCCGTTTCGGCGCTCAGGGCGTTGAGGGCCGAGGCGATAAAGGCGTCCTCCAGGATATGGGCCTCATACTTCTCATGGTCATTGATGACCACGCCCACGATCTTCGCCGGGTTCTCCGCCAGCAGCACCTCCGCCGCCCGGGGCAGATAGCCCCGCTCCTCCAGGGCCTGCCGCACCCGGTTCGCCGTCCGCTCCGACACCATGCCGGTCTTGCCGTGGAGCACATAGGAAACCGTGGCCGTGCTGAGTCCCAGCTCCGAGGCGATGTCCGAAAGCCGTACTTTATTATCCATTTTCCCGCACCACGGCCCGCACCGCGTCCAGGAACCGGGCCAGCATAGGCGACGGCTCAGGCGGGTGGAGTATGCCAAAGGGGATGGCGTGGTCCCACGCTACCGGCAGCACCTTCAGCATGGGATGGACGCAGGACCACTTGCCGATGACCGCGAGCACGTTCCGGCTCTGCTCGCAGCGGTTGAAGATGCTCACGTCATAGAAATCGAAGTCCGCGATCTGCACGTCCGGGTAATTCTGCGTAAGGTCGTCCCGCAGCTCGTCCATGTACCTGCTCCACCCACGGTGGATCAGCAGCAACTCCTCCCCGGCCAGGTCCTCCGGCGTCAGGACCTCCTTGGCCGCCAGAGGGTGGTAGATGCTCACGGCGCAGCAGATGGGTTCGCGGGATATCTCAAAGCCCGCGCACTGGCGCAGGGCCAGCAGCGTCTCGTCAAAGATGCCCGTCACCACGTCGATGTTCTCCCCCAGGTTGCGCAGGATCTCCCGGGCGTTCTCCGGGGCGTTCTCAAAGGGGACCAGCTGAAAGCTCACGTCCCCGCACCGCTCGTGGATCTGGGGCCACAGGTCGGTGAGCAGCTGGGCCGGGGTCATGGGGGACGTGCCGATACGCACCACGCCGTACTCCTCCTGCATGGCGGCATGGGCGCGGGCGATGGCCCGGCGGGAGTAGTCCATCATATACTTGGCGTCCCGGTATAGGGATTCGCCGGCCTTGGTGAGCGTGAGTCCCCGGTGGCTGCGGACAAAGAGCTTCAGATCCAACTCCGATTCCAGCAGATTGATCTGCTTGATCACCGCCGTGGGCGTGATGAAGGCGTCGTCCGCCGCCTTGTTGAAGCTGCCCGCGTCCGCAACCCTGACGAAGGTCTCCAGCTGGGGATTATACAACCCGCTCACCGCCCTTTCCTGTTCATATCACGATTATATCATTTCATTTCACCGGCTTCAAGCCGGGGTCCTGATTATGGTTCGAACCTGCGGCCTGATGGTGGCGGCCAAAAGATGCCCTTTGGGACCCCGCCGAAGGCGGGAGCGAGTGGGGCCGGACGGGTTGCGCGTCCGGGCGGGCGGGGGTATAATGAAGAAAAAGGACTTGGCTGGGAGAGTGGGATATGACGGAGAGGATGCTTCTGACGGAGAACGACGTGATCGACGGCACCTGCAATTATCTGCTGCAAAAGGGCCGCACGGCCCGGAAAAGGCCGGTTTCCCGCGCCGACGCGGAGAAAAAGCAGCACGGTATCGACCTCAAGGTCCGGCTGGAGAACGAGCAGGGCTGGGGCAATACATACCTCATCGAGGCCAAGAGGACATTGAAGTCGGACGGGACGGAGATGAAGTCCGACTTCAACACCAATTTCCGCTGGGCCGTGTCCCAGATCGTGCTGCGGATCAAGGTGGACTCCACCCGCAATAACTACATCTACGGCATCGCGGTGCCCGACGGGAAGATCGAAAAGTGCATCGCGATGATCCGGGACAACTGGGCGCTGAGGCACTTGAAGATCCGGCTGTACGGCGCGTTCCGGGACGGGGACAGGCTCTTCGCAAAGGAGTATCTGCCCCATATGATCTACGGCGGCCAGGGGCGGTCCGGGTCCCGGCGCGGCCGGACTTGACTTGCGGGCGCAAACGCGCTACAATACCCTCTGCTCCCGCGAACGAGTGCGGCGCCGCCGCGGACGCGGGAGCTGTTCTTACCGCCGGGGAGCGGTCACATGAAAGCGGAGGACGCCCATGTTCTGGTATTTTCTTTTGCTCCTGGCAGGCTATCTGATCGGGTCGGTGAACAGCGCCATCCTGCTGGTGCGCAGCAAGTTCAAGCGTGACGTGCGCGCCAGCGGCAGCGGGAACGCCGGGGCCACCAACGTGGCGCGGGTGTACGGCACCGCCATCGGGGTCCTCACCCTGGCCTGCGACGTGGGAAAGGCCGTGATCGCCTGCCTCATCGGCTGGGCGGCCATGGGCCGGACGGGCCTTATGACGGCGGGGCTGGGCTGCCTCATCGGCCACTGCTGGCCGCTGTTTTTCAAGTTCAAGGGCGGCAAGGGCGTGGCCGTGGCCGCGGGGACCCTCCTGGCGCTGGACTGGCGGATGTTCCTCATCATCATATCCCTGTTCGCGATGTGCGTGCTGCTGTGGGGGCGGGTGTCCCTGGGGTCCATCGTGGGGGTGGCGGCGTTCCCGCCGCTGTACTATCTGTTCCACGGGGCGGACGCGGCGCTGGCCGTCGGCACGGTGATGTGTCTGCTGGTGGTGTTCCAGCACCGGCAGAATATCCGCCGCCTCATCCACGGCGAGGAGCCTCGCTTCACCGCGAATTCCGGCAAGGGGAAGTAAAAAAACGATATAAATATATAAATAAAATGTCCTGCGGGCCATGATCGGTCCGCAGGACTTTCCCTATTGGCACCCCTGCTCCGCTTACCGAGCGACACAGAAAATGAGGCAGATAGAGGCGACGGTCAGGTCCGTCAAGCGAAGCAAGATAGGTTATGAGGCTTGCGGTGCCACTGAAAAGGCAACTGCGGCAAATATCAGTTTACGGCGGCTGAACAGCAAATACAAAGAGTTCAGCGAGGCGGCGGGTCTACCGATGCAAAAAGAGCGGATGAAGGTCACATATCAGGGTGACATTACAGATAGCAAGCGATTTGCCCCGCTGAAAGAGTATGATGGTGAGATCAAGCTAATTGGAAAGTTTTCTGACAGGCAGTATGAGGTTTCTCTTGAAACACCATCAATCGCTAAAACAAGGGTTCACTTCCAAGACAATTTGAAGAATAAAGAAGATAGGAAGACGTTGACTTTAGAGGAATCGCAGAATATAATAAATAACAGAAAACTTGTTTTGTACCAGACAGATCGGCAGACGCTAAAATTCTTGTCGGATAATGGATATGCAGTACTAAACATGAATAAAGAACTTGTTACCGCTGTTCCAGAAAAGTTGAGAAGCAAGTATAAAAAATACTTGGAGGGCAAGTAAATGGCGAGAAGCCCCAACGAAAAACATAATTGTCCGCTTTATAATCGTAGTATTTATTGGTCTGAATGCTACGAGGTTCAAGATGTTCGCGGCGACGATATGGATATGTCACTTGCCATTGAGCCGTTTGATATTGACGAGGCTGACAAAATCTGCGAAAAGTGCAAGTGGTATATCGTAGAATGAAATGGAAAAACCCTATACAACTTCCGCGAGATGTGGTATAATGCACTTGGATGACCGTTCCATAGCGGCGATCGAGGCCATTATCAAAAGAGGCAATAACGCCGAGGTAAGGAAAAAGGGCGAGGGCTTTATCGTCCTGGAGGTCACAAAGAAAATCAAATATTCTCCCGGTGAATTGGAATCGGGAAAGAGCAATAGGAGCTGATCGGAGAAATCCGACCGGCTCCTTTTTGTTTATCAAATTTTGACCGGCCCGATGTCGAGAAACTACGGGACCGCAGTGGAGGCGACCCACGAGAAAAAAGCGAAGCGGCGAGAAAGGAAACGCTGAAGCAGTCCAGCGGCGACGCGGCGGTGGTGCAGCAGCAGCTCAATGACCTTCAGGCGAAGTATGACACCGACACCCAGGCGCTGCAAAAGCAGCTCACGGACCGGGACTATGCCGACGCCATGGCAAAGGCATTTTTGGACGATCCAGATGCAGAGGACGACAAGCTTACAAGGTATTTTGAGAACATCGCAAAGTAAAAGGGCCGGGGCGGTAATCCGTCCCGGTTCTTTTGGCGTCCACGATGGTGTCCGCTTTTTCACTCCTAAACGCTTCTGTTTGCGTTCCGCGACTTCTCTTTTTTGAGGACGAAAAAGCCCTGTAACCCTTGAAAATTCAGGAATTACAGGACTTTCCCTATTGGCACGGCATGAGGGATTCGAACCCCCGGCCTTCTGGTCCGTAGCCAGACGCTCTATCCAGCTGAGCTAATGCCGCTTGTGCCCAAGTATCATAGCACAAGCGCCGGAGGAATGCAAGGATTATTTTCCGAAGTTTTCCCTCACAGACCCAGCGTGCCGGCGACCTCGTCCACGACGTCGCCCATGGACTTGAGGGCCTTGCCGATGTTGAACTTCTTTTTTCGCGGGCCGGCCACCATGCCCACCACGGAGCCGACCATGATGCCCAGCCCCATGCCCTTGACAAACGACATGTTATTCATGCTTTACCCCTCTTTCATGGTTCTTTCACGGCTAGTATTTCCCGGCGGTTTGTGATATATTTAGTGCATCTGAGAATTTTTAAGGAGACCGATATGATAATCAGCGTTCTTGCGGTGGGCGACGTTTGCGGCGCGCCGGGCCTGAAGATATTGGAGCAGCGGCTGAAGGCCGTGCGGAAGGAGCGGGGCATCGCCTTCACGGTGGTGAACGGCGAGAACGCCAACGTGGTGGGCGTCACGCCGGAGCAGTGCGACCGCATCTTCAACGCCGGGGCGGACGTGATAACCCTGGGCAACCACACCTGGGTGCGGTGGGAGCTGAAGCCCTATCTGGCGGAGCGGGGCAATATCCTGCGGCCCATCAACTACGCCCCCCAGTGCCCCGGTCGGGGCTACGGCATATACCAGACCCCCTACGGGGAGATCATGGTGGTCAACGCCCTGGGGCGGTTCACCCTGGACAACAACACCGACAACCCCTTCGTGGAGGTGGACAGGCTCCTGACGGAGCTGGAGCCGCTGCCAAGGATCATCCTGGTGGATATGCACGCCGAGGCCACCAGCGAGCGGCTGGCCATGGGCTACTTCCTGGAGGGCCGGGCCAGCGCCGTGTGGGGCACCCATACCCACGTGCAGACCTCCGACGCCCGGGTGCTGCCCGGGGGCACGGGGTATATCAGCGACCTGGGCATGACCGGCGCGGACCACAGCGTGCTGGGCATCGACGTGACCCAGTCCATCAACAAGTTCCTGGGCGACCCGCCCATGCGCTACAAGTCCGGGGACGGGGACGGGAAGATGGAGTGCTGCCAGTTCGACATCGACACGGACACGGGCCGGTGCGTGGGCGTGGAGGCGCTGCGGATAGAATGATACGGATACTGCACGCGGCGGATCTGCATCTGGATTCGCCCTTCCAGGCCCTGAGCCGGGAAAAAGCCGCCCTGCGCCGGAGCGAGCAGCGCGCGCTGCTGTCCTCCATCGCGGAGCTGGCCCGGACCCATGAGGCGGATATAGCGGTGTTCGCCGGGGATCTGTTCGACGCGGACAGCCCCTATTCCGAGACGGCCCGGCTGCTGGAGCAGGTGCTGCCCCAGATGGGCATCCCCGTGTTCCTGGCTCCGGGCAACCACGACTGGTACGGCCCCCGCTCCCCCTGGGCACGGCTGGACCTGGGGGAGAACGTGCACGTGTTCTCCGAAGAGGCGGTCACATGCGTGGAGCTGCCGGCGCTGCACGCCCGGGTGTGGGGCGCGGCCTTCACCGCCCGGCACCGGGACGCGCCCCTGGCGGGCTTCGAGGCGGCCAAGGACGGGGACACGGTGGACGTGATGGTCCTGCACGGGGAGGTGGGCGTGCCCGGCTCGCCCTATGGGGCCATCAGCGAGCAGGAGCTGGCCCGCAGCGGCATGGACTACGTGGCCCTGGGCCACAGCCACGCCTTCAGCGGCCTGCGCCGGGCGGGGGACACCTTCTACGCCTGGCCCGGCTGCCCGGAGGGCCGGGGCTTCGACGAGATCGGGGAGAAGGGCGTGATCCTGGCGGAGGTGGAGCCGGGGCGCTGCGACATCTCTTTCCTGCCCCTGGGCGGGCGGCGGTATGAGGTGCTGGAGGTGGACCTGACGGACAGCTTCGACCACGGCCGGACCATGGCGGAGGCCCTGGGCCGGGATACGGCCCGGGACGTGTACCGGATCGTCCTCACCGGCCAGCCGGAGACGGCGCCGGACCTGCCGGGGCTGCAGAGCGCCCTGGAGGGGCGGTTTTTCGCCCTGGAGCTGCGGGACGCCACGCGCCTGCGCCGGGACGTATGGGAGGGCCGGGAGGTGCTGAGCCTGCGGGGCCTGTTCCTGGCGGGGCTGTGGGACAAGTACCAGGCCGCCCAGAGCGACGACGAGCGCCGGCAGATCGAGCTGGCCGCCCGGTATGGCCTGGCGGCGCTGGAAAACGGAGAGGAACCGCCTTTGGCGTAGGAGAAGATATGATAATCAAGAAAATGACCGCGTGGTTCGGCACGCTGGAGGGGGCCAGCCTGGAGCTGGGGGAGGGACTGAACGTCATCTACGCCCCCAACGAGAGCGGCAAATCCACCTGGTGCGCCTTCCTGCGGGCCATGCTCTACGGCGTGGACACCGGCCAGCGGGCGCGGCAGGGCCAGCAGCCGGACAAGAAGAAATATCTGCCCTGGAGCGGCACGCCTATGTCCGGGAGCATGGATGTGCTCACGGAGGACGGGCCTGTGACCCTGCGCCGGTGGACGGAGCGGGCGGGCCAGAGCATGCAGGCCTTCTCCGCCACCGTCACCGGCACGGATGTGCCCGCGCCGGGCCTGACGGCGGAGGACGTCGGGGAAACGCTCACCGGCGCGTCCCGGGAGGTGTTCGAGCGCAGCGCCTTCATCCACCAGGCGGGGCTTGGCCTGACCAATGACCCGGAGCTGGAAAAGCGCTTCGCCGCCATCGTGTCCGCCGGGGACGAGGAGCAGTCCTTCTCCGAGACGGACAAGCGCCTGCGCGCCTGGCTGCGCCGGCGCCGGTCGGGCCGCCGGGGGGCCATCCCGGAGCTGGAGGGGGAGATGGCCCGGGTGCGGCAGGAGCTGGACCGGATCGATCAGGCCGGTCGGGCGGTGGACGATCTGGACCGGGAGCTGGCCCAGGCCCAGGAGCGGCAGGTCCGGCTGGTGCGCCAGATGGAGGCCGCCCGGGAGGCGGCCCGGAAAAAGGCCCTGGCGGACTACCGCGCCGCCAAGGAGCGGACGGAGCGGTGCGCCCAGGCCCTGGCCGGCGCCCAGGAGGCGAAGGCCCGGGCGGTGGAGGCCGTGAAGGGGACTGTGTTCGGCGCCATGGGGCCGGAGAAGGCCGATGAGCAGGTGCGGCAGGACATGGACACGCTGACGGATACGGCCGGCGCGCTGACCGCCCTGCCGAAGGGTTGGCTCCCCGTCATCCCCCCGGCGGTCGCCGGGGCGCTGTGGCTGGGGGCGGCGGTGTTCTGGCAGAATCCCGTCGCCATCGCCGCCGGCGGGGCGCTGTTCCTGGCGGCAGCCGTGGCAGCGTGGCTGTGGCGGCGGCGCATCCTGGACCGGCGGCATGCCCTGGAGGCGGCCCGGCGGCATATACTGGACGGCTATGACGCATCCGCGCCGGAGGACATCCTGGCGCGGCTGGAGGAATATGAGGACCTGTGGGCCGACGCCAGGGACGCGGCCCGGGCCCAGGTGCAGGCGGAGCGGGCGCTGGACGACGCCCGTGCCATGCAGAAGGCCGCGGAGGAGCCGGTGCTGAACGGGCTGGACTTCGTCCACGGGGACAGCGAGGCGGCCCGGGCCTCTCGGGCGGTGACGGCGGGGCAGGCGGCGCTGGAAGGTCTGCGGGAGCGCCGGGCCATGGCCGAGGGCCAGGTCCGGGCCCTGGGGGACGGGATGGTGCTGCGCTCCGATCTGGCGGCCCAGGCCGCCCGGCGGGAGGAGCTGCTGGTCCAGGAGCAGGCCCTGGCCCTGGCGGCGGAGAGCATGGAGCAGGCGGACATGGCCCTGCGGGAGAAGTTCTCCCCCATGGTGGCGGACCAGGCCGCGGCGCTGTTCGCCCGGCTCACCGACGGCCGCTATGACGAGATCACCCTGGCCCGGGACCTGTCCGCCAAGGCGCGGCGGACCGGGGACGCGGTGGGCCGGGAGTCGGACTACCTGTCCCAGGGGGCGAAGGACCAGCTGTATCTGGCCCTGCGGCTGGCGGTGTGCGCCCTGGCGCTGCCGGCGGAGAAGGCCTGCCCCATCATCCTGGACGACGCGCTGGCCGCCTTCGACCGGGAGCGGATGGGCCGGGCGCTGGAGCTGATGAAGGAGCAGTCCGCCGCCCGACAGGTGCTGGTGTTCACCTGCCACGAGCGGGAGGCGGAATACTTCGCCGGGGACCCGGACGTGACGGTGCTGGAGCTGTAAAATATACTATCTCTCCCTCCGTCACGGCTTTGCTGTGCCACCTCCCTCGTCAGAGGGAGGCATATTCTCTGCCGGTCCCAACAATTAGGCCCCTTCTGACGAGGGGGGCTGTCAGCGAAGCTGACTGGGGGAGAGATAAGATAAGGAAGGTATCACTATGTTTGACTTCGTCGTCCCATGTCTGTTCGGGCTGGAGGGGCCATGCGCCGACGAGCTGCGGCGGATGGTCCTGGCCGACGTGCGGGCGGAGAACGGTCGTGTCCGGTTCGCCGGGGACGCAGCCGCCTGCGCCAAGGCCAATATCCGCCTGCGCACCGGCGAGCGGGTGCTGCTACGGCTGGGAAGCTTCGAGGCAAAGTCCTTCGACGAGCTGTTCGAGGGGGTGAAGGCTCTGCCCCTGGCCGACTTCATCCCCAGGGACGGGCAGTTCCCCGTGAAGGGCTACTCGCTGGACTCGGCCCTGCACTCGGTGCCCGACTGCCAGCGGATCATCAAGAAGGCCGCGGCCACCGCCCTGGGGCAGGCGTACCGCGCCCAGTGGCTGCCGGAGACGGGGGCGATGTATCAGCTGCAGTTCTCCCTCATAAAGGACCGGGCGGAGATATATCTGGACACCACCGGCGCGCCGCTGTTCAAGCGGGGCTACCGGCCTGGCCACGTGGCCGCACCGCTGCGGGAAACATTGGCGGCGGCGCTGGTGGGCTTTGCCCGCTACCGGGGCCGGGACGCGCTGTGGGACCCCTTCTGCGGCAGCGGCACCATCCCCATCGAGGCGGCCCTCATCGCCCGGAACTGTGCCCCGGGCCTGCAGCGGGGGTTTGCCGCGCAAAAATGGGGCTTCATCCCCAAAAAGGTCTGGACCGACGCGGCGGCGGAGGCCAGGAGCCTGGAATATCACGGGGATTATCACATCTTCGCCTCCGACATCGACCCCAAGGCGGTGGCCCTGGCCCGGGAGAACGCCCGGCGGGCAGGGGTGGAGATTGACATAACTTTCTACGCGGCCGACGCCCTTACCGCCCCCGCCCCCTGGGAGAGGGGCGTGATCGTGTGCAACCCGCCCTACGGGGAGCGGATGCTGGAAAAGCAGCAGGCTCAGGCCCTGTACCGGGACATGGGCCGGACCCTGGGCCGGCTGGACGGCTGGGAGCAGTACATCATCTCCTCGGAGCCGGACTTCGAGCGGCTCTACGGTCGGCCCGCCGCCAAGCGCCGCAAGCTGTATAACGGCATGATCCAGTGCTATTTGAATATGTACCGTTGAGGCGCGACAAATTGGGAAGATCATGAGCTTTGATTGGATCAACTGGGTCAACCTGGCGGCGGGGCCGTTCTCTATGGGTTGGCGCTTGTTCCCGCCGTCTTGTTCTTGCTGAACGGTGTTTTGCTTCGCCATCCTGCTTTGGCCGCCGCGGCATTGGTTTTTGGGGTTTCCCATTTTCTTATTGTCAGAGAAAATATATGACCAGGCGCTAAATAATTGGCCTCCCTCTGACGAGGGAGGTGGCGCGGCGAAGCCGTGACGGAGGGAGAGATAGGATGCACTGCTGGTCATCTCTCCCCCAGTCAGCGCCGATGGCGCTGACAGCCCCCTCGTCAGAGGGGGCCGGATTCTGGGGTCAAACAGATAACTTCCCCGTTCGCTGGGGGCGCGGCGGGCGCGATAGCGGTCCGTTCGGAAAGGAAAGAGGATACGGATGAAGAAAAAGCTCATGCAGGTGGTACGGACGCTGCGGTGGCGGAATTTCCCGCTGCTGTTTCTGGCCGGGTGCATCAATGCCTTCGGCGTGACGATCTTTCTGGCGCCGGTGAAGCTCTATGACAGCGGCATCTCCGGCACGTCCATCCTGCTTTCGCAGATCACCCCGGAGAAGCTGAG
>CANQXG010000046.1 GCA_947627735.1 uncultured Oscillospiraceae bacterium | reverse complement strand
GAGCAGTTGCTCTTCACGGCGATGAAGCCCCGCTTGGTGCCCAGGCGCTTTCTCTGGGCGGGGATGACGGCCAGGTGCTCCGGGTTGATCTCCGGCACCACCATGGGCACGTCCGGCGTCCAGCGGTGGGCGCTGTTGTTGGAGATCACCGGGCACTCCAGCTTGGCGTAGGCCTCCTCCAGGGCGCAGATCTCCTCCTTTTTCATATCCACGGCGGAGAACACCAGGTCCACCTGGCCGGCGATGGCGGCCATGTCGTCCACGGCGCTGGTGACGACGATGTCCTTCGCCGCCTCCGGCAGGGGCGTTTCCAAGGCCCACCGGGAGCCTACCGCCTCGGCATAGGTCTTGCCGGCGCTGCGGGCGCTGGCGGCGATGGCCGTCAGATCGAACCAGGGATGCTCCGCCAGCAGGGAGACGAAACGCTGCCCCACCATGCCGGTGCCGCCGATCACGCCTACTTTCAACTTCTTCATTGGGTTTTGACCTCCTGATACAGGCTATGCAGACACAGATTCACGTGTGACTGGTTACATAATTGTTGACATTTTGTAATTTTTTGTTTATAGTATACGTGTTGCATTATATCACAGCTCTCCGCACCCGTCAATCGCGGAGCGGGGAGGAAAAAGGAAAGGAGACGGGAGGATGAAAATGGGACGCACTCTCCGCCGGATGACGGCCCTGGTGCTGCTGGCGCTGGCGCTCATGCCCTGGACGGGCCTCACGGCCCGCGCAGCCGGGAAGAACTTCACCGACGTGCCCGGCTCCGCCTGGTACTATGACGCGGTGCAGTACGCCTCGTCCAACAACCTCTTCGACGGCACCTCCGCCACGGAGTTTTCCCCCAACGGGGTGATGACCCGGGGGATGTTCATCAAGGTCCTGGGCCGGTACGCCGGGGTGAATGAGTCCGCCTGGCGGGCGGGCACCGTCACCGGCTCCGGCGTGAACGTGCGGGAGGGAGCCGGCACCGGCTTCGCCTCCAAGGGCACCCTTCCTTACGGCGCCGCCGTCACCATCGACGGCAAGAGCGGCGACTGGTATAAGATCCGCTCCGGCGGCCTGGAGGGCTATGTCAGCGCCCAGTACATAAAACCCAAATACCACAGCTTCACCGACGTGGCCTATGACCAGTACTACGCCGGTTACGCCATATGGGGCTTCCAGAACGGCATCGTCTCCGGCGACGGCAGCCCCGACCGGTTCTCTCCCGACGCGGTGGTCACTCGGGAGCAGGTGTGCACCCTCCTGGGCCGGTACGCCGACGCCGCGGGCATGACCGTTGCCAAGACGGAGAGCGCCGTCACCTTCCCTGACGACGGGGCCATCAGCTCCTGGGCCAGGGAGGACGTCTATACCATGCAGCAGGCGGGCGTCATCAAGGGACACGGGGACACGGGCAACTTCTCGCCCGCCGGCTCCGCCACCCGCGCGGAGGTGGCCGCCGTGTTCCAGCGCTTCGCCTCGGTCGCTGGCAAGCCCGCCGCGCCGTCGCCCTCGCCCACGCCCACCGCGCCGCCTGCATCCTCCGCGCCTCCCACGTCCACCGATCCGGACGCGGAGGGGATCGTGGACAGCCCTGCCACCTTCGCGGAGGGGGCGGTGAGCGTGAAGAGCCACACCATCCGGGTGGGACTTTACGTGGAGACCAACGGCATCCATACCTCCGCGGGCACGGCGGTGCTGACCAATGAAAACGGCGCCGGCTTCGACTTCGGCTCCATGTCCGACCGGCAGTTCGTCCCCGACGGGAACGTGATGGGCGCCACCCTCACCGTCACCGCCAGCGGCGGCATGCTGACCGTCACGGACGAAACGGGCCAGACGGTGTACACCGGCTCCGGTCCCCTGGCCGTGAAGGCCACCGGGGCGGACAAGCCTGTGACCCGGGTGGACGCCAACAAGGACAGCTACTGCTATTACGGCACCTTCGAGCTGCGGCCGGCCTACGGCAAGAGCAGCAACGTGACCGTGATCAACTATGTGGACCTGGAGGACTATGTCAAGGGCGTGATGCCCTATGAGTTCGGCAACTGGTGGCCGGAGGAGGCCCTGAAGGCCGCGGCCATCGCCTGCCGGAGCTTCGTCATGTTCTACAACTGGAACACCTACGGCAGCTTTGGCTTCGATATCCTCAACGGCACCAACGCCCAGGTGTACCGCGGCCTGGGCGGCAGCAGCGTCAGCGGCAACGCCAATGACGACGCGGCGGTGGACGCCACACGCAACGTGTACCTGACCTATGACGGCGGCATATGCAACACCTGCTACTCCGCCTGCAACGGCGGGCGCATCCGCTCGGCCAAGGAGGGCTTCGGCGTGTCCTATCCCTATCTGGTGGCCAAGGACGACCCCTATGACAAGGCCGCCATCCAGAACCTGGGGGAGGCCAACTACCAGTACACCGCCAGTATCAGCCACCGGGTGGGCATGAGCGCCTGGGGCATGTACTCCATGGCCCAGTATTACAACAAGGACTATCAGACGATCCTGGGCTTCTATTACCCCGGGACTCATCTGCAGTACGGAGCGTAAGACACTTTGAAGACATCGGATTTTATGTATGACCTGCCGGAGCGGCTCATCGCCCAGACGCCGCTGCCCCGGCGGGACGGCTCCCGGCTGCTGCTGCTGGACAAGACCACAGGCCGGACCGAGCACAGGCATTTTTATGACCTGCCCGACTTCCTGCGCCCGGGGGACTGCATGGTGCTGAACGACTCCCGGGTGATCCCCGCCCGGCTCATCGGCGCCCGGCCCACCGGCGGCGCGGTGGAGGTGATGCTGCTGCGGCAGCTGGAGCAGGACCGGTGGGAGTGCCTGGTGCGGCCCGGCAAGAAGATGCGCCCGGGCCAGACGGTGGTGTTCGCCGACGGCGCCCTGACGGGGCACGTGGAGGACGTGACCGCTGGGGGAGAGCGGATAGTGCGGTTCGAGTACCAGGGCATCTTCCTGGAGATCCTGGAGCGGCTGGGCCGTATGCCCCTGCCGCCCTATATCAAGCAGCAGCTGGACGACCCGGAGCGGTACCAGACCGTGTACAGCGTCCATCCCGGCAGCGCCGCCGCCCCCACGGCGGGCCTGCACTTCACCAATGAGCTGCTGGACAGGATCCGGGCCATGGGCGTGGACGTGCGCTTCGTCACCCTCCACGTGGGCCTGGGCACCTTCCGGCCTGTGAAGGTGGAGGACGTGGAGGACCACGAGATGCACTCGGAGTACTGCATCGTGCCGGCGGAGACGGCGGAGGCGGTGAACCGCGCCCACGCCGCCGGAGGCCGTGTCATCGCCGTGGGCACCACCAGCTGCCGTACCCTGGAGAGCTTCACCGGCGACGACGGCATCCTCCGGGCGGAGGGCGGCTGGACCAATATCTTCATCTATCCCGGCTACAGGTTCAAGTGCATCGACGCGCTGGTGACCAATTTCCACCTGCCCGGCTCCACGCTGATGATGCTGGTGTCTGCCCTGGCGGGGCGGGAGCACATCATGGCGGCCTACGCCGAGGCCATCCGGGAGGAATACAGATTCTTTTCCTTTGGGGATGCGATGTTCATCTATTGAGAAGATAAAGCAGACCGCGGGTCCCGCCGGGAGGCGGGGCCTGTTTTTATGCGGTTGACATCCCGGGAGAATCTGGTACAATACCCCTTGCGGCCCGAGAGGAGAGAGAGCATGTACAGACTTCTGAAACAGGCCGAGGGCCATGCCCGGCGGGGGGAGTTCGTCACGCCCCACGGCACGGTGCAGACCCCGGCGTTTATGAACGTGGGCACGGCGGGCGCCATCAAGGGCGGCCTGTCCGCCAAGGACCTGGAGGACATCGGCTGCCAGGTGGAGCTGTCCAACACCTACCACCTCCACGTCCGGCCCGGGGACGAGCTGGTACGGGACATGGGCGGTCTGCACCGGTTCATGGGCTGGAACGGCCCCATCCTCACCGACAGCGGCGGGTTTCAGGTGTTCTCCCTGGCGGACCTGCGCCACATCACCGAGGAGGGCGTGGCCTTCCAGAGCCATGTGGACGGCCGGCGGCTGTTCATCGGCCCGGAGCAGAGCATGCGCATCCAGGCCAACTTGGGCAGCGACGTGGCCATGGCCTTCGACGAGTGCGTGAAGATCCCCTCGCCCCGGGAGTATTTCGAGGCGGCCACGGCCCGCACCTACCGGTGGCTGGTGCGGTGCAAGGCGGCCCTGGCGGAGTACGACGCCGCCCCGGATGCGGTGAACCCGGGGCAGATGCTCTTCGGCATCAACCAGGGGGGCATATACCCGGACCTGCGGGTGGAGCACATGAAGGCCATCGCGGAGCTGGACCTGCCAGGCTACGCCATCGGCGGGCTGGCGGTGGGGGAGACCCACCAGCAGATGTACGACATCATCGAACAGACGGAGGAGCACATGCCCGCCGACCGGCCCCGGTACCTGATGGGCGTGGGCACGCCGGGGAACATCATCGAGGGCGTCTGGCGGGGGGTGGACCTGTTCGACTGCGTCATGCCCGCCCGCAATGGCCGCCACGCCCACCTGTTCACCAAGGGCGGCATCATCAACCTGAAAAACGAGCGCTACGCCCGGGATGAAAGCCCTATCGACCCGGAATGCGGCTGTCCGGTGTGCCGCCGGTACAGCCGGGCCTATATCCGCCACCTGTTCAAGGCGGGGGAGACCCTGGGCCTGCGGCTGGCGGTGATGCACAACCTGTGGTTTTACAACGACCTTCTCCGGGAGATTCGGGACGCCCTGGACGCCGGCACTTTCGCCGCCTATCGGGCAAAATATACCAAAATCCTTGACACCCGGATAGGAAACACCTTATAATAGGGACAATACATTGGGAGGTATTCAAATGAAACTTTCTCGTCTTACCAGGGTCCTGGCCCTTGTTATGATGGCCGCGCTGGCCGTGTTCGTCCTCGCCGGGTGCGCCGCTGCCGACACCTCCGCCTCCGGAGAAGCCGCCCCCGCCGGCGGCATGGGCAGCATGATCTTTATGATGGTCGCCATGGTGGCGGTGTTCTACTTCATGCTGATCCGACCGGAGAACAAGAAGAAAAAGCAGGCGCAGCAGATGCGGGATAACCTGTCCGTGGGCGATACCATCACCACCATCGGCGGCATCATGGGCAAAGTGGTGAGCGTGAAGGAGAACTCCATCGTCATCGAGACCAGCGACGACCGGGTCCGGCTGCACCTGACCAAGTGGGCCGTTTCCAGCGTGGGCAAGCAGACCGAGGAACCCAAGTAACGGCGTAAACAGCACATAATCCCATCCCCCCGGGAATAGGCTTGAACAGCTTATTTTGGGGGGATACTTTTATGTCTTTTCTGAAAAAACGCTCCTTCGCCCTGTGCGCGGCGGTGGGGACGGCCTGCGCTCTGGCGCTGACGGCGCTGCTGGCGCTGCCGGTGGCTTGGGCCATAAGGGCGGAGGTGCTGCCCCAGAGCGGGGGATGGATCTGCGCGGCGGTGTGCGCGCTGCTGGCCGTGCTGGCGGTGACCGCCGCTGTCGCCCGGATACGGGGCCGGCAGGCCATGGCCCTGGGCGGCGCCGTGGCCGGCGGTTATGTGACGCTGGCGGCGCTGGCCTGCGCCCTGGGCGGGGCCGCATGCGCCTTCGGACCGTGGCTGGGCGCCCTGGCGGCGGCGGTCGCGGCGGGGGCATTGGCCGGATCGCTGCTGTCTTTGCGCCGAAAAGGCCGCAGACACCGCCGGCGTTAGGCAAGTTTAATAACTAATTGTATATGGTGTCGGGGTACACATAACAGGTTACAAAAACACAAAATGTCGTTATAAAATGTAACCATTGATACCATTAATAGGGGATATAGGGGCGGAATCAGGGGATTCGGATTACAAAATGTAACTAATTTAAGAATTGAGTTAACATAAACGCCGTTAAAAGTAACAAAAGTGACATTTTTTGAAAAAAATCTCTTGATTACTCTTTGAATTTGTTGTATAGTGAGCATACGATAATTATGTCAAATGACATAGGGAGTGTGGTCACGGTGACGAATCAAGAGTGCATCGCCAAATATGAGCGGTATCTGACCGACGAGAAAAAGGCCTCCAAGAACACCCTCAGCTCCTACCTGCGGGACATCCGCCAGTTCGGGGAGTACATGGCCGCCCAGGACGGCAGAGATTATGTCGCTGCCGACGAGGAGGATCTGGGCGACTATATCGACCACCTCCGGGAGGAGGGCAAGTCGGTTGCCACGGTTTCCCGTAATATCGCGTCGCTGAAAAACTTCTACGTGTGGATGAAGCTGCACGGCTACGTGGAGCAGAACCCCACCGGGAAGCTGGTGCCGGACAAGGCCACCCACAAGCTGCCGGAGATCCTCACCGCCCAGGAGGTGGAGCTGCTGCTCAGCCAGCCGGAGTGCACCGACCGCAAGGGCTATCGGGACCGGGCCATGCTGGAACTGCTGTACGCCACCGGCATCCGGGTCAGCGAGCTGATCGGCCTGGACGTGGCGGACGTGAACCTGTCCGCCGGCATCATCAGCTGCCGGGGCCGGGACAAGGTGCGGGCCATCCCCCTGTATCCCAAGGCCATCAAGGCCCTGAAGGACTACATGGACTTCATCCGCCCGGAGATGATCGCCAGCCCCACCGAGCGGGCGCTGTTCGTGAACGTCAGCGGCGAGCGCATGAGCCGCCAGGGTTTCTGGAAGATCGTCAAGAGCTATCAGCAGAAGGCGGGCATCGAAAAGGACATCACGCCCCACACCCTGCGCCACAGCTTCGCCACCCATCTGCTGGAAAACGGCGCCGACCTGCACTCCATCCAGGAGATGCTGGGCCATGCGGACATCAGCTCCACCCAGATCTACTCCCAGCTGGTGAAGAAAAAGCTGAAGGACGTGTACAACAAGGCCCATCCCAGAGCGTAAAAGGATATAGTGAGCCGCCCCGGCATCTGCCGGGGCGGTCTTTTCATGGAAAGGCCCGGTCACAGCGGACCGGGCCTGGCAGGTTTATCAGTTGGCGCTCTTTCCCCGGCGCCGCCGGCGGCGGGGCCGGGCCTGGTGGGCCTTGAAGCCGGCCACCATCTCCTCGTCCGCCTGATAGAGCAGGCGGTTGGCGTACCAGGAGCCGTCCTCCGCCTGGCGCAGGCGGATGCGGCACAGGTAGGCCCCGTGTTCGGGGCACTGGGCCAGGGACATGTACCGGTGGTCCCCCTGGCTGACCCAGCGGGTGCGCTCCAGGGCCATGCCGCACACGGGGCACACCGCCCGGGCCTGCTCCGCCGCGTCCCAAAGGGCCTCCCGGGTGGGGTAGGAGGCGGACACGCTGTGCTCGATGGGCCGGGGGCCGCTGCCGCCGCCGTCAGAGCTGCCCTGGGGCTTGCGGGACAGCTGGTGCACCAGCTGATCGTAGCTGGCCAGGCCCCTGGCCATGTCCAGCCGGGAGCAGACGAGGGCGGTGTTGTAGGCGTCGCCCAGGGCGTCATGGGCCACGCGGGTCTGCTCGATGCCGAAGTGCTCCATGGCGGTCTCCAGGGACTTCTGGTTGCGGTCCTCGTCCTCGGTGAGCATGTTGTATATGAGCTGCAGGTTCACCCACTGGCCCATCCAGTCGATGTCCAGGTCGTGGATGATGCAGTTCTGCTCCATGATGCCGCTGTCGTCATAGCCCCAGGTCATAAAGGTGCAGTCCGGGCCGCACCAGGCCAAAAACTGCTCCATGGCCTTGGCGAAGGGCAGGCCGTGGGCCAGACGGGCATTGTCGAAGCCGGTGAGCTTCTTCACCTTATAGTGCATCTTTTTGAACCACACGGGGCTGACGTCGCACTGAAATTCCTCTCCCGGGGTGAAATCCTCCCGCAGCTTCACCGCGCCGATCTGGATGATCTCCCCCCGCAGGTGGATGGGGAGGTGGTTGAACACGGAGGATTTTGCGCTCATGGCCTGGTTCCACTCCAGGTCAATGACAATATATGGCATGATATGCATCCTTCCTGCGCCGAAAATGCGTACTGAAAGTATTTTAACATATTTTAGAAAAAATGACAATATAATTGCGCGGGCCGGCTGTATATGATAAAATACGGGACGGCAAAACACAGCAGAGGAGGCGTTTGCATGAAGATCGCGGTGATATGCGGCGGACTTTCCAACGAGCGGGACGTGTCCCTTTCCAGCGGCACCGGCATCGCCCGCGCCCTGCGGGGCCAGGGCCATCGGGTGCTGCTGGCGGACCTTTTCCTGGGCATGGAGCACGTGCCGGAGGACCTGGACACGCTCTTTACGGACCACGCTGCGGAGGCGGACGCAGCCGTGGCGGACACGGCGCCGGATCTGGCGGCGGTGCGGGCCATGCGCCCGGGCCAGGGGCCGGTGGGACCCCATGTGCTGGACATCTGCCGGGCGGCGGACATCGTCTTTCTGGCCCTGCACGGGGAGGAAGGGGAGAACGGCAAGCTCCAGGCCTGGTTCGACATCAGCGGCGTGCGCTATACGGGCAGCGGCTATCTGGGCAGCGCCCTGGCCATGAACAAGGCCATCGCCAAGACCATACTCACCCAGGCGGGCGTGCCCCTGGCGGAGGGGATCGTCCTGCGCCAGGGAGAGAAGAAGCCCGCCCCCGGCTATCCCTGCGTGGTGAAGCCCTGCTCCGGCGGCAGCAGCGTGGGCACCACCATCGTGCGCGCGCCGGAGGAATACGACGCGGCGCTGGCGCTGGCCTTCCGGTATGAGGACTGCGTGCTGGTGGAGAGGTTCATCGCCGGCCGGGAGCTGACGGTGGGCGTCATCGACGGCAAGGCCATGCCCGTGACGGAGATCATCCCCAAGACGGGGTTTTACGACTACAAGAACAAATACCAGCCCGGCATGACCGAAGAGCCGTGCCCGGCGGATATCCCCCCCGAGGAAACGGCGGCCATCCAGGCCCTGGCGGAGCGGGTATATGAGGCGCTGCACCTGCAGGCCTACTGCCGGGTGGACTTCATCCGGGGCGAGGACGGGGTTTTCTACTGCCTGGAGGCCAACACCCTGCCGGGCATGACCCCCACCAGCCTGGTCCCCCGGGTGGGGAAGGCCATGGGCATGAGCTACGGACAGCTCTGCGACGCGCTCATCGAGGCGTCCCTGAAAAAATACCGCTGACGGGGAGATGGCTATGAGGAACCTGAACTGCGAGACCGTCCTTGCCGTCACCGGCGGCATGACCGCTGGCCCTCTGCCGGCGGGAGAGATCATATCCGTCACCACAGACAGCCGGACCGTCGCGCCCGGCTGTCTGTTCGCGGCTATCCCCGGCGAGCGGGTGGACGGCCACGACTTCGTCGCCCAGGCGGCGGAAAAGGGGGCGCTGTGCGCCCTGTGCCAGCATCCGGTGGACGCGCCGGTGGCCCAGATCCTGGTGCCGGACACCCAGGCGGCCCTCCGGACTCTGGCGGCCTGGTACCGGCAGCAATTCTCCATCCCCGTCATCGGGGTGACCGGCTCCGTGGGCAAGACCACCGCCAAGGAGATGATCGCCGCGGTGCTGTCGGCCCGGTATGACACCCTGCGCACGGAGAAGAATTTCAACAACAAACTGGGCGTGCCCCTGACCCTGTTCCGGCTGCGGGAGGAGCACGAGGCCGCCGTGGTGGAGATGGGCATCTCCGGCTTCGGGGAGATGACCCGCCTGGCCCAAATGGTCCGGCCCACCGTCGGGGTGTACACCCTCATCGGCGACGCGCACCTGGAATTTCTTGGAAGCCGGGAGGGAGTTCTGCGGGCCAAGGGGGAGATGGCCCCCTTCATCGATCCTGCGGGGGCGGTCATCGCCAACGGGGACGATCCGCTGCTGCGCGGCCATGACTTTGGCCGGCGGAAGGTGCTGTTCGGCCTGGGGGAGCACTGCGATGTCCGGGCGGCGGACGTGTCACCGGAGGGCACCGACGCCATGACCTGTACCGTCCTGGCGGGGGAGCGGCGCATACCGCTGCGCATCCACGCCTTCGGCGACCACATGGTCTACGCCGCCCTGATGGGCGCAGCGGTGGGCCTGGAGCTGGGCCTGTCCGACGAGGAGATCGCCGCCGGCGTGGCGGGCTATAAGACCGTGGGCAGCCGGGGCCGGGTGATCGACGCCGGTGCGCTGCGGATACTGGACGACTGCTACAACGCCAACCCCACCAGCGTGAAGAGCGCCCTGGACAGCCTGATGCGCCTGCCGGGGCGGCATGTGGCGGTGCTGGGGGACATGCGGGAGCTGGGGCCCGCCAGCGCGGAGTTGCACCGGCAGGTGGGCGCTCTGGCCCTGGACATGGGGGCGGTGCTTATCGCCTGCGGGCCGGAGGCCCGGGCCATGGCCTCCCTGGCCGGGGCGGCGTGGTATCCGGACCTGGACACGCTCATCGCCGCGCTGCCGGGACTTATCCGCGCCGGGGACGCGGTGCTGGTGAAGGCCAGCCGGGCCATGGGCTTCGAGGCGGTGACGGAGGCGCTGGCCGCCTTGGGAAATATCTTGTGAAAATTTTATAACTTATTGCTATATTCTCCAAATTCCTCTTCACAAATGCCGAAATCGTTGATATAATATACACAATATGACCCGTGGCAGGAGGGAGAGAGGATATGTTCAAGATCGTGAGCAAGAGGCCGCTGAACGAGGCGAAGACGGTGGTGGAATTTGTCATCGACGCGCCCCTGGTGGCCCGGAAGGCCAAGCCCGGCCAGTTCATCATCTTTCGCATCGACGAATACGGCGAGCGGGTCCCGGTGACCATCGCCGCCTCCGATCCGAAGAAGGGCACCGTCACCATCATGGTCCAGCCGGTGGGCAAGAGCACCAAGATGCTCAACACCATGGAGCCGGGGGACTGCCTGGCGGACTTCGTCGGCCCCCTGGGCCGGCCCACCAACATGGAGGGGCTGAAAAAGGTCTGCGTCATCGGCGGCGGCGTGGGCAACGCCATCGCCTATCCCGTGGCCAAGGGCATGCACGACCGGGGCATCCAGGTGGACATGATCGCCGGCTTCCGCTCCAAGGACATCGTCATCCTGGAGGAGGAGATGCGGGCGGGCACCGACCATCTGTACATAACCACCGACGACGGCTCCTACGGCGAGGCGGGCTTCAACGTCACCAAGCTGCAGGCGCTGCTGGACGCGGGGGAGCAGTACGACGAGATCATGTGCGTGGGTCCCACCCGGATGATGCAGCGGGTGTGCGAGGCCACAAAGCCCTACGGGGTGAAGACCATCGCGTCCATGAACCCCATCATGCTGGACGGCACCGGCATGTGCGGGGCCTGCCGGCTGACCGTGGGGGGCGAGACGAAATTCGCCTGTGTGGACGGCCCGGAATTTGACGGCCACCTGGTGGACTGGGACGGCATCATCCAGCGCGGCGCCTATTACGCCCAGGAGGAGAAGGAAGCGGCTGAGCACATCTGCCGCATCACGGGAGGTGTGAGAGAGCATGGCTAACATGCGCATGGATAAAAACCCCATGCCGGAGCAGGAGCCTCTGGTACGCAACAAGAACTTCGACGAGGTGGCCCTGGGCTATACCGCCGAGATGGCCATCGACGAGGCGAAGCGCTGCCTCAACTGCCGGCGGCCTGCCTGCGTGGAGGGCTGCCCGGTGAACGTGCACATCCCTCAATTCATCGCCAAGGTGGCGGAGGGGGACTTTGACGGCGCTTATGGCGTCATCACCTCCACCAACTCCCTGCCCGCCATCTGCGGGCGGGTGTGCCCCCAGGAGACCCAGTGCGAGGGCCGGTGCGTGCGGGGCATCAAGGGAGAGAGCGTGGGAATCGGCCGGCTGGAGCGGTTCGTGGCGGACTACCACATGACCGACGGCCACAAGGACGGCCCCCCCAAGCTGCCTGAACCCAACGGCCACAAGATCGCCGTGGTCGGCTCCGGACCGGCGGGCCTGACCTGCGCCGGGGACCTGGCCCGGAAGGGCTATGACGTGACGGTGTTCGAGGCCTTCCACAAGGCCGGCGGTGTGCTGGTGTACGGCATCCCGGAGTTCCGGCTTCCCAAGGCCATCGTGGCCAAGGAGATCGCGAAGCTGGAGTATTTCGGCGTGAAGATCGTCACCGACGCGGTGATAGGCCGGGCGGAGAGCGTGGACGAGCTGTTCGAGCAGGGCTTCGAGGCGGTGTTCATCGGCTCCGGCGCGGGCCTGCCCCAGTTTTTGCGCATCCCCGGGGAGAATCTGCTGGGGGTGTTTTCCGCCAACGAGATCCTGACCCGGACCAACCTGATGAAGGCCTATCTGCCCGAGTATGACACCCCCATCCGGCTGGGCCGGCGGGTGGCCATCGTGGGCGGCGGCAACGTGGCCATGGACGCGGCCCGGTGCGCCAAGCGCCTGGGGGCGGAGGAGGTCTATGTGATCTACCGCCGGAGCATGGAGGAGCTGCCCGCCCGGAAGGAAGAGGTGGAGCACGCCCAGGCCGAGGAGATCATCTTTAAGCTGCTCAATAACCCCGTGGAGATCGTGGGCGACGAAACGGGCCATGTGACCGGCATCAAGGTCATCAAGATGGAGCTGGGCGAGCCGGACGCCTCCGGTCGCCGCCGTCCGGTGGAAGTGCCGGGCAGCGAGTACGTCATCGACGTGGACGCGGTGATCGTGGCCATCGGCACCAGCCCCAACCCCCTGATCCTGTCCACCACCCCGGGCCTGGAGGCCACGAAGAAGGGCGGCATCGTGGCCGACGAGGCCACCGGCGCCACCAGCCGGGCCGGCGTGTTCGCCGGGGGCGACGCGGTGACGGGCGCGGCCACGGTCATCAAGGCCATGGGCGCGGGCAAGGTGGCCGCCGCGGGCATCGACCAGTATATCATGGGGAAATAACAACACCATACACGCGAAAGCCGGACGGTCACCCGTCCGGCTTTTTTGCTTTACATAGATTTAACATTGGCGGGATGGAGGAATTTACCGCAGGGTGATATAATGGTGCATTGGAGAGTTGAAAGTATGGGAGGAACGATATTGGAATGATCTACTGTCTGGAGGATGACGACGGCATCCGCAACTTGATCGTATACACCCTCGGCGCCGCGGGGTTCGAAGCGCGGGGCTTTGCCGAGAGCGGCGCATTTTGGCAGGCCCTGTCCGGCGGAGAGCTGCCCCAGCTCATCATGCTGGACATCATGCTCCCCGGCGAGGACGGCATCCAGGTGCTCCGCCGGCTCCGGTCCATGCCCGCCACGGCGGCCATCCCCGTGGTCATGGCCACCGCCAAGGGGACGGAATTTGATAAAGTGACCGGCCTGGACGAGGGGGCGGACGACTATCTCGTCAAGCCCTTCGGCATGATGGAGATGGTGTCCCGGGTCAAGGCGGTGCTGCGCCGCGCCCCGGGAAAGCAGGACGCGGAGGTGCTGCGGGCAGGCCCTCTCACCCTCAACACCCGGGAACATGTGGTCACGGTGGACGGGGAGAGGGTCGCGCTGACGCTGAAGGAGTACGAGTTGCTGCGGCTGCTCATGATGCATCCCGGACAGGCCTTTGACCGGGAGACGCTGCTACGGCAGATATGGGATACGGATTACTTGGGAGAGACGCGGACCGTGGATGTGCATATCCGCACGTTGCGCTCAAAGCTGGGCGCCGCCGGCGACAGCATCGAGACCGTGCGGGGCGTGGGGTATCGATTGGACAGGAAACGATGACGAAGAACATTTTTCGCAGTATGTGCGCCGTGGCGCTGGCCGCGGTGATCGGCATGACCGTGCTGGTCATGGGGGTGCTGTACGGGTACTTCTCCCGCATCCAGCAGACCCAGCTGCGCATGCAGACCCAGCTGGCCGCCCAGGGAGTGGAGCTGTGCGGCCTGGATTACTTTGACGGGCTGGACATCCGGAAATACCGGGTGACCTGGATAGACCGGGACGGGGCGGTGCTGTACGACAGCGCCTCCGACAGCGCCGGGATGGAGGACCATACAGACAGACCGGAGGTGCGCCAGGCGCTGGACATCGGTTACGGCCAGAGCATGCGCCTGTCTGCCACCCTGACCGAGAGGATGCTCTATTCCGCCCAGCGGCTGGCAGACGGCAGCGTGCTGCGCTTGGCGCTGGCGGAGAGTTCCGTCCTGGCCATGCTCCTGGGGGTGGGACAGGGCTTCGCGGTGGTGCTGGTGGTCATACTGGCGCTGTCCGCATTCCTGGCCCGACGGCTCACAGGCCGCATCGTGGAGCCGCTGAACGCCATCGACCTGGACGCGCCGATGGAAAACAACGCTTACCCGGAGCTGGAGCCGCTGCTGCGCCGCATGGACGCCCAGCAGCAGCGCCTGCGTGCCCAGAAGGCCCAGCTGGAGCTGGACGCGGCGGAGAAGGCCGAGGCTGAGGCGATGCGCCGGCAGTTCACAGCTAACGTGTCCCACGAGCTGAAAACGCCCCTTCAGACCATATCCGGCTACGCGGAGCTGCTGCAAAACGGCATGGTGCGGCAGGAGGATATCCGCCCCGCGGCGGGGAAGATATACGACGAGGCCCAGCTGATGATAAAGCTGGTGGCGGATATCATCAGCCTGTCCCACCTGGACGAGGGAGCAAAGGACATGCCCTTCGAGCAGACGGACCTGTACGCGGTGGCCGCCGAGGCGGTGGATGGTTTGACGGCGGAGGCGGACAGGGCAGGAGTGCGCCTGTCCCTGGACGGGGAGCGCGTGGCGCTCCGGGGCATCCCGTCGCTGCTGCACAGCATCGTGTTCAACCTGTGCGAAAACGGGATAAAGTATAACCGCCGGGGCGGTCATGTGGTCGTGTCCGTGGCGGGAGAGGACGGCTGGGGCGTGCTCACCGTCCGCGACGACGGTATCGGCATCCCCGTCGAACAGCAGGAGCATATTTTCGAGCGGTTCTACCGGGGTGACAAGAGCCGCAGCCGGCAGATCGCCGGCACGGGCCTGGGACTGTCCATCGTCAAACACGCCGCCATAATCCACGGCGCGCAGATCGATCTGGACAGCGCCCCGGGGCAGGGGACCACGGTCACTGTCCGCTTCCCCCTTCAGCAGGAATAAAAACAAACACCCCCGGGACGATGTGAACTGTACCGGGAAAAACAGACAATAGGAAAAGCCACCCCCTGGTGTAAGATAGAAAACACCAGGGGGTGGAC
>CANQXG010000045.1 GCA_947627735.1 uncultured Oscillospiraceae bacterium | reverse complement strand
TGCGCCTGCGGCAACGTGATCGAGACCGGCTCCACCCGGGAGAACATCACCGTTGAGATCTGCTCCAAGTGCCACCCGTTCTTCACCGGCAAGCAGAAGCTGGTGGACACCAGCGGCCGCGTGGACAAGTTCAACAAGAAGTACGGTCTGACCAAGTAAATTGGATATGCCTATGGAAAAGCCCCGCTCCTGTGAGCGGGGCTTTTGCTGTGCCCGGGACCCATACCGAGGGTAGAAAAACTTCCCTCCGATCCATACGGCCAGTCGGTTCCAAAACCGGGCGAAAGATGCTAGACTTATGGTCAGAATACCAAAGGGAGGGTTTTGCGGTATGGGTACGACGCTTTCGGAGAGCATACGCCGGTTCCGCCGGGAACGGGCGCTGACCCAGGAGCAGCTGGCGGAGGCGCTGGGGGTCACGGTGGGGGCCGTATACAAGTGGGAGGCGGGGCTGTCCGCGCCCAGCATCGGCATGCTGATGGAGCTGGCGGACCTGTTCGACACCTCGGTGGACGTACTGCTGGGCTATGATGTGAAGAGCGGCCGGCAGGCCGACACCGTCGGGCGGCTGAAGGACTGCCTCCACGCCCGGGACAGGAGCGGCCTGGCCGAGGCGGAGAAGGCGCTGCTGCGCTATCCCAACTGCTTCGACGTGGTGTACCAGAGCGCCATGCTGTACTATCTGTTCGGGCTGGCCGACGGGGTCCAGGCCCGTATCCGCCGGTCGGTGGAGCTGATGGAGCGGGCCGTCGTCCTGCTGGGGCAGAACACCGACCCGAACGTCAGCGAGTTCTCCATCACCTACGACATGGCGGGGGCGTACTTTGAGCTGGGGGAGAATGAAAAGGCCCTGGAGCTGCTGAAGGGCAACAACCCCCGGGGGATCAACAACGACGTGATCGGCCAATCCCTGGCCGGCGTCTGCGACCGGCCCGAGGAGGCGGTGGAGTATCTGTCCACGGCGCTGGTGTCCGCGTCCGCCACGCTGATCCGGATCTTCAACGGCATGGTGAACGTGTACTTCAAGCGGGGCGACTTCGCCGCGGTGGCGGCGGCCATGGAGCTGGTCCTGGGTTACCTCGCGGGGCTGAGGACGGAGGGGAAGAGCAATCTGTTCGACAAGCCCTGCACGGCGTTTTACGTCTGCCTGGCCCACGCCAGGCTGAAGCTGGGCGAGCCGGAGGCGGCGCGGGCGGCCCTGCGGGCGGCGCGGGAGCTGGCGGAGCGGTTCGACCGGGACCCCGACTACACCGCGGACAGTCTGCGCTTTTTCAGCGCGGCCAAACAGCAGACGGCGTTCGACAGCTTGGGCGATACCGCCATGCAGGTCGCGGAAAAAGCGGTGCTCTCCCTGGACGACGGGCCGCTGACCGGGCTGTGGGAGGAGGTGGCCCATGAGGGATAAGGCGCTGCGCCGGGAGTACACCGCACAGTTTTTCCGGGGGAACAGGGCGGCGTACTGCGGGATGCTGCTGGCGGCGCTGCTGTTCAGCCTTTTGAACCTGTCGGTGGCGTGGCTGCTCCAGCAGCTGGCGGACTACGTGGCCGGGTCGCCGGAGGCCCTCCCTCTGGGCACGCTGGCGCTGCTGACGGCGGGGATCATCCTGGCGATCGTGCCCCTGAAGGCGCTGCAGTACGGCACCAAGCCCCGGTTCATGGCCCGGGCGATGAATCAGTTCAAGAGCTTCGCCTTCGGCAGGCTGATGCGCAAGAGCATCGCCTCCTTTCAGAGCGAGGCGACGAGCACATACCTGTCCGCCTTTTCCAACGACCTGACGGCCATCGAAACGAACTATCTGGAACGGCAGTATGAACTGGTGTTCAACATAGTCTGGGCCGGCGGCGCGGTGGTGCTGATGGTGCTGTACAGCCCCATCCTGGCCGCCATCGCCATCGGGCTGTGCGCCATGCCCCTGCTGGCCTCCATGAAGGCGGGGGCGTATATGGAGCGGGCGGAGAAGGCGGTGTCGGAGAAAAACAGCGCCTTCACGGCCTCCCTCAAGGACATCCTCAGCGGCTTTTCCGTGGTCAAGAGCTTCCGGGCGGAGGACGCCGCCGCGGGCCTTTTGGAGCAGAGCGGCGGCGCGGTGGAGGCCGCCAAGTGCCGGCGGCGGAAGGTCGCCGTGATCCTGGGCGCCGTCGGCGGTGTGGCGGGCCTCTCCGCCCAGCTGGGCACCTTCCTCGCCGGCGCGCTGCTGGCGCATCTGGGCCGGGACGTCACGCCGGGGGTGCTGAGCGCGTTCATGGTCCTGACCGGGGCGGTGATAACCTCCGTACAGGAGCTGCCGGAGATGCTGGCCTCCCGCCGGGCGGCGCTGGCGCTGGTGGACAAAATGGCCCTGGCGCTGGAATCCAACGTCCGGGACGAGGGGCGGGACATCCCCGACCGCCTGGAAGAGGGCATTTCGGTGCGCGATCTGTCCTTCGGCTACGAGCCGGGCAGCGAGGTGCTCCGCGGCGTCAGCCTCGATTTTGCCGCCGGGAAGAGCTACGCCGTCGTGGGCGCCTCCGGCAGCGGCAAATCCACCCTTTTGCACCTTCTCATGGCGGCCCGCAAGGACTATGCCGGGAGCATATGCTACGACGGCGCGGAGCTGCGGGATGTCAGCAGCGCGTCCCTGTACGAGCTGGTGTCCATGGTCGGGCAGGACGTGTTCGTGTTCGACGCCTCCATCCGGGACAACATCACCATGTTCCGGGACTTCCCGGCGGCGGAGGTGGACCGGGCGATCGAGCTGTCCGGCCTGGGCCGGCTCATAGCGGAGCGGGGAGAGGACTACCGCTGCGGGGAGAACGGCGGCGGCCTGTCCGGCGGGGAGAAGCAGCGCATCTCCATCGCCCGGAGCCTGCTGCGGCGCTCGTCGGTGCTGCTGGCCGACGAGGTGACCGCCGCCCTGGACGCCGGGACGGCCTGTCAGGTGACGGGCGACATCCTGGCCCTGGAGGGCATCACCCGGGTGGTGGTGACCCACGCGCTGACCCCGTCGCTGCTGCGGCGGTACGACGGCATCGTGGTGCTGAAGGACGGCCGGGTGGAGGAGACAGGCTGCTTTGATGAACTCATGGCCCGCAAGGGGTACTTTTACGCCCTGTATACCGTGTCCCAATGACGCGAAAAAGCCCCGCTCGACAAGAGCGGGGCGTTTGCTATGCGGTCTGCGGTCACTTGACCCCCAGCAGCATCCGGTCGTTGTCCAGGGCCTTGCCCACGTTCTCCTTGAACATGCGCAGCAGGTCGTCCACCGTCAGGCCCCGGCGCTCGTCGCCCTTCAGGTCCAGCAGTATCCGCCCGGCGTCCATCATCAGCGTCCGGTTGCCCAGCGCCAGGGCGGAGGACATGTTGTGGGTGATCATCATGCAGGTGAGGTTCCCCTCCCGGACGATGCTCTCGGTGAGGGCGAGGACCTTCTCCGCCGTGCCCGGGTCCAGGGCGGCGGTGTGTTCGTCCAGCAGCAGCAGCTTGGGCGGCACCATGGTGGCCATGAGCAGGGTCAGGGCCTGGCGCTGGCCGCCGGAGAGCAGCCCCACCGGCTGGCGCATCCGGTCCTCCAGACCCATGTTCAGCAGGGCCAGCTTATCCCGGAAGGCGGCCTTCTCCGCCCGGGAGACGTGGCTGAGCCAGCCGCCGCCCCCCGCCGCCAGGGCCAGATTCTCCTCGATGGTCATGCCCGGGGCGCTGCCCCGCATGGGGTCCTGGAACAGCCGGCCGATGCTCTTGGCACGCATATACTCCGGCTGGAACGTCACGTTCCGTCCGTCCAGCTCGATGGTGCCGGTGTCCGGCAGGAAGCTGCCGGCGATGGCGTTGAACAGGGTGGACTTGCCCGCGCCGTTGGCGCCGATGATGGTGACGAAGTCGCCTTTTTCCAGGTGCAGGTCCACGCCGGACAGGGCGGTCTTTTCGTTGACGGTGCCGGGGTTGAAGGTCTTGGTGATGTTCGTCAGCGTCAGCATGTCAGCGCGCCTCCCTTCCGGCGGCCATGCGCCGGCGCAGCACCGGCAGCTGGCTTTTGAAGTAAGGCCCGGCGATGGCGATGATCACGATGACGGAGCTGACCAGCTTCAGCATGAACGCCGGCATGTTCAGCCGCAGGGCGATGGTGTACACCAGCCGGAAGATGATGGAACCCAGCACCACGCCCACCGCCCGCCGGGCGATGGAACCCTTGCCGAAGAAGGTCCTGCCGATGAGCAGGCTCGCCAGGGCGATGGTGACCATGCTGGAGCCGATATTGATGTCCACGGACTTCTGGCTCTGGGCCAGCAGGCACCCGGACAGGCCGGTGAAGGCGTTGGCCACGCACAGGCCCACCGTGGTGGTGAAGATGGGGTTGATGGAGGAGGAACGGACCATGTCCGGGTTGTCGCCGGTGGCCCTTATGGCCAGGCCCAGGCGGGTGCGCAGGAACAGCGCCAGGAACACCACCACCGCCGCCACCGCGGCCAGCTCGATGATGAGTTCATACTCCCCGGCCAGGGGCGTGCCGTCCAGCAGGGCCTTCAGCTTGGTGAACACGGTCTCGGTCTTGTTCATGTTCAGCTGAGAGGACTTGCCCATGACGGCGATGTTGATGGAGTAAAGGCCGGTGTTGACGATGATGCCCGCCAGGAGGCTGTCGATGCCCATGCGTGTCTGGAGCACGGCGGTGATGAAGCCGCTGAGTACGCCCGCGGCCATGGCGGCGGGGACGGACAGGTAGGGGTGGCCGGCGATGGCCACCACGGCGCCCACCGTGGCCCCCAGGGTGAAACAGCCGTCGGTGCTCAGATCGCACACGTTCAGCATGGAATAGCTCAGGAACAGTGCCAGCACGGTCAGCGAGCAGGTCAGCCCCAGCTCCAGCGCCGTCTGCACCAGACCCCATATGGCGGATAATGACATGGTCGGTTCTCCTTCAGGGAAAATCATAGTTGGCCCCCGCGCACAGGGGAGGCGTCGAAGATGTTTACTCGAACTCCTCCGCGGTCTCCACGGACTGGACCTTGGTGCACAGGGGGGCGAACAGCTCCGCAAGCTCCTCATAGGTCTTGCCGGAGATCTGCTCGCAGACGTCGGAGTTGATGGTGGCGGTGCCGTTGTCGAAGGTCATCACGGGCAGGGTGGCGGGGTCCGCGCCGTCCAGCAGGATCTGGGCGACCATGTTGGCGGTCTCCACGCCCAGGTTGGCGTAATCCACGCCGTAGCCCAGGAACGCGCCGTTCAGGGCGAAGGAGTCGGCGCCGGTGTAGTGGGGGATCTTGGCCTCGGCCAGGTCCTCATAGATGCTCAGCTCCGCCTCCATGATCTTGTTGTCGGAGGGGGTGAACACCGCGTCCACACCGTCGGAGATCAGCTGGCTGACCGCCTGCTGGATCTCGGCGGCGGTGGTGCCGTTGTATTCCTTATAGGCCACGTCCTTCGCGTCCAGGTACTCCTTGGCGGCGGCGATGGCGGTGGTAGAGGACTCCTGGCCCACGTCGTACAGCAGGCCGATCAGGTCCGCCTCCGGGTCGGCGGCAAAGACCAGGTTGAAGATGGCTTCGGTGTCCAGATAGTCGCTGGTGCCGGTGATGTTGGCGCCGGGGGCGTCGTTGCTGGCCACGATGCCCGCGGCCACCGGGTCGGACACGGCGGAGAACACCACGGGGATCTTGTTCTCCTCGGTGTCGGCCTGCATCTTCATGGCCACGGGGGTGGCCACGCCCACCATCAGGTCCACCTCGTCGGCGATGAAGTTCTGGATGATCTGCTCCATCACGGTCTCGTCGCCGTTGGAGTTGTCATAGCTGATGTCGAAGGTGACGCCCCGCTCCTGGCCGATGGCGGCCAGCTGGTCCTGGATGTTCTTCACGATCTGGTTCAGGGACGCGTCGTCCACGTAGTTGCAGATGCCGACCTTATAGGTGTCGGCGGAGGCTTCCCCGCTGCCCGAGCCGCCGCAGGCGGCCAGGGACAGGAGCATGGTCAGCGCCAGGGCGGCGCACAGCAGCTTTTTCATGGTCTTCATGGTGAATATCTCCTTTTCATGCTTTCTCATTATTTCGTTATGATATGTTATGATATGTTCTCTCGGGGCTGTCAGTCACGGCCGCCATCGTTTGGAAAGAATGAACATATTCATGTACCTCCTTCAGGGAAATAAAAAAATCCTGCCCCAGCTGATCTGCTGGGACAGGATGTTTGTAAACGTCCTGCGGTGCCACCCGGCTTGGCGCTCGAAAGCGCCCGCTTTGCTCCGCGCCATCACGCGGCGGCGTTGTTCACGGAGCGCCTCTCTCCGTCGCACATAGGGCGGAATGTTCCGCCTTCCGATTGCCCTCCGAAGTCCATTCGCTCGATCCGTCCTGTACCGCGCTTCCAGCTTTGCGCGGCTCTCTGTGACAGGCACAGGAAAGGCTACTTACTCTTCATCAACGGTTTACTGTATTGAATTTGACCGCATTATAACCCGCCCGTATCGGTTTGTCAACACTTTTTTGCAGGTATTTTTTTACAGCTTTGCCAGCTCTCCGGCGGTGTCCGCCGCCAGGGCGGCGTTGTTGAGCACCAGCTGGATATTGGACGCCAGGCTGTCCCCGCCGGTCAGCTCCTTGACCCGGGCCAGCAGGAAGGGGGTCACCTTCTTGCCCTTGATCCCCTGCTGCACGCTCTCGGCCACGGCCTGGTCGATGGCGGCGTTGATGACCGCCGGGTCCATGGAATACTGCTCCGGGATGGGGTTGGTGCACAGCATGCCCCCGGGATAGCCCAGGGCCCGCTGGGCGGCGAAGGCCGCGGCCAGCTCGGCGGGGCTGTCGGCCCGGAAGTCCACGCCGAAGCCGCTGACCCGGGTGTAGAACGCCGGCAGCTCGTCGGTCTGATAGCCGCACACCGGCACGCCCTTGGTCTCCAGATACTCCAGCGTCAGGCCCAGGTCCAGGATGGACTTGGCCCCGGCGCACACCACCAGCACCGGCGTGCGGGCCAGCTCCTCCAGGTCCGCGGAGATGTCCATGGTGGTCTCCGCGCCCCGGTGCACGCCGCCGATGCCGCCGGTGGCGAACACGCCGATGCCGGCCAGGGCGGCCACGATCATGGTGGCGGCCACGGTGGTGGCCCCGTCCTCCCCCCGGGCGCAGAGCACCGGCAGATCCCGGCGGCTGGCCTTGGTAACGGCCTGGCCCTTCTTGGCCAGATATTCGATCTCGTCCTTCTCCAGACCCGCCTTCAGCCGGCCGCCGATGACGGCGACGGTGGCGGGCACGGCGCCGTGGGCGCGGATCATGTCCTCCACGGCGAAGGCGGTCTCGGCGTTCTGGGGCCAGGGCATGCCGTGGGAGATGATGGTGCTCTCCAGCGCCACCACCGGCTTTCCCGCCGCCAGGGCCTCGGCCACCTCGGGCTTTATGTCCAGATACTGATTCATGCTTGACGTTCCTCCGTTAATTTTCTACAATAGACCAGGAACGGTCACACCGATACGGCCCAGCACAGCGCCAGCACGAAGGCGATCTCCAGCACCAGGATGGCCGGCACGCCCACGGTGAATTTCTTCTTCCTGATCTTGTGCCGAAACAGCAGCATCCCCGCCAGCGCGCCCACGCCGCCGCCGATGGCCGCCAGGCCCAGCAGCGCCGCCTCCGGGATGCGCTCCCGGTGGACCTTGGCCCGGTATTTGTCCAGGCCGTACACCCCCAGGGTCAGCAGGTTCACCGCTTCCAGATATATCAGCAAAACCGTAAAAATGTCCATGAGGGCAGTATACACTTTTTTTCCCGGGAGGTCAACGATGGAGACGAGGAAGCTATATTACGAGGACGCGTACACCCGCCTGTTCCGTGCGCGGGTCATGGCCTGCCGGCAGACGGACCGTGGCTGGGAAACGGAGCTGGACGCCACCGCCTTCTTCCCGGAGGAGGGGGGCCAGAGCGCCGACACCGGCACCCTGGGCGGCGTGCATGTGCTGGACGCGCAGGAGCAGGGCGGCGTCATCCTCCATCTGACCGACGGCCCCCTGGTAGTGGGGGAAACGGCGGAGGGGCGGCTGGACTGGCCGGAGCGGGAGCGGAAGATGCAGACCCACACCGCCGAGCACATCGTTTCCGGGCTGGTGCATACTATGTTCGGCTACGAGAACGTGGGCTTTCACATGGACCCGGACGGCTGCACCGCGGACATGAGCGGGGAGCTGACCCGGGAGCAGCTGGACGCGGTGGAGCTGGCCGCCAACCGGGCCGTGTGGGACGACAGGCCGGTGCGGTGCCTGTTCCCGACGCCGGAGGAGCTGGCGGGGATGGAGTACCGCAGCAAGCTGGAGCTGACGGAGAACGTGCGCATCGTGGACATCGAGGGGATAGACAAGTGCGCCTGCTGCGCGCCCCACGTGGCCTCCACGGGCCGGATCGGCCTGATCCGGATCGTGGACAGCATGCGCCACCGGGGCGGCATGCGCCTGTGGCTCAAGGCCGGACCCGACGCCCTGGCGGACTGCCTGGCCCGGCACCGGGCCGCGGCGGCCATATCCGGGCTGCTGAACGTGCCCCGGGCGGACGTGGCGGAGGGCGTCAAGAAGCTGGCGGAGCAGCGGGACGGGCTGAAGCGTGAGCTGGCCGCCGCCCGCCGCCGGGAGGCGGAGGCGCTTGCCGCGTCCCTGGCCCCCGCGGCGGGACACATCCTGGTGTTCCTGCCGGAGGCGGACCAGGACGCCCTGCGGACGGTGGCCAACGCCGGCATGGAGAAGTGCGGCGGGGTGTGCGCGGTGTTCACCGGCGCCGACGGGGACTGGCGGTTCGCCATGGCCAGCGCCCACGTGGACATGCCCGCCTTCCTCAGGGAGCACGGCCCGGCCCTGCAGGCCCGGGGCGGCGGCCGGGGCGGGATGGTCTCCGGCACCTGCCGGGCGGACCGGGCGGCGCTGGAGGCGTTCTTCCGCTGAGGCAAAAATAAAAAACAGCCGCCGGCAGCGTCGCTGCCGGCGGCTTCGGTATGTTCTTGTCAGCCGGTGCTCTCCCCGGTGAGGGCGCCCACGTTGTTCTCGTCCTGGGACAGGGTGAGGATCACGTTGCGCAGATCGTTCATGGCGGCGCTGTCGCAGGGGTAGTTCAGGCCCACCATCTGCTGGATGGAGTCGCCGGTGAAGTACAGGATGGGTCCGGAGCCGTCGGACAGGGTGACGGAGATGGTGATCTGCTCGCCGGAGGGTTCCACGGTCTCGGCGGAGGCGTTGATGGCGCAGACCCGCTGCACGAACATGGCCGCCGTGTCCCCGCTGAGGGTCAGGTAGCCGGTCTGGCCGTTGATGGTGTAGTCCACGAACACGCCGATGACGGTGATGCCGTTCAGCTCATTGTAGGCGGCCAGCTGGGCCGTGGCGATGTCGTCCCGCAGGGCGGTCAGTGCGCCGCCGCCGAACACCGGGATGGTGCTCTCGGGCAGGATCGTCATCCCGGGCAGGTCGTCTATGCCGTCCAGCCAGTAGTACACCGTGCCGTAATCGGCATTGGCGGTGACCGCCAGGCAGGGGCCGGCGAAGGAGAAAGTGTAGTAGGTGCCGTCGGAGAGGGTGAACACGTAATCCGTGGTCTGGGTCAGGTCGATGTTCTGGTCGGGGGACTCCTCCACCCGGCTGATCCGGGCATTGGCCAGCAGGGAGAAGGCCTGGTCCACCACCGCCGGGTCCTTGCTGGTGAGGGTGGCGCCGCCATTGGACCGCCGGCCCACGGAGATGGGCGTGTCGGCGGCGTAGTTGTCGGCGAAAGCGCGGATGTTCCCGTCAAAATACAGGTCGAACATGTCGAACCCCTCGTCGTAGCAGGGGAAGGGGATATCCCACAGCGCCTCGCCCCCGGACACGGTATAGCTGCCGGCGTACATGTCCAGCGCCCCATTGGAGAAGCCCACGGAGTATGTATCCCCGTCGGCCATGGTGAGGGTATAGACGGTCTGGTCCTGGTCCGGGGCGGCCTCCCCCGCCCGGCCGGTGACGGTCATGGACCGCAGCGCGTCGCAGGCGGCGATGATGGAGGCCCGGTCGAACACCGGGGAGGCGAAGGTCTGCCCGCTGGCCCGGACGCTCAGGGCCACGGGGGTGTCGTCATAGTAGGTCACGGCCAGGTCGTCCCAGCCGACGAAGGTCATCAGGGGCTGCTCCTGGAACGCCTCCTCCTGCTCGGGGGAGGCGATGTCCTGCTCCGGGGCGTCCCCGGCCGTGGGGTCCGTCCCCGGCATGATGGGCACGAAGTGCCCGCACCCGGCCAGGACCAGGACCATCGCCAGCGCGGCCAGCGCCGTCAGCCATTTTTTCATATGTCAAATCTCCCTTCCAGGCAGAGCGGAAATCTCTCACGGTGACGTTCACAGTAATCTACAGTATACCACGGCAGGTCCACGCTGTCAAAATCCCCTCTGCAAGCCCCGGAAAAAACGATCGTCGGAGCAAAGTTTCCTTTGCTCCGACGAGGCCCGCCCTGCCGTGGGGGCCAGATTTGTAACCTGCACAACTCGGCAGGTGGGTCGCCTCGTGGCGGTTTCCGTGCTTCCAACTTCCGGTTTTTGGCCGGGAGGCCTGCGCTCCGCCGCCATATATGGCGTCCCTTATAATAGATGTGGGTCCAACCGGGCCCTTGAAACCACGAACAGGGCAGGTTTCATACTGTGTGGGGAGGTCAGTCCTCCGCGTCCGCTCCCTCGTCCTCCTCAAAGACGGTCTGCATATAGTACTCGTAGATGCGCTGGAGCTTTTCGTCGTCGTCCACGGACACGAACTGCTCCTCGCCGTCCACCTCCTCCACCTGGAGGATGATGAAGCCGTAGTCGGGGTCGTCCTCGTCCATGTCGGCAGGCAGGAAGACCATGTATTCCTGGTCCTCGTACTCGAAGGTGCTCAGATGTTCCAGCTCGAACTCGTTCCCCTCGTCGTCCTCGATGGTGATGTAGCTGGCGCCGAATTCGCTGTCCATATCTGTTCCCCTCCTGTGTTGCTGCTTCTATTCTAAAGCCTGGGGCGTGATATTGCAAGAGGAAAAAGCGGGAATTTTGCCCCGGCCCATCAGGGGGAGAGATCCTCCAGCATCCGCACCACCTGGCCGTAGTCCTCCGCGGCCACGCCGCCGGCCAGGGCCAGCCGGTCGGCCAGGGGCAGATCCCCCACCCGGATGTCGGTGACGGTGGTGGGTTCGTCCGCCCCCGGCGGGCAGAATACCCCCACGTAGCCGTCCCAGGACCGGAGCATATAGGCCCCCAGGGGGACGTCTGCCGGCTCCGCTGTGCCCAGCACCCCCAGATCCGACAGCACCGCCATCAGGCTCACCGCGGCGAACAGCGCCAGCAGCGCCGTCAGCAGGATCTTCACTTTCAGCTTCATCCCATCCGCTCCTTTGCCTGTCAGTATGCCCCGTCCCGGGCCGGGCCATGCGCGCGGAATTAAGGATGCGTTCATCTTTTCTTCAGGATTGGGATATACAATCAGGGAAAATCGTGTTATAATACCAATGTCTGTACTTTTCCCCAGCGCCCCTCCGGGAGCGCGCGAGCACGGAGGACATTCAGTGAACACACTGCGAAAGATACAACAGAAGATCGCCCGGGTGCGGGACTGGTTCCGCAGCCGGAAGGTGCGCCGGGTGCGCCGGGCTGTGGGCGCGGCGGCGGATACCGCGGCCGCCGGCGTGGGCTTCACCCTGCGCCTGGGGCTGAAGATACTGCTGACGGTGCTGCTGGTGTTCATCACCACGGGACTGCTGCTGGCGTGCATATTCTCCGTGTACGTCAAGACCAGCCTTTACAAGCAGCTGGACGTGACGCCCCAGGAGATGGCCACAGCCGAGTCCAGCCACATCCTGGCCGAGACCAGCCCCGGCAGCGGCCAGTGGACGGAGCTGGCCACCCTGCACTACAACATCAACCGCGTCTCCGTGGAGTACGACCAGATTCCCCAGGACCTGGAGCACGCCTGCGTGGCCATCGAGGACCGGCGGTTTTACAGGCACAAGGGCGTGGACTGGTGGCGTACGGTGGCCGCCTTCGGCAATATGTTCCTGAGCATGCGGGACAACTTCGGCGGCTCCACCATCACCCAGCAGCTGATCAAGAACCTCACCGGCAAGGACGAGGTCACCGTCCAGCGAAAGCTATTGGAGATATTCCAGGCGCTGGACTTTGAGAAGAAATACACCAAACAGGAGATCATCACCTGGTACATGAACCAGATCTTCCTGGGGGAGGGGTGCTACGGCGTGGGCGCCGCCGCCCGGATGTATTTCGGCAAGGACGTCAGCCAGCTGGACCTGGCGGAGTGCGCCAGCCTCATCGGCATCACCAACAGCCCCTCCCTGTACGACCCCTACATCAGCGAGGACACCGTGGCCAACAACAAGGAGCGCCAGGAGAACATCCTCTGGGAGATGTACGAGCAGGGCTATATCACCTACCAGCAGTATGAGTCCGCCAAAAACGAAACGCTGCACTTCCGCAGCAACTGGAACGACAGCTCCTCCGGCAAGCCCAACTCCTATTACGTGGACTCCCTGATCTGGGATCTGATCGACGACATCGCTGAGGACCGGGGCGTCACCGACAAGGTCGCGGAGCAGCTGCTGTACAACGGCGGCTATAAGATCTACTCCTGCATGGATATGCGCATCCAGCAGATCGTGGACGACGTATACCAGAACACCGGCGCCCTGCCCCAGCCCTGGCAGAACCCCAACGGGGCCACGCTCAACTCCGCCATCGTCATCATGAAGCCGGACGACGGCGCCATCGTGGCCCTGGCCGGCGACACGGGCGTAAAGACCGGCAGCTTTACGGATAACTACGCCACCGGCCTTGTCCGGCCGCCCGGGTCGTCCTTCAAGCCCGTGGCCATCTACGGCCCGGCCCTGGACCTGGGCCTGATCAGCCAGACCACCATGGTCAACGACTCGCCGGACATCAAGCTGGAGAACAGCCCCAACTGGTACCCCGCCAACGACGGGTACTATTACAGCGGCTGGATCACCATCCGCCAGGCGCTCATCAACAGCAAGAACACCGTCTCCGCCCAGATCCTCAACAAGATGGGCCGGCAGGCCTCCTGGGACTACCTGACCAAGCGCTTCGGCTTCACCTCCCTGATCTGGGAGGAGGTGGACAAGGACACCGGCCGGGTGATCTCTGACTATGTCTATCCGGCCCTGGCCCTGGGCCAGCTGAGCCGGGGCGTCACCGTCCGGGAGATGACCCAGGCCTATACCGCTTTCGCCAACAACGGCGTGATGAGCTTTGGCCGCACCTACTCCCTGGTGCTGGACCGGAACAACAATGTGGTGCTGGACAATCCCGCCCGGCAGCAGGTCTCCGTCAAGGAGAACACCGCCTGGAACATCGCCGATATGCTCCAGGGCGCGGTGGCCGGCGGCACCGGCAGCGTGGCCTACTTCAGCTCCACCGCCGTGGCCGGCAAGACCGGTACCACCAGCTCCGCCCGCGACCGTTACTTCGCCGGCTTCACCCGGTATTACGTGGCCGCCGTCTGGACCGGCTACAAGCAGAACTACCGGATGTATTTCGGCTCCAACCCCGCGGCCCTGATCTGGAAGACGGTCATGCAGCGGGTCCACGCGGGCCTGCCCTATGCCTCGTTCCCGTCGCCCTATGTGGGGCCGTCCACAGACCTGTTCGGCGACGAACCGACGGAATCCCCGGAACCCACCGAGGAGGCCAGTCCCGAGCCCACCCGGGAGCCGCCCCCGCCCACAGGCGGCGAGGAAGCGCCGCCCGTCGGCGGCGGAGAGCAGCCCCCGGTCTATACGGACCCGCCGGTCACGTTCCAGCCGGTGGTCACCGATCCGCCTGCCGTCACCGACCCGCCGGCATATGAAGAGCCGCCGGCGGCCACCCAGGAGCCTCCTCCCGCGGCGGGATGAGGCCCATCAGAGAGAGAAACCACCGCTTATCCGCTCCTCCCCCGGCTTTTTCGGGGGAGAAGCGGATATTTTTCCCCCGCCGGGCCATTTGGGGAGTTGACAGCTTAGAAACAATATGTTACAATTCAGTAACAATACCTAGGGAGGCAAGCGAAATGGCAGAGAAAAAGACCGCGGCCCTGCAGTACAAGGGCCACCCCCTGCGCCGGAAGGACAACCTGATCTATTTCGGCAGCATGGCGGAGAAATATATCATCATGCTCCAGATCCTGGACACCAAGAAGATCAAGGACCTGGACGTGGCCACCCGCGTGTCCGTGCAACTGCAGCTGACAGACCCGGATCTGAAGAGCCGGGACCGGGTGGTGAAAAAGAGCGAGAAGGACAGCCTGTACGCGGCCATGGACGTGGCCAGCGTGTGGCTTGACCGGGCACTGGCCACCCGGTGATATGAAGCGGATCGATTCGTCCGCGCTGTTTCGCTGGGCCGTCATCCTGGGTATCCTGCTGTGCCTGACCGTGGCCGTGGGCGCCACCCCCGCCCGGGCGGATACGTCCGGCGCGGCCACCGTCACCGCCACGGCGCTGAATCTGCGCAGCGAGCCGGACATGTCCGGCGCCGTCCTGTCCTGCCTGCCCAGGGGGACGGTGGTGCTGGTCACCGGCCAGGAGGACGGCTGGTATAAGATCTGGTACCGGGGCGAGTCCGGGTACATGAGCAAGGATTACCTGTCCTTCTCCGCCACGGCCCAGTCCGCCTTCGGCACCGGCACCGTGGAGGGCAGCTATGTGAACGTCCGCTCCGGGCCGGGCACCAGCTACAGTGTCCTGGGCCAGGTGGGCGAGGGGGATACCCTGCCGGTCACCGGCGTGTCCGGGGCGTGGCTGAAGGTCACCTACCGGGACAAGGACGCCTACATCCACAGCGCCTATCTGCCGGTGTCCTACCTCACCGGCGGCAGCTCCGCGCCTCAGGAGCAGGAGCCGGCGCCCCAGGAGGAGCAGACCACCGGTGTGCTCACCGGCGACGGGGTGTGCCTGCGGGCCGGTCCCGGCACCGGCTACGCGGTGCTGGGCGCCTATAACAGCGGCACGAAGATGACCATCACCGGCTCCTCCGGGGATTGGTACGCCGTTACATACAACGGCCTGAAGGGCTATGTGTACAAGCAGTACCTCAGCCAGTCCGGCGCCACCGTATCCGTCACGGAGATGGAGGACACCCCCGCCGTGACCACCGGCGGCGTGAACCTGCGGGAGGGTCCCTCCACGGCCTATACCAGCAAGCGGGTCCTGGCGGCGGGCACGGCGGTGACCGTCACCGGCAAGTCCGGCCAGTGGTACCGGGTCAGCTACGGCGGCATGAGCGGCTTCGTCTACGGGGACTATCTGTCCCTGGGCGACGACGGCCGGAGCGTGGAGCAGGCCTCCACCGCCGGGGAGAAGATCGTGGCCCAGGCCAAAAAGTATCTGGGCGTGCGCTATGTCTACGGCGGGACGAGCCCCTCCGGGTTCGACTGCTCGGGGCTGGTGTACTACGTGTACAGGCAGTGCGGCTACTCCATCACCCGCACCGCCACCGCCCAGAGCTACGATGGCCGGCTGGTGGCCCGGGCCAACATGCAGCCCGGCGACATCATCATCTTCTACAACGGCGCCAAGAGCGCCATCGGCCACGCCGGCATCTATATCGGCGGCGGCCAGTTCATCCACGCCTCCTCCGGCGGCGGACGGGTGATGATCTCCAGCCTCTCGGAGAGCTATTACAACACCCGCTTCTACAGCGCCCGCCGGGTGGTGTGACAAAACAAAAAACGCCCCCGGGGACATCTTGAACTGTACCGGGAAAAACAGACAACAGGAAAAGCCACCCCCTGGTGTAAGATAGAAAACACCAGGGGGTGAAGTA
>CANQXG010000044.1 GCA_947627735.1 uncultured Oscillospiraceae bacterium | reverse complement strand
TCATAGGGCGTCTCCTGATAGACGAAGTTCAGCCAGTTGCAATAGGTGCAGTTGGAGCTGGACCGCCAGGACAGGATCGGCTCCCTGGACGGGTCGTCGTCCGGGTAGTAGTTTTTCGGGATGGCGGGATTCAACCCCCGGGCGATATCCCGCTTATACTCCTTGTCCAAGTCGTACCGGTCATATTCCGAGTGGCCGGTGACGAAGATCTGCCGGGAGGAGCAGGCCAGGATCAGATAGCTTCCGGCCTCCTCGCTGTCCGCCACCACATACAGCTCCGGGTCGGCCCGCACGGCGGCCTCGTCGATGCCGGTGTACCGGGACTGGGGCACATAGAACAGATCGTCCATGCCCCGCATGAGCATCTTCTTCCGGTGCAGAACCCGGTGCTGGTAGACGCCGCTGAGCTTTTCCGGCAGGAGGTGCTTTTGGATGCCGTAGTGATAGTAAAGCCCCGCCTGCGCGCCCCAGCAGATGTGGAAGGTGGAGAACACGTGGGTCTTGCTCCACTGGAAGATGCGGCACAGCTCCGGCCAGTATTCCACCTGCTCATATTCCAGCTTCTCCACCGGCGCGCCGGTGATGATAAGCCCGTCGAAATTTTGCTCCCACACGTCGTCGATGGTGATGTAGAACTTGTTCAGGTGAGAGGCGTCCGCATGGGTGGACGCATGGGAGGCGACCTTCAGGAATGTGATCTCCACCTGGATGGGGAAATTGGACAGCACCCGCAGGATGTCCAGTTCCGTGGCCTCCTTCAGGGGCATCAGGTTCAAGATCGCGATCTGGAGCGGCCGGATGTTTTGGGCGTTGGCCCGGTCCTCATCCATGACGAAGATGTTCTCCTCCTCCAGGATGTGGCGGACCGGCAGATCGTTTTGTACTTTGATCGGCATTGGCTCGTTCCTTCGCTCACTCGTGCTTGGCAAACAGGCCGCTGCGCCGCAAGATCTCGTCCACGGCGGCGGACTGGTTCAGGGCGTAGATGTGCAGATCGTTCACGCCCAGCGCGATGTACTCATTCAGCTGCTGGACCGTGTAATCCATGCCGGCGTCCCGGAACCCCTCCGGGTCGTCGTAGTATTTGGAGATGTGGCGGGCCAGTTTCCGGGGGATGGCGCAGCCGTTCATGGACAGGCAGTGGCGGATGCACTTGTCCCGGTCCAGCACCGGCATGACGCCCACCGCCACCGGCAGGGTGACGCCCGCGGCGCGTATCTCCTCCATCCACCGGGCGAAGCGGTCCATGTCGTAGGTCAGCTGGGTCACGATGAAGTCCGCCCCCGCGTCCTGCTTCTGCTTCAAAAACGCCGTGTCAGCGGCCAGGCTCGGGGAGAGGATGTGCCCCTCCGGGATGCCGGAGCAGGCGATGGTGATCTTGTCCCCATAGCGCTGCCGCATATAGCGGATGAGGCCGTCCGGGTGGTCGAAGTCGCCGTGGGTGGCGTTCTCGCCGGGAATGAAATCCCCCCGCAGAGCCAAAAAGTGGTCCACGCCCAGGGCGAGATATTCATCGATGTCGGCGACGATGTCGGCTCTGGTGTGGTGGATGCAGGTGTAGTGACTGACGGGCGTTGTCCGGCCCGCGTCGGCCATGGCCCTGCATATTTCCAGATTGTAGCCCTTGTCGGAGCCGCCCGCGCCGTAGGTGCAGCTGATCCAGTCCGGGTCCCACTTATAGAGGTCGGCCAGAACTGCCTTGAGTTTTCCCATACCGGCCTCCGTCTTGGGCGGGAACACCTCAAAAGACAGCGTAGTGGTCTTTGACATTTTTTCCGCAATGGTCATAGCGTGGTCCCTCTCGTCCGACATTAAACCAATCAATTCAGTAGGTTTTAATAATGTCAGCATTATACCATGTCGCGCGGTTTTGCGCAAGTGGGAGCGCGACCGGTATCTTGATGTATAACAGCGGCTCTGCCGCTGTTATATGCCCCACTGTCAATCGCCTTGCATCCCTATCCACGAACTGATGCAAGAGGGAATGGCGTGACGAACGCCACGCTATTCGCGAAATACGATATTGTACTGTCTTATGGCGCTCCCTCTGACGAGGGAGCCTGATTTTTTATCCGGCCCCGTGCGCTATCCGTTGGTCACGGTGTACAGGCTGTAGAAGTAGCCCTTGCGGGCCATGAGCTGGGCGAAGGTGCCCTGCTCGGCCAGGGCGCCGGCGCGCAGGACGAATATCCCGTCGTACCGGGCCAGCTCCGCCGCCTCCAGCCGGTGGGTCACCACCAGCCGGGTCAGGCCCTCCAGGTCCAATATGGCCCCGGTGACGGCGTGGGCGGTGTCGTTGTCCAGGGCCGCCGTGGCCTCGTCCAGCAACAGCACCTTCGTGCCCCGCAGCAGCGCCCGGGCGATGGAGATGCGCTGGCGCTCCCCGCCGGACAGGCCGGCGCCGTTCTCCCCGCAACGGTAATCGCCGCCCCGCTCCGCCAGCAGCGGACCCAGTCCCGCCCGGGTCACGGCGCTGTCCACATCGCCGTCGGGCCAGTCCCGGAACATGGTGATGTTCCGGCGCACGGTGTCGTCGAACAGGAACACGCTCTGGCCGATGAGGCTCTCCAGGTCGTATAGGCTGTCCGGGTCGATGGAGCGGATCTGGCGGCCGTCCACGGTGATCGACCCCTCGTAGCCGTCGTGGGCGCCCATGAGCAGGTCCAGCAGGGTGCTCTTGCCGGAGCCGGAGGCGCCCACCAGGGCGTACTTTTTGCCCGCCTCCAGGCGCATGGACACGTCCCGTAGAACCGGCTGGCCCGGCTCGTAGGCGAAGGACACGCCGGCAAGCTCGATGGCGTCCAGCAGCTCCGGCTCGATGGGCGTGCCCGTGCGGGCGGCGTTCTCCGCCGTCACGGCTGCCAGCTTTTCGATGAGGCCCCGGGCGGCCTTCCGGTCCGCCCGGTACTGGGGGATGAGCTGCACCGACGAGACCAGGATGTTGCTCAGCTGGGTGAACACGATCACCGTCCCGGCGCCGACCCGCCCCCGGACGGTCAGGTACGCCGCCAGAAAGAATACGCCGAACTGCATGGTCACCCCGGCGTAGGAGCTGACCACACCCAACAGCCCCGCCCACCAGCGCCGGCCTGCCTTGGCCCGCTCCAGGGCGTCGTTCTCCCGGGCGAACACCTGGCCGGTCTCGGCCTCGGCCTTGAAGCTCTTGATGACGGAAAAGCCCGCCAGCAGGTCCCGCAGCCGGCCCACGAAGGCCTCGCCCTGGTCGCTGACGGCCCGCTCCCGCCGGGCAAGGCCCGGCCCCAGGGCCGCCGCTGCGGCGAAGGGCAGCAGGCACAATAGCCCCGTCACGGCGGTGAGAAGGGGACTGTACCACAGCAGCAACCCCAGCGTGGCCGCGAAGAGCGCCGGCCGGACGAGCAGGTCGAACTGCTCCGTCAGGTACTTCTCCTCCACGGTGTTCACGTCGCTTGTCAGCACGGACAGATACCGGCCCGTGTTCTCCTGGGTGAAGGCGCCGATGGATTTGCCGGAGAGGTTTTGGAAGGCCAGGGCCTTGTACTGGGTCAGCGCCCGGCGGAGGAACGCCGCCCGGGACCGGTGCATGCCCAGCTCCAGGGCGGCCATCGCCGGCACGAACACCGCCGCCCGCCAGGCGCACTGTACCAGCGGCTCCATCCGCCCCGCGGCGATGGCGTCCATCACCGCCCCCAGCAGCCACGCCAGGTACAGCGCCCCCGCCTCGCTCAGCGCGTACAGGCCCAGGGCCAGGGCGAACGCGCCCCGGTTGTGGTCGTAGAAGGCCCGGATGTAGGGCCGGGCGGGGTCAGGCCTTTTCGGCATGGGCGTCCCCCTCCCCGAAGCAGGTCCGGCGGATCAGGTTGCCCACCAGGTTCATCCTGTAGGGCTGCAGGTTCCAGCAGGCGAAGGTCAGCATCGGCACGATGCCGCTGTAATCGCCGATGACGTAGGCGTCCAGCGGCCCCTCCGGCTGGATGATCTGCTCCCGGTGCAGGAGATTCGCCTCCGTCAGCGCCTGAAGCGCCCGCTCCGTTTCCGGCAGGGACGCGCCCATGCGCTGGGCCACCGCCGCCGCCGAATAGAGGGCCTCCCTGTTCCGGCAATAAAACCGCAGCGTTTCCATGGCCCCCGGCATCGCCAGGGCGCCGAACAGCTTCCGGTACTCGTCGTCGGTGGAGAAAAACCGCTCGTAGCCCTCCTCCGGCTCGGGAAACACGCCGAAAAAGGCGTAGTCCTCCGCCCCCACGCCCACGATGTAGCCGCTGTCATTGGCCGTCACCGTGCGCAGCAGCACCCGGTCCGCGCCGGCGACCGGCATATCCGCGTAGGCGTTTTCGGGAAAGCCGATGCTGGGCATGCTGGCCGCCAGATCGTCGCAGACGCCGTAGATGGCCGCGTCCCACAGCAGCCGGCTCAGCCGCTTCAGCCGGTCGTTTTCCGGCAGGGACTGCAGCCACCGGATCAGGTCGTTGGACATGTCCCTGGCCGGGCCGCTCTCCCGACCAAACAGGGCGTCCACCGTCACATGCAGCCTGTCCGCGATGGCGGGCAGCAGCGTCACGTCCGGCGCCCCGCCGCACTCCCACCGGCTCACCGCCTGGGTGCTCACCCCCACGGCCTTGCCCAGCTCCTCCTGGGTCAGGCCCGCCGCCTTTCTGTATTTGGCGATCTGCTCGCCCAGCAGCTCCGTTTTCATCCAAAGCGCCTCCTTTATCAAGGGATGGTTGTATTATAGATAAAACGGCGCTTGATTACAACGCAGGTGATTTTGAGAAAAATCAACTGTCGGTTGATATCCGCAACAAAAAAGGGACCTGCTTTGCGGCAGGTCCCTTTTTCATATCGCGCGCAGGTCATGGGGCGGCGGGGCGTTCCAGCCGTTTTCGCAGCCGGTCGATCGCCTCCCGGAGCCGCTCCGACTCCGCCACGTCGCCGTCGTAGTCGTGCTCGTTCACGTCCAGGATGCGCTCGTAGTCCCGGATGGCGGCGGCGAAGTCGCCCCGCTGCTCGTGCATCTGTTCCAGGGAGAACAGCGGGTCCGTCAGCCGGGGCGGGGACTGGATGGCAAAGCTCTTTTCATAATCCGCCTCCGCCTGCTCCGTCATGCCCAGCTTCTTGATCCGGTCGGCCCGGCTGCACCAGGCCTGCCAGGCGCCGGGGCTTTTCTCCACCCCGGCGTCCCACAGCCGCAGCGCCCCATCCCGGTCGCCCCGGTACAGCGCCACGTCCCCCAGGTAAAACAGCGCCAGGTAGTCATCCCGGATGACCCGGAGCCGGTGGATGTAGGGCACCGCCTCCTCGTGGCGGCCATCGGCCATCAGGTTCTCGATGAGGGCGTAATGGCCCTGGAAGCTATCGGGGTTTTTGGCCAAAAACTGCTTGAAATACTCGATGACCTCAAAGTGGTTGTCATACCACTCGTCGCCGTATACGCCGCCCATGGCCTCCAGATAGGCCACCCAGCCGGGCTTTTCCTCCGGGGCCAGCTCCAGGGCACGCCGGGCGTACTCCGCCGCCAGATAGTGGTCGTACTGCGCCCGGTGGTTGTAAAGATCGGCCAGGTCCGTCCAGGCCCGGACGCACTTGGGGTCGTCCACCGTCGCCTGGGTGAGGAAGGCGGCGGCCTGGCCGAAGGCCTCCGGGGCGATGTGGCCCTCCCGTTCCATCATGTTCTCGATCTGCTCGAAGCGGGTCTCGGCGGGCGTCTGGAACAGCTCGTCGATGGTCGCGCCGAAGTAGGCGGCGATGGCCGGCAGCAGCGTGATGTCCGGCAGGCTCGCGCCCGTCTCCCACTTGCTGACGGCCTGGCAGCTCACCCCCAGGCAGGCGGCGGCCTGCTCCTGGGTGACGCCCTTCTTGGCCCGCAGGGCGCGTATGGTCTTTCCCAATTCCATGTGTGATCCGTCCTTTTCTCATATTCCGGCCCGGTGTCATTATGCTAACACCCGGGCGGGGAGATGGCAATAGAGGCGGATTCGGGTCCGTCCAACCGCCGGTTGAGAAAGAACCGCCCGCCCCTCGCGGGGCGGGCGGAGCGTTCACATCCCGTCTATCAGCCGGACGGTGACCACGCCGGCGTCGGCGTCCTTATCAAGCACGAAGGCGGGCACATCGGGGATGAGGATCTCCCGCTCGCCCCGGATCACCAGCACGCTGGCCGCCGGCTCGGAGAGGATGTCCTCCACGGTGCCCAGCTCGGCGCCGGACTCGTCCACACACCGGGCGCCCAGGATATCCTGCAAGAACACCGTCCCGGCGGGCAGATGGGCGTCCTCCCGGTCGATGAACAGCACCTTCCCCTTCAGGGCCATGGCGGCGTTCACGTCCTCCACCCCCTCCAGGGCGGCGATGCACATCTGCTTGTGCACCCGGCAGGAGCGCACCTTCACCGGCGCGCCGTCGATATAAAACCGGCGGAAGCGGGTCAGAAACGCCGCCTCGTCCGCCCAGGGCTGGATACGCACCTCGCCCCGGACGCCGTGGGTGTTCACGATCTGCCCCGCCTCTAAAAATCGTTTTTTCAATCCAGTATCTCGACAGAGATCTTCTTGCCCTGACGCTGGGCGACCGTCTTCATCAGCACCCGGATCTGGCGCACGATCCGGCCCTGACGGCCTATGACCTTGCCCATATCCCCGTCGGCCACCCGCACTTCATATACGGTGGAGCCGTTCTCGGTGTGCTCGTCCACGGTGACCTTATCAGGGTTGTCCACAAGACTCTGGATGATATAGGTCAGCAGTTCCTTCATAAAACGGCTCCGTCTTACTCAGCGGTCTCGGCGGCGGGAGCCTGCTGGGCCTCGGCCAGCTTCAGCAGGCCGCGCACGGTGTCGGTGGGCTGGGCGCCGCAGCCGATCCAGTACTTGGCGCGCTCCAGGTCGATGCTGATGGCGGCGGGCTTGGCCATGGGGTCATAGGTGCCCAGCTCCTCGATGTTCCGGCCGTCCCGGGGGGAGCGGCTGTCGGCCACCACGACGCGGTAGTAGGGAGCCTTCTTCGCGCCCTGTCTCTTCAAACGGATCTTGACCATTGTCTGTTCCTCCAAAAGTTATTGTTGGTTTTATTTCAAATTCCTTGCGAATTTTGAAAGCATGTCACATGCCCAGCATACCCATGCGCCGGCCCATCTTCCGGCCCTTCCGGGAGCCGGACATCTGCTTCACCATGGCGTTCATGGCGTCGAAGCTCTTCAAAAGCCGGTTGATATCCACCACGGACACCCCGGCCCCGGCGGCGATGCGCTTTTTCCGGCTGGCGTTCAATATGGCGGGATTGGCCCGCTCCTTCGGCGTCATGGACAGGATGATGGCCTCGGTGCGGCTCATGGCCTTGGGGTCGATCTTCGCCCCCTTCAGGGCCTTGGCGTCCAGGCCGGGGACCATGCCCATCAGGTCCTCGATGGAACCCATGTCCTTCATGGACCGCAGCTGCTCCAGGTAATCCTGGAGGGTGAAGCGGTTGCGCATCAGCTTCTCGGCCATCTCGGCGGCCTTCTTCTCGTCCACCGCCTGCTCGGCCTTCTCGATGAGGGTGAGCACGTCGCCCATGCCCAGGATGCGGCTGGCCATCCGGTCGGGGTGGAACACCTCGATGGCGTCCAGCTTCTCGCCGGTGCCGGCGAACTTGATGGGCTTGCCGGTGACGGCCCGCACGGACAGGGCCGCGCCGCCCCGGGCGTCGCCGTCCAGCTTTGTGAGCATCACGCCGGTGATGCCCAGGGCCTCGTCGAAGGCGGCCGCGGCGTTCACCGCATCCTGGCCGGTCATGGCGTCCACGGTCAGCAGGATCTCCGCCGGGTCCAGGGCCGCCTTGATGCGCTTGAGTTCATCCATCAGGGCCTCGTCCACATGCAGCCGGCCGGCGGTGTCCAGGAACACCAGGTCGTTGCCGTGTCTGCGGGCGTGCTCCACCGCGGCCTTGGCGATGTCCACCGGGTCCGCCTGGCCCATCTGGAACACAGGGATGCCCACCTGGGCGCCCACGGTTTCCAGCTGCTGGATGGCCGCGGGGCGGTATACGTCGCAGGCGGCCAGCAGGGGGCGCTTGTTCTGCTGCTTCTTCACGAAGGCGGCCAGCTTCGCGGTGTTGGTGGTCTTGCCCGCGCCCTGCAGGCCCACCACCATCACCACGCTGGGCACCTTGGAGGAGTAATTCAGCCGCACGGCCTGACCGCCCATGAGGGCCGTCAGCTCCTCGTTGACGATCTTGATGACCATCTGGGCGGGGTTCAGGCTCTCCAGGATCTCCTGGCCGGCGGCCTTTTCGGAGACGTTTTTCACAAAGTCCTTCACGACCTTGTAGCTCACGTCCGCCTCCAGCAGCACCATCCGCACCTGGCGCATGGCCTCCTTCACGTCCGCCTGGCTGAGGCGGCCCTTGCCGCGGAGCTTCTTGAAGATGCCGTTCAGTTTTTCGGAAAGGCTCTCGAATGCCATTACATCAGTTCCTCCAGCCGGGCCAGGATATCCCGGCTCCGCTCGTCGGCCGGCAGCAGCCCCGCCAGTTCGGCGCGGATGGCGGCGATGGCCTCCCGCCGCTCCAAAAACCGCCGGACCAGGCCGGTCCTGGCCTCATATCCCCGCAGCGTTTCCTCCGCCCGGCGCACCACGTCCCCCACCGCCTGGCGGGTGATCCCGCTCTGCTCGGCGATCTCCGCCAGGGACAGGTCCTCGTTCCAGTGCAGCTCGCAGGCGGAGCGCTGCTTTTCCGTCAACAGCTCGCCGTAAAAGTCCAGCAGCAGGGACCGGTCCAGGGGGGAAGCGTCCATGGCGCGCCTCCTTGTGTAAAGGGTTTTTGCTTTACAGCCCGTATAGCATACACCAAAACCGGCGGGCTGTCAAGGATTTTTCTTTTACACCTCCTCCCGCCCGGGAGGGGAAAAGTCCGCAAAATGCGGACGGCTCTAAGGGTTGACAGCATTTTTCCAGGGCTTTATAATGATCGTATGATAGGAAAATGGAGCGATCCGGAAAGGAGAGCGCGATGAAAAAGCTGATCTCTCTCATCCTGGCCCTGGCCCTGTGCCTGGCTCTGGGAACGACCGCCATGGCCAGCCAGGACGAGGACGAGCTGTTCACGCCCCTGGACTGGTTCGGCGACTGGCCGTCCGGCACGGCGCTGATGAGGTGGGATCATTATGGGGACGATGAGAATGCCACGGCCCTGATCCTTCATTTTTCCAAGGAGCCTCAGTCCGGCGTGGAGCTGTTCGAGGCCTACACGGACCAGCTGAACGAGTGTGACGATCTGCGGTGCGTCGCCGAGAAGGAATTTTTCAGCGGATTTTCCGGCAGCGACAACGACACGGACCGGGAGATCCTCTACCGGTACACCGGCAGGGAGGATGTGGGCACCGTCACCGCCCTGCAGAGCGGCGAAAGCTGCGACTTCGCGGTGCATCAGGTGTGGCTGGAGGCGGACTATCTGGTGCTGATCCTGGCCTGGGGCGAGAACTTCCCCATGGAGATCGACCCGGAGGATGTAGATGAGGCCGACGGCTCCCTCTCCGGCGACAACGTCCTGCCGGACGCCTGGGCGTTTTTCAACGAGGAGATGACCCATTACGACAAGCTCGTGACCAACGGCACGTCGGTGTCCTTCTCCCTGGACGGAGGACTGGGCGAGGCGTGCTATGAGTATATGGACCTGCTGACGAGCGGCCGCTTCGGGTTCACGCTGACGGAGACCTGGGACAAGAACATGGGCGGGGGAAAGACGGTCTATTATCTCTTCGACTACCCCGGCGCCGGCGAGGACGCGGAGGTGTCCAGCCGTCTTGACGGCAAAGACAGGTCCGCGGACCTGATCGTGCAGATCAACGACTGGGTCGGCGAGGGGTGGTGCGACCTGTTCATCCGCTACTCCGACGTGCTGACGGTGGAGGACACCGGCGACCGGTGCACCGTTACCGGTCTCAGGGAGTGGGGCGACGCCCACTTCACCGGCCCTATGGGCAGCGGGGCATCCGGGTCCGACGCTCCCGCGCCGCCTTCCGACCCCTCCTCCCCCGGCCACTGGGAGTGGCGGACGGTGGAGAAGGACTGCCCCTCCTGCGTGGGCGGCAGCTGCCCGGTCTGCCACGGCACGGGCACCTACCGGCTGTACGGCGAGGAGGTCCCCTGCGACCGGTACTGCTCCGCCTGCGACGGCCGGGGCACCATCATCCAGCAGGAATACGTGTTCGTGAACGACTGACGGAAAGGAGAACGCGATGAAAAAGCTGATCTCTCTCATCCTGGCCCTGACCCTGTGTCTGGCCCTGGCGGCGCCCGCCATGGCCAGTCTGGACGAGGACGAGCTGTTCGCGCCCCTGGACTGGTTCGGCGACTGGCCGGACGGCGCGGAGCTGATGGACTGGGATCTTTATGAGGACGACGAGAACGCCACGGCCCTGGTGCTGCACTTTGTCGAGGGGCCTCTGGCCGGCGTGGACCTGTTCAGGATCTACACGGACCAGCTGAACGAGTGCGGCGATCTGCGGTGCATCGCCGAGGAGGAATTTGACAGCGGCTTTTCCGGCAACGACAATGAAACGGACCGGGAGATCCTCTACCGGTACACTGGCAAAGAGGATGTGGGCACCGTCACTGCCCTGCAGAGCGGCGTCAGCTGTGACTTCGCGGTGCATCAGGTGTGGCTGGAGGCGGACTATCTGGTGCTGATACTGGCCTGGGGCGAGGACTTCCCCATAGAGATCGACCCGGAGGACGTGGATGAGACCGGCGCGTCCGGCCTCATCTCCGGCGACGGCATCCTGCCGGACGCATGGGCGTTCTTCAACGAGGAGGTCACCCATGAGGACGAGACCATCTCCAATGGTCGGCAGGCGGTGTTCAGCTTCGACCAGGCGAGCGCGGACGCGGCCTTCCAGTACGTGGAGCTGCTGCAGAGCGGCCGGTTCGGCCTGGAGCTGACCAACTCCTGGAACGACGCGTCCAGCGGCGGGGACATGACGTATTATTACCTGTTCGACTACGCCGGCGCCGGCGAGGACGACCAGGTGAAGGATTACGCCGACGGCAAGTACCGCTACGCGGATGTGATACTGCAGATCAACGACTGGCCCAAGTGGGGCTGGTGCGAGGTGTGCATCCGCTTCACCGATGCCCTGACCGTGACCGATACCGGCGACCGCAGCACCGTCACCGGCCTGGAGGACCGCATCTCCCGCGGCTATGACGGACCCATAGACGGCTCCCGGCCCGCCGGCGACACCGCCCCCTCCAGGACCGACGACTCCTCCAGCGGCCACTGGGAGTGGCAGACGGTGGAGAAGGACTGCCCCTCCTGCGTGGGAGGCCGCTGCCCCGTGTGCAACGGCACGGGCACCTACCGGCTGTACGGCGAGGCGGTGCCCTGCGACCGGGACTGCTCCGCCTGCGACGGCGAGGGCACCATCACCCAGCAGGAATACGTGTTCGTGAACGACTGACGGGAAGGAGAACGCGATGAAAAAGCTGCTATGCCTGATCCTGGCCCTGGTCCTGATCCTGGCCCTGGTCCTGATCCTGGCCCTGGCCTCCTGCCAGGCCCAGGCGTCGTCGGACAAGGGCAGCATGGACGAAGATGACCTGTTCACGCCGCTGAAGTGGTTCGGCGATCAGCCGGACGGCGCGGAGCTGAGGGACTGGTATATGGAGGACAGCGAGAACGCCACTTGCCTGCTGCTGTACTTCTATACGGACCCCCAGGCCGGCATGGACCTGTTCGAGGCCTATACCAACCAGCTGGACAGCAGCTGCGGCGATGTGCTCCGGGTCAGCAAGGAGGAATTCGACAGCGGCTTCTCCGGCAGCGACAACAAAACGGAACAGGAGTCGCTGTACCGGTACCTGGGCCGGAAGGACGTGGGTCCCCTCACCGCTCAGCTCAGCGGCAAATACTGCGACTTCGCGGTGTATCAGCTGTGGCTGTACGAGGACGTGCTGATATTGGCCCTGGCCTGGGGCGATGGCTTCCCTATGAAGGTGGACCCGGACGACCTGGTCGCCCCGGACTTCGACGGGCTGCCCGATGTGTCCGACGCGCAGCCCAATGTGTCTGACGAGGAACCTGTTTCCGACCCGTCGGCCCCGGCGGCGGGCGGCGGAAACGTGACCTATGACGCATACAGCACCTATCTGCCCAGCCCGGACGCCTGGTTCGACGGTCAGCTCGCCCGGGACGAGGATATGGAGGCCCACGGGGGACTGCTGGTGTCCTACTACATGGATCTGGAGGATCTGCCCGCCATAGAGGCGTATGTGCAGCTTCTGGCGGAAGACAGCCGGTTCCAGCTGAAGGAAGTGGAAAGCGGGGAGGCTGATTTCACCAAGTACACCGGTCAGATATTCTATAGCAGCTTTTTCGACTATACCGGCAGCGCCTCCACAGGGACCGTCGATTATCCCTCTGATCACGGACCATGTGCCGTGGTGGTGGCGTACAGCGAGGACTTTGCCCGGGGCGCCTGCCGCCTGACGGTCTGCTATGCCAGCGAGTTCACCTTTGTGGACGACGGCGACCGGTGGGGCGGGGACGTGACGGACCTGAGCGGCGGTGCCTCCTCCGGCGGGGGCCTCGACCTTTCCGACGGCGGCACCGATTACAGCCCTCCCTGCAGCATGTGCGACGGCTCCGGCAGATGCGACAACTGTGACGGCTCTGGCTATACATACGATTACGTCACCGGCCGGAACGACAAGATCTGTTCCGACTGCAACGGCACCGGCCGCTGCCGCTGGTGCCACGGCACCGGCCACACATAAGGCTCGCCCGGCCATTTGACATCCTGTGTTTCCTATACCGTCCCGGCAGGTCCGGGACGGTATATTTTTTGCCCCGGCGGAAAAGATACCAGGTATGGAAAAGATAAGCACCGAACGCCTGGCCGGATGGGGCGAAGAGGCGGCCAGGAGCATCCCCATCAACAGGACCGTGTCGGGCCGGCGGACGGCGGCCCGGCTGGGCCGGGCCATGGCGGAGGTCTCGGCCAAGGCCAAGGACCCGGGCCAGAGCGAGTGGTTCGCCGACAACGAATATCTGGCCCGCCGGGAGGCGGACCTGGCCATGGCCGCCCTCCGGGCGGGGGGAAGACTGGGCCGCTGCCGGGAGGGGGCGGCGCTGGTGAGCCTGTGCCGGCGGCTGGTCCGGGCAGGTCCCCTGACGGAGGAGCGCATCGCGGCCTTCCTCACCGGCGCCCGCCGGTGCCGGGAGCTGCCGGAAAATGAGGCGGCCCTGACCGGGGCCGCCCTTCGCGCCGCGCTCATAGAGGAGCTGGCCGGGCCGGACACGGATACCGCCGCCGCGGCGGAGCTGTTCGGCTCGCTGCGGACCTTGGCGGATATGGACCTGACCCAGGCGCTGGAGACCTCCGACCCGGTGGACCGGCTCCTGCGGCAGGACAGCGTCTATCCGGCCATGGACGAGGCCAGCCGCGCCCAGTACCGGGAGCGGGTCCAGCGCCTGGCGAAAAAGCGGGGCGTCCCCGCCCTTGAAGCGGCCCAGGCCGCCCTGGACGGGGGGCTGCACGAATATCTCTTCCCGCCCAACCGGCGCACCGGCGCGGGATATGTCGCGGCGCGGGTGTTTCTGCCCGGGGCGCTGGCGGTGCTGGCCGGGTACCTGACGGCGGACCCCTGGACGGCGCTGCTGGCGCTGCTGCCCCTGACGGAGCTGACGCGGGTGGGGCTGGACGGGGCGCTGCTGCGCTTCACCCGGCCCCGGCAGCTGCCCCGGCTGGCCCTGGAGCAGGGCGTGGGCCGGGAGGGGCGGACGGTGTGCGCCGTGTCCGCCCTGCTGACGGACGACACGACCGGCCCCCGGCTGGCGGGCCGGCTGGAGGAGTATAAGCTGGCCAACCGGGACTGCGGGGACGGGCTGCTGTTCGCGCTGCTGGCGGACCTGCCCGACAGCCCGGAGACCCCCTCCCCGGCGGCCCATCGGCTGGAGCCGGTGCGGGCGGCGGTGCGGGCGCTGAACGAAAAATACGGCGGCGGGTTCTTCCTGCTGAGCCGGGACCCGGCCTGGAACAAGGCCGACCGGGTATACGCCCCCTGGGAGCGGAAGCGGGGGGCCATACTGGAACTGGCGCGGCTGCTCCGGGGCCGGCCCAACCGGCTGAAGTGCCTGGAGGGGGACCCGGAGAAGCTGTACGGAAAATATATCCTCTGCCTGGACGCGGACACCCGCCTGGTGCCCGGCGCGGCCAGGCAGCTCATCGGCGCGGCCATGCACCCCCTGCACGCGCCGGTGGTGGAGCGGGGCGTGGTGGTCCGGGGCCACGGGGTGCTCCATCCCCGGATGGCGGTGGAGCTGGACCGGGCCTTGGCCACGGACTTCGCCCGGGTCTACGCCGGCCAGGGGGGCACGGACCCCTACGGCGCGCCCACGGGGGAGCTGTTCACGGACCTGTACGACCGGGGCGGCTTCGCCGGCAAGGGCGTGGTGGACGCGGCGGCCTATCTGGCCTGCCTGGACGGCCGGTTCGACGACAACCGGGTGCTGAGCCACGACGCGCTGGAGGGGGCCTATCTGCGGGGCGCCTATGTGGGGGACGTGGAGCTGACGGACGGCTCGCCGGTGACGGCGGCGGCCTGGTTCCGGCGGCTGCACCGCTGGACCCGCGGGGACTGGCAGAACCTGCCGTGGCTGCTGGGCGCGGGACGGGACCTGCCCATGCTGGAGCGGTTCCGTCTGCTGGACAGCCTGCGCCGGAGCATGGTGGCGCCGGCGTCGCTGCTGGCGCTGACCCTGGGGATGTGCCTGCCCGCCTGCCGGCCCGCGGCGCTGCTGACGCTGCTGTGCCTGGGGGCGGACGCGGTCCACGACGCCTTCGCCGGGCTGTTCGTCCGGACCCGGGACGCCCGCCTGCGCTGCCGCAGCGGGGTGCTCCGGGGCCTGGGCGGGTCCCTGACCCGGCTGTTCGCCCGGCTGCTCCTGCTGCCCTGGGAGTGCTATACCTGCGCCTCGGCGGCGGTGACCGCCCTGTGGCGCATGACGGTGAGCCACCGGAACATGCTCCAGTGGGTGCCGGCGGCCCAGTCGGAGCGGGGCCGGGGCGTGCCGGCGGCGGTGTGGTTCGATCTGGCGCTGGGCGGGTCCCTGGCGCTGCTGGCACCCGGTCCCGGGGGCCGGGCGGCGGGGATCGTGTGGCTGTGCGCGCCCCTGTTCGCCAAAATATCCGGTCGGGAGACGGGGCCGAAGAACGATCTGACCGACGCCGACCGGGCCTTTCTGCTGAAGTGCGCCGGGGCCATATGGGGCTATTTCGCCGACCTGTGCACCCGGGCGGACCACTGGCTGCCCCCGGACAACATCCAGGTCCAGCCCCCCAAGGGCGCCGCCCGGCGCACATCCCCCACCAACATCGGCCTGGCACTCACCTCCGCCCTGGCGGCCATGGAGCTGGGCCTGGCGCCGGAGGGGGAGGCCATCGCCCTGGCGGAGCGCATCCTGGCCACGGTGGAGAAGCTGCCCAAGTGGCGGGGCCACCTTTACAACTGGTACGACACCCGCACCTGCGCGCCGCTGCAGCCGCCCTATGTTTCGGCGGTGGACAGCGGCAACCTGTGCGCCTGCCTGTACACCCTGTCGGCGGGGCTGGCCGCTCATGGCCGGCCCGATCTGGCGGACCGCGCCCGCGCTTTGGCGGACGGGGTGGACCTGGCGGCGCTGTACGACGAAAAAAAGCGGCTGTTCCGCATCGGCCTGGACCCGGCGGCGGCGGAGCCCAGCCCCGGGCACTATGACCTGATGGCCTCGGAGGCCCGGCTCACCAGCTTCATCGCCTGCGCCCGAGGGGACGTGCCCGTGCGCCACTGGCAGAGCCTGAGCCGGGCGCGGCTGGCCCTGGACGGCTGGCGGGGCCTGGCCAGCTGGTCCGGGTCCATGTTCGAGTATCTGATGCCGGAGCTGTTTTTGCCCATGGTGAACGGCTCCATGCTGTGGGAAACGGGCCGGTTCTGCCTGTATGCCCAGCGCAAGCGCGCCCGGCGGGCCAAGGCCCCCTGGGGCAGCTCCGAGAGCGCCTTCTTCTCCCTGGACGCGGGCATGGACTACCGCTACAAGGCCCACGGCGTGGGGGCGCTGGCCCTGCGGCGGGACGTGGACGGGGAGCTGGTCATCGCCCCCTACGCCAGCTT
>CANQXG010000043.1 GCA_947627735.1 uncultured Oscillospiraceae bacterium | reverse complement strand
GCCTTCACACATCCGTCTACTTATTCCCTTACACTAGGGGGCTTTTTCCCTGTCCGTTTCGCTTGGTACAGTTCAGTGCCAGGGCGGCGGTCATTCTCTTTTCCGTGCGTCACTGCTCCCGCTGGGGGGCGTAGCTGCCGGCGGCGGAGCGGAAACGGGTCCGGGCCTTGCGGATGATGTCCATGGCCTGGGTGACGGACTCCTCCGCCCCCTGCAGGGACTCGGCCACATACTCGTTGGCCGCCCGGCGCAGCTCCCGGCTCTTGGTGTCGGCGGTGGCGATCATCTCCTCCGCCCGGGCCTTGGCGGCGCGGACCACTTCCTGGTCCTCCACCAGCTTCCTGGCCCGCTCCTCGGCCATCTTCCGGACGGACTCGGCCTCCTTCTTGGCGTTGCGGATGAACTCGTCCCGGGCGGAGACGAGGCGTTTCGCCTCGGCCATCTCCGCGGGCAGCTGGGCCTTGATCTCCTCGATCAGATCCAGGCTCCTCTCCCGGTCCACGATGCACTTTCCGTTGCTCATGGGCACGCCCATGGCCTCGCTTATCATGGTATACAGCATCTCGATCAGTTCCAGGGTGCCCTGATTTTCGTTCATATCTCTGTCTGCCTCCTCTGTTTCGTTTTCTCTATGACGTCCTGGATGATCTCCCGGGGCACGAACTCCGACAGATCCGCCCCGTAGGCGGCCATCTCCTTGACCACCGTGGAGCTCAAAAAGGTGTATTTCTCGCTGGAGGTGAGAAACAGCGTGTCCAGATTGGGGTTCATCTTCCTGTTCACCAGGGCGATCTGAAATTCGTAGTCAAAATCCGACACCGCCCGCAGGCCCTTCACCACCACCGCGCAGTCCAGGCTCTTGGCGTACTCCGCCAGCAGCAGGTCCGTGGTGGTCACCTCCACGTTCCCCAGCCGCTGGGCGGACCGGCGGACCATATCCATCCGCTCCTCGATGGTGAACATGGGGGTCTTTTCCCGGTTTTTCATCACGCAGACGATCACCTTGTCGAAGATCCGGGAGGCCCGGCGGATGATGTTCAGGTGCCCCAGGGTGATGGGGTCGAAGCTGCCGGGGTAGATGGCCGTGGTCATGCTTGCTCTCTCCTGTAGGTAGTCAGGGCGGTCCTGCCGTAGTTATATACCCTGCCCAGCACATAGGGCGCCGGGGCCGGGGGCAGGCTCTCGCCGCGCATGCTCTCGACGATTATTATACCACCATCGTTTAAGATGTCAAATCCAAATGCATTCTGCAGGACCTTGTCGTATAGCCCCTCGTGATAGGGCGGGTCTATGAACACCAGGTCGAATTTCCCGCAGCCGGCCAGAAATTCCGCCGCGTCGGCCCGGATCACCGGCACCTGCATCCGGCACAGCTCCAGATTTTTCCGCACCAGGGCCAGGGACGCGGGGCTGGCGTCCACGAACACGCACTCCCGGGCGCCCCGGCTCAGCGCCTCGATGCCCAGCTGGCCGGTGCCGGCGAACAGGTCCAGCACCCGCCGACCGGGCACGTCGAACTGGACGATGCTGAACATGGCTTCCTTCACCTTGTCGGCGGTGGGCCGCACGGACATGTCCCGCGGCTCCGCCAGCTTACGGCCTCGGGCCGTGCCGGTTATGACTCTCATTGGCTGTCATCCTCTTTGTGAAAATGTTCGTATACGGCCTTCGCCGTCTTCTCCCCCACCGTCCGGGCCAGCTCCTGCTCCGACGCCGCCGCCACGGCCTTGACGCTCCTGAACCGCTTCAGCAGCTCCGCCCGGCGCTTGGGTCCCACCCCGGGGATGTCCTCCAGCGCGGAGCCGATGGCCTTTTTCCGCAGGGTCTTGTGGTAGCCGATGGCGGTGCGGTGGGTCTCCTCCTGGATGTTCCCCACCAGGGCGAACACCGCCGGATAGGCCTCCAGGCCGATCTCCCGGCCGTCGGGGGTGGTCAGGGCGCGGGTCCGGTGGCGGTCGTCCTTCACCATGCCGAACACGGGGATGTCCCCATGGCCCTGTCCGGCCATGGCCCGCATCGCCGCGTCCAGCTGGCCCATGCCGCCGTCGATCAGCAGCACGTCCGGCAGGGGCGCGAACTTCCCGTCCCCCTCGTTGAACCGGGCCAGACGCCGGTCCACCGCCTCGAACATGCTGGCGAAGTCGTCCTGGTGCTCCACCGTTTTCATTTTGAACTTCCTGTATTGGCTCCGGGCGGGCTTGCCGTCCTGGAACACCACCATGCCGGCCACGATGCCGAAATCTCCGGTGTTGGAGATGTCGAACGACTCGATCCGGTGGATGGGCCTGTCCAGGCCCAGCATCTTCTGCAGCCACTCCAGGGTCTTCAATCTCCGCTCGCTCTCGCTCTCGGCCCGGGCGCTCTCCTCCCGGGCGTTGCGGGCGGCGGCCTCCGCCATCTCCCGCTTCACCCCCCGCTGGGGGGCGATCAGCTCCACCCGGTGGCCCGCCATCTGCGTGAGCATCTGGCCCAGGGGCTGGGCGTCCTCGATCTCCACCGGCAGCAGCACCGTCCGTGGCCATGCGCCCCGCCGGGCATAGTATTGCCGCACCAGGGCGGACACAGCCGCACCGTCGTCCTCCATGGGCTCCGCCATCAGCTCCAGGTCCTTCCCCGCCAGGTCCCCCTCGGCGTAGTGCAGCACCACAAAGCTGGTCCGGGCGCCCCGGCAGAAGCCCACCGCGTCCACGTCCGCCCGGGCCGCCTTCAGCACGGTCTGCCGGTTGGACAGCTCCCGTACCGCCATCAGCCTGTCACGGATGGCCGCCGCCTTTTCAAAGCGCAGCTCCGCCGCCGCCCGGTTCATCTCCTCCTCCAGGGATGCCATCAGCTCCTTCGTCCCCCCGGAGAGGATCTGCACCGCCTGCTCCATCCGCCGGCGGTACTCCGCCTCGTCCGGCTCGCCCCGGCACCAGCCCTCGCAGGCGCCGATGTGGTGGTTCAGGCATGGCCGCTCCCGGCCTATGTCCCGTGGAAACTGCCTGCCGCAGGAGGGCAGCGCCAGGGCCTTGTCCAGGGCGTTGAGGATGCTGTGGCTGACGCCCCGGCCTCCGTAGGGGCCGAAGTACCGGGCGCCGTCGTCCGCCGTGCGCCCGACGATGGTGAAACGGGGATAGGGCTGGCGCATGTCCAGCCGCAGCCAGGGGTACGTCTTGTCGTCCCGGAGAAGGATGTTGTAGTGGGGCTTGTGGCGCTTGATGAGGCTGTTTTCCAGCATCAGCGCCTCGAACTCCGACGCCGCCACGATCACGGAAAAATCGTCCACATGGCTGACCATGGCCGCCACCTTTGGCAGGTGCTCGCCACGGAAATAGCTGGTCACCCGGTTTTTCAGGGCCTTGGCCTTGCCCACATAGATGACCTCCCCGGCGGCGTCCTGCATGATGTAGACGCCGGGGAGCAGGGGCAGCTTATTGGCTTTTTCCCGCAGGGCCGCGATCTTGTCCATGTCCCGTCACCTTTCCAGACAGCAAGAAAGGGTGTGCTTCACACACACCCTTTGGCTTGCAGAAAAGAATCACTCGGCAAACTCTTTGTCGATCAGATCGGTCAATGTCTCCACCGCCTCGTTCTCATCGGGGCCGTCGGCGATGATGTTGACCGTCGTGCCCTTCACGATCCCAAGGGAGAGAACACCAAGCAAACTCTTCGCGTTCACACGGCGGTCCTCTTTCTCGATCCAAATGACGCTCTTGAACTCATTGGCCTTCTGGATGAAGAAGGTAGCGGGCCGGGCGTGCAGGCCGACCTGGTTGTTGATGGTTACTTCATGGTTGATCATGGGTACACCGGTCCTTTACAATGAAAAGTTTAACTATACTGTATCAAAAAATCCGGCGATTCGCAAATGTTTTACAGCCTTTTTCCAATGATTTGTAGGAATGCACAGTCAACATATGATTCCGTCAAACCTTTTATTTCAGTTCCACAACTGTTACGCCGGTCTCCCCCTCGCCGTAGCGGCCAAGCCGGTAGCTTTTCACCAGACGGCTGCGCTTGAGCAGCTGCTGTACCGCCGCCCGGAGGGTCCCTGTCCCCTTGCCGTGGATAATGGTGACGGTCTGTAAGCGGGCGGCGGACGCGGCGTCCAAATACCGCTCCACGGCCAGCTCCGCCTCGTCGGCCATCATGCCCCGCACATCCAGCTCCCGGCTGACGGAGGCCGCCCGCAGGGACGCGCCGGAGCCGGAGGCGACCTTGGGCTTTTTCGCAGGCTTTTCCGCCAGGTCCACCTCCGACGCCTTCACCGTCAATTTCATTATACCCGCCTGCAGGCTCAATGTTCCATTGTCGTTCACGGCGATGACCTCCGCCTGGGAGCCGGTGGAGAGGAGCACCACCGTGTCCCCCGGCGCGATGGGCCGGTCGGAGGTCTTTTTCCGGGGCTGGGGGATCTGCTCCCGGCTGCGGACGGACTCCTCCGCCAGGTTCAGCTTCCGCCGCAGCTCCGCCCGGGCCTCGTTGACCCGCTGGTGGTCCGCCTCCTCCAGGCTCATGGCCCGCTCCCGGTCGATCTGGCGGTATGCCTCGTCGGCGGCGGCCCGGGCCTGCTTGATGATCCGCTCCGCGTCCCGGCGGGCCTTGCTCTCCGCCTTCTCCAGCCGCGCCTCCAGCTCCCGGCGCATCCGCTCGGCCCGGGCGGCGTCCTCCTGGGCGGCCCGGCTGGCCCGCTCGCGGGCCTGGGTCTCCTTTTCCAAGGCAAGGCGCTGCGCCTCCAGCCGCTCGATGGTCCGCTCGAAGTCCGTGCTCCCGGCGTCGATGCGCCGGCCTGCGTCGGCTATGATGCTCTCGGGCAGGCCCAGCCGGCGGCTGATGGCGAAGGCGTTGGACTTGCCCGGGATGCCCACCAGCAGCCGGTAGGTGGGCCGGAGGGTCTGCACGTCGAACTCGCAGGAGGCATTGGTCACCCCCTGGGTATTGGTGGCGTACACCTTCAGCTCCGCGTAGTGGGTGGTGGCCGCCAGCAGGGCGCCCGCCTCCCGGGCGTACTCCAGGATGGAGATGGCCAGGGCCGCCCCCTCCACCGGGTCGGTGCCCGCGCCCACCTCGTCCAGCAGCACCAGCGCCCCGGGGGCGCACTCGTTCAGGATGGCCACGATATTCACCATGTGGCTGGAGAAGGTGGACAGGGACTGCTCGATGGACTGCTCGTCGCCGATGTCCGCCAATATCCTGTCCACCACCGGCACGGCGCTGCCGTCCCCGGCGGGGATGTGCAGGCCGCACCCGGCCATGGCGCACATCAGCCCCAGGGTCTTCAGCGTCACGGTCTTGCCGCCGGTGTTGGGGCCGGTTATCACCAATGTGTCGAAATCCCCGCCCAGGGTCACGTCGATGGGCACCGCCGTGCCCTTGGGCAGCAGCGGATGGCGGGCCTTTTTCAGCACCAGCTCCCGCTGGGTGAGGATCGGCTCGCCGCAGTTCAGATCATAGCTCAGCTCCGCCTTGGCGAAGATCATGTCCAGCTCCGTCAGCACCGTGTAGTCCAGGTCGATGCCGCTCCGGGCGCCGGCGCACTCGGCGCTCAGCTCCATGAGGATGCGCTCGATCTCCGCCTTCTCCTTGGCCCCCAGCTCCCGCAGCTCGTTGTTGGCCTTCACCACGCCCATGGGTTCGACGAACAGCGTCGCGCCGCTGCCGGACACGTCGTGCACCAGCCCCGGCAGCTCGCCCCGCTTCTCCGCCCGCACGGGCACCACGAACCGGCCTCCCCGCTGGGTGATGATGGGTTCCTGTAGAACCTTGGCGTAGCTGGGGGCGGTGATGATCTTCTGCAGGGCGTCCCGCGCCCGGGCAGACGCGGCCCGCATCTTCCGGCGGATGTCCGCCAGCTCCGCGCTGGCCCCGTCGGCGATCTCCTCCTCGCCGGTGACGGCGGTGGTGATCTTCTCCTCCAAAAACCGGTTGGGGATGATGGCGGTGAACAGCCGCTTCAGCGTGCCGCAGTCCCCCCGGCCCGAGGCATAGGACGCCACCGCCCGGGCGCAGAACAGCACCCCGGCGATGTCCAGCAGCTCCCGGGTGTTCAGCATGCCCCCCATGTCCGCCCGGGCCAGGGCCGGGCGTACGTCCTTCAATCCGGAGAAAGAGGGGCTGCCCTTGGTCTCCATCATGGTCTTGGCGGCGGTGGTGTCCGCCAGCCGCTCCCGGACCCGGTTCTGGTCCGCCGTGGGCCGCAGCGCCCGGGCCATGGCCTTGGCCCCCTCGGAGGAGGCCTTGGCCGCCAGCAGCTCCAGCACCGCCGGCAGCTCGATGGTCTGCAGAGATTTTTCGTACAGGCTCATATCATTTCACACTCTTCCAATAATCCAGGGAGGAGAATCCCCGGTCCAGCTGACAGCGCACGAACATCTCCGCCGCCCGGCCCAGCCGCTCCAGGGACGGCTCTGGAATGACGAAGGAGAACTCCTTCCGGGCGGGGGACTCGACGATGTGCTCCATGGCCGCCAGGGCCTGGCTGTCCAGGGCCACCGACGTGCCCGGCTCCGCCGGGGCGCACCCGGCGCAGTGGGTCATGCCGGAGGCCGGGGAGAACATAGGTCCGTCCATATCCGTCCGGCCGCACACGCCGCAGGCGCCCACCTCAGGCCGGAACCCCTCCAGGCACATGAGCCGCAGTTCGAACACCGCCTTCACGTGCTCCGGGCCGTATATGCCCCGGCTGAGGGCGTACAGGGCGTTCAGCGCCAGCTGCAGCGCGCCGCCCGCCGGCTGCTCCTCGGGGCAGACCGTGTCCAAAAGCTCGGCAAAGTAGCTGCCCAGGGCCAGCTGGGCGATGTCCTCCCGCAGGCCCAGGAACTGCTCGATGGTGCTGGCCTCATTGGCCGTCCACCGGCCCCGGTTGCCGAACAGGGTGAACTCGCTCCAGCACAGCGCCTGGCTGGCCGCGGCCATGCGGCTGCCCCGGCGCAGGGCGCCCCGGACCTTCACCGTCAGCTTCCCCTCCTCCTGGGTCAGCAGGGTGAGGATGCGGTCGGCCTCCTTATAGCGGACCTGGCGCAGCACCAGGCCCCTGACCGTTTCATACATACTATGTACCGTGCCCCGTCACCGCGGCCCGCTGCGCCGGTACATCACCCAGCACATCGGGTCGCCCGTATCCAAAAACAATTCCCACAAAAGGTCCTGTCGCAATGCAATCACCCCGCGCCGTTAGTTTGCCACGGCGGGGGCGGGATAATCAGTCGTTGGTGAAGCCAAAATTTCGCAGCAGCGCGTCGGAGTCCCGCCAATTCTCCTTCACCTTCACCCAGGTCTGCAAAAACACCTTCGTGCCCATGAACGCCTCGATGTCCTTCCGGGCCAGCGCCCCGATGTGCCGGAGCATGGCGCCCTTTTTGCCGATGATGATGCCCTTGTGGGACTGCTTTTCGCAGTAGATGGTCACGTCCAGGTCGATAATGTCGCTGCCGTCGTCCCGCTCGGCGAACTTCGTCACCATCACGGCGGTGCCGTGGGGGATCTCCTGGTCCAGGCACAGCAGCAGCTTTTCCCGGATGATCTCGGCGCAGATCTGCTTTTCCGGCTGGTCGCTTATCACGTCGTCGGGGAACAGCGCCGGCCCGGGCAGGGCGAACTTGTCCAGCTCCTCCAGCAGCTCCTCCACCCCCTCGCCGGTCTGGGCGCTGATGGGCACCACCGCGGCGAAGTCGTATTCGGCGCTGTAGGCGGCGATCACCGGCAGCAGCGCCCGCTTGTCCTCCAGCGCGTCCACCTTGTTGATGGCCAGCACGGCGGGCGCACCGGTCTCTTTGATGCGGCCCAGCAGCTTTTTCTCGATGTCCCCCACCGTGGGCACCGGCTCGGCCATGAGCACCACCGCGTCCACATCCGCCACGCTCTGGCGGACCACGTCGTCCATGTAGCTGCCCAGCTTGGTCCTGGCCCGGTGGAAGCCGGGGGTATCGGCGAACACGAACTGTGTCCCGCCCCGGCTGGTCACCGCCAGGATGCGGGTGCGGGTGGTCTGGGGCTTGGGGGAAACGATGGCGATCTTCTCCCCCACCAGGGCGTTGGTCAGGGTGGACTTGCCCACGTTGGGCCGGCCGCATATGGTGATCATGGCGGTTTTCGTGATGTTCATGGCTCCTCCGTCCGCGTGTCCGGCTCCAGCACGGCCATGACAGCCTTCTCCCGGGCGCGCATTTCTTTTTTCATAGGCCCCTCGTCCACGTGGTCATACCCCAGCAGGTGCAGCACGCTGTGGACGGTGAGGTAGCTGATCTCATGCTCCGCCCCGTGGCCCAGCTCCTCGCCCTGGGCGGCGGCCCAGGCGACGTTCAGCACCATGTCCCCCAGCAGCAGTCTGCCGGTGGCGGGGTCCGTGTCCCCCATGGGGAAACTCAGCACGTCCGTGGGCTTGTCCACGTCCCGGAACTGCCGGTTGATGGCGCGGATGCCCTCGTCGTCGGTGAGCAGCACGCTTAGCTCCCACGGCCCCGGCACGCCCTCCGCGTCCAGGGCTGCCCGGGCGGCGGTCTTGATGCGCCGGCGCAGCGCCGGCGGGCACTTCTGCCCCCGCTCGCAGCGAAGGCTCATCTTCAGCTTCTCCATCAGCGTCTGCCTCCCTGGCCGGGCTTGCCCTTGGGCCGGTATTTCACGGCAGGCTCGTCCTTGGCGTGCTTTTCATAGGCCTCGATGATCCGCTGCACGATCACGTGGCGCACCACGTCCGCCCCGGACAGGCGGCAGATGGCGATGTCCTCCACGCCCTCCAGCACCCGCACGGCCTCCTTCAGGCCCGAGACCTTGTCCGGGGGCAGGTCGATCTGGGTCACGTCCCCGGTGATCACCGCCGTGGAGCCGAAGCCCAGGCGGGTGAGGAACATCTTCATCTGCTCCCGGCTGGTGTTCTGGGCCTCGTCCAGGATGATGAAGCTGTCGTCCAGCGTCCGGCCCCGCATGTAGGCCAGGGGCGCCACCTCGATGTCCCCCCGCTCCAGGTATTTGTTATAGGTTTCCGCCCCCAGCATGTCGAACAGCGCGTCATACAATGGCCGCAGGTAGGGGTCCACCTTGCTCTGCAGGTCCCCGGGCAGGAAGCCCAGCCGCTCGCCGGCCTCCACCGCCGGGCGGGTGAGCACGATCCGGTTCACCCGCTTCTCCCGGAAGGCCGCCACCGCGCACGCCACGGCCAGATAGGTCTTGCCCGTGCCGGCGGGGCCTACGCCAAGGGTGACGGTGTTGTTCTTGATGGCGTCCACATATGTCTTCTGGCCGATGGTCTTGGGCTTGACGGGCCGGCCCTTGGCGGTGACGCATATCACCCCCCGGGCCAGGTCCCCGATCTTGTCCTCCTGGCCGGCCATGACCATTTTGATGATGTACCGCACGTTCTGCCCGTCGATGGCCTCGCCCCGGGCGGCCAGGCTCAGCAGCCCCTCGATTGCCCTCTGGGCGTACATCACCCGCTCGGCGTCGCCGCTGATCTTCAGCTGGTCGTCCCGGTTGGTGATGGCCACGCCCAGCTCCGTTTCAATGATCCGCAGGTTCTGATCGAAGGAGCCGAACACGCTGATAACGTTCTCCATCCGGTCAACGCTCATGATCTTCTCTGTCATATACCCTTATCCCTCTGTCTGTATCGGTATCATCCGCCGTATCTCCGCCAGGTCCTCCTCCGTCAGGGGGACCTCCGCGCCGATCTGCTCCCGGCACTCCGCCCGCAGCGTCATGCCGCCTGTCCCGCCGGTGAGCCGGGCGGACAGGACCTCTCCCTCCGGGCCGATCTGCCCGTCCAGGTAGTCCTCCAGCACCGCGCCCATCTCCTCCCGCCGGTCGGCGGGCACGTCCTGCCCCTCATATGGGACGAACACCGCCCGCTCCAGCCAGATGGGCAGGGCGAACAGCCCCGGCACCTGCAAGGCATAGCTCTCTATGATTTTATCACATCCTGCCGGGCAAATACTACTGCCTTTGAAAAAATTTATCCTGGTTTTTCCCAGAATCAGGGTCCACCGGCTCCGCCCGCCGCCCGAATAGGTCTTTTCCCGGACCGTATCCGCCGTCCGGCATGTCAGATCGTACCATGTCCGGGCCGTGACGGCGCCCATGGCCCGCACCGGTCCCTGGACCCCCCGGCGGCCTGTGGCGTACCCGCCGATGAGCGTCTCCCCCGGCAGCACCATCCGTCCCCGCTCCGTCAGGGCGGTGCCCCGCTGGGCGGACACGCTCTCCACCAGTCCCGCCTTGGACGCGGCGATGGCCACATACTCCCGCTCCTGCACCGGCAGGCGGGGGATGCGGCTCTCCCGGACGATGACCCGGGCGTGGCCGCCCCGGACCGTGACGGTCATCCACCGTATCCCCGGCACCTGGAGGATGACTCCGTTTCGTATCCCGTCCTGGGAAAAGGCCGGCCAGTAGGCCCCGATGTCCACCCCGCACCGGCGCAGGGCGGTGAGGATCACCCGGTCGGGGATGGTGTCGTTTCCCTCCACGGTGATGTTCCAGACAAAGGCGCTGCCGGTGAACAGCACCGCCAGCACCGCCGCTCCCCAGGCCCACAGCATGGTCCGGCGCCGCAGCCGCCGGAAAAGGTCCGGTATCCCCCGCCGGGCCGCAATGTGTCCCCGGCAGCCCAGGCGCTCGCACAGCCGCAGCAGCTCCTCCGCCCGCCTGTCCGGCACCCGGACCGTGACCGTCAGCGCCTCCGGGGCCGTGGCGTGCCAGAAGGGCACGTTCCGCTCCGCCATGGCCTGCAGCGCCCGCTCCGGCCTGTCGCCGGATATCTCCAGCAGCGCCCAGCCCGTGATGTACCGCGCCCAGCTCATTCCAGCTCCACCGCCCACAGCCGTCCGCTGACCACCATCTCCCGCCGGTCCATGGCCACCAGGGCCAGGTCCTCCCCCTTGATAAGGATGCGGCAGCCCGGCCCGGCGGCGGCGATCCTGTCCCGGGCGTACTCCAGCAGGCCCCGGTGGCCCTCCACCAGCACCCGCCCGTCCCCGGATATGGTGATCCGGGGCGCGCCTGTCAGCGCCTCCGGGGGGATATCCAGCCTGGCCAGCATCTTTTGCGCGGCGGTCCTCTTCGCCGTCATGGGATCACCTCCCCGGACAATTTATGCGCCCGGGGCCGGGAATAGAAACCGCCGCCGGACCCGTCTATTTCCTCCCGGCGGCGAATAGGCTGAAAGCATGAAAAAACGTCTTTCTCTGTTGATGGCGGCGCTGCTCTTCGCCGCCCTGATCCTCTTCTCCGGCCAGGCCGCCGAGGGGGCCAGAAACGGCCTTGCCGTATGCGCCAGGACCCTGGCGCCGTCGCTGCTGCCCTTCTTCGTGCTGAGCGGCCTGCTGAGCGAGCTGGGGCTGGCAGATCTGCTGGCCGGCTCCCTGGGCGTATGGGCGGCGCGGCTGTTTCGCATCTCCCCCGCCGGGGCGCAGGCATTCCTGCTGGGGGTCACCGGCGGCTACCCCCTGGGGGCCGCCGCTGTGGCGGACCTGCGCCGCAAGGGCCTGGTCAGCCGGCGGGAGGGCGAGCGCCTGGCCGCCTTCTGCAACAACTCCGGCCCCGCTTTCATCCTGGGGGCCGCCGGCGGGGTGTTCCAAAGCCCCCGGGCGGGGGTGCTGCTGTACGTCACCCACGTGCTGGCCGCCGTCGCGGTGGGGCTTCTCATGCGGCCCAAAACGGCCCCGGTCCCGGACCGGGACGCCCCGCCCGCGGCGGGGTCCGCGCCCTTCGCCAAGGCGCTGCCCGCGGCCATGACCAGGGCGGTGTACGCCACGCTGAACGTGTGCGGATATGTGGTGGTCTTTTCCTCGCTGCTGGCCCTTCTGACCTCCCGGCTGGACCTGCCCCGGCCCGCCATGGCCCTGTTCACCGGCTTTTTCGAGCTGGGCGGGGGCATCGCGGCCCTGGCGGGCTGTGCGCCGGAGCCGGCGGCGCTGGCCTGCGCGGCGCTGATCCTGGGCTGGGGCGGGCTGAGCGTCCACTGCCAGACTGCTGGGGTGCTGGCGGACACGGATATACGATGCGCCCGGCACCTTGCGGGCCGGGCGCTGTGCGGCGTCATCGCCGCGGTATGCACTTATGTGGGAGCGCTGGCGCTGTTTTAATAGGGGAAGTCCACCGCCAGACCGCCGTCCCGGGCGGCATAATCCGCCCCCAGGATGGTATCCAGATCCTCGATGCCGGTCTTTACGGCCTGATAGATCTCCTCCGACAGACCCTCCGTGGTCCCGGCGTCATAGTCCTCCACCGCCTGCCAAGCGTCCAGCACCCGGTATTTGTACCCCAGGTCCGCGCTATCGGAGTAGTCGCCGGTGTCCACCATGAACAGGGGCTTTGTCTGCACGCCGCTGATCCAGATCTCGCCGCTGTCCTCGTCCCGGCTGATCTGCACGTCCACCACCGCGGAGAGGTTGGTATAGGCGTCGTTGAAGCAGCTCATCAGGCTGGACAGGCTGTAGCACACCACGCAGTTGGCCTTGCCGTCGTCCCGCTCCACGGTGCGCACCTCGATGGGCTGGGGCACCTTCACCCCGCCGCCCACGATCACGTCCACGCCGCTCTGGCACAGGTGCTCGGCCACCTCCGCCTGCTGCTCCCGGGGTTCGGTGTAGTACTGGGCGCTGTCCCACCAGTACACAAACGCCACGATCACGTCCGCGCCCGCCTCCTTCACGGCGGCGATGTCGGCGTCGATCTTCTCATAGTCCACGGTCTGCTTGTCGGTCATGTAGTCCGTGGTCAGCAGGTCCATGCACCAGCTGTTGTCCGCGATGGACACCGGCTGGGCGCCGGTGCCGGCGGTGCCGTAGGCATAGCTGAGGAAGGCCACCTTGATCCCGTTGACCTGGGCGATGGGCAGGGAGCGGCTGGCGGAGGAGCTGTAGGCCCCCACCACCGTAAGCCCCGCGTTTTTCAGATAATCCACCGTGCCGGTCAGGCCCGTCAGGCCCCGGTCCAGCAGATGGTCCGTCGCGGCGTTCACCAGATCGAAGCCCACGCCCTTCAGCCCGTCGGCCACCGCCCGGGGCATCACGTAGGCGTCGTAGCTGCCGGCGTCGGACAGGGTGCTGACCAATGTGCAGGCGGCCAGATCGGCCTGCTCCAGGCTGGAGCGCACCCCCTCCAGCTCCGCGGAGAAGTCATAGGCCGGCGTATCGCCGTCGCCCTCGGTCTGGGCGTCGGTGGTCAGGCCCGCCTGGCCCACCAGGTCGCCGGCAAAGGACAGCGTGATGGTCTGGGCGATGCGCTCCGGCTCCTCCGTGGGGGCCGGGGTGGCCGTGGGGGGCGGCGTGGGGGTGGTGTTGGCCGCCTCCTCCGCCTGGCGGATCATCTGCTGCTGCTCCATGTTGGCCCGGTAGTTGAAAAACAGGATGAACCCCAATCCCACCACCAAAAACACCAGCAGCACATACATCACGCCGGTGATGAATCCGTTTTTCTTCACAGGTATCCTCCGTTACGTGCCAGTTGTCATAATACGGTCATTTTACACCATATCCGTCGAAAAGAAAAGACTTTTCTGCGCCATTGTGCAGATCACGCGGGACGCCGTCGGCGTCCCGCGTCTGTCATCTCATTGACCCATGTTCATAAACCGCACCAGCATGGCGCAGACCTCCGCCCTGGTGGCGGTGGAGCCGGGCCGCAGGGTCCCCCCCGCGTCGCCGTTGACCAGCCCCTTCTTCACCGCCCAGATCATGGCGTCCCGGGCATAGGGCTGGACAGACTCCCCGTCGGAAAAAGCGCTCAGGTCGCCGGTCACGGCGGGACTGCCGCTCATGCGGTACAGCATGGCCGCCAGCTGCTCCCGCAGGATGCTCCCGTTGGGGGCAAAGCGCTCCTTCGACTCGCCGTTGACGATGCCCTTGCCCGCCGCCCAGTTGACGGCGTCGCGGTAATACTCCTCCGTCAGGTCGGTGAAGCCCGCCTCTCCGCCGGGAGCGGGCTGGCCCTCCATGCGGTACAGCATGGTCACCACAGCCGCCCGGCTGGCGGTGGCGTTAGGCTCGAACTTGCCGCCGCCCACGCCGTTGACCAGCTTGTTGTCATAGGCGGCCATCACCTCGCCGTAAAACCAGTCGTTCTGCTTCACGTCGGTGAAGGGGTCGCCCTGCTCCGGCGCGGGGGGCGTTTCGGTGCCCGGCGCCGGCGTGGGACTGGGGCTGGGACTCGGGCTAGGGCTGGGGCTGACCGACGGCGCTGTGGAGGGGGGCGTCTGCTTGCCGGCAGGCTCGAACCAGTAGTCCAGGTCCACCTGGCCGGAGATGCCGTCCACCGCGCCGATGCCGAACTGCCAGTACTCATAGGGTCCGGCATAGTCCGTCTCGGCGGTCCAGTGGGCCAGCCACAGCCGTCCCAGCTGGGACGGGTCCAGGTCATAGCTGAGCATGTGGGGGTTGGAGTACACCATGCTCTCGTAGCCGGCCTGCTCCACCTCCTGGCAGAAGGCCTTGCACATGTCGGTCTTCAGCTGCTTGTCCAGCTCGTCCATGACCAGCCGCCGCTTTTCATAGCTGGAGTCCGCCTCCTCGAAGTCGAACACCAGCGGCAGGTCCAGCTTATACCCCCGCACCAGGCGGACAGTCTCCCGGGCCTCCTCCCTGGCCTCCTCCACGGTGGTAGCCTGGGAGTAGAAATATGCTCCCACCTTGATGCCCGCGGCCCGGGCGCCGGACAGGTTCTGCTTGTAGTACAGGTCCTCCGTCAGCTCCCCGGAGATGATGGTCCGGAAGCCCACCCGGATGATGGCGAACTCCACCCCGTCGGCGGCGGCCCGCTTCCAGTCGATGTTCCCACCCTGGTAGTAGGACACGTCCACGCCCTTGCGCAGGGTCTCCGTCTTGTCCATGGCCCGGGGCGTGACCTCGCTGTAGGACGCGGGGATGCGGGCGATCGTAGCCACGCCGCCGTTGTAGCGCATGTACAGGGGGTCCTCATACAGAGGGTCCTCCGCCGCAGCCGTCTCCGGGGCATCGACCGTCGCCCCCTCCGATGCGGGAGCGGGTCCCGGCGCGTCCTCCGACGCCAGCGCCGCCGGCGCCGCGCCCAGCAGCACCAGCGCCGCCAGCACGGCGCATATCATGGGTTTGACCGAACGGGAAAACAGGTCCATTTTGTAACCCCACAGTAAATAAAGTAACAAAAGTTACGTTAATTGTAACACATCCCCCGGCATATGACAACCTTTTTTTGAAAAAAGACCGGATTTTTTCCCGTCCGGGGCGGATTTCCGCCCCATTTGGCCCAGGATATGATACAATGTCCCCATGGAAACGGTGCTTGCGAAAAATCAAATATACGACGCCCCGGTGGAGGGCTTCACCTCCCAGGGCGAGGGGGTGTGCCGGATCGGCGGCCGGGCGGTGTTCGTCGCCCGTGCCCTGCCGGGAGAGGTCTGGCGTGTGCGGATCGTGAAGGTCACCCGCACGGCGGTGTGGGGCCGGGGCGAAACGCTGCTGTCCCCCTCCCCCCTGCGGCGGGAGCCGGCCTGCCCGGTATTCGGCCGGTGCGGGGGCTGCGCCGCCCTGCATATGGATTACTCTCTGGAATTACAGTTCAAGCTGGACCGGGTGAACGACGCCCTGCGCCGGATCGGCGGACTGGACCTGCGGGCGGAGCGGATCGTGCCCGCCCCCGCCCGGGAGGGGTACCGGAACAAGGCGGTGTACAACTTCGCCCCCGGGCCGGTGTGCGGCTTTTACCGCCCCCGGAGCCATGAGGTGATTCCCGCGGCCCGGTGCCTGCTCCAGCCGCCGACCTTTGACGCCGCGGCGGGGGCGCTGCTTAACTGGATGAAGGCGGCGAAGGTGCCCGCCTATGACGAGCGGACCGGCAGGGGCCTCATCCGCCACCTGTTCCTGCGGCGGACCGGGGAGCACTTCGCCGCCTGCGTCGAGGCGGCGGGAGCGGTGCCCGCCGGCGCCGTGGAGGCCCTGCGGACAGCCTGTCCCGACCTGACCGGGGTCTTGGCCTGCCGGAACGACAGGCCCGGCAACGCCGTGATGGACGGGCCGGTGACCACCCTGTGGGGCCGGGCGGACGTGGCGGAGACCGTCTGCGGCGCCCGGCTGGAGCTGTCCCCCCTGGCCTTTTTCCAGGTGAACACCGCCCAGGCCGAGACCCTGTACAAGCTGGCGGGCGAGTACGCCCAGCCCGCCGGGAAGACGGTGCTGGACCTGTACTGCGGCGTGGGCGCCATCGGCCTGGCCGTGGCCCGGGATGCCTCCCGGCTCATTGGCAGCGACATCGTTCCCCAGGCCGTGGACAACGCCCGGCGGAACGCCGCCGCCAACGGCGTTGATAACGCGGAGTATATCTGCGGCGACGCCTCCCAGGTGGCCGCCAGGCTGGCGGCGGACGGTCTGCGGCCCGACGTGATCATCACCGACCCGCCCCGCAAGGGCATGGACGAAGCGGTCCTGGCCGCCATGGCGGCCATGGGGCCGGAGCGGATCGTGTACGTGTCCTGCGACCCGGCCACCCTGGCCAGGGACCTGAAGCGCCTGGCCGGCCTGGGCTACGCCGCCCTCCGCGCCACCGCCGTGGACATGTTCCCCGGGACGCATCATGTGGAGACGGTATGCTTATTGTCCAAACTCAATGTCAAGCAGCATATCGAAGTTGAACTCACCATGGACGAGATGGATTTGACCGCTGCCGAGAAGAAAGCCAGCTATGAGGAAATCAAGGAGTATGTGCTGGAGAAATTCGGAATGAAGGTCAGCCACTTGTATATTGCACAAGTGAAGCGGAAGTGCGGGATTATCGAGCGGGAGAATTATAATAAGCCCAAGTCAGAGAGCGCCAAGCAGCCCCAATGCCCGCCGGAGAAAGAAGCGGCGATTCGGGCGGCACTGGAGTATTTTAGAATGATATAATGAAATT
>CANQXG010000042.1 GCA_947627735.1 uncultured Oscillospiraceae bacterium | reverse complement strand
TCCATGGGCCGGGAGCGGTATTTTCCCCGGATGGAGGGGATGACGCAGTAGGCGCAGCGGTTGTCGCACCCGTCGGCGATCTTCAGATAGGCCCAGCCCGGGCCGGTGGTCACGGTCCGGTCCAGCTCGGGAAGGGGGGTGTTTTTGTCCGCGAAGCGGGCATAGTGGCGCTCCGGCGCCTCCAGGGCGGCCACGATGTCGGGGAAGCTGCCCACCCCCAGCACCGCGTCGATCTCGGGGATCTCCTGGAGGATATCCCCCTGGTACCGCTGGGGCAGACACCCGGTGACCACCAGCCGCTTCAGGGAGCCGGTCTTTTTCAGCTCGGCCAGCTCCAGGATGGTGTCGATGGCCTCCTGCTGGGCGGCCTCGATGAAGGCGCAGGTATTCACCACCGCCGCGTCCGCCTGGGCCGGGTCGTCCACCAGCTCATGGCCCGCCGCGGTGATGAGGGAGAGCATCTGCTCCGAGTCTATGAGGTTTTTCGCGCAGCCAAGCGCGGTGAAATGGATTTTCATATGGAATAGGACCTTTCTCTCCCTCCGTCACGGCTTCGCCGTGCCACCTCCCTCGTCAGAGGGAGGCATATTCTCTGCCTGGCCCAGAATCCGGCCCCCTCTGACGAGGGGGCTGTCAGCGCCATGGCGCTGACTGGGGGAGAGAAAACTTTTTATTCTTCGTCGTCCGCCCCGTAGCGGCGCATGGCCGCGCGGATGTCGTCCCAGCTGTAGCCCCGGCGGAACAGCGCCGCCGCGGCCTTTTCCCGCTCCCGGCGGTCCCGTGGGTCCTTCCCCCGCAGCCGGGCGGCCAGCAGCCGGTCGATGGTCGCGTCCTGCTGCCCCAGCTCGCCCAGGGCCTCGTCCCACAGCTCCTTGGCCACGCCCCGGCGGTTCAGCTCCGTGCGGATGCGCCCGGGGCCATAGCCCTGGCCGGCGTAGTGGCGCACGATCATGCCGGCGTACTCCTCGTCGTTGAGAAAGCCGTAGTCCACGCACAGGGCCGCCACCGTATCGATGTCGTCCCGGGCGCAGCCCTTCTGGGCCAGCTTATCCCGCAGCTCCTTTTCCGAGTGGGGCCGCTTGAGATACTCCAGCGCCAGCTTTTTCGTCCGCTCCAGGGGGGTCTGAGCCGTCTTTTCCGGCGGCGCCATCTCCCCCGCCGGGTCGTCCATCACGGACCGGACGGTGTGTTTGTATTGCTCATCCATAGAATGCACCTTATCGAAGGCCCCCTTGTGTAAAGGGGGCTGTCGCCGCCGTCAGGCGGTGACTGAGGGATTGTGATGTCGCAGTAACAACCCCTCCGAGCCGCCTTATGGCGGCCCACCTCCCCTTGCACAGGGGAGGCTTAAAAGAGGTCAGTCCTCGCTGCCGTCGTCAAAATCCTCGGCGGAGACGTCCACGGCCCGGCCGGCGGCCTTGGCGGCCTTCAGGGCCTGGGGGGTCATCAGCTTGTGGGCGTTGGCCCGGATCTGGGCCTCGATCTCGTCGGCCTTGTCCGGGTTCTCGATGAGGAACTCCCGCACGCCGTCCCGGCCCTGGATGCGCTCGCCGCAGACGGTGAACCAGGCGCCGGCCTTCTCGATGATGTCCAGCTTCACGCCCAGGTCGATGATCTCTCCCACCTTGGAGATGCCCTCGCCGTAGATGATGTCGAACTGGGCCTCCTTGAAGGGGGGCGCCACCTTGTTCTTGACGATCTTCACCCGGGTCCGGTTGCCGATGATCTCGTCGCCGGACTTGAGGGTCTCCACACGGCGCACGTCCAGGCGCACACTGGAGTAATACTTCAGTGCCCGGCCGCCGGGGGTGGTCTCGGGGTTGCCGTACATCACGCCGATCTTCTCCCGGAGCTGGTTGATGAACACCACGATGCAGTTGGTCTTGCTGACGATGCCCGCCAGCTTGCGCAGGGCCTGGCTCATCAGCCGGGCCAGCACGCCCACCACCGAGTCGCCCATCTCGCCCTCCAGCTCGCTGCGGGGCAGCAGCGCCGCCACCGAGTCCACCACGATCACGTCGATGGCGCCGGAGCGGACCAGGGCCTCAGTGATCTGCAGGGCCTGCTCGGCGGTGTCCGGCTGGGAGATGAGAAGGTTATCGATATCCACCCCCAGCGCCCGGGCATAGGCCGGCTCCAGGGCGTGCTCCACGTCGATGTATGCCACCTCGCCGCCGCCCTTCTGGGCGGAGGCCACCAGGTGCAGGGCCAGGGTGGTCTTGCCGCTGGCCTCGGGGCCGTAGATCTCCACGATCCGCCCCCGGGGCACGCCGCCGATGCCCAGGGCCAGGTCCAGGCCCAGGGAGCCGGTGGAGATGCTCTCCACGTTCACGGGGATGTCCTCGCCCAGGCGCATGATGGCGCCCTTGCCGTAATTCTTCTCGATCTGGGCCAGCGCCGTTTCCAGCGCTTTTTTCTTGTCCGCCGCCTGGCTCACGGGGGCCGGGGGCGCCGTCTTCTTCGCTGCCATGATAACTCCTCTCTCTTTCCCGGGGAAAGTATCGCGCCGCCTCATAACGGGAGGCGGACCGGATTGTCAACGGTCCCTGATCCGGGCGGCCACCACGCGGTCGGTGCCGGCGGTATCCTTCAGGGTGCGTATGGCGGTGAAGCCCGCCTGGGTGAGCAGCTCGCTCACCGCGGGGGCCTGGCCCCCGCCGATCTCCAGCATAAGCACGCCGTTGTCCCGTAAAACGGACTTCCACAGAGCGATGACCGGTCGGATGATGTCCAGGCCGTCCTCCCCGCCGTCCAGGGCCTGGTAGGGTTCATAGTCCTTCACGGAGCTGTCCAGAGTTGCCAGCTCCGCCGTGGGGATATAGGGCGCGTTGCAGGTCACCAGGTCGAAGGTGCCCAGCAGCATGGGGGGCTTGGCGGTCACGTCCGCCTGCACGCAGATGACCCGGTCGTCCAGGCCGTTGAGGTGGACGTTCTTCCGGCACAGGCTCAGGGCCTGGTGGCTGTTGTCCACCATGACGATCTTCGCCCCGGGCATGTGCACGCCCATGGCCACCCCCACGCAGCCGGAGCCGGTGCACAGGTCCAGGATGCGGGGCGTGCCGTTGCGGCCCTGGAACAGGGAGATGGCCCCCTGGACCAGCACCTCCGTGTCCGCCCGGGGGATGAGTACGTCCCGGGTGATGTCCAGGGGCACGCCGTAAAACTCCCACTTGCCGGTGATGTAGGCCACCGGCTCGCCGGTCATGCGCCGGGCCACCATGGCCTGCACCTGCTGGGCGAACTCGTCCGAGGCGTACAGGTTCAGATCCCGCATGAGCCTCTCCGTGGTCTTGCCCGCCGCCTGGCTCACGATCAGCCGGGCCTCCAGCCCGGCGGCCTCGATGCCCGCGTCCTTCAGCTGCTTGCGCGCGGTGATATAGATGTCGTTATACGTCTTAGCCATAGCTCATATCTTCTCTCTGTTGGGGGTTTCGGGCTGATCTGCGCATGGCGTCGTTGTCCTCCTCGACGTGCCCCATGCACGCCTTCGTCGCTCCGCCTCGCCCTGCACAGATCATCCTCGAAAGGGTCGTCTTACGCCTGCTTTGGGGTCACCACGTATCCGCGCCTTTTTTGTCCGGGATGACCAGCTTCAGGGCGGTGATGGCCACCTCCATCATGCCGTCGTCCGGCTCCTGGGTGGTCAGGTGCTGGAGCATCCGCCCGGGCCAGGACAGGACGCGGGAGATGGGCAGGTCGTCGTGCCGGCCCAGCCACCGGTTCAGCTCGTAGCTCAGCGCCACCACCACCGGCAGCAGCGCCAGCTTCACCAATATCCGCAGCAGCACGCTGTCCACGTGCAGGAACGCGTTGGCCACCACGAACACCAGGATGCTCAGGATGATCACCACCAGCATGAAGCTGGTGCCGCAGCGGGGGTGGAAGCGGCTCTCGGTGCGCACGTTGTCCACCGTCAGGTCCCGTCCGTGCTCGTAGCAGTAGATGGTCTTGTGCTCCGCGCCGTGGTAGCGCCACATCCGGCGCATCTCCTTCATCTGGCTCACCGCGCCCATATAGCCCAGGAAGATGGCCAGCTTCAGCACGCCCTCCAGCAGGGTGCGCAGTCCGTCGTGGCCGTGGCGCAGGCCGGGGATCAGCCCCACCAGCGCCGTGGGCAGGAAGATGAACAGGCCCGCCGCCAGCGCCAGGCCCAGCACCACCGCCAGGGCGATGATGAGCTTCTCCGCCTTCTCCGAGCTGAAGTGGGCCTCGATCCACTTGTCCAGCTTGGATGGTTCCTCCTGCTCGTCCTCGGGCAGGAACTGGGAGGAGTAGGTGATGGCCTTCATGCCCTTGGCCATGCTGTCGGCGAAGTTCACCACCCCGCGGATCAGCGGCCAGCCGCAGAAGGGATGCCGGTCCTTGAGCATATGCAGCGGCTCCACCTTGGTGATCAGCTCGCCCTCCGGGGAGCGGATGACGATGGACTGCTTGTCCACGCCCCGCATGAGGATGCCCTCGATGAGGGCCTGTCCGCCGATGGACGTGCGGAAGGCGCAGGTGTTGTTTTCTTGAGTGTTTTTCGCCATAGTGAATGCCTCGCAGAGTTCGCCGCCGCAGCGGCGAATAAATTTGGATCATGATTTCCGGGGGCGTGTACCTCGGAAATCATTCTCTGCGGCTCACGCAGTGTGCGAGCGCAAGCGAGTGCGCGTATGTGAGCCGAAGCCTTTGGCAAAGAAAAGGCACCGCCTTTTCTTGCCAGCTATATCGTCAGGTCTTCTTCCTTCATCACGGGCAGCATGACGGTCACGATCAGGCCCGAGCGGCCGTCGGAGGCGTTCTCCAGCTCCAGCTTGCCCTTGTGGCGGGTGACGATCTCGTCGCACACGGACAGGCCGATGCCGCTGCCCCGCTCCTTGCCGCTGCCCTTATAGAACTTCTTCTTCACGAAGGGCAGCTCCTCCGGGGGGATGCCGGGGCCGAAGTCCCGGAACCGGACCACGACCCAGCCGCCCGCCGCGCCGATGGTCACCAGGATGCGCCCGGCGGCCCGGCCATACTTGGCGGCGTTGTCCATGATGTTCAAAAACACCTGCTTCAGCCGGGAGCCGTCGCCCAGCACCGGGGGGATGTCCTCCTCGGGCGGGTCGTATTCCACGTTCATGCCCTCCTGCTTCATCAGGTTGCCGTAGGTGTATATGGCCTCCTCCAGCTCGCTGGCCACGTCCAGGGTCTCCACGTTTAGATTGAACCGGCCGTCCTGGATGCGGGTGAACTCCAGCAGCTCCTCCACCATCTTGGTCAGCCGTCCGGACTCCTTGGAGATGATGGCGATGCCCCGCTGGGCGTCGTCGGAGATGGACTCGTCGTAGGCCAGGGTCTCCGCCCAGCCGGTGATGGCGGTCAGGGGGGTGCGCAGCTCGTGGGAAACGGTGGAGATGAATTGGGTCTGGGTCCGCTCGGACTCGCCGATCTTGGCGCTCATCTCGTTGATGGCGTCGGTCAGGTCGCCGATCTCGTCGTCGTATTTCTTCTGGGCCTGGATGCCGTAGCTGCCCTCGGCGATGCGGTGGGCCAGGGCCGTCAGCTCCACCAGCGGCTCGGTGACCGTGCGGATGACATAGAGGTTGCAGAAGATCACCGCCAGGATCACCAGCAGCCCGATCCCCGCGGCGGCGGCGGAGATGACGGCGATCTGCCGGTTCACCAGGCGCAGGCTGGTCACGTACCGCATGGCGCCGATCACCGCCCCGTCGGGGCTGATCAGCGGCGCGGTGACGGCCATGATGGGTTCGCCGGTGGCGCTGCGCCGCCCGTTCCAGGCGCCCAGCTGCCGGTCCTCCAGTGCCCGGCGCACGTCGGGGGAGCCGGGGGTCGTGCCGGCGGAGATGCCATAGCTGGAAACCTCCACCACGCCCCGGGTGTTGATGAACTGCAGCTCCAGCCGGTCCTTGTCCTCAAAGCTCTCCGTGTAGCGGTAGGCGCTCTGGTAGTACTGGCTGTAGGTGCGGGACACATAGCCGGTGAAGAAGGCGGAGGCGGACTGGGCCTTGGTGGTCAGACCGGTGCGCACGGCGCTGTAGTAGTAGCTGCGGATGCCCAGGGAGAACACCACCGTGAACAGCACCACGATGGCGATGGTCAGCAGGATACCGGAACGCAGCCAGCGGCTCTTCAGCCCCCGGAGATGCGCTTTTCCAAGCAACTTGCCCATAAATGCCTCCATCGCCGCAGGCGATACGATCTGGAAGCCTCCCCTGTGCAAGGGGAGGTGGCCGCCGTCAGGCGGACAGAGGGGTTGTGACAATCCCCCAGTCAGCTTCGCTGACAGCCCCCTTTACACAAGGGGGCCATCCATAAGGTAGATATCAGAATCCCCATTTATATCCGTATCCCCAGACCGTAGTAATATAGGTGGGGATGGTGGAGTTGTCCTCGATCTTGATGCGCAGACGGCGGATGTTCACGTCCACGATCTTCAGCTCCCCGAAGTAATCCCGGCCCCAGACGGCGTTGAGGATGTCCTCCCGGCTCAGGGCCCGGCCGGGGTTGTCCATGAACAGCTTCATGATGGAGTACTCGATCTGGGTCAGCTTGATGCGCTCGCCGTTTTTCTCCAGCGTCCGGTTGCGGGTGTTCAGCCGGAAGGGGCCGTGGCGCAGCTCGCCCTTGTCGGCCTCCGGCTCCTCGGCGCCGGTCCGGCGAAACAGCGCGTCGATGCGGGCGGTCAGCTCCGCGGGGGAGAAGGGCTTGGTCACATAGTCGTCCGCGCCGGTCATCAGGCCCGTCACCTTGTCCATCTCCTGGGCCTTGGCGGTGAGCATGATGATGCCGATCTTGGAGTCGGACGCCCGGATGCGGCGGCAGACCTCGAAGCCGTCGATGTCCGGCAGCATCACGTCCAGCAGCGCCACCTTGATGTCCGGGTTCTGTTTCAGCTGCTCCAGCGCCTGCTCGCCGGTCTCCGCCTCGATGGGCTCATAGCCGGAGCGCTTCAGGTTGATGACCACGAAGCTGCGGATGCTGGATTCGTCCTCCAGGACCAAAACTTTTTTCATTTCGGTTGCCTCCTTGTCAAAGGTCGCCAAGTTGCCACTGGTCAGATATGATATAGAAATTATCCAGGATATCCTGCTGGGTCAGCTCGTCCGTCAGCAGCTGGGCCGCAAAGACGGTGTTCTCCTCCTGCCGGAGGATGAACCGGCCGTCCACCTCCGCTCGCTCCATCCGGCTGGGACCGGTGAGGGCGTATATGGCCAGCACGGTCCGCTGGGGCAGGTCGTCGTCCGACACGATGAAGGCCGCGGCGGTCTCCTCGCCGCCCACGCCATGGTGCTCCACGCTCAGGCCATGCTGCAGCAGCCCCGTCAGGATCAGGTACCAGCCGCCCTGGGCGTCATAGTAGGACCGGCCCGCGGGGGCCTGGGACCCCCGGGCGTCCACGCCGTACCAGGTGAGCATCTCGCCGGAACCCACCGGCACCTCCAGGGTGCCGTCGCCGTCGATGTCCGCGGCGAACAGGCCGTCCGGCCGCAGCATGTTGCTCCGGCCCAGGGGGGACATGGTCAGGTTCGTCAGCTGGCCGCCGGAAAAGACGAACACGTCCGTCACCAGGCCGCTGCCGCCCAGGTCGCTCTCCACATACAGGGCCGCCGTGCCGTCCGACAGCGCCCCGGGCACCGCCCGCCGCACGGCGGTGATGCCGGCGGACAGGGCCGCCGAAACGGAGGACACCGCGTCGTCCGCGGATATGTCGTATACGGTGAGGCTGTTGCCGGCGGAGCCGGTCTGCAGGGCCAGCAGGTCCTCCACGCCGTTGCCGTCCAGGTCGGCCACCAGAAAATCCGAGCACCCGGCGGAGAACAGGCAGTCCTGGCTTGCGCTGTCCGGCCCGCCCAGGGAGTATACGCTCAGCAGCCGCAGATCCCCCGCGCCCTGCCAGGCGATGATAAGCTCCGCGGCCCCGTCGCCGTTCAGATCGGCGTAATCCACGCCGGCCACGGCGGTGCCCTCCCCGGGGAGGATGGCGTCGTGGTAGAAGTTGCCGTCCCTGTCCTGCCGGTAGACGCACACGAGAGGGGTGTGGGACTCGTCGGCCAGGAAGGCCAGAGCCTCCGGCGTGCCGTCCCCGTCCAGGTCCCGCAGCTGCACGCTCTGGCGGTTGCTGCCGCCGGTGGGGGCGGCGTAAAAGTCCCCGCCGTCGATGCGCTGCTCGATCAGCTCCTGGAGCTGGACGTATTCCTCCGACAGCCTGGGCAGGGAGTAGAGGTCCTCCACGCTGGCGTTCATGCACCCGGAGCAGGCGAGGGCCATCACCAGCGCCAGCAGCAGCGCTGCCGGGCGCTTCGCGCGGCGCATCATGCCATCACCTCTCCTGTAACTTTTTTTCCTATCTATGGCATTGTATCACATTTGTTACGGAATTCCTAGAGAAAAGTTACAAAAAGCCAAAATAGTTTTTCCCTGTTCCCGGAAATCTTTCGCAGATTCTGCCCGAAAGACTTGCAGACAAGGGGATTTGGGATTATAATGTGTGTCCATGACCGGCAAAACACAGACGCTGACGCAGCCTAGAGGCAGGAGGAAAGCAAAAATGGACATCAAGATCACAAAGACCACGGCGTCCCGTCCGCGGCCCGACCCCAACAACATCCCCTTCGGCACCTACTTCTCCGACCACATGTTCCTGATGAACTATGACCGGGAGAACGGGTGGCATGACCCGCGGATCGTACCCTACGGCCCGCTGACCCTGGAACCCTCCGCCATGGTGCTGCACTATGCCCAGGAGGTATTCGAGGGCATGAAGGCCTACCGCACCGCCGACGGCCACATCCAGCTGTTCCGCCCCCTGGAGAACATCCGGCGCATGGCCCGCTCCTGCGAGAAGCTGTGCGTGCCCCCTATCCCGGAGGAGGACTACCTGCAGGCCATCAAGGCCCTGGTGGAGGTGGACAGCGACTGGGTCCCCGCCGCTCCCGACACCAGCCTCTACATCCGCCCCTACGTGATCGCCACCGATCCGAAGCTGGGCGTGCACGCGTCCTATACCTATATCTTCGGCATCATCACCTGCCCCGTGGGCAGCTACTATCCCGAGGGCATCAACCCGGTGCGCATCGCCATCGAGAGCCGTGAGGTCCGCGCCGTCCGGGGCGGCACCGGCTTCGCCAAGTGCGGCGGCAACTACGCCGCCAGCCTCCACGCCAGCGAGCAGGCGGAGAAGAACGGCTTCTCCCAGGTGCTGTGGCTGGACGGCGTGGAGCAGAAGTACATCGAGGAAGTGGGTTCCATGAACGTGATGTTCAAGCTGAACGGCAAGATCGTCACGCCCTCCCTGGACAGCGGCTCCGTCCTCCCCGGCGTCACCCGCAAGAGCTGTATCCAGCTGCTGAAGGAGTGGGGCTATGAGGTGGAGGAGCGGAACATCTCCATCGACGAGCTGATCGCCGCCGCCGGCTCCGGCGCGCTGGAGGAGGCATGGGGTTCCGGCACCGCCGCGGTGGTCAGCCCCATCGGCGAGATCTTCTACCAGGGCCATGACTACACCATCAACGGCTTCGCCATCGGCCCCGTGACCCAGAAGCTGTACGATACCCTCACCGGCATCCAGTGGGGCAAGACCCCCGACCCCTACGGCTGGATCATCCCAGTCTGCTGAGGCAAGGAGGCTATCGTTCGTGACCATATTGCTTGCCGGCGCGGCCGGCTATATCGGCTCCCACACGGCCATCGCCCTGGCCCAGGCCGGGTATGATGTGGCCATCGTGGACGACTTCTCCAACTCCAGCCCCGAGGCGGTGCGCCGGTGCGAGGAGCTGGCCGGCGTGAAGATGCCCCTGTACCAGGCGGATGCGGCGGACCGCGCCGCCATGGAGGACATCTTTGCCCAGGTGCGGCCCGCGGCGGTGATCCACTTCGCCGGCTTCAAGGCGGTGGGGGAGAGCGTGGCCAAGCCCCTGAAGTATTACCGCAACAATCTGGACACCACCCTGACCCTGCTGGAGTGCATGGCCAAGGCGGGGACGAAGGCGTTCATCTTCTCCTCCTCCGCCACGGTCTACGGCGCCCGTGCCGCCGTGCCCTATACGGAGCAGAGCGAGACCGGCGGCTGCACCAACCCCTACGGCTGGACGAAGCTGATGATCGAGCAGATAGCCGCGGACACGGCCAAGGCCGATCCGGACATGAGCGTGGTGCTGCTGCGGTACTTCAACCCCGTGGGCGCCCATCCCAGCGGCCGCATCGGGGAAAACCCCTCCGGCGTCCCCAACAACCTGATGCCCTATATCACCCAGGTGGCGGTGGGAAGGCTTCCCCAGCTGAACGTGTTTGGCGACGACTACCCCACCCCCGACGGCACCGGCGTGCGGGACTATATCCACGTCTGCGACCTGGCCGAGGGCCATGTGAAGGCCCTGGAGTATGCCCTGGAGCACAAGGGCACGGAGGTGTTCAACCTGGGCACCGGCCACGGCGTGAGCGTGCTGGAGCTGGTGCACGCCTTCGAGCGGGCCTCCGGCGTGAAGATCCCCTACCGGATCGCCCCCCGGCGGGCCGGCGATCTGGCGGAGGTGTACGCCGATCCCGCCAAGGCGGAGCGCGTCCTGGGCTGGAAGGCCACCCGGACCGTGGAGGATATGTGCGCCGACTCGTGGAGATGGCAGAGTAATAATCCCAACGGATATTGACTGTCCCGCAGGGGGAGCTCGAGGGGGCGGGAACCCGCCTCGAGTGGGATCTGACGCCCCGCGCTGAGCGCGGCGAACGAAGCGAGGACTTTTGCGCAGCAAAAGTAACGGCGTCATAGATGGCAGAAGAATAATCCCAACGGCTACTAGGCCCTTATATGGCTACAAGCTGGCGACAATTTACAAAAGCCCCCTCATTTGAGGGGGCTTCATTATCCTATTTTTAGAATCGGCGCCGTTCGGCAAAACTCGCTTACATTTTCAGGAAAAAAGTGGTACAATAAACGTGGATAATTAGACGCAATGCGGGATTCACGGGGCCGCGGGAGGCGGCCTGATTCAAGGAGTGTGGCTTGTTTGTACCAGATCGGCGATCTCATTCTCTACGGCGGCACAGGGGTGTGCCGGGTCACGGACGTGGTGTCCAGAAAGGCGAGCAGGACGGAGCCGGAAAGACTGTACTATATCCTCTCCCCCCTGTACCAGACGGGCACCATCACGACGCCGGTGGACAACGATAAGGTGTTCACCCGGCCGGTCATTTCACGGGATGAGGCCATGGACCTCATCGATCAGATCCCATCCATCCAGCCGGAGGTGTATTACAACCAGAACCTCCAGCAGCTGGAAAACCACTACAGGACCGCGATGGAGGACCACGACTGCCTCAGCCTGCTGCGGCTGACCATGTCCACCTACCGCAAGAAGGTGGAGCGGGAGGAGAAGAAGCTGAAGTTCGGCGCGGTGGACCGCCGGTATATGGAGCGGGCGGAGAACCTGCTCTACGGCGAGCTGGCCGTGGCCCTGGGCATCGCCCGGGAGAACGTCCAGGACTTCATCGCCCAGCGCCTGCGCAGCCGCAGTACGGACCTGGAGGCTGTGTGAGCCTTCTCCGGAGCGGAACAGGACCCAGCGGCGGCATGACCGGAAGGTCGTGCCGCCGCCGTCTTTTTATGCCCCGGCCTGCTCCGCCATCCGGCGGAAGAGCCGGAACACCGGCGCGCCGTCCGCCATGCCGGGCCGCGCCCAGGGGGCGGCCATCCGCTCCGGGTGGAACTGGACGGTGAGGATGGGAAGCTGGCTGTGCTCCGCCGCCTCGGCCACTCCGTCCGGGGCGAAGGCCGTGACGCGCAGGCCGGTCCCCATCTCGGCCAGGCCCTGGTGGTGGGAGCTGTTGACGGTGGCTTCGCCGCCGTACAGGGCGTGCAGGGCGCTGTCCGGCTCGATGCGGATGGGGTGGAGGCCGTCATGGCCGTCCCGGGCCATGTGGTCCGCCGCCGTGGGCAGGTCCTGGATAAGCCCGCCGCCGAAGTACACGTTCACCACCTGGTGGCCCCGGCAGATGCCCAGCACCGGCTTTTTCGCCCGGACGAAGGCGTCCAGGACGGCCAGCTGGGCCTCGTCCAGGGCCGGGTCGATGTCCCGGGAACCCCGGTCCTCCTGGCCGAAGCGGGCGGGGTGGATGTCCCCGCCGCCGGGCAGCAGCAGCCCGTCGCACCGGGCCGCCTCCGCCGCCGAGAGGGTGACGGTCCAGCCCATCCCCGCGGCGGTGAGGGCGGCGGCGTAATTGCCGACCCTGTCGGCATAGCCGGCGATGGCTACGGTACACATGGCGTTCGCCTCACAGATCGTACATGATAAGGTCATCCACCGTCTCCCGCCGGACGATGAGCCGACCGGTCCCGCCCCGGACAGCCGCGATGGGAGGCCGGGGGACCCGGTTGTAGTTGGAGGCCATGGAATAATTGTATGCGCCGGTGACGAATACCGCCACCGTATCCCCGGTCCGGGGGGCCTGCAGGGGGATGTTCTCGCCGATGAGGTCGCCGCTCTCGCAGCAGCAGCCCGCCAGCGTCACGGCTGTGTCCTCCGGCATGGCCGCCCGGTCCGCCACGGCGGCGCTGTATTTGGCGCCGTACAGGGCGTAGCGGGGGTTGTCGGTCATGCCCCCGTCCAGGGCGACGTAGGTGCTGCCCCCGGGGACGGACTTGACGTTCTGCACCGTGTACAGCGTCACGCCCGCGTCGGCCACGATGCTGCGCCCCGGCTCCATCAGAATGGCGGGGGCGGGGTATCCCATCCCGGTGAACAGCTCCGTCAGGTGCCGACCTGTGTCCCGGAGCATGCCCTCCAGGTCGGGCTGTGGGTCGGAGGGCGTATAGGCCACGGCGAAGCCGCCGCCCAGGTCCAGCACCCGGGCTGTATAGCCCGTCTGCCGGCGGACCTGGTCCAGGAACGACGCCATCACCTCCGCCTCCATGCGGAAGGGGCCGGACCGGAACACCTGGGAGCCGATGTGGCAGTGGAAGCCCTCCAGCACCGCGTTCTCCAGCCCCAGGGCCAGCTTCGCCGCCTCCAGGGCCTGGCCCGTGGGGATGGGCACGCCGAACTTCACGTCCACCACCCCGGTGTTCACCGCCTTGAAGGTGTGGGGGTCGATGCCCGGCGTCACCCGCAGCAGCACCTTCTGCCGGACGCCCGCCTGCCGGGCGAGCCGGTCGATGCGCTCCAGCTCCTCGGTGCCGTCGGCCACGATCAGCCCCACGCCGGCGTCTATGGCCCGGCGGATGGCGTCGGCGGTCTTGGCGTTGCCGTGAAAGCACAGGCTCTCCGGGTCCGCCCCCGCCGCCAGGGCGGTGTGCAGCTCCCCGGCGGACACCACGTCCAGCCCCAGGCCCTCCTCCCCGGCCCAGGCACACAGCGCCTTGCAGCACAGGGCCTTGCTGGCGTACAGCGGCCTGCTCCCGGCGGGGAACCACCGGGCCATGCCGGCGGCGAAAAGGGCCATGCGGGCGCGGACCATGTCCTCGTCCAGCACATACAGCGGCGTGCCGTACTGCGCCGCCAGGTCCAGGGCGTCCGCGCCCCCGATGGCCAGGTGGCCGGCGGCGTTCACGGTCAGGTTTGATTGCTTTAACATAGCGGGCCTCATTTCCGTAGACAAGATACGCTTCAGCGTGTTACAATATGGCACATATTACAGCACGAAAGAGCGGATTGCAAGCTTTTTCACAGGAGGGACCATGAACACACCCAAACAGATCGCGGACAGCTACGTGGAGATCGGCCGGGCCAAGGCGGAGATGGACAGGGGGCGGATGTTCCTGCTGGCGGTGCTGGCGGGGGCCTTCATCGCCCTGGCCGGGGTGGGTTCGGTCATCGGCACGGCCCTGGCCGGAAAGCTGGCGGGGGCGTGCATCTTCCCGGCGGGCCTGGCCATGGTGGTCCTGGCGGGCAGCGAGCTGTTCACCGGCAACAACCTGATGGTCATCTCCCTGCTGGAAAAGCGCGTCACCGCCGGCAGGCTTTTGGCGGCCTGGGCGGTGGTGTACATCGGCAACTTCGCCGGCGCGGCGGCGGTGGCGGCGCTGGGCGTATACGGCGGCGCGTTCGACAGCGTGTATGAGTCTTTGGTGGCCACCGCCCAGGCGAAGGTGGCCCTTCCCTTCGGTCAGGCGCTGCTGCGGGGGGTGCTGTGCAACGTCCTGGTGTGCACGGCGGTGTGGATGTCCATGGCGGCCAAGGACGCGGCGGGCAAGGTTGTGGGGCTGTACCTGCCCATCATGGTGTTCGTGCTGTGCGGCTATGAGCACTCCGTCGCCAATATGTTCTATATCCCGGCGGGCTGGATGGCGGCGGTGCGGTACGGCGCGCCCCTGGGCGGGCTGGGGATCGGCCCCTTCCTGCTGGGGAACCTGCTGCCCGTGACGCTGGGGAACATCCTGGGCGGCGCCGGGCTGGGCGCGGTGCTCTGGGCCATCCACCTGCGGAAGGGCAAAGAACAGTAACAGATAATAAAATACAAAAGGCCGGACAGGATAGGTGTATCCTGCCCGGCCCATGCCGCCGGCCACGTCCTGTAATGTAACATTTACAGGGCGGCTTTTGCTTTTTTGTCGTGGACCATGCGGGCCAGGTACACCACCGGGGTGTCCAGAAGGCTGGTCACCACGTAGATGGCGTAGCCCGCGAGGATGATGCTGGTCAGAAGGGAGGGGGTGTAGCCCTCCATGCCCGCGAAGGCGGCCAGGTTGAACAGCACCGTGTTCACGAACTGACTGATGAGGGTGGAGCCGTTGTTGCGCAGCCACAGGTACTTCCGGCGGCTGCCGAATCTTTTGTCGGTGAAGTCCCACCACTTGTGGTACAGCCACACGTCCAGCAGCTGGCTGACGGCATACACTGACATGCTGGCCAGCACCAGCCGGGGGGTGGTGGAGAAGATGGCCCGGATGGAGGGCATGGCCCAGTCGCTGTCCGCCGGGACGTACAGCATCCAGCTGGCGGTGAGCAGGGCGAAGAACGCCGACGCGCCGATGCCCAGAAATACCGCCCGGTTGGCGGCTTTTTTGCCGGTATTCTCGCTGAGGATGTCGGTGATGAGGAACGTGGCCGCGAACAGCACGTTGCCCAGCGTCTGCTCCATGCCGAAGGCCACCACCAGGATCAGCACCTCGATGTTGGCCAGGATGGTGACGGTCACCGTCATGGCGTAGAGCCCCGTGTCGCCGAATAGCCGGTATGCCAGCAGCACGGCCCCGAAGATGAACACCACGGAGCCGGCCAGGATCAGTTCATTCATTCTGTTTTCCTTCCCGGAGGCAAAAAAACGGGGCGCTACCGCGCCCCGAGATCAGTCTCCTTCGCCGTAGTTTTGTTTTAACGCCGTCGCCGGCGCAGGGCAGGATGGTCACGAACTGCCCGGTATGCGATTGGTCAGTTATCAGCTTTGCTTATTATAGTCACCACAAATGCGTTTGTCAAGAGGCGTCCTCTTCCTGGACGCTGTCCATGTATTCGTAGTATTCCGACTCGCTGGAGAACAGCATGTACCGCCCGTCCACCAGTCCGTAAAATCCCGACGCCGTGAAGTATCCGCGCATGTCGTCCGCCTCCCGTATATTGTCCGGGTCCCGCCCGGCAAATATAGGATAGCGGGATGCGCGTCCCATAAAACGGACAGCTAGTCCGCCGGCGTGATGACCCTCACCAGCGGCCGCAGACAGTGTCCGGCGAAGAAATCCTCCATGGAGCAGCTCATGTCCTCCAGGCCGTCGCTGACGTTGAAAAAGCGGTACAGCCCGTCCTCCCGGCGCAGGAAGGGGACGAAATGAGGCGTGCGGCCCTCGCAGTAGCGGATGATGCCCGCCTCGGCTCTTGCCGCGGCCCGCAGGGACCGGCCCCGGCCCCAGGTGAGGCGGTATTTTCCGTGCCGGCGCAGATAGCGCATCAGCTTGCGCACCAGGGTGGGGCCGGGGACCTGCAGGGGGAACAGGGCGTTCATGTCGCGGTGGACGGTTTCGAAGTCCACCTCCCGGCCCTGGGCCCGCAGCAGATCATAGGCGGCCACCCAGCCGCAGCCGTTGACGCTGGAGGGCATGCCCCGGTACCGGTACGCGGAGAATTGGTCCTGGTCGATGATATAGCCGTCCTGGGAAAAACCGGCCCGCACAGAGCATCCCTCCTTTCGGGGATCAGGTATAATATAGCATAGAAATCCGCCCCGGAGAAGAGGGAAATTGCTCTTTACGAACCGGGCGGCGGTGGAGTATAATCGGAACAGATAAAAAAATTGAACTGAGGGAGGCGGTGCTGATCCCATGACTTATATCCTTTACAATCCCAAGGCCAACAACGGCCACGGCACCGACGGTCTGGACAAGGTGACCGCCGCGGTGAAGGCGGCCGGCGGAGCGCCGGAGCTGCGGGACCTGACCCAGCTGGACGCGGGGGCGTTCCTCATGGGCCTGGCCGCCGGCGACCAGGCGATCCTCTGCGGTGGGGACGGCACCCTCCACCGCCTGGTCAACAGCCTGGACGGGCGGGTGCCCGCCGCGCCGGTGTATGTGTGGCGCATGGGCACGGGCAACGACTTCCTCCGGGACGTGAGCGGGAAGAAGGGTCCCAGGACGGTGCTTCTGAACGACTACATAAAGGACCTGCCCCGGGCGGAGGTGAAGGGCAGGACCCACCGCTTCCTCAACAACGTCAGCTTCGGCATCGACGGCCAGGTCTGCGAGCTGGGGGAGCGGGAGAAGGAGCGCCTGGGCCGGAAGGTGGGGTACATCCCCCTGACCATCCGCCTGGCGCTGAAGATGTTCCAGCCGGTGAACGCCACGGTCACCGTGGACGGGGAAACGAAGAGCTACCGCCGGGTGTGGGTGGCCTCCGCCTTCAACGGCCGGTATGTGGGCGGCGGGGTGAAACTTGCCCCGGACCAGGACAGGATGAGCGATAAACTGTGCTGCGTGGTGCTGCACGATCTGGGCCGGGTGTGGGTGCTGGTCAATCTGGCCCGGGCCATGTGGGGCGGGCACACCAAGCTGCCCCAGTGCGACGTGCGTTTCGGCCATGAGATCGCCGTCACCTTCGACGCGCCCACCGCCCTGAACATGGACGGCGAGGTGATCTCCGGGGTGACGGAGTACCGGGCCGTGAACTAAAAAGACTAACTATTAAAAGTCAAGCCCGAATTAGATGAATAGGAAGCAAGGAAGTAGAACCGCAAGAGGGC
>CANQXG010000041.1 GCA_947627735.1 uncultured Oscillospiraceae bacterium | reverse complement strand
AGATAGGATTCAGCCTGTATCATTTCGACGCCTCCTTACTTCGCTTTTTCGATGATCTCCACCACGCGCCAGCGCTTGTCGCGGCTGAGGGGGCGGGTCTCCATCACCCGGACGCGGTCGCCGATGCCGCACTCGTTGTTCTCGTCGTGGGCCTTCAGGCGGTAAGTCCGTCCGATGATCTTGTTATACTGCTTGTGGGCGACCCGGTCCTCCACGATGACGACCACGGTCTTGTCCATCTTGTCGGACACGACCTTGCCCACGCGGGTCTTTCTGGTGCTCGTTCTCACTTCGCTCATCTTCAAGCCTCCTTCTTCTCGCGGATGACGGTCTTCACCCGGGCGATATCCCGGCGCACAGCGGGGATCTTCAGGGGGTTGTCAAGATGATTGGTGGCGTGCTGCATGCGGAGCATGAAAAGGTCCTTCTTAAGCTCAGCGAGCTTTCCCTCCAGCTCATCCACAGACAGGGAGCGTATTTCTTCAGCCTTCATCTGCTTCGCCTCCAGTCTCCTCGACCGCCGCGTCTTCACGGGCGATGAATTTGGTCTTGCAGGGCAGCTTGTGGCTGGCCAGGCGGACGGCCTCGCGGGCGGTCGCCTCATCCACGCCGGCGATCTCGAACAGCACGCGGCCGGGCTTGACCACGGCTACCCAGAACTCCGGGGCGCCCTTGCCGGAACCCATACGGGTCTCGGCCGGTTTCTTCGTCACAGGCTTGTCGGGGAAGATCTTGATCCAGACCTTGCCGCCGCGCTTCATGTAGCGGTTCATGGCCACACGGGCGGCCTCGATCTGGTTGGCAGTGATCCAGCAGGGTTCCGTGGCGATCATGCCGTAATCGCCGTAGGCGACGAAATTGCCGCGGGTGGCCTTGCCGCGCATACGACCGCGCTGGACGCGGCGGTATTTCACACGTTTGGGCATCAGCATTATGCGTTGCCTCCTTCCTTGGGAGCGGGGGCCGCGGGACGGGGAGCCGCGGGCCTGGGAGCGCCGGTGCGGGCGCCGTCGCGGTTATAGCCGCCGCCCGGACGGTTGTCCCGGTTGTAGCCGCCGCCCTGGCGATTGTCCCGGTTATAGCCGCCGCCCTGGCGGTTGTCCCGGCGGTCGCCGCGGCGACGGTCGTCCCGGCGGTCACGCCGGCGGTCGTCGCGACGGTTCATATCCATGACCCGGGGGCTGGTGCGCAGAGTGGTGGTGAGGACCTCGCCCTTGTAGATCCAGACCTTCACGCCGATGCGGCCATAGGTGGTCGCGGCCTCGGCGAAGCCGTAGTCGATGTCGGCACGGATGGTCTGCAGGGGGATGGTGCCCTCGTGATAGCTCTCGGAGCGGGCGATCTCGGCGCCGCCCAGACGGCCGGCGCACATGACCTTGATGCCCTTGGCGCCCATACGCATGGCACGGCCGATGGCGTTCTTCATGGCCCGGCGGAAGCCGATGCGCTTTTCAAGCTGGGCGGCGATGTTCTCGGCCACCAGCTGGGCGTTGGTGTCGGGGGTGCGGACCTCCACGATGGACAGGGCCACGGGCTTGCCGATCAGCTTCTCCACTTCCTGGCGCAGCCGCTCGATCTCCGCGCCGCCCTTGCCGATCACGACGCCGGGGCGGGAGCAGTGGATGAAGATGCGGACCTTGGCGCTGTCGCGCTCGATCTCGATGGTGGGGACGCCGGCGGAGTAAAGGGCCTTCTTCAGGTAGTTGCGGATCTTGTAATCCTCGACGATCAGGTCGCCCACCTTATCGGCGCGGGCATACCAGCGGGAATCCCAATCCTTGATGACGCCCACGCGCATGCCGTGGGGATGAACTTTCTGTCCCATTTATCCTGCCTCCTCCCTTATTCCTTCTCAGCCACGGTCAGCGTGATGTGGCTGGTGCGCTTGTTGATACGGAACATCCGGCCATGGGCACGGGGCTGTCCGCGCTTGAGGATGGGGCCGGCGGTGGCGATGCACTCGGTGATCACCAGGTTGTCCGGGTCCATCTCATAGTTGTTCTCCGCGTTGGCGCAGGCGCTCTTGAGCAGCTTCAGCAGCGGCTCGCTGGCGGACTTGGGGGTCGCCTTCAGGATCGCCTCGGCGTACTTGGTGGGCTTGCCTTTTATCAGCTCGCACACGATCTGCACCTTGCGGGGAGAAATGCGGATATACTTCGCTTTCGCAGTTGCTTCCATGTCTGCTCCCCCTTACTTGGTCTTGCTGCCAGCGTGGCCCCGGAAGGTCCGCGTGGGAGCAAACTCGCCCAGCTTGTGGCCCACCATATCCTCCGTGACGTACACGGGCACATGGCGGCGGCCATCATGGACGGCGATGGTGTGACCGACGAAGGACGGGAAGATGGTGGAAGCGCGGCTCCAGGTCTTCAGGACCTTCTTTTCGCCAGTCTTGTTCAGCTCGTCTACCCGCTTCAGCAGCTCGGGCGCGGCGAACGGGCCTTTCTTGATGCTTCTTGACATGTTCTTCCCTCCTTATTTGGCGTTGCGGCGCTTGACGATGAACTTGTCGGAGGCGTTCTTCTTCTTGCGCGTCTTGTAGCCGAGAGTGGGCTTGCCCCAAGGGGTCACAGGACCGGGCCGGCCAATGGGGGCCTTGCCCTCGCCGCCGCCGTGGGGGTGGTCCACAGGGTTCATAACGGAGCCGCGGACGGTGGGCCGCCAGCCCATGTGGCGCTTGCGGCCTGCCTTGCCGATGTCCACGTTGGCGTGATCGGCGTTGCCGACCTGGCCCACGGTGGCCCGGCACTCCAGGCGGATCTTGCGCATCTCGCCGGAGGGCATACGCACGGTGGCCATGGAACCCTCCTTTGCCATCAGCTGGGCGGCGTTGCCGGCCGCGCGGACCAGCTGAGCGCCCTTGCCGGGGTACATCTCGATGTTGTGGATCACGGTGCCCACGGGGATGTTGGCCAGAGGCAGGCAGTTGCCCGGCTTGATGTCGGCGGCGGGGCCGGCCTCCACGGTGTCCCCGGCCTTCAGGCCGGCGGGCGCCAGGATATAGCTCTTCTCGCCGTCGGCGTACTGCAGCAGGGCGATGAAGGCGGACCGGTTGGGATCGTACTCCAGGCGCAGGACCTGGGCGGCATCGCCCTCCCGGGCGCGCTTGAAGTCGATGATGCGGTACTTCTGCTTGTTGCCGCCGCCGTGGTGGCGGACGGTGATGCGGCCATAGCTGTTGCGGCCGGCGTGCTTCTTGACGGTCTCGGTAAGGGTCCGCTCGGGACGGACGTGCTTATCGACGCCCTCGAAGCCGGACACCGTCATATGACGGCGGGACGGCGTTACGGGTTTGTAAGTTTTGATAGCCATGTCTGCTTCCTCCCTTACGCCATGCCTTCGAAGATCTCAATGTTCTTCGAATCGGCGGAGAGCTTCACGACCGCCTTTTTCCAGCTGGCGCTGGTCCCCTCGGGGAACCGGCCCTGGCGGCGGGTCTTGCCCCGCATGTGGGTCGTGGTGACCTTGATGACGGTCACGCCGAAGATCTCCTCAACGGCTTTCTTGATCTCGATCTTGTTGGCGTCCTTGGCGACCTTGAAGGCGTACTTCTTGATGTCCAGGTCCTCCATGGACTGCTCGGTGATGACCGGGCTAATGATCACATCATAAGCGGATTTCATCAGGCGAACACCTCCTCGATTTTCTGGACCGCCGCTTTGTCCACCACCAGGGTGCCGCCGCAGAGGACCGTGTAGGGGGAGAGGATGGTGGCGGTGGTGACGTTCACGCCGGCGATGTTCCGGGCGGACTTCAGCACGTTCTCGTCCACATTCTCCGTGATGACCATGGCCTTGCCGGTGACACCGGCGGCCTGCAGGAACTGCTGGAAGGTCTTGGTCTTGATCTCGTCCATGTGCAGGCCGTCCACCACCACGATGGCGTTGTCGGCGGCCTTGCTGGACAGGGCGCTCTTCAGGGCCAGGCGCTTGGCCTTCTTGTTCAGGGTGTAGCTGTAATCCCGGGGCTTGGGCGCGAAGGCCACGCCGCCGTGACGCCACACCGGGGAGCCGGTGTAGCCGGCGCGGGCACGGCCTGTGCCCTTCTGCCGCCAGGGCTTGCGGGTGGTGTAGGACACCTCGCCCTTGGTCAGAGCGCTCTGGGTGCCCTGGCGCTGGTTGGCGAGATAGTTGACTACGCTGTCATGCAGCACGGCGGTGTTCGGCTCGATGCCGAACACGGCCTCGGAGAGTTCGTACTCGCCGATCTGCTGGCCGGCCATATTGACCATTTTCGCTTTGGGCATTTCGATCTCTCCTTTCTATCAATGGTTCCGCGCAGAGGCCTTCTGCGGGTTGCGCCCGGACTGCTTCTGCGGGTTGACGCTGACGGCAGCCGCGGCGTGCTTCTCAACGATCTTCTTGACGGTGGACTTGATGTAGACGATGCCGCCCTTGGGGCCGGGAACGGCGCCCCGCAGCACGATCATGTTCATCTCCGGGTCCACCTTCACCACGTCCAGGTTCTGAACGGTGACCTGCTCCACGCCCATGTGGCCGGCGCCGATCTTGCCCTTGAAGATCCGGGAGGGATCGGTGGACGAACCCATGGAACCGGCGTGCCGGTGAACGGGGCCGCCGCCGTGGCTGGTGGGGGTGCGCTGGGCGCCCCAGCGCTTGATGACGCCGGCATAGCCCTTGCCCTTGCTGACGCCGGTGACGTCCACGTGGTCGCCCTCGGCGAACACGTCCGCCTTCAGCACGTCGCCCACGTTCATGTCGGCGGCGTCGTCCAGCCGGAACTCATGCAGGTGCTTTTTCGGCTCCACACCGGCCTTCTCGAAGTGGCCCTTCTCAGGCTTGGTGAGCTTCTTCTCGGCGATGTCCTCAAAGCCGAGCTGGACGGAGTCGTAGCCTTCCTTCTCCACGGTCTTCTTCTGGGCGACCACGCAGGGGCCGGCCTCGATGACCGTGACGGGAACGACCTTGCCCGTCTCGTCGAAGATCTGGGTCATCCCGACCTTCTTGCCAATGATGGCTTTATTCATTGCTTTCCTCCTTCGGTTATTGGTTGGGCGGCCGGTAACGGCGGCCGCGCAACATGACCCGTCCGCTGTGCGCGGACCGCGGGTTGAAAATAAAGGTATGCGCTGTGTCTTACAGCTTGATCTCGATCTCCACGCCGGCGGGCAGCTCCAGGCTCATCAGGGCCTCCACCGTCTTCTGGGTGGGATTCATGATGTCGATCAGCCGCTTGTGGGTGCGGCGCTCGAACTGCTCGCGGCTGTCCTTATATTTGTGGACGGCGCGCAGGATAGTGACCACCTCTTTGCGGGTGGGCAGGGGGATGGGGCCGGACACCCGGGCCTCGGTGCGCTTGGCGGTTTCCACGATGGTCTCGGCCGCCTTGTCGATGAGCTGATGGTCATAGGCCTTCAGCCGGATGCGGATCATTTTCTTCGCTGCCATTGATTTTCCTCCGAATTTTTTGTACGAGTTTTACGTTTTCCCGCACGGGCCGCGGAATTTTGTACACTGTTCCGTGCGTATCAGACACTGTCCCAAAAAACAACCCGGCCAAGCCGGTGTTTTTTCAGCCAGTCGATATACGCGGTGCACGAGTCCCGCTCCGTCCGATTCCAGGACCCTTTGCCTCGGGTCCCCGGACTTGCTCCCCGGAAGTTCCCGCCCGTCGGCGCAATCTCCCGGTTCATCGTATGGCACACCGCTCCCGCCGGGGCGGCGCGCTTTGATACTATAACAAAAATCCCCCTTTGCGTCAAGGGGGATTTCTCATATTTTTGAAAATATTTTTGAATATTCACTTTTCCGGCACGGCCGGGGCGTTATTTCGCCCCGTTTCGCCCGGGTGTGGTCAAAATTCAAAGCAGTGGGGCATCAGGTCGCTGAACTTATAACTCACATACCGGCCTCCGGAGCGGGTGCAGAGGATCTCCATGTCACCCCCGCTCACGAACTCCGCCAGCACCTGCCGGCAGGCGCCGCAGGGGAAGCAGTAATTGTCCCCCTCCCCGTAGATGGCCAGGCGCACGAACTTGCGCCTGCCCTCGCTGACGGCCTTGACGATGGCGGTGCGCTCGGCGCATATGGTGGAACCCAGCGCGGCGTTCTCCACGTTGCAGCCGGTGTATACGGTCCCGTCGGCGCATTCCAGCGCCGCCCCCACGGGAAAATGGGAATAGGGCACGTAGGCGTTGTCAGCGGCCTCCCGCGCCTTGTTGAGCAGAGCCCGGTCCGTCATGTGTTTACCCCTCCTGTATCTGTTTCCGCCCAGGGCGGTATTATTTCTATTATATGTATCTCAGCGCAGCTTCACATCCCAGTCGCGGATGTCGTTGAAGATGTTCTCCTGGGTGGGGTTGATGGTGGTGAGCACGCCCCGGTGGTACAGCACCTCCGTGCGCTCGAAGCATATGGCAGTGATGGGGGCGTTCTGAGCCAGGTACTGGCACAGCGTCTCCGTGCTGGCCTGGAGGGTGTCCCCGTTGCTGGCCAGGAAGGTCTGGATGTAGCCCGTCAGGGTGGAGTCATATATCCCACCGAAATTCAGCTCCCCCTTCTCGCTGAGCAGGACCGACAGGTCCCAGTCGTTGCACAGGCGCACCTCGCCGTAATACAGGTCGTACTGCCCCTCCTGGAGGGATCTGACGTAGCTGCTGTACTCCTGCTCCAGCATGGTGACCAAAAATCCCGCCTCCCGCAGCTTGGTGGCGATCTGCCGGGCTGCGGCCACCTTGGCGGTGCTGTCGGAGCAGACCAGAAAGACGATCTCCGCCCGCACGCCGTTCAGCTCCAGCACGCCGTCGTAGTCCGCGTCCATGGCTCCCGCCGCGCCCAGGGCCGCCTGGAGGCTGTCCTGGGAGTATTCCAGGCCACGGGCGATGGACCGGGGGTACAGGGAGCTGTTGGGATGGATGGGCAGCGTGGCCGCCTCGGCCGCCCCCTGCAGGGAGGTGGAGATGATGTTCTCCCGGTCGATGGCGTAGGTCACCAGCGCCCGGCAGGCGGGCTGGGAGAAGATATTGCTGCGCATGTTGTAGCCCAGGTAGTGGAGGTTGGAGGTGTCCACGTACTTTTTCAGGTTGGAGCTGGAGTAGCCCAGGCTGGACATGTCGGTGGGGTTATTGATCACCAGGTCCAGAAGGGAGTCCTCGAAAGCCTGGAGGATATCCTCCGGCTCCACGTAGTTTTTCAGATAGATCTTCTTCAGGCTCATGTCCTTCGCCCCGGGGTACTGGGGATCCAGCTCCAGGGCGGTCAGGTCGGCATTGAACATGTAAGGCCCCGTGCCGGAGGGGACGTTATAGTAGCCGGTGCCCGACTCCACGCAGGGGATGTTGAGCAGCTCATAAAATCGCCAGTTGTAATTGTCCAGGTGCACGGCGAAGGCGGTCTCGTCCACCGCCTCCACGCTCACCACATCTGCAAAGCGGCGGGTATAGCGCCCATTGTAGCTGCTGCGGGCGGCCTCCAGGGTGAACACCGCGTCCGCGGGGGTCATGGTGCCGCCGCCGTGGAACTTGCGGGTAGTATCCACGTGGAACGTCCAGTTCTGCCCGTCGGTGGTCTCCCAGTCGGTGATCAGGTTGGGCAGGGCCTCGAAGTTGCCGTCGGTCTTCACCAGCGGCTCGAAGGCCAGCATGGTCACCAGCATGTTCCATGTACTGGTGCAGGTATAGGGGTTGAAGCTGTCCCCCTGGACGGTGTTCAGGGAGAAGACGTGGTCCGCCTTATAGGTGTCCGCCAGGGCCTGGCCGGTGCTGCTGCCCTCCGGCGCGGGGGTGGCCGTGGGGGTGGGGCTGGGCGCCGCGGACGCGTCCGGCTCCGCCGCCTCCTCCATAAAGGAGCAGCCGCCGAGGCACAGCGCCGCCGCCAGGGTGACGGACAGTATCTTCAGTGTCAGTGATGATCTCATAGCGCAATGATGTTGGCCTGGGAGCCGCGGGCCGTGCCCATGGCCCTGTGGGACCAGAACAGGTCCTGCCGGCACATGGTGCACACCCCCAGCTCGTCTATGTTGTCCTCCGCCAGGCCCAGCTGCACCAGCCGGCGCTTCACCACGCCGGGCAGATCCAGCCGGTACTTCCCCGGCGCCTCGTCCTCCTGCCACAGCTCCGGGCACGGACCCACCAGCGCCTCCATGGCCCGGACCACCTCCGGCCCGGTCTGGAAGCAGCACCGGCGGATGCCGGGGCCGATGGCCGCCCGGATGTTCCCCGGGTCCGCTCCCAGGGACACCATGGCCTGAACGGCGTTTTTCTCTATGTCCGCCGCCGTGCTGCGCCAGCCGCAGTGGACCGCGGCGATGACGCCGGCGGCGGGGTCCTGCATCAGCAGGGGCGTGCAGTCGGCGGTGAACACCGCCAGAGGCAAGTCCGTCTCGGCGGTGACATACCCGTCCGCCCCGTCCCAGGAGGCCGGCTCGTCGATGGCGTGCGCATCCCCCCGGCGGGCGATGCGCACCGTGGCGCCGTGGACCTGCCGGCCATGGACGAAGCGGTCCGCGGCGATGCCCGCCGCGGCGCCGAAGCGCCGCCAGTTCTCCTTGACGTTCTCCATGTCGTCCCCCCGGCTCGCGCCCAGGTTCAGACCGGCGAAGATCCCCTGGCTCACCCCGCCCTCCCGGGTGGAGAACCCGTGCCGGCAGGTGAGCAGCTTCGATCTCAAAATCCCAGCTTTTTCCACTTGCTCTCAAAAAGCCTCTCAGCGTTCGCGCCCGCGGGCGCGAATAATGATGCCACCTCATTGGCCCCCTTGTGTAAAGGGGGCTGTCATGCGTCAGCGTGACTGGGGGATTGTTCACCGGGGTTCAACAACCCCTCCGCCTCGCTGCCGCTCGGCACCTCCCCTTACACAGGGGAGGCTTTCTGGTTTGAGAGGAACTCCCGCTCCTTTCAAACAGCTATTCGTTCCGCCCGCAGCATTCCTTATACTTCAAGGGGCGGCTGCCGTCAGCCTTCCACTTGCCGCAGGGGCAGGGGTCGTTGCGGCCGGGCTTTTTCACCTTCCGGATGGGGATGCGCTTGGCCGGCTCCCCGCCCACGTTGTTCACGTTGGCCTTGGCGGCGGCCTTGCGCTCGATGGTCTGCTCCTTGCGCACCCGGACGGTGAATATCCGCCGGACCACCTCGGACTTGATGCCCTCAATCATGGCCTCGAACATCTCGAAGCCCTCCTGCTTATAGGCGTCCACAGGCTTGACGTTGCCGTAGGCCCGCAGGCCGATGCCCTGGCGCAGATCGTCCATGGCGTCGATGTGCTCCATCCAGTACTCGTCCACCACCCGGAGCATCACCACCCGCTCCAGCTCCCGCATCAGGGGCGTGCCGTCGGGCAGGGCGCCGAACTCTGCCTCCCGGCGGGTGTACACCTGCTCGGCGATGCCCCGGAGCTTCTCGGTCAGGCTCTCCGCCGTCATGCTCTCCAAGCCCCCGGCGGGGACGGTGATCTGCCCCCGGGTCAGGAAGGTCTGGTAGAACGGCTCCAGGGCCTCCTCCAGCTGCTCCGCCGTTTCGGGATGGCCCACGGCGCCCAGGGCGCTGGTGACGTCGGAGCGGATCACGTCGGTTATCATATTGCCCACGTAGCCGCGCAGGTCCTCCCCGTCCAGCACCTTCCGGCGCTGCTCGTAGATGATGTTGCGCTGCACGTTCATCACGTCGTCGTATTCCAGGGTGTTCTTCCGGGCCTGGAAGTTGCGGCTCTCCACGGTCTTTTGGGCCTGCTCGATGGCCCCGGAGAGCATCTTGTTGTCGATGGGGGTGTCCTCGTCCAGGCCCAGGGACTCCATCATGCCCATGATCCGCTGGGAGCCGAACAGGCGCATCACGTCGTCGGTCATGGCGATGAAGAACCGGCTCTGGCCCGGGTCGCCCTGGCGGCCTGACCGGCCCCGGAGCTGGTTGTCGATGCGCCGGGCGTCGTGGCGCTCGGTGCCCAGGATGAACAGTCCGCCGGCGGCGCGCACCTGCTCCGCCTCGGCGGCGGTCACCTTTTTATGCTCCGCCTGGCGCTCGGCGAACAGCTTCCGGGCCTCCAGGACGGTCTCGTCCTCCGTGTCGGCGAAGCCGGTGGCCTCGGCGATCACGTCCTCCTCGTACCCGGCCTTTTTCAGGTCCTGCCGGGCCAGATACTCCGCGTTGCCGCCCAGCATGATGTCGGTGCCGCGGCCAGCCATGTTGGTGGCGATGGTCACCGCCCCCAGCTTGCCCGCCTGGGCCACGATCTCCGCTTCCTTCTCATGGTGCTTGGCGTTGAGCACGTTGTGGGGCACGCCCTGCTTTTTCAGCAGCCCGGACAGATACTCGCTCTTTTCGATGCTCACCGTGCCCACCAGCACCGGCTGGCCCTTGGCGTGGCACTCCATGATCTGGCGGATGATGGCCCGGTTCTTCCCCGCCTCGTTTTTATACACCACGTCCGGGCTGTCGATGCGGATGACGGGCTTGTTGGTGGGCACCTCCACGATGTCCAGGTTGTAGATGGACTGGAACTCCTCCTCCTCGGTCAGGGCGGTGCCGGTCATGCCCGACAGCTTGCCGTACAGGCGGAAGTAGTTCTGGAAGGTGATGGTGGCCAGGGTCTTGTTCTCCCGCTGGACCTCCACGTTCTCCTTGGCCTCGATGGCCTGGTGCAGGCCCTCGGAATACCGGCGGCCCAGCATGAGCCGACCGGTGAACTCGTCAACGATGATGACCTCGTTGTCCTTCACCACGTAGTCGATGTCCCGCTTCATCACGCCGTGGGCCTTGATGGCCTGGTTGATGTGGTGGCTGAGGGTGGTGTTCTCCAGGTCGGACAGGTTCTCCACGCCGAAATACTGCTCCGCCTTGGCGATGCCGCTGGCGGTGAGGGTGGCGGTGCGGGCCTTCTCGTCCACCAGGTAATCGGCGTTCTCGTCGGCGGTCTCGAACTCCTCCTTCTCCTCCACCGATGCCACCACGCCCCGGCGCAGCCGGCGGACGAAGTCGTCCACCTGGCGGTACAGGTCGGTGCTCTCGTCCCCCTGGCCGGAGATTATCAGGGGGGTGCGGGCCTCGTCGATGAGGATGGAGTCCACCTCGTCCACGATGGCGAAGAAGTGGCCCCGCTGGACCATGTCCCGCTTGTAAAGGGCCATGTTGTCCCGCAGATAGTCGAAGCCCAGCTCGTTGTTGGTGCCGTAGGTGATGTCGGCGTTATAGGCCTTCTGCCGCTCCGCCCGGCTCAGGCCGTGGACGATCAGGCCCACCTCCAGACCCAGGAACCGGTGGACCTTTCCCATCCACTCCGAGTCGCGCCGGGCCAGATAGTCGTTCACCGTGACCACGTGCACGCCCTTTCCCTCCAGGGCGTTCAGATAGCTGGGCAGCACGGCCACCAGTGTCTTGCCCTCGCCGGTCTTCATCTCGGCGATGCGCCCCTGGTGCAGCACGATGCCGCCGATGAGCTGGACCCGGAACGGGCGCATGCCCAGCACCCGGTCCGCCGCCTCCCGCACGGTGGCGAAGGCCTCGGGCAGGATGTCGTCGGTGGTCTCTCCCGCCGCCAGGCGGGCCTTAAATTCGTCGGTCTTGGCCCGGAGCTGCTCGTCGGTGAGGGCTTTGTATTGGGACTCCAGGGCCTCTATCTTATCCGCCAGGGGCTGAAGCTTCTTCACCTCCCGGCTGGAGTGGCTGCCGAAGATCTTGTCAAGAATCATTTGCTCGCCTTTCTCATGCGCCCTCCCGGGCGCGGGTATATAAGGATACTCTTAATAAGGTATTATATCATGGTTCGGTCCGGATGAAAAGGGCAAGAGGAAAAAACCTCCGGCCTGGCCGGAGGTTTTTTCGCGTATGGGCGTATCCCGTCAGAACCGGTCCCGCCGATCCCGCCGTTCGGGAGCGGGTCTGACGCCGCCCCACTTCACCCGGGGTTCCTTCTTGCTGAGGATGCGGCTGATGTTCCCCCGGTGGCGCCATATGACGGTCAGGGCCATCAGCAGCACCAGCGTCCCCGCCAGGCCCTTCAGCTCCTCCTTGGGCACGCACAGCCAGGCGGTCACCGCGCCCAGCACCGGCGCGGCCATCCCCGCCAGGGAGACATACTGGGAGAAAGCCACCACGATCACGAACGCGGCCGTGGCCACCAGGCCGATCCGCCAGTCCGCCAGCCACATGGCGGTCATGGCGGCCACCACGCCCTTGCTGCCCCGGAACTGGTGATGGATAGGATAGACGCTGCCCAGGGTCAGGCAAAAGCCGGCGAACAGCTTGCCCACGGTGACGTAGCTGTCCCCCACGATCATCATCAGCAGCCCGCCGGCCAGCACGGCGATGGCCCCCTTGAGCACATCCACCGCGACGCAGGCATAGCCCCAGTTGCCGCCGTGCACCTTCACGAAGTTAGCGTAGGTGGCCCTGCGGCTGCCCTGCCGGGTCAGGTCCTCGTGGAACACGAACCGGCTGATGAGCACCGGGCTGTTGAGCGCGCCCAGGGCGTAGCTCACCAGCGCGATAAGGATAAGCAGCAGCGTTACTTTCATTCGTTTTCTCCTTTCTGGCGGATGGTCATCTTTATGGGGGTGCCCTCCAGTCCGAAGGCCGCCCGGATGCGGTTTTCGATATATCTCTGATAGGAGAAGTGGAACAGCTCCCGGCTGTTGCAGAAGATCACGAAATGAGGGGGCTTGACCCCGGTCTGGGTCATATAGAACACCTTCAGCCGCCGGCCCCGGTCGGTGGGGGGCTGCTGGCGGGCCTGGGCGTCGGCCAGAAGGTTGTTGAGCTTGCCGGTGGAGATGCGCATGCAGGCCTGCTCATTGACGGCGTTTATCATATCAAATATACGCCCAGTTCGCTGTCCCGTCAAGCAGGAGATGAACTCCACCGGCGCATAATCCATGAACGACAGGTCCTGTTTGATCCGCCGGCGCATCTCGGCCATGGTGTTCGTTTCCTTCTCCACCAGGTCCCACTTGTTCGCCACGATGATGCTGGCCTTGCCGGCCTCATGGGCCAGGCCCGCGATCTTGGTGTCCTGCTCGGTGACGCCCTCCCGGGCGTCCAGCATGATGAGGCAGACGTCGCTGCGCTCCACCGCCAGCTGGGCCCGGAGCACGGAGAACCGCTCCACCCGGTCGTTCACCTTGGACTTGCGGCGGATGCCGGCGGTGTCGATGAACAGATAGCTGCCGGAGGCGTTGTCCACGGGGGTGTCCACCGCGTCCCGGGTGGTGCCGGGCATATCCGCCACGATGACCCTCTTCTGGCCCAGGATGGCGTTGATGAGGCTGCTCTTGCCCACGTTGGGCTTGCCGATCACCGCCACATGGATGCGACCGTCATCGGCCTCCTCCGCCTCCTGGGGCGGGAAGTGGGCCACGCAGGCGTCCAGCAGATCGCCGGTGCCGTGGCCATGGACGGCGGACACGGCGATGGGGTCGCCCAGGCCCAGGTTGTAAAACTCATAGATGCCCGGGTCGTCCGGGCCGATGGCGTCCATTTTGTTCACCGCCAGCACCACGGGCTTGCCGCTGCGCTGGAGCATGCCGGCCACATCCTGGTCCGCGGCGGTGACGCCGGTGCCGATCTCCGTCACCATCACGATCACGTCCGCGCTGTCGATGGCCAGCATGGCCTGCTCCCGCATGAACAGCAGTATCTCGTCGGCGGTGTTTGGCTCGATGCCGCCGGTGTCCACGATATCGAATTTTCGCCCCGCCCACTCGCAGGGGGCATACAGCCTGTCCCGGGTCACGCCCGGGGTGTCCTCCACGATGCTCAGCCGCTTGCCGGCCAGCCGGTTGAACAGAAGGCTCTTGCCCACGTTGGGCCGGCCCACGATGGCCACCAGGGGTCTCGCCATGGTCCTCGCCGCTCCTTTTCTCATGGGATATGCCCGGCGGGGACGGTGCCGCCCGCCCGGGATGCATAGCAAAAAAGGGGGGCTGCGCCCCCCTTATCTTGCCGAAAGCTTACTTTTCCTCGCCCACAGTGACCACGGTACGCCCGTCATACTGGCCGCAGGCCGGGCAGGCGCGGTGAGGCATATGGTACTCGCCGCAGTTGGGGCAGGCAACCAGCTTGGGCAGACGCAGCTTCCAAACGCTGGAACGGCGTTTGCTCTTTCTGGCATGGGACTGTTTTCTTTTAGGGACCGCCATTGTTCACACCTCCTGTATATCATCCAAAAGCTGCCCGAGGGCCGCCATTCTCGGATCGATTTCTTTCCCGCAGCCGCAGGGTCCGTCGTTCAGGTCCTTTCCGCAGACGGGGCACAGCCCCCTGCAGTCCTCCCGGCACAAAAACCGCTGGTCCGTGTTCAAAATGAAGCAGGTCTCCAGCACATCGGACACGTCCGCCTCGTCCCCGCGCAGGGGAAAGACGTCGTCGCTGTCCGCATCCTCCGCGTCGGCCTGGAGCGTGGCGGTGAAGCGGGGCGTCAGACGCCGGCGCACCGGCTTTCCGCACCGGTCGCACAGGACGGTCATCTCCGCCGTGACGTCGGCGGTCAGCTCCAGCACGCCCGCGGTGTTTTTCACCAGGCCCTGGGCCGTCACCGGCCCGTCGAAGGCCACCAGCGATGGGAAGGCCAGCCGCTCCCGGTCCAGTTCGCACCGGAAGGGGACGCTGCGCCCCGGCATCTCGATGATTTCGTGCAGATCTAAGAGCATAGGACAAACCTCATACAGTCGCCAAAGTATTATAAATAAAAAAAGGGCTGTTGTCAATCCTTATTTTTCATCTCCCGCCGCCCATCCGGAACATATTTTTCCCGCCGCGGACAGGCCCCGCCGGCGCTTGCTTGTCCGGGCGGGATATGGTAAGATAGGCCCATGAGACAGTTCATCGTCACGAAAAACGACGCCGGCCAGCGCCTGGACCGCTTCGCGGCCAAGGTGGCGGCGTCCATCCCCTCCTCCCTGCTGCAAAAATACTTCCGCCGCAAGGAGATCAAGGTCAACGGCCATTGGGCCAGGCCCGACCTCCGCCTGGCGGAGGGGGACTGCGTGCGCCTGTATATCCCGGAGGAGTTCTTCACCGGCCGGACCGCCGGTCCCGGCTGGCTGGAGAGCCTGCGGCCGGACCTGGACATCGTATACGAGGACGAGAACATCCTGCTGGTGAACAAGATGCCCGGCGTGCTGTGCCACGAGGCCGGGGGCTGGTCGGCGGACACCCTCATCGCCCGCGTCCAGGCCCACGTCTACCAGGCCGGCGGCTGGGACCCGGCGGCGGAGAGCGCCTTCGCTCCCGCCCTGTGCAACCGCATCGACCGGGGCACCGGCGGCATCGTCATCGCGGCCAAGACCGCCGCCGCCCTGCGGGTGCTGGACGAGAAGATCCGCGCCCGGGAGGTGACCAAGGAATACCTGTGCGTGTGCGTGGGGACGCCCTCCCCCGCCGCCGGGCGGCTGGAGGGGTGGCTGTTCAAGGACGCGGTGAAAAACCAGGTCTACGTCAAGCCCCGCCAGGAGCCGGGCGCCAGCTTCGCCGCCACGGACTATCAGGTCCTGGCCAGCCGGGACGGCCTGAGCCTGGCGGCCTGCCGGCTCCACACCGGCCGCACCCACCAGATCCGCGTCCAGATGGCCCACGCCGGCTGGCCCCTGCTGGGGGACGGCAAATACGGCCGGGAGCGGGTCAACCGCCGCCGCGGCGAGAGCCGGCAGCTGCTGTGGAGCTGGCGCACCGCCTTCGACTTCACCTCCCCCGCCGGGGAGCTGGAGTACCTCCGGGGCCGGTCCTTCACGGTGAAGGACGTGCCCTTCGTGGAAAAGTACTTCCCCGGCTTCGCCCTCCCGACGGCGCTCTGAGCAAAAATACACCGTTCCCTCCCCCGGCCCTTATGCCGGAGGAGGGGTATTTTATGCCGAAAAGCCCCTCTTGCCGCCGGGACCGGTGATGGATATAATAGGGACAGCTTCCAATATATAACAGAGAGGATGACTTATATGAAAAGACGCGCGATCTGTCTGTTGCTGGCGCTCATGGCGCTGATGAGTCTGGCTGTACCGGCTTATGCCGCCGAATCGGAGCAACCGCTCCCCGCCGCCGAGGCGGAACAGCCGCTCCCCGCCGCAGCGGACCCCGCCTCCGGCTGGCAGAAGGAGGGCGGCAAGTGGTACTGGTATGAAAACGGCGAAAAGCTCACCGCCCAGTGGATCACGGACGGCGCCGCCACCTATTACCTGGACGATACCGGCGCCATGCGCACCGGCTGGTTCACGGTGGACGGCGTCTACTACCACGCCGACGGGAGCGGCCATCGGCAGACCGGCTGGCTGAAGGACGGCCGGAGCTGGTACTATCTGGACCCGAACACCGGCGCCATGGCCGCGGGCGGGACCTACACCATCGACGGCAGGGACTACATGTTCACCGCCTCAGGCGCCATGCGCACCGGCTGGATCAGCCTGAACGGCGGGGACTATCTCTACGCCGACGGCTCCGGCGCCCTGGTCCGTGACAAGTGGATCAAGTCCGGGAAGGTGTGGTACTACATGGGTCCCGACGGCCTCATGCTCCGGGACGGCACCTTCACCATCGGGGACAAGGACTATATGTTCACCGCCTCCGGCGCCATGCGCACCGGCTGGATCGCCCTGGACAGCGGGGAGTACCTCTACGCCGACAACTCCGGCGCCCTGGTCCGGGGCCAGTGGGTCAAGTCCGGCAAGAGCTGGTATTACATCCAGCCCGACGGGATCATGGCCGCCGACGGCACCTATACCATCGACGGCAAGGACTATATGTTCGCCGCCTCCGGCGCTATGCGCACCGGCTGGATCGCCCTGGGCGGCGGGGACTACCGCTACGCCGACGGCTCCGGCGTCCTTGTCCGGGACAAGTGGATCAAGGTGGGCGGCAAGAGCTATTACATGCAGCCCGACGGCGTCATGGCCCGCAGCCAGGCCGTGGACAAGTACTGGGTGGACGGCTCCGGCGCCTGGGTCGGCACATGGAACAGCACCTACGGCGTGTACGACAACATGACCGTCTACGTCAGCCGCACCGGTCTGATCCACCGTTACAGCGACTGCTCCGGCATGACGCATTACACCGCCATGACCCTGGCCAAGGCCCTGGGCCTGGGCTACAGACGCTGCCTGAAGTGCTTCTGAGGAACTCCACACAGCATGAAACCGCCCTGACAGGCTCCTGAACTGTACCAAGCGAAACGGACAGGGAAAAAGCCCCCTAGTGTAAGGGAATAAGTAGACGGATGTGTGAAGGC
>CANQXG010000040.1 GCA_947627735.1 uncultured Oscillospiraceae bacterium | reverse complement strand
TCATCAGCGCCATCGGCTTCAAAAAGTACGTCTGGTTCATCTCCCTGGGCTACGGCTTCTCCATCGCCGGGGAGGGGCTGGTGATGCTGGCGCTGTTCGCCAGGGGGCTGGACGCCGGCACGGCGCTGGCCTGCGTCATCTTCGCGCTGTACGGCTGCCGCCTGGGCGGGTATCTGGCCTACCGGGAGGCGAAGAGCGCGTCCTATAACAAGAACATGACCGGCGAGATCAAGCAGGACGTGCCCTTCGGCGTGAAGATCGCCATCTGGGTCACCTGCGCGCTGCTGTATGTGCTGCAGGTGCTGCCGGTGTTCTATCGGCTGCATAACGGCGCCGGCTCCAGCGCCTGGACCTATATCGGCATCGCGGTGATGCTCTGCGGCATCGCCCTGGAGTCCGCCGCGGACCTGCAGAAGAACCGGGCCAAGAAGGTCAACCCCCGCCGCTTCGTGGACACGGGGCTGTACCGCCTTGTCCGCTGCCCCAACTATCTGGGGGAGATGCTGTTCTGGACGGGCGTGGTCCTGTCCGGCATCGGCGGGGTCCGTGGCTGGCAGTGGCTGCCGGCCCTGATCGGCTACGCGGGCATCATCTTCGTCATGTTCAGCGGCGCCCGCCGCCTGGAGATCCGCCAGAACAAGAACTACGGCAGCGACCCGGAGTATCAGAAGTATGTCAAGAGCGTGCCCATCCTGCTGCCCTTCGTGCCCCTGTACAGCGTGGAGAAGTACAAGTGGCTGGTGGCGTGACCGGCGGCGGAGAAAACAGCATACGGCAATAAAAAGAGGGAGCGGCCCGCGGGCCGCTCCCTTATCGTGTTTTTACCGTCAGGGTTCGATGATGACCTTGATGGACCCGGGACTCATCTGGGTGAGGATGGCCTCCTCCAGCTTCTCCACGGGGAAGGAGTGGGTGATGATGGGGTCCAGGTCTATCCGGCCCGCGTTGATCAGCGCCACCGCCCGGGCCTGGGTGTCCGGGTTGATGAAGGAGCCGCGGATGGTCAGCTCTTTCTTGTACACGTCCTCCAGGGACAGGGGGTACTTGGCCCCGGGCTTGGGCACGCTGAACAGCACCACCGTGGCCCCCCGCCGGGCGGCGGAGAAGGCCTGCTCCGTGGCGGAGAGCACCCCGGCGCATTCGATGACCACGTCCGCGCCGGGGGCGCCGAAGATGGCCTCCAGCCGGCCGTTCAGGTCCTCGTGGATGGGGTCGATCACCCCGTCCGCGCCCAGGCGGAGGGCGGTGTCGCGCTTCACGCCGTCGGGCTCGCTCAGGGCCACCTTGGCCGCGCCGGACAGCTTCGCCAGCTGCAGCAGCATCAGCCCGATGGCCCCGCCGCCGATGACGCACACGTCCTGGCCGGGCCGGATGCCCGCCAGGTCGATGCCGTGCAGGCAGCAGGCCAGCGGCTCCGCCATGGCGCCGTAGCGCAGGGGCACCTCCGGCGCCAGGGGGATGCACTGGCTCTGGGGCACCACGCACTTTTCGGCGAAGCCGCCGTCCCGGTTGACACCGATGGCGAACAGGTTGTCGCACATGTGCTTCTTGCCGGACCGGCAGCCCCGGCACCGGCCGCAGTATATGTTGGGGTCCACCGCCACGTGGTCGCCCACGGCCAGGTCGGTCACGCCCGGACCCAGCTTCTCCACCACGCCGGCGATCTCATGGCCCAGGATGACCGGCGGTGTCACCTCCGCGGAACCCTTGTCCCCGTGGTAGATGTGCACGTCCGTGCCGCACACGCCGCAGGCGGCCACACGCACGGTCACCTCACCCTGACCCGGCTCCGGCAGGGTCACCTCCCGGGTCTCAAACTTGCCGTTGCCCAGAAAAACGGAACTTTTCACCGCTTATCTCCTTTCCGCCCAGAGGCGTCACCATTTGTCCGTGGCCAGCGGCAGAGGATCCACCGTGTCGGCCATGCGGTCCGTCAGCAGCTCCAGCAGCCGGACCTTCACCGGCAGATAGGCCGGGTCGTCCCAGAGGTTGTTGAACTCGTCCGGGTCTGTTTCCAGATCGTACAGCTCCCCCTCCTTGGAGGTGTGGTAGCGGGACAGCTTATAGCGCCCGTCGTAGACCATGGTGCCGAAGGCCATGGGGTCGGTGTGCCAGGGCATGGCCTCGTAGTACTCGCAGTAGACGCTGTCCCGGTGGGTGTCCGGGTCCTTGTCCCCGGTGAGCACGTCCGCCAGGGACCGGCCCTGGACGCCCGGCTCGATCTGGCCCAGGCAGAACTCCTCGATGGTGGGCACCAGGTCCGTCAGCTCTGTCAGGGTGTCCAGCACCGCGCCCTGCATGAAGTGGCCCTTCCAGGACATGATCAGGGGCACATGGCTCATGCCCTCGTAGAAGTAGGGTCCCTTCAGGTATATGCCGTGGTCGCCCAGCATCTCCCCGTGGTCGGAGGTGAAGATGACGATGGTGTTCTCCGCCTGGCCGCTGTCCTCCAGGGCCTGCATGAGCCGGCCAAACTGGATGTCGATCAGCTCCACCATGGCGTAATAGGCGGCCTTCAGGAGCCGGTGTTCGTCGTCGTTCATCTCGGCGAAGCTGAAGTGGTGGGGGTTGGGGTTGTTGTAGGCGCTCTTGTGGTCCTGGGCCTGGAAGATGGTCTTTTTCGCCCACTCCCCGTCAACGTACTTGGGCAGGGGCAGCTCGTCCGCCTTGGCCAGGTACTTCTCCAGCAGCCGTCTGGGGGGGTCGAAGGCGTGGTGGGGGTCGAAGATGTTGATGTTGTAGAACCAGGAGGTGTTCACCTCCGGCATCCGCCGGCGCTCCTCGGCGAAGTATTCGATGGCGTCGATGGCCTGGTCCACACACCACTTGGTGAAGTGGTACGGCTCATCCATGCCGGTCTTTACATAGCCCATCTTGTCGTAGTCGGGGTAGCGGTACTCCTGGCCCTGCTTGAACAGCCAGTGGGCGTACTCGTTGCCGCTCCAGTAGGTGCCGCCGGACTCGGGCAGACCGGCGTTGCCGATGCCGGAGGGGTTGTGGGCCCAGTGGAACTCGGTGAAGCCGTCGTCGATGCGGGCCTCCCGGATGGGGCACACCGACGGCCCGCAGGGGGCCAGATGGAGCTTGCCCGCCAGGGCGCAGTAGTAGCCGTGGTCGGCCAGCACCCGGGACACCAGCCGCTCATAGGGGGGCATGGACTGGCCGTTGGCCCGGCAGCGGGTGGTGCGGGGGTAGCGGCCTGTGAGGAACGAGGCCCGGCTGGGGGTGCATACCGGGGACTGGCAGTAGGCCCGCCGGAAGAGCACGCCCTGGGACGCGAACCGGTCCAGATTGGGCGTGTCCACGTGGGGGTTGCCGTAACAGCCCAGGGTGTCGAAGCGCTGCTGGTCCGTCACCACCAGCAGGACGTTGGGCCGGGTGTTGCTGTATTTGTTCATGGGTGAACCTTCCTTTCAGAGGGGACCGCGGGGCGGTCAGTAATTGAAGCTGCGGCCCAGGATGTTGTCGATGTTGCACAGCACCGCGTGATCGAAGCAGCGGCGGACCATCTCGTTCTGCAGCGTGGCGCAGCGGGGATTGTTCCACAGGTTCTCGAACTCGTTGGGGTCACGCTTCAGATCGTACAGCTCGCAGATCTGCTCGCCGTGGTGGACGGCGATCTTGTACCGGCCGTCGAAATACATAGTGGCGTAGATCCGGTGCATGAGCATGGTGGTGAAGTAAAACTCCGTGTACACCGCGTCCTTGTGCTTGTCCGGCGGGCACTTGCCCAGCAGGATGGGGGCCAGGCTCTTTCCCTGGATGTAGCCGGGGATGGGCAGGCCCGCCAGCTCCAGCAGCGTGGGGGCCACGTCCACCAGCTCCACCAGCGCGTCGGAGCGCAGGTCCTCTTTTATCACGCCGGGCCAGGACACGATCAGCGGCACATGGATCAGTCCCTCGTAGAAAAAGCCGCCCTTCCAGTATAGCCCGTGGTCGCCCAGCATCTCCCCGTGGTCGCTCATAAATACCACCACGGTGTTTTTGCGCAGGCCGCTGTCGTCCAGATAGTCCAAAAGCCTTCCCAGCTGGTGGTCGATCAGCTCGATCTGGGCGTAGTAGTCCCGGGTGACCTCCCGCTTCTCGTCGTCGGTCATGGACACGGTGTCCCGGACCATGCCCTTCTGGTTGCCGTGGAGGTAGCAGTCCTTGTGGGCGAAGGGCTTGTTGTCCAGCTCCCCCTCCTTCCACAGGGGCAGGGGCATGTCCTGGACGCGCAGTTTTTCCTTGTACTCATCGGGCGGGTCGAAGGGGGGATGGGGGTCGAAGGGGTTCACGCTCAGGCAGAAGGGGGTGTCATCCGTCCGGTCGGACATGAACTCGATGGCCTTGTCCACGCACCAGGTGGTCTGGTGGTCCTCCTCCCGCAGACCCTGTATCCGCTCCGGGAGCATATAGCCGTTGCGGGGCGGCCACTGGCAGGGCATGGTGTATTCCTTGTACCAGTCCACGCCCTTTTCCTTCAGCCAGTCCATATACTTGTTGATCCCCGGCGCCCAGTCGTCGCAGGGCTGGGGACTGTACTGCCAATAGGTATAGCCGTCGTCCACCCGTTCCTCCTCCCGGTGGTAGTGGGAGGTGAGGTGCAGTTTGCCGATCAGGCCGCAGGTGTAGCCCCCGTCGGCCAGCATCTTCGTCACCAGCACTTCGTCCTTGGAGAAGTGGTCGTTGCCGTTGATGGAGGAGCGGGTCGTCCTGGGATAGCGCCCGGTCAGAAAGCTGCCCCGGCTGGGGGAGCAGATGGGATTCTGGCAGTAGGCGCGGGTGAACGCCACGCCCTGGCGGACCAGCCGGTCCAGGTTTGGCGTGCGGATGTAGGGGTTGCCCAGCGCGGCGATGGTGTCGTAGCGCTGCTGGTCTGTGCAGAACCAGATGATGTTGGGACGCTGCATGATAAGACCTCCCGTCAAACACCCGACTGCCGGAGGGGGCGGCCGCCTCCAAAATAGGATGTTATGATAAGGTATTTTACTTTATGTTCCAGGTTTCGATAAGAGATGTTGCAAAAGGCATTCAAATCGTAACGTATTATAACAATTTGCTCAGAAAAAAGCAATATGAAATATACGATTTGGCAAACCTGCTAATTTTGGTATCCTTATTTTTACATATTTTAAGGTTGACACATCCGGCGAAAATATGATACCATGCAGACAAAAGGAAACAGTTTTTTTGAAAGTGTGGCGCTTCCCGGCGGCGGGACGGCGATCATACCTATATAATCAGCGACGTGCTGAAAGGGCATTCAGATCATCCCCCAGGCACAAACGGACCCCCAAAATCGAGTGAAATTTGAACGAAAGGATCGAAAGGAGAATCTGAAAATGCGTAAACTGACGAAACTGCTTTCCCTGCTGCTGGTGCTGTGCATGGTGCTGTCTCTGGCGGCCTGCGGCGGCGGCTCCTCCGCGGAAAAGACGGAGGAGAAGGCTCCCGAAACCCAGCCCGAAACCGAACCGGAAGCCGAACCCGAGGCGGAGCCTGAGGCCGAGGAGCCTGAGGCGGAGCCGGAAGCCGAGGCCGAGCCTGAGATCTCCGAGGCCGCCCAGAAGTATGCCACCGAGAAGAACATCACCTGGTACACCCAGGGACCCGGCAACGTGGCCGACACCATCGCCCGGATCATTGGACCGAAGCTGGGCGAGATCCTGGGCACCACCGTTGTCATCGAGAACGCCGACGGCGCCGGCGGCATGAACGAGCTGAACCCGGTGCTGGCCGCCGACGCGGACGGCTACACTCTGGCCAGCATCGCCGTGGCCTTCCTGTGCATGACCCCCTTCTCCCAGGACTGCACCTATGATTACACCGACTTCGAGCTGATGTGCAACGTGATGAGCCAGCCCCAGTGCCTGTTCGTGAACGCGGACGCTCCCTACAACACCTTCGAGGAGTGGGTCGAGTACGTCAAGGAGCATCCCGGTGAGGTGAACATCGGCGTGCCCGGCGTTTCCACCGTGCACAACTTCGCCCTCCAGGGCCTGATGCTGGAGACCGGCCTGGAGTTCAACACCATCGCCTACAGCACCTCTGAGCTGACCCAGGCCACCCTGGGCGGCCACGTGGACGGCGCTGTGGCCGGCTACACCGAGCTGAGCGCCGGCGTGGACAGCGGCGATCTGAAGATCCTGGCCTTCACCACCACCTCCAAGCTGGATGAATATGCCGACATCCCCACCTTTGAGGAGCTGGGCTACACCTCCAAGGGCGTGGCCTTCCAGGGCATCGGCATCAAGGCCGGGGCCGACCCCGACGTGGTGGATAAGCTGGACGCGGCGCTGACCCAGGTGCTGACCGATCCCGACGTGATCGAGCAGCTGAAGGCCGCCAACCTGTGGTACGAGGGTACCTATCAGGGCCGGGAGGAGTTCACCGAGACCGTGAAGAGCACCTACGAGTTCTATGAAGAGGTCCTCACGGACACCGGCCTGATGGAGGAGCTGTACGGCTGATAGAGCCGGATAAGCCGGATCAGGAAAAAACACAGCGAAGGGCGTGCCGCGCACGGCACGCCCTTCCGGGATACCCCGAGGAGGGATGGGAATGACTGAGAAAAAGATGGATGTGGCCGTGCCGGCGTTCTTGCTGTGCGTGGACGGCTACTATCTCTACAAGTGCTTTACCAGCCGGAAGTATGCCTCCGTGGCGGTGGGGCCCTACGCGTTTCCCAAGATCCTGGGCATCGCGCTGGCAGTGCTGTGCGTCGCGATCATCGCCAAGACCCTGTGGCAGGGCCGGGGGGAGAAGAGCGAGCCGTTCCGCATCGGCAACCCCCTGGGCTTCGTCGCGGCCATCGTCGCCACCGCGCTGATGATCCTGCTGTGGCAGAAGTTCGGGAAGTTCTACCTCTTCGGGCCGATCTACACGCTGGGACTGCTGCTGCTGTTCTCAAAGCGGGAGAACCGCTTCCAATGGAAAAACCTTTTGAAGATCGTCCTCATTACCGCGGGCCTGTTCGGGTTCATTTACCTGACGTTCCAGGTAGCGATGGGCATTTGGCTGTGAGGTGACGGCGATGATAGAGCTTTCCTCCCTGTTTACATGGCAGAACCTGTTTTTGGCCTTCGCGGGTTCCTTTATCGGCCTGCTGGTGGGCGCCATGCCCGGTCTGGGCACGGCGATGGCCATCGTGCTGCTGATGCCCTTCTCCTACAGCATGAAGGCCCTGTCGGCCATGGTGCTGCTGCTGTGCGCCTATCAGGGCGCGGAGTACGGCGGGTCCATCTCCTCCATCACCCTGGGGGTGCCCGGCACGCCCTCCGCCTCCGCCACGGTGCTGGACGGCTACGCCATGGCCAAGAACGGCCGGCCCGGCCGCGCCATCGCTTACTCCCTGTTCGCCTCCGCCATGGGCGGCCTCATCGGCGCGCTGGCGCTGGTGTTTCTGACCCAGCCCCTGGCCAAGTTCTCCCTGCGCTTCAACTCCCCCGACTTCTGCATGCTGGCGCTGCTGGCGCTGTTCGGCATCGTGACCATCTCCTCGAAAGAGGTGCTCAAGGGCCTGGTGTCCGTGTGCATCGGCCTGATGCTCAGCACCGTCGGCACCGACACGGTCACCGGCGCGGCCCGGTTCACCCTGGGTCTGCCGGGGCTGACCGACGGCATCTACACCGTGGCGGTGGCCGTGGGCGTGTTCGCCTTCCCGGAGATGCTGGGCATCATCAGTGACGCGCTGCACAAGCGCTATGTCACCGACATGAAGGACCTGAAGAGCGACCTGAAGCCCAAGGACTACGCGAAGATGGCCAAGCCCATCGCCATCGGCTCCGTCACCGGCATCGGCATCGGCGTGTTCCCCGGCATCGGCGGCGCCGTGGCGGCCTGGATGAGCTACATGCTGGCCCGGAAGGCCTCCCGCCATCCGGACACCTTCGGCACCGGCGAGCCGGAGGGCATCTCCGCGCCGGAGGCGGCCAACAACGCCTGTGTGTCCGGCTCGCTGATCCCCCTGCTGGCCCTGGGCATCCCCGGCTCCACCTCCATGGCCATCCTGGCCACGGCCTTCATGATCCACGGGGTGAAGGTGGGACCGAACCTGTTCATGACGGACCCGGCGCTGCTCAACGGCATCTACATCGCCTTCTTCTTCGCGGTCATCATCATGTTCGTGCTGGGCAAGCTGATGACCCCCTTCTTCGCCAGCATCCTGGCGGTGCCCGGTTCGGCGCTGGTGCCGGTGATCCTCACGTTCGTGCTCATCGGCGTGTACGCGGGCAAGAAGGTGTTCCTGTACCTGTGGGTGGCGCTCATCATCGGCGTGGTGGGATACTTCCTGAAGCGGAAGAAATATCCCCTGGCGCCCATCGTGGTGGCCTTCGTGCTGGGCCAGACGGTGGAGGTGAACTTCCGCCGGTCCCTGGAGCTGTCGGGCGGGAGCCTGTCCATATTCGTCAAGTCCGGCTACTCCAAGGTGATCTTTGCGCTGGTGGTGATCGTGGCGTTCTTCCCGCTGATAAAGAAGCTGTTCAAGCTGCTCACGAAGAACCGCCGGACCTACCTAAGCGACATCCCGGAGGACGACAACTGACAAAAATCATACCGCCGCCCGTGACCCAGGTCCGGCACTGCCGGACCCGGCGGGCGGCGGATACATTGACAGGCCCTCCCGTCTGTGGTAACTTGGGGAGGGCCGGTCTTTTCCTGTGGGAGAAAGACCGAGCATATGATGAACGCCGGGGCCGGTTCACTGTGTCCGGCCCCGGCGGGGATCAGTCCTTATAGGTGTAAGACAGCAGGCGGGCCGCCACATCGGGGTGCGCATCGATGACGTTGTGCAGCTCGTTGGGATCGTCTTTCAGATCGTACAGCTCGTCTGTGTCGTTCTGGCTGCGGATCAGCTTGAACCGGCCGTCGTATACCATCTGGCAGTTGTCCAGCTCGCTGATCTGCCAGCGGTTGTGGTCCCCGTCATCTATCTGTCCCTCCAGAAGGGGAAGAAGGCTCCGGGCGTCCATGGAGGAGCGGTCGTAATGCACGCCCGCCAGGTCCAGGCAGGTGGGGGCCAGGTCCATCAGCTGTGCCAGGGCGCCGCTGTCGCGCCGGCTGCTCATGCCCGGCAGGCTCACCACCAGCGGCACCCGCACGCTGGCCTCGTACATGGCCCTCTTGCAGAGCAGCCCGTGGTCGCCCAGCATCTCGCCGTGGTCCGCGCAGAAGATCACCGCCGTGTTCCGGCGCAGTCCGCGCGCCTGGAGGATGTCCAGCATCCGTCCTACCCAGACGTCGATATGGTGTACGCTGCCGGCATAGCACCTCCGCAGCATGACGGCGTCCTCCCGGGACATGGTGCCTGTCTGCTGTGCCGCCCGCTCCCGGACCCATCGGGGCTTGCCCTTCAGATCGTCCTCCAGGGGCAGCGGCAGGTCCAGCTCCTTTACCGCCTCATAGTCGCCCATGGGCGGGTCCCAGGCGCAGTGCGGCCCGTCAAAGCTCACAAGATAGTGCCAGGGAAGATCGTCCTCCACCTTTTCCAGCCAGCTGCAGGCGGCCCGGCCGATAAAGGCGTCCTGGAAGTCCTCGTCCGGCAGGACGCTGGGCGCGGCGTAATAGGGCGGATACTTGCCCATGGCCGTCTGGTCCCGGTTGGCGTTGAGCAGGGCATAATGGGCGGCCAGGGTGTCCAGCAGGCCCTTTTCTTCCAGATAATGCTGATAGGGACCCATCAGATGCTTGCTGCCGTCCGGATAAAAACTCAGGCGGCCGGAATTCATCTTCCCCTCCACCTCGAAGGGGTCTGTGAAGCCGTAATGGTACATGCTGGGAAGATCGCCCCGGGGACCGCAGTAGGCGTCGTGCTTGTGAAGGTCCGTCTTGCCGGCCACCCCTACGCGGTATCCCGCCTGGCGCAGCAGCTGATAATATGTGGTCTGCTCCGGGGGCAGGACCATGTCGTGGACCGGCACGCCGCAGCGGCTGGGGTAGCGCCCGGTGGCCAGCGACGCGCGGCTGGGCGTGCACAGAGGACTTGTGCAGCTGGCTTGGGTGAACACGACGCCCCGGTCCATGATCCGGCGGATATTGGGCGTTGGGATACGGTCTCCCATGCCGTCCAGGGTCGTGAGGCGGAATTGGTCCGCCATTATCATCAGGATGTTTGGCCTGCGGTCGTCCATGGTCGTTCCTCCTTTTTGAAGACTGTGTTTTATAAATGTGTTTTCTTTAAGCTTACCGCCGCGCCGCCCGGCGGGAGCCGCGGGGGAGAGGGACAGCACGAAAAACAGGAACGGCGGAAAATCTGAGAATATTATACCATATTGTGCGGTTGAATACAAGTGATCCTTCGCGGGGAACATGTCTTGGATGCCGGCTGCATCGCGAAAAGAGCAAGAAATCAAAAAAGTCATTTGATAAAAGTGCGGAGGGAGCGGGCCATGGCGGCGAAGCTGCGACTGATCGCGTCAGATCTGGACAACACCATCCTGGACCCGGACGGGCTGCACATGCGCCCCGGGGCGCTGCGGGCCGTGACCCGGGCGGGGGAGGACGGGGTGCTGTTCGTGCCCGCCACGGGCCGCAGCCCCCAGCTGACGCCGGACTTCAACTTCCCGCCCTTCCGCTACGGCATATACGCCAACGGCGCCCTGGTCCTGGACCGGCAGGATGGCCGTGTCCTGTGGTCGGAGACCATCGACGCGGAGCACGCCGCCGCGGCCATCGAGTCCCTGGACGGCTATCCGGGGCTGATGGAGCTGTTCATCGGCGGCCAGGTGCTGGTGGAGCGGCGGGTGTGGGACCGGTTCCCGGAGTGGAACGCCCCCGCCTGCCACATCGAGCTGCTGCGGATGCGGTCGCCGGTGGTGGTGGAGTCCTTCACGGACCATCTGCGCCGGACGGGGCAGGGGGTGCACAAGATCAACTTCATCCGCCTGCCGGCCTCCCTGCGGGAGGGCTTCCGCCATGCCCTGGAGGAGGTGGGCGGGCTGCAGCTGCCCGGCTCCTACCGGGGCGCCTTCGAGGTGACCGCCCGGGGCGTCACCAAGGGCCGGGCCCTGCAGGCGCTGTGCGAGCAGCTCTCCATCCCCCCGGAGGCGGTGGCCGCCTTCGGCGACGACGGCAACGACGCGGACATGCTCCGCTTCGCGGGCTATGGGGTGGCCATGGGCGCCGGGGACGCGGCGCTGGCCGCCTCGGCCCGGTATGTGACGGACCCGGCGGACCCGGACGGGATCGGCCGGTTCCTGGCGGAGAAGTTCGGCTACTGAAAGGAGTCTGCCATGCCCCAGATGAACATCCTCATCAAGCCCGCCTCCGGCAGCTGCAACATGCGGTGCAAATACTGCTTTTATGCCGACGAGGCCCAGAAGCGCACCACCGCCAGCTACGGCGCCATGGACATGGCCACGGCGGAGAACCTGGTGCGCCGGGCCATGGAATGCGCCGAGGACAGCTGTGTGTTCGGCTTCCAGGGCGGGGAACCCACCCTGCGGGGGCTGGACTTCTTCCGGGATTTCGTGGCCCTGGTGGGCAAATATGACACCGGTCGGGCGAAGGTGAGCTACTCCATCCAGACCAACGGCCTGCTCCTGGACGAGCAGTGGGCGGCGTTTTTGAAGGAGAACGACTTCCTGGTGGGCCTGTCCATGGACGGGGACCGGCAGACCCACGACCTGAACCGGGTGGACGCCAAGGGAGCGGGCACCTTCTCCCGGGTGCTGCGGGCGGCGCGGCTGCTGGAAAAATACGCCGTGCCCTTCAACATCCTGACCGTGGTGAGCGGACGGGTGGCCCGGAGCGCGGACAGCGTATACAGCTTTTATAAGAAAAACGGCCTGCTCTACCAGCAGTACATCCCCTGCCTGGACCCCATCTTCGAGGGCCGGGGCGGCAGCAGCTGGTCCCTGACGCCGGAGGCATACGGTCAGTTCCTGATCCGGCTGTTCGACCGGTGGTACGCCGACCGGCTGCGGGACGAGCCGGTGTACATCCACTACTTCGAGTGCCTGGCCGGCATGATGCAGGGCTATCCCCCCGCCAGCTGCGGCATGTCCGGGGTGTGCTCGGTGCAGACGGTGGTGGAGGCGGACGGGAGCGTGTACCCCTGCGACTTCTATGTGCTGGACGAGTACCGCCTGGGCAACGTGAACACCGACAGCTTCGAGCAGATGCACCAAAAGCGCCTGCCCTTCCTGGAGCAGTCCCGCCAGGGTCTGGAGAAGTGCGCTTCCTGCCGGCATGGGACCCTGTGCCGGGGCGGCTGCCGCCGGGACCGCCAGGGGCCGGAGGGCATAGGGGAAAACTACTTCTGCCAGGCGTACATGCGCTTTTTCGACCACGCGGCGCCCAGGCTGTACGAGCTGCTCCGGTCCCGGGGCCGGCTGTAAGGGCAAGAATAAAATGAGAACGGTATGGCCGCGGCCATACCGTCCTTTTCGCGCGGATAAGCGCCCCGCGCGGGATTCAGATGTTCTCCAGGAAATCGGCGATGTAGGGGATGGCCGCGCCGCAGGCGCAGATGTCCACATCGCTGTGGCCCAGGTAGATGAAGTCGGACACCGGCGCGTACAGGGAGTTGCTGCGCACGGCCTGCTGCAGCTGCCACAGGTCGCTGTCCACCATGTGCCGGGCCACGGTGCCTCCCAGGATGATGTCGCAGTCCAGCAGCGCGTACATGCTGCCCAGGGCCATGGCCAGGTCGGCGGTATAGCTCTGCCAGGCCTTGACCGCCTCCGGCTCGCCGGCGCGCAGCCGCTGGAAGAAGGGTTCGCCGCCCTGCTCGTCGAACAGCCGTCCCGCCGAGCAGTACCGGGTCAGGCACCCCTTCTTGCCGCAGTAGCAGCGCTCCCCGTCGGGGTAGAGGGTCATGTGCTCCACCAGGCCGCCGGTATATTCCTTGCCCACGTGGAGCTTGCCGTTGACGATGAGCATGCCGTTGAGGTGGTGGTCCAGCCCCAGGTACAGCGCGTCGGTGATCCCCGGGGACAGCCACAGCTCCGCGTTGGCGGAGGCCTCGCTGTCGTGGAACAGCTGGCAGGGGTAGTGTATCCACTCCTTGAAATCCGCCAGGGTGGCGCTGGATTCGCCCAGCAGCACGCTCTTCGTGACCGTCTGCCGGTCCCGGCTCAGCAGGGCCATCAGGGCGATGCCCACCCCCAGGATGCGCTTGGCGGACAGGTTCAGGGAGTGGATGAACTTGTCGATCCGCTGGGACACGGTGCGGTAATACTCCCGGTCGTGGCTGTACTCCAGGTCCACCTGCTCCCGGCGGAGGATACTTCCGTAAATATCCACGGCCACGATTCGCAAATAGTATTTCTGAATCTGTACGCCGATGGCCACCCGCGTGTTGCTGACGCAGGAGTACACCACGGACTTCCGCCCGCCGGTGGACTGGAAGAAGCCGTTGCGCTCGATCAGGTGGGCCTCCTCCAGGTACCGCAGGTCCTGGGTCACCGTGGGAAGGCTCAGGTGGAGCATCTCGGCGATCTGCTGGCGGGAGAGCCGCCGCTGCTGATAGATGGCGTTGAACACCTGCTTGCGGTTGAAGTCCCGCATGGAGGACACGGTCATTTTATCCATAAAAACAGCTCCGGGTAGTTTTGTAAAATCATTTTATTATAGTTATGCATAGCATTATCCAGATTATATCAGCTATGGGCCGAAAACGCAATACGCTTTTTCCCTTCCGGCGAAAAAACATTTTCCCGCCTCCCCCGGGCGCAAAAAGGACCTGCCGCGCGCGGCAGGTCCAAACTATTCGGTCGTGAGGGGAGGATCAGAAGGCCAGCTGGCTGTAGTAGTTCAGGATGAAGCCCTCAAAGGCCGTCCTGTAATTCTCCTCCGGGGTGGGGCGGCGGTCCCGCTTGAGAAGCTGCCGGCGCTGCCGGGCGGCCTCGCTGCCGCGCATTTTCATGGTCATGGTTTTCAATGTTTTCGCCTCCATTGTGGTTTGCTTGCCAAGTTCCCTTGACAGCTGCCATTATAACAGCAATATTATTATATTCAATGGCGATATTTGTGATAAAACATTGTAAAACTTGCGAAATAAATCTTGACATCCTCCGCCCGGCCTGCTAGGCTCATCATACGGAAGGGAGGCGGCGCCATGGCGCGGAGCGGGGCGGACCGGCGGGAGCGGATGACCCGGCCCCGGTTCCAGCTGGAGTACAAGCTGGACACCGGGATGAGGAAGGTGGGGCTGCACCACCACGATTTTTATGAGCTGTATTTCCTGCTGGCCGGGGATGTGCACTACACGGTGGAGAGCCGGGTGTACCATGTGCTGCCGGGGGACGTGTTTCTGGTCAGTCCCCGGGAGCTGCACAAGCTGCGCATCCGCACGGAGCGGGACGTGTACGAGCGCTATGTGCTGTGGTTGGAGCCCCGGTACCTGGCCCGGCTGTCCTCGGGCCGGACGGATCTGGCCCGGTGTCTGGACTCAAGCCGGGAGGGGTACCGCAACCGGCTGCGCCTGTCCCCGGAGGAGCAGCAGACCGTCCGCTCGCTGATGGATCGGCTCCACCGGGAAACGGAGGGGGACGGCTATGGGGCGGACCTGATGGGGGAGAGCCTGCTGACGGAGCTGCTGGTGACCGTGAACCGGCTGGCCGCCCGGGAGGGCGCCGGGCCGGAGGAGCTGCCCCGGTCCAGCGCCCTGGTGAGCCAGGTGGTGGACCATATCGGCCTGCACTACGCCGAGCCGCTGACACTGGATGCGCTGGCGGAGCGGTTTTTCGTCAGCAAGTATTACCTCAGCCACGAGTTCAACCGCATCACCGGCGAGAGCGTGCACCGGTATATCCTGAAAAAGCGGCTGCTCATCGCCCGGCAGCTCCTGGCCCGGGGCGAACGGCCCGGCCAGGTGTGGGAGCGGTGCGGCTTCGGGGATTATACGGGCTTTTACCGGGCCTTCCGGGCGGAGTACGGCTCCTCGCCCCGGGACTTTGCCCAGGCGGCCCGCCGGGAGGAATGAGGAAATAAAGATCGCGGCGGGTGCTCCCGCCGCGATGGTTTTGTGTGTGGTTTTCGCGCCTTATCAGCCGTTCCAGGCGGCGGCCTCGGTGCGCAGCCAGTTCTCCCAGGCGTCAAAGCCCTCCCCGGTCATGGCGGACACGGGGAAGATGGCCAGGTCCGGGTTGCGCATGTGGGCGTAGGCGACTACCTTTTCCATGTCGAAGTCGAACCAGGGAAGCACGTCGGTCTTGTTGATGATGAGCGCGTGGCAGACTTGGAACATGAGGGGGTACTTCAGGGGCTTGTCGTGGCCCTCGGGCACGGACAGGATGGCCACGTTTTTGGCCGCGCCGGTGTCGAACTCCGCCGGGCAGACCAGATTGCCCACGTTCTCCAGCACCACCAGATCGAAGTCCTCCGCGCCCAGCTCCCGCAGGCCCTGCTCGGTCATGCCCGCGTCCAGGTGGCACATGCCGCCGGTGTGGATCTGGATGGCCTTGGCGCCGGCGGCGGAGATGGTCTCGGCGTCCACGGTGGAGTCGATGTCCGCCTCCATGATCCCGATGCGCAGCTCGTCCTTCAGATCGGCGATGGTGCGCACGAGGGTGGTGGTCTTGCCCGCGCCGGGGGAACTCATCAGGTTGATGAGGAAGGTCTTTTTCTCCTTCAGTTCCCGGCGGATGCGGTCCGCCTCGGCGTTGTTGTCGGCAAAGACGCTCTGCTTGACTTCTATGACGCGTACTTTATCCATTTGGTTCCTCCTCCGGTACCTCGATCTCTTTGATGAGAAATTCGCTGCCCTGCTTCAGGTATGTCCTGCCGCTGCCGCAGTGGGGGCAGGTGCGGCCATAGGCCACCGTGGGGTAGTCACGGTCGCAGTCCTCGCAGTAGGTGATGGCGGGCAGGGTCTCCACGGCCAGCTCCGCGCCGGCCACCAGCGGCTCCTTGGCCGCCGCCCACTTCCAGCAGTCGGCCAGGTAGCTGGGGATGACCGTGGACACCTCGCCCAGCTGGAGCGTCACCTTATTGATCCGTTCCACGCCGTTGTCGGCAGCCACTTTTTTCAGACTGTCGATCACATGGAACACCACGCCCAGCTCATGCATCGGCGTTCTTCTTGCCGAACTTGATGTGGATGGCCTGCTTGGCGGCGTAGGGAAGGATCGCCTTGAGCTTATCCTCCGCCGGGATCATGTGGGTGCACTCGGGCCGGTCGCGGTGCAGGGTGATGGCGCCGAAGGCGCACTTGGTGGTGCACACGCCGCAGCCGATGCACTTGTTGGGGTCCACGATGGACGCGCCGCAGCCCAGGCACCGGGCGGTCTCCTTTTTGACCTGCTCCTCGGTGAAGGGGATGCGCTCGTCCTTGAAGGTCTTGCGCAGGGCCTCGTTGTAGCCGATGCGCTGGCGGGGGGTGTTGTCGAAGGTTTCCTCGTTGAGCTTGATGTCGGTCTTGTCCAGCTCCACGAAATGGTTGGGGTTGCGGCCTATGGTGAGGCTGGAGTGGGGCTGCACGAACCGGTGCAGGCTGACGGCGCCCTGGTGGCCGGCGGCGATGGCGTCGATGGCGAACTTCTGGCCGGTATAGGCGTCGCCGCCGACGAAGATGTCGGGTTCGGCGGTCTGGTAGGTGACCGGGTCGGCCTTGGCGGTGCCGTTGGGGTTGAACTCCACCTTGGTGCCCGCCAGCAGGCTCTTCCAGTCCACCTTCTGGCCGATGCAGTACAGCACCGTGGTGCACGCGGCGGTCTCGGTCACGGCGTCGTCGAACACCGGGGCGAAGCGGCCCTCGGCGTTCTTCACGGACAGGCACTTGCGGAACTTGATGCCGGCGCATTTGCCGTTCTCGGTCACGACCTCGGTCTGGCCCCAGCCGGCGTGGATGGCGATGCCGTCCCGCTCGCACTCGGACCGGTCCTCCTCGCCCATGGGCATCTCGTCATAGCCCTCCAGGCAGTACATGCTCACGCTCTCGGCGCCGCAGCGCACGGCGGTGCGGGCCACGTCCGCGGCGATGTTGCCGCCGCCGATGACCACCACCTTGCCGGTGAGGGTAGCGCCGCCGCCGATGTTCACCTGGCGCATGAAGTCGATGCCGGCGGTCACGCCCTCGGCGTCGTCGCCGGGCACGCCCAGCTTCCCGCCGGTCTGCAGGCCCACGGCCACGTAAAAGCCCTTATAGCCCTGGTCCCGGAGCTGCTGGATGGTCACGTCCTTGCCCACTTCCACACCGGTCTTGAACTCGGCGCCCAGGGCCTGGATGATGTCGATCTCCGCCTGGACAACGTCCTTCTCCAGCCGGAAGGAGGGGATGCCGTTCATCAGCATGCCGCCCACCCGGGCCTCTTTTTCAAACACGGTGGGCCGGTAGCCCTTCTCCGCCAGATAATAGGCGCAGCTCAGGCCCGCCGGGCCGCCGCCGATGATGGCGATCTTCTCATTGAACTCGCCCCGGACCTTGGGGATGACCTTCTCGGGGATGAAGCGCTTTTCCGCGTCCAGATCCTGCTGGGCGATGAAGCGCTTGACCTCGTCGATGGCCACGGCCTGGTCCACGGTGCCGCGGGTGCAGGCGTCCTCGCACCGGCGGTTGCACACCCGGCCGCACACGGCGGGGAAGGGGTTCTCCCGCTTGATGAGCTGCAGGGCCTCGGTGTACTT
>CANQXG010000039.1 GCA_947627735.1 uncultured Oscillospiraceae bacterium | reverse complement strand
TTCTACAGCTTCGGCTTTGAGTTGGCAAAACGCGGCTGGCTGCCGTGTACCTTGCCGCAATCTATATTGTAGGAGGTATCATCATGGAAAAGATCACACAGACCGCGGGCAGAGATCAGCTGGGCGATTTCGCGCCGGACTTTGCCCACTTCAACGACGACGTTCTCTTTGGGGAGAACTGGAACAACCATGACATCGACCTGAAGACCCGGTGCGTCATCACCGTGGTGGCGCTGATGAGCTCCGGCATCACGGACTCGTCCCTCATCTACCACCTGGAGAACGCCAAAGCCCACGGCGTGACGAAGGCAGAGATCGCCGCCATCGTGACCCACGTCGGCTTCTATGTGGGCTGGCCCAAGGCCTGGGCGGTGTTCCGTCTGGCGAAGGATGTGTGGCCCGAGGCCGAGCCGGCGCTGACAGAAAAGGACAGGTATCAGAACACCATCTTCTTCCCCATCGGCGCGCCCAATGACGGCTTTGCCCAGTATTTCAGCGGACGGAGCTATCTTGCCCCCGTGTCCAAGGAGCAGGTGGGCATCTTCAACGTGACCTTCGAGCCGGGCTGCCGCAATAACTGGCACGTCCACAGCGCCGAAAAGGGCGGCGGACAGATCCTCGTCTGCGTCGGCGGACGGGGGTACTATCAGCAGTGGGGCAAGCCCGCCGTGGAGATGAAGCCCGGCGACTGCATCAACATCCCCGCTGGCGTGAAGCACTGGCACGGCGCCGCGCCGGACAGCTGGTTTTCCCATCTGGCCATTGAGGTGCCGGGAGAAAACGGTTCCAACCAGTGGCTGGAGCCGGTGAGCGAGGAGGAGTATTCCAAACTGAACTGAGGCATATAAAAATGAAAAAATCTCTTGCATTGATATTGGCTTTTGCCATGATGTTTGCGCTGGCGGCCTCCGGCAGCAGCGGCGTGGGTTCCAGCGCGGAGAACCTCCGCGCCGCCGCCTCCGACGGCGCGGATTGGCTGGACGGGACCCGCTTTCCCGGCGGCGCCTCGGAGAGCGATATCGCGTCCTGGCTGGAAGGTCTTGCGCCCGTGGGCGCGGGAGAGTAAAATACAGACCGGCGGGCAGATGACCTGCCCGCCGGCGTTCCAATGAAGATAAGGGAAAGAGGTAATTTGCGCGCCGAAGGCGCACCGCTTGGAAAGCCTCCCCTGTGCAAGGGGAGGTGCCGAGCGATAGCGAGGCGGAGGGGTTGTCACTGCACAGGAAGGAAAAAGAACAATCCCTCAGACAGCGTTTCGCGCTGCCAGCCCCCGGGGTCCCCAAAAGGCACGCCTGCCTTTTGGGGAGAGGAGGAGCCGCGAGCCATTCGAGCTTTGCCGCTTGCGGCAAAGGGAGACCTGGCTTGCGTGTTCCGACGACAAGGGGCCTTCGATAATGTGCGCCTGCGGCGCGATAGATCACGCTTTGTCCTTCCGCATCTCATGTCGCGCCCCCGGAGGGATAAACTATATCAATAAAACCTTTAGGAGGTATAACTTATGGCAGGCCAAGCAACAGCGGCGACCGGCGGGGAGCGGTATATCCCTTACACTGAGCGCACCGGCAACGAATCCATCGTGTACTTCACCCGTGACCTGTCCCCGGAGGGGCTGATGAAGGTCTATGAGCGGGTCAATGGCGCCATCGCCGGCAAGGTGGCTATCAAGCTGCACACCGGCGAACCCCACGGCCCCAACATCATCCCCCCGGCGTGGATCAAGGCGTTCATGGCCAAGGAGCTGCCCGACGCCACCATCGTCGAGACGAACACCTACTATGACGGCGACCGCTACACCACCGAGCAGCACCGCCAGACCCTCAAGGTCAACGGCTGGACCGACTTCACCACCGTGGACATCACCGACGAGCACGGCACCGCCATGCTGCCGGTCAAGGGCGGCAAGTGGTTCACGGAGATGAGCGTGGGCGCGTCCCTGCCCACCTACGACTCCCTGGTGGTGCTGACCCACTTCAAAGGCCACCTCATGGGCGGCTTCGGCGGGTCCAACAAGAACATCGGCATCGGCTGCGCCGACGGGCGCGTGGGCAAGAAGATGCTCCACTTCAAAAATGACGACGAGTGGGGCGTGACCCATGAGGAGCTGATGGAGAAGATCAGCGAGTCCACCAAGGCCGTCATCGACCACTTCGGTAAGCACATCACCTATGTGAACGTACTGCGGAACATGTCCGTGTCCTGCGACTGCGAGGGCGTGGCGGCGGAGCCGGTGGTGACGCCCAACGTGGGCATCCTGGCCAGCGTGGACATCCTGGCGGCGGACCAGGCCAGCGTGGATATGGTGGCCGCCATGAAGGAGGAGGACCATCACGCCCTCATGGAGCGCATGACCACCCGCCACGCCTTCCGGCAGCTGTCCTATATGAAGGAGCTGGGCATGGGCAACGACCGGTATATCCTCATCGACGTGGACAATGGCGACAAGCGCATCACCGCCGCGGACGCGGTGGCGGGCGTGGTGCCCTTCCAGGGATAAGCCGGACGCTCCAAGAGCAAGAGAACACCCCCGGGCGGTCCTGCGGGACCGGTCCGGGGGTATTAATATGTTGAGATGTTCTCCCGCCTGTCAGCTCTGGCCGAGGGGTTCTTCCAGGTCCTTGCCCAGGTCGCGCTGCTCCTCGGCGAACTGCTCGGCCCGGCGCTTCTCCCAGGCGGTGGCCTCCTTGAACTCCACAGGCTGGTTGACGACCACCTGGGGGAAGGGGACGTTGATCTTGTACTTGTCGAAGATCAGCTTTATCTCCCGGTTCAGGGCCCGGGTCAGCTGCAAGCGGTCGCCCTCGGCGCACTGGGCGAGGACGCGGATGACCACGCCGTACTCTCCCAGGGACGCCACGCCGCTGTAGAAGGGGCCGTCGGTGATCTTGGGCAGGCGCTTGCGCACGTGGGGCAGCTCCTTGGCCAGCACGGCCTCCACCCGCTCCAGGCTCTCGCCGTATTCGATGCCCACTTCGCACAGGGCGAAGGACTCCTTGCGGGTCATGTTGATGACGTCGGAGATGGCGCTGTTGTTGATGATCTTGATGTTCTTGCCGGGCGCCTCGACCTTGGTGGTGCGCACGCCGATCTCCATGACGGTGCCCCGCCAGTCGCCGATGGTGATGATGTCGCCCACCCGGAACTCGCCCTCAAAGATGATGAACAGGCCCGCCACGATGTCCTTCACCAGGTCCTGGGCGCCCAGGCCGATGACCAGGCTCAGGATGCCGGCGGAGGCCAGGAGCGTCTTGGTGTCCACGCCGAACATGGCCAGGCAGAAGTACAGGATCGCGACCACGGCCACGTACTTGACCAGATTGTTCACCAGGCGGACCACCGTCTCGCCCCGGGCGCTCATGCTCCGGCTGAGGAACTTGAGCAGGGACCGCAGCACCATGCTGGCCACGCTTATCACGCACAGGATCATGACGCTGGCGGTGGCGGCGAACACGTTCAGGCCCCGTTTCCACGTGCCGTCGATGACGTAGCGGAACACGCTGGTGCGGGTGAAGGCCGCCTCCTTGTTGGTCACGGCCACCACGATGAACAGCGCCAGTATGCCCAGCAGCACCTTCAGCACCATCATGGTCTTCTGCTCGGGGGTCATCTCGCTCCAGCCCAGGGCTTGGTTGCTCCATCGGCTGAAGGCGCTCTCCGTTCGCTTCACGGTGCCGTCCGGCATGACCACCTCCACCATCCGGGCCCGCTTTTTGGCGCCGGGCTTTGCCGGGGAGGGGGCCGCGGCCTCTGCCGGGATGTCCTTGCTCTTGTTCTCTTCCTCCGGCGACGGACGGCGCTCCACGCTCAGCAGCAGGCACATCACCGCCAGGCACAGCAGGCTCATGAAGGTGGTGGACAGGCTGATGAGCAGCCGGTCGCCGAACAGCTCGCCGGCGGGGATGGCCACGTACACGAACGCGTCGTCCGTTTCGATGGCGGCGCCGTAATACTTGTCCAGACCCAGAGTGATATAGCCGCTGTCGCCGTCCTGGAACATGTCCTCGCCCATGCCGTAGTCCACGGCGCTGCGGCCTATGTACCGCGCCTCGGGGTAGTAGATGAAGTTCTTCGTGTCCCGGTCCACCGCGAAGGCGAAGCCGTTGACCCCCACCCGGATGTTCTGGAGCATGGCGCTCAGGCTCAGCTGCTCTGTGGCGCTGGCCAGCAGCTCCGGCTGGACGGATATCTGCACGAAGCCGTCGGCGTTGCCGTTTTTGTCCCGGGTGGTGACGCCCACGTACTGGCGGTACACGCCCATGTCGTCCTTCTGGGCCGGCTGGACCAGATAGGGCATGCCCTGCAGCAGCCGGCGGAACTCATAGGACTGCTCCTCCGGATCCTCGCTGAGGGAGAAGTTGGTGTAGGGGGAGTTGGTGGCGACGCATTTGCCGGTGGAGTCGATCACATACAGGTACTCTGCTCCCAGCGCCTGGCTCAGGATGCTGATCTGCTCCCGGTTGCGGAAGATGTCGGGCCGCTTTTCCACGATATAGGCGGCGGTCTCGCCCTTGCTGACATAGCTGGTGTTGTACTGCTCGGTGAGCAGGTCCACGTTGTGCTGGTACCGGTCCATGGTCATCTCGATCTCCTCCAGCCGCTGGGTGTTGGCGAAGGAGGCCCGGCTCATGGAGAACAGGGTCTGCATGTAGAAGGATATGCCCAGGATGCACAGCAGCCCGATGGCCGACACGGATATGAGCTTCCGGCCCACCTGCTTGTGCCAGCGGAAGCGGCCGAAGTCCACGCAGTCGCCGCCCTCCGCCGCCGCGCCCGGATTCGCCGCGGCCTTGGCCCGGTCGCTGCGGAGCATCTCCACGGCGTAGAACAGCACCACGGTGATGGCGGTGAAGAACACGAACAGCACGATGATGACGGTGATGGCGTTGGCGGAGTTGATCTCGCCGCGGGTCACCGCGCAGAGGATGTACACGTCGTCGGCCTTGACCACGCCGCAGTACAGCTCCTCGCCGTTGACGGTCATCCAGCAGCTTCCGCCGTCATCCAGGTCCTCTACCCGGATGCCCGCGTCCAGGGCGTCCAGGCCGATCAGGGACTCGTCGGGGTGGTAGACGAAGGTATAATCCTTGGCGGAGATCACGAAGGAGTAGCCCTCCAGACCCACGCTCACGTTCTCCAGCACGCTCTTCCAGGAGGAGGTCTCCTCCGTCAGCCGGTCCAGCTCCGCCGGGTCCTGGGCCACCACGGCCATGCGTGCCCGATCGACCATGGCGCCGTAATAGCGCAGCTGGTTGTAGCCCATGTCCACCTCAAAGGCCTGGGACGGGGCCTGGGCGTCGAATACGGTGCGCAGCTGGTTATACCGCGCCCGGGTGAAGTCCACGGCGGAGGGCTGGGCCTTGAACAGGACCTTGCCCGTCAGGTCCAGCAGAAAGACGTTGTTCACGTCCAGAAGCTGGCGGTACGTTTCCATGACGCTGTCGTCCAGCGGCTGGTCCACCTTTCCCCGGATCATGTAGGCCAGGCTCATGGCCTTGGACTGGTATATGCCGTCCACGGTCTCCTTCAGCCGCTGGGTGGACTCGCCGGTGGTCTCGACCAGTTCCCGGATCTGGGTGATCTTCTGTTCCGTGTCCCGGCGCTGCTGCTGCAGGGACAGATATTCCTGCATCGTGGTGAGGTACACACCGAGGATGCTGAGGAAGATGACCTCGATGAGGACCATGATGAGCGTTTTTTTCTTCAGCCTATCCATTGATCCACCTCAGTCCCACTTGTCGAGAAGTTTGTCCACGGTGCCGTCGTCCAGCATATCCTGCATGACCGCGGACACCTGTTTGCTCAGCTCGGAGTCCTTCTGGGTGGCCACGCCGTAGGACTGGGAGGCCAGGGAGCCGGGCAGATAGATGCGGTCCTCGTTCATGTACGCCTGGGCGATGCACCCGTCCATGCACACGGCGTCCACGTCGCCCCGCTCCAGCGCGTCGGACAGGTCCTGGTATGTCTCCTCCTCCTGGAGCTTGACACCCTTGGCGGTGTTGACCCGCTTCATGGCCGCCAGCACCAGATCGCCCGTGTTGGACCCGGCCAGCACCCCCACGGTCATGCCCGCCAGATCCGCCCAGCGGTTGAAGCAGGAGGAGGTCTGGACCATGAAGACCGTGCCGTCCTTATAATACGGCGCGGAGAAGTCGAACAGCTCCTTGCGCTCTTTGTTGATGGAGTAGCAGGCGATGAGGCAGTCCACCTCCCCGTTGAGCAGCACGTCCTCCCGGGTGGTGGGGGTCACGGTCACGAATTCCACCCCGTCCCGGCCCAGCCGCTGGGCCAGCTCCTTGGCCAGGTCGATCTCCAGGCCGTAGTATTTTCCGGTGGTCTCGTTCAGAAAGCTGAAATTCACGATGTCGTCGCGCACGCCCACCACCAGAGGCTGCCCCTCCGCCATGGCCTGCTGCCCTCCGGCGAACATGCTCACCGCCAGCAGCACCAGCAGCACCAGTGACAGAACGCGGGTCTTTTTCATCTGCAACCCATCCCTTCGACAGAAGATCGCGGTATGTTACCGATCATGACACATAGATACAATCATTATAGCATCCCGCCTCCGTCTTTGTCCACAGGTCGCGGAGGATTCTTTGATAAAATTGTAAGCGGAGCGCCGCCGGCAAAACGGATTTGTGCGGAAGGGTGATACATGCTATAATAACTACACAAGGGCCGGGGGAGTACATTTCGGGTCATATGCGGGCGATTCGCGCCGCGCGGTTGAAAATACCCCCGGAGTTTTGATATTCTATATAATTAGTCTGACGTGTGCCGGCCACGGCGCGCGTCCCGGAGAGAACATGCAAAGGAGGCGCCTTCATGCATTTCAGATGGAAACGAGCGCTGTGCGCACTGCTGGTCCTGGCCCTGGCGGCCGGTCTGGCGCCCGCCGCCTGGGCGAGCGCGGGCGTGACGCTCATGCCCGGCGTGACGCCGGAGATGTCCGACGCCGACTATTGGGCGGCGCTGTACCCGGACGCGGACGAGGTCATCCTGACCCCGGAGGAGATCACGGCGTTCAACCTGGACTCCGCCGTCGCGAAGGGGACCATGGTGATGAACCTGCGCACCGCCGCCGGTACATACAACGCCCTGGAGTATAACGAGAACCTCCGCTCCTCCGGCACGGCGGACGCGAACTATTACCTGGGCTGGACCTATACCGGCCAGGGGGAGCCGGCGGACGAGGCCTACTTCCAGGCCATGATCGACAACTGCGTGGACCCGGACGCCACAGCGAACAAGCCGGTGCGCTACGGCATCGCCGTGTGCCGGTCGCTGCTGCAGGTGTTCCCGTCGCCGGAACCCATCCTGGACGACCCGGCAGACATCGACTTCGACTACCAGGCCCTGAGCGCCATCCGGCTGAACGAGCCGATGCTCATCTACAACACCTCCGCCGACGGCAAGTATTACCAGGCCCGCATCTCCGGCTGCTCCGGCTGGGTGCCGGTGGAGGATGTGGCCCTTTGCGCGGACAAGGACGAGTGGCTGGCCGCCTGGGACCTCCCGTCGGAGAAGCTGCTGGTGGTCTACGGGAACAAGGAGTACACCGACGCGTCCAACTCCGCCCCCGACACCGCCCGCCGGATGCTGACCCAGGGCACGGCCCTGGAGCTGGTGACGGATCTGGAGCCGGGACAGCTGGTGGGCAACCGCTCTCCCTACCACAACTACGTGGTCTATCTGCCCGTGCGCCGGGCGGACGGCAGCTATGAAAAGCAGATGGCCCTGATCCCCGAGACCGCCCATGTGAGCGTGGGGTACCTGCCCCTGACCATGCGGAACATCGCCATGGTGGCCCTGGAGAGCCTGGGCGACGCCTACGGCTGGGGCGGCATGCTGGACGTGGAGGACTGCTCCGGCATGATCCGCACCATATACGCCTGCTTCGGCCTGGACATCGGCCGCAACGGCACATGGCAGTATAACATGAACATCGAGAAGATCGACATGGAGCACATGTCCCTGGAGGAGAAAAAGGCCATCCTGGATGAGCTGCCCCTGGGCGCGGCGCTGTGCTTCAACGGCCACGAGATGATGTACCTGGGCAAGGTGGACGGCGCGTACTACGTGGTCAGCACCGTCAGCAGCATCATCAGCCCCGACACAGGCCGGACCCTGCGCACCCGGGACGTGATGATAAACACAATGGACGTGAAGCGGGGCAGCGGCAAGACGTGGCTGGGCGCCCTCAACATGGCCTTCATGCCCTGCTACGCCAAGCTGGAGGGCAAGAGCTACGACTTCCCGTCCCTGGCTTGGTACCATGACGGCGTGGCCTGGTGCCTGACCCAGAACATCATGCCGGCGCTGGACATCGACGACTCCTTCGGCGTCGGCCAGAGCGCCGACCGGTCGGATCTGGCCTACGCGCTGTGGAACCTCTCCGGCGCCGCCGCCGTCGCCGCGGAGGAGAAGGCAGCCGCCGAGGCCGCCGCGGCCGGACAGGAGCCGGGGCCCGAACCGGCGGGGGAGACCGCGGGCGGACCCACTCCCACCCCGGCGCCTACCCCGGAACCCACCCCCGAACCCACGCCGGAACCCTATCCCTTCGAGGATGTGGCGGAGGACGATCCGGCCCGGGAGGCCATCGCCTGGGCGGTGAACGCGGGCTTTATGGACAGCGCGTCGGACACCGAGTTCGACCCCGAGGGGGCCGTCAGCGGCCAGGAGGTGCTGGACGCGCTGTGGACCCTGGCCAGGTACCAGGCCCTGCCCGGCACGGAGGACGCCGCCGGGGCTGACGAGTGGGCCCTGGCCGCCGGGGTGACGACGGAGGAGGACCAGGCGCTGGTCCCGGATCAGCCCATCAGCCGCGAGGGGCTGGCTATGGTGCTGTACCGGTACGACAAGGTCCTGGCCGCCTGACGGAGCATGAAACAGATGTCGGCGGGAGCGGACGAGTTATAAAAACATAAAAACATATCAGGAGGAATTTTGCGATGCGATACGAGATCCTTGGCGATACCCTGCCGGTGGTGATCTGCCACCTGGAAAACGGCGAGAGCATGATCAACGAGGGCGGGTCCATGAGCTGGATGAGTCCCAACATGCACATGCAGACCACCTCCAACGGCGGCGTGGGCAAGGCCCTGGGCCGCATGTTCGCCGGCGAGCGCATCTTCCAGAACATCTATACCGCCCAGGGCGGGCCGGGCATGATCGCCTTTGCCTCCAGCTTCCCCGGGTCTATCAAGCCCTTCCAGATCGCCCCGGGCCAGGAGATCGTGTTCCAGAAGAGCGCTTTCCTGGCGGGCGAGTCCGGCGTGACCCTCTCCGTGCACTTCAACAAGAAGCTGGGCGCGGGCCTGTTCGGCGGCGAGGGCTTCATCATGCAGAAGGTCTCCGGCTCCGGCATCGCCTTTGCGGAGTTCGACGGCCACGTGGTGGAGTATGACCTGGCGGCGGGCCAGCAGATCGTGGTGGACACGGGCCATCTGGCGGCCATGGACGCCAGATGCTCCATGGACATCCAGACGGTGAAGGGCGCGAAGAACGTACTGTTCGGCGGCGAGGGGCTGTTTTTGACCAACATCACCGGCCCGGGCCGGGTGTGGCTGCAGACCATGCCGCTGTCGAACGTGGCCGCGGTGCTGCGGCCCTATATGCCCAGCGCCAACTGACACCCGGAGGGAGCTATGGGAACGACGAAACTTGCGCCGGTGAGCCTGGCGATGTTTTACGGGGCGAACCGGGATTTTGCCAACGCATTCAGCGTCCGGGTGACGCTGAAAAACCTCATCGAGCCGGAGGCGCTGCGCCGGGCACTGGATAAGGCCATGGAGCGCTACCCCTACTTCGCCGTGCGCCTGGCGGCGCGGGGCGAGGAGCTGGTGCTGGAGGATAACCCCCTGCCGGTGACCATCGTGAAGGGGCCGGAGCCGGCGAAGCTGAACACCGCCGCGTCCAACTACCACCTGATCGGCGTCAGCTATGAGCGCACCAGCGTGGTGTTCGGGGCGTTCCACGCCCTGACGGACGGGGCCGGGGCCTTCCCCTGGATCAAGACGGTGCTGTACTATTACCTCTGCGAAACGGAAGGAAAGCAGCTGGACCCGGCGGGGGTCCGGCTGGCGGGGGAGGACATCCCCGCCGGGGAGCTGGAGGACCCCTTCCCGGCCCAGGCGCCGAATATGGACGCGCCCCCCGCGCCCCGGTGGAGCGGGGCGTTCCGCATCGGGGACCATGCCCCCGTGGGGCGGCAGCGCTGCTGGCACATCCGCATCGGGGAGACCTCCTTTATGAAATACACCCGCACCCAGGACGGCAGCCCCGCCACCATCACCTCCGCGTTCATGGCCAAGGCCCTGCACGCCCTGTACCCGGACATGACGGAGCCGGTGGTGTGCGGCATGGCCCACAACTTCCGGGACGTGCTCGGCAAGCCTCTGGCCCACCAGAGCATAGTCCGGCTCATCGAGCTGGCCTATCCGCCCCGGCTGAAGGGGGCGGACATCGAGCGGCTGGCCATCTGCAGCCGGGGCATGGTGATGCTCCAGAGCCAGCCGGAGGCGGTGTGGGACACGGTGCAAAAGCAGATGGACCTGGAAAAGCAGCTGGAGGGGCTGACCCTTTCGGAGAAGTTCGGCCTGCTGCGGCCCGCGGTGACCGGCGCCCGCACGGGCATCGGCAACCTGCCGGCCTCGGCCCCGGTGAGCTTCAAGGTCAGCTATGTGGGCCGCACGGACTGGGGCAGCATGGCCAACATGATCGAGTCGGTGCACTGCTCCGTGACCACGGACGACAGCGGCATCTGCATTGAGATCAACACCTGCAACGGATACTTCGACTACTGCTTCATGCAGGAGTTCGAGGACGATAGCTATGTGAACACCTTCGTGGACCTGCTGGAATCGGAGGGCATCTACTGCACCGTCAGCGGACCGTTCGACGTGCACGTGCCCAAAATGCGCCTGCCGGATGAACCGGAGGAATAATGAGGAGGAGAGCGACATGACCATCACGAAAGAACTGAACGGATCGAGCCTGTCCCTGGCCCTGGCCGGGCGGCTGGACACCGCCACCGCGCCCCAGCTGGAGGCGGAGCTGAAGCAGAGCCTGGCCGGCGTCACGGATCTGACGCTGGACTTCGCCGGGCTGGAGTACCTGTCCTCGGCGGGCCTGCGGGTGCTGCTGGGCGCCCAGAAGACCATGGGCCGGCAGGGCACCATGGTGATCCGCAACGTGAACGAGACCATCATGGAGATATTCGAGGTCACGGGCTTCGTGGATATCCTGACCATCCAGTGAGCGTATGGCGGGCAGCGGGGATATGAAGCGCCGGCCCATCCGGCGGCAGGTGCAGCGGATGGTGCTGGTGCTGTGCGTGGCGGCGCTGGTGCTGACGGGCCTGCTGTGGGCGGGGAGCCTGTTCACTCTGCGGGACACCGTGCAGCGGGACAACCGGGGCCTGGGCGGCAGCGCCGCCGACGCCGGCGGCGAGGCGCTGCTGGCCCAGATGGAGCAGAACCTCTATAAGGGCGTGCGGAGCGAGGCCGCCGTGGTGGACGAGAAGCTGGAGCGCTACGCCGGCTACGTGCGGGACTTCGTCTTCTATGCCCGCCGGCTTTACGAGGAGCCGGAGGCGTATGTGCCCAAGGAGGTACTGCCCCCGGACGCGGAGAGCCAGTACACCTACACCATGCAGCTTGTCCTGCGGGACGAAACGGTGGACGAGCAGGCCCTCCAGGACGAGGTGGGCCTGCTGGCCAACCTCGTGCACATCTGGCAGCCGGTGATGACCGGCGAAAAGGAGACCATCGCCTCTATCTACCTGTGCACCGAGAGCGGCTTCATGATTAACTACGACGAGCGCTCGGACCTGACGCCGGAGTATTTCGACTACACCGGCTCCTCCTGGTACCAGGCGGCCCGGAACGCGGGGCGGGTCATCTTCACCGTCCCCTACATGGACACCTTCGGCCGGGGGCTGATGCTCACCTGCGCCGCGCCCATGTTCAACGCCGCCGGCCGCTTCTCCGGGGTCATGTGCATCGACATGATGGTGGAGGACATGTGCCGGTCGGTGCTGGACATCAACTTCGGCGCCGGCTCCTACGGCTTTTTGGTGGACGGGGAGGGGGACATCATCGTATCCCCCCAGATGAACTACGACGGCACCTTTGAGAACGTCCGGGACCCGGACTGCCTGGCCCATGAGGCGGCCAGGAACATCATGGGCAGCACAGCCGGCGTGACCCCCACCTCCGGGGGCCTGTACTACGCCTACGCCCCCATCGACGCGGCCAACTGGGCGCTGGTGATCCACGTGCCGGCGGACATGGTGACCGCCCCGGCGGAGGACATCCGCACGGACATCACCGCCCGCACCGACGCCACCGCCGGGGTCATGGACGAGAGCATCCTGCGCACGGGCATCATCTCCCTGGTGATATTCTTCCTCATCGTGGGGGCGGTGGTGGCCGTCAGCGGCAGCTTCTCCCGCCACCTGACCGGCCCGCTGCTGGAGCTGCGGGAGGATGTGGAGCACATCAGCTCCGGGGACCTGACCCACCAGGCGGCGGTGCGCCGCAACGACGAGATCGGCGACCTGGCCGGGGCGTTCAACGCCATGGCCTCGTCCCTGGACAGCTACATCAAGGACCTGACGGCGGTGACGGCGGAGAAGGAGCGCATCGGCGCGGAGCTGGACATCGCCACCCACATCCAGGCGTCCATGCTGCCGTGCATCTTCCCGCCCTTCCCGGACAGGAAGGAATTTGATATCTTCGCCTCCATGGACCCGGCCAAGGAGGTGGGCGGCGACTTCTATGACTTCTTCATGGTGGACGACACCCATCTGGCCGTGGTGGTGGCGGACGTGTCCGGCAAGGGCGTGCCCGCGGCCCTGTTCATGGTCATCGGCAAGACCCTCATCAAGGACCACACCACCCCGGGCAGGGACCTGGGGGAGGTGTTCATGGAGGTCAACCGGCTGCTGTGCGAGGGCAACAGCGAGGAGATGTTCATCACCGCCTTCGAGGGGGTGCTGGACCTGGAAACAGGGGAGCTGCGGTTCGTCAACGCCGGCCATGAGATGCCCTTCATCTGCCCGGCGGGCGGGCGCTATGAACCCCGGAAGGTCCGCCCCGGATTCGTGCTGGCGGGGATGGAGACCACCCGCTACCGGATGGGGACCATGACCCTGCAGCCCGGCGACCGGCTGTTCCAGTACACCGACGGCGTCACCGAGGCCACCAACGCCAAAAACGAGCTGTACGGCATGGAGCGGCTGGAGGCGGTGCTGAACCGCAACGTGAATGCTGCCCCGGGCGAGCTGCTGCCGGCGGTGAAGGCGGACATCGACGATTTCGTGGGCGACGCGCCCCAGTTCGACGACATCACCATGCTGTGCCTGGAGTTCAAACAGATGATGAACGCATCCGATCCCAATGAGCTGACCGTCCAGGCCGCCGTGGAGAACATCCCGGCGGTGACCGACTTCGTCAACGAGCGCCTGGAGGCGCTGGACTGCCCCGTGAAGGCCCAGATGCAGATCGACGTGGCCATCGACGAGCTGTTCGGGAACATCGCCCAATATGCCTACGACCCGGCCACCGGCCCGGCCACGGTGCGGGTGGATGTGGAGGACGACCCCCTGGCGGTGCGCATCACCTTCATCGACCAGGGCAAGCCCTATGACCCCCTGGCCAGGGCCGACCCGGACGTGACTCTGTCCGCGGAGGAGCGGCAGATCGGCGGCCTGGGCATCTTCATGGTGAAGAAGACCATGGACGACGTGAAGTACGAGTACCGGGACGGCCAGAACATCCTGACCGTCAAAAAACGCCTGGCCCCCTGAGCGGGGCCGCTGTGACCGGTCCTGTCCGCCCTGCGGGGCGCGGGAATATATATCCAATCAGCAAAAGGAGAAGGAACACACTGTTATGAAAAAGATCATTGCCATCGTGCTGGCCGCGGCGCTGTGCCTGAGCTTCGGCGCGTCCGCGCTGGCGGCCGGCGCAGAGGACACGGTCGTCACCATCTATACCACCAACGACATCCACGGCACGATGTCCGCCGGCGAGGACGAGGAGTCGGAGGTCATCGGCATGGCCCAGACCGCCGCCATCGCGGCCTCCACGGAGAACGCCCTTCTGGTGGACGCGGGCGACGCGACCCAGGGCGCGTCCTTCGCCACCGTGACCCAGGGCGCGGATGTGATCGCCGTGATGAACGCCGCCGGATACGCGGCGATGGCCGCCGGAAACCACGACTTCGACTACGGCAAGGACAGGCTGCTGCAAAACGCCGCCCTGGCGGATTTCCCCATCCTCAGCGCCAACGTCATGGACGGGGACGAGCCGCTGCTGGACGCCTCCGCGGTGGTGGAGGTGGCGGGCAAGCGTATCGGCTTCATCGGTCTGACCACCACGGCCACGGCCACCTCCACCAACCCCTCTCTGCTGGGCGAGGTCACCTTCGCCGATGAGACCGCCGCCGCCGAGGAGCAGATCGCCGCTCTGGCGCCGGACACGGACGCCATCGTGCTCATCTGCCACATGGGCGACAACGACCTGGCGGTGAACTGCACCAGCGCCGAGCTGCTGGACGGCCTGTCCGATGAGGCGCTGGCCAATGTCACGGCCCTGGTGGACGGTCACAGCCACAGCGTGGAGGAAACCGCCTACACCGAGCGGGGCGCCAACATCCCCATCGTCCAGACCGGCACCCTCTTCACCCACCTGGGCGTGATCGAGATCACCTTCTCCGGCGACGAGGTGAGCGCCGAGGGCAGCGTCATGGACAAGGCCGCCGCCATAGAGTTCCCCCTGACCGACGCCGGCAACGAGGCCGCCGCCGCGGTGGAGACCGCCCTGCAGGAGATCATGGCCGGGCAGCTGACCATCCTGGGCGAGGTGCTGTGCACCAGTGAAAACCCGCTGTGGGGCGGCTATATCTACTATGACTACGCCGAGCCGCGCATCGCGGAGACCGCCTTCGGCGATTTCGTCACCGACGCCTTCGCCGCCGCCGCGTCCGTCTTTGCTCAGGAGCAGCAGCTGGATATGCCCATCGTGGCCATCGAGAATGGCGGCGGTGTGTCCGCCACGCTGCCGGTGGGCGAGGTGACCCGGGGCGACGTGCTGAACGCCTTCAACCACGGCAACATGGTGGACGTGCTGGCCGTGACCCCAGCGGAGCTGTATACGGCGCTGGAGGCGGGCCTGACCATGACCGGCCAGGACGACACCGGCCTGCTGATCCGGGAGCGGGTCAGCGGCAGCTTCATGCAGGTCAGCGGCTTTGCCTATTCCTTTGACCCCGCCGGTCCGGAGGGGGAGAAGGTCACCTCCGTGACCCTGGACGACGGCACGGCTCTGGAGCGCACCGACGAGGAGACGAAGCTGCTTCTGGCCACCAACAGCTATGTGGCCACCGGCTTCCCCGAGGAGGATAAGCTGGGCGAGCTGGGCGGCGAGGACATGATCGTGGAGGACTATCTGCTGGTGGCCACGGGCGTGGGCGACGTGCCCCTGACCTATCCCACCGTCCAGGGCCGCATCACCGTCGACAACGACCAGTCCCCCGATACCTATGAGGTGGCCGTGCCCGTGACCGCCGGCGCCGAGGCTGCGCCCGCGGCGGACAGGGAGCTGCACCTGCGGGTGGACGACGGGGAGTATGAGGCCGTCAAGACTGACGGCGAGGGCGTGCTGCGCCTGACGCTGGACAAGGGGCCTCACACCCTGTATCTGCAGGAGTCCGCCGACGGCGTGCCCGTGTACGTGAACAACTACTCCGGCTCCGGCACCGTCACGGTGGCCCCGGGCTATTACAGCCTGTCCTTCACCGTGGATGAGGCGGCCTGAGCCATGGCCCTGGCGGAAGGAAAACTGGAAAAGGGCGTGCTGACCGCGTCGCTGATCGGTCACATCGACTCCGGCAACGCCGCCCAGGCGGAGCGGGAGCTGACCGCCCTGCGCCGGGACGCGCCGGAGGCGCCGGTGGTGCTGGATATGGACAGGTTGACCTACATATCCAGCGCCGGCCTGCGCATCATCCTCCGGCTGCGGAAGGAGCGGCCGGAGCTGCGGCTGGTGAACGTCCCCTCCGGGGTGTATGAGATCCTGGAGATGACCGGCTTCACGGAGATGATGCCGGTGGAGAAGGCATACCGGCGGCTGAGCGTGGACGGCTGCGAGGTGATCGGCCGTGGCGCCAACGGCGAGGTGTATCGCCTGGATGCGGACACCATCGTGAAGGTGTACCTGGACCCGGACAGCCTGCCGGACATCCGCCGGGAGCGGGAGCTGGCCCGCCGGGCCTTCGTGCTGGGCGTGCCCACCGCCATCCCCTACGACGTGGTGCGGGTGGGGGAGGGCTACGGCTCGGTGTTCGAGCTGCTCAACGCCAAGAGCCTGGCCGCGCTCATCGCCGAGGAGCCGGAAAAGCTGGACGAGCACGTGCAGGCGTACGTGGGCCTGCTGAAGAAGATCCACGCCACCGAGGTGCGCCCCGGCGACATGCCGGACATGAAGGCCGTGGCCCTGGACTGGGCGGACTTCCTGCGGGACCACCTGCCGGCGGAGCAGTATGAGAAGCTGCGCGGGCTGATCGCCGCCGTGCCGGAGGACCATCATATGCTCCACGGCGACTACCACGTCAAGAACATCATGGTCCAGGACGGCGAGGTGCTGCTCATCGACATGGACACCCTGTGCATGGGCCACCCGGTGTTCGAGTTCGCGTCCGTCTTCCTGGCCTACCTGGGCTTCGGCGAGCTGGACCACGCCGTGGCGGAGCGGTTCATGGGCCTGGACTACGGCACCTGTGCCGCCATCTGGGACAAGACCCTGCGGCTGTACTTCGCCACCGACGACCCCGCCCGCCTGGCGGAGGTCGCCGACAAGGCGAAGGTCGTCGGCTACACCCGCCTGCTGCGGCGGACCATCCGCCGCCAGAGCGCCGCCGCCGGCCAGGCCGTCATCGCACACTGCAAGGCCCGCCTGGCGGAGCTTCTGGGCCGGGTGGACACGCTGGTGTTCTGAGAAAATAAAATATGACCGGGCGGACACAGACGTGCCCGCCCGGTGTTTCTGTTGCATATCCGGGAGAAAGTGATATAATAGGGCATCATTCAATACTGAAGGAGGGGCCTATGAGCGTTGTGAGGATCGGGCTGTGCCAGATGCCCGTGTCGGAGGACAAGGGGGAGAACCTGGCCGCGGCGGAGAGCATGATCGCCCGGGCGGCGGAGCAGGGGGCCGACTTTGCCGTGCTGCCGGAGATGTTCGTCTGCCCCTTCCAGAACCACCTGTTCCGCCCCGCGGCGGAGGAGCCGGAGGGACCCACGGTCCGGTTCTTGTCCGGCCTGGCCCGGAAGCACGGCATCTATCTGGTGGGCGGCTCCCTGCCGGAGCTGGAGGGCGGCGAGGTGTACAACACCGGCTACCTCTTTGGCCGGGAGGGGCAGATATTGGCCAAGCACCGGAAGATGCACCTGTTCGACGCGGTGCTGAACGACAGCACCGTCTGCCAGGAGTCCGCGGTCATCCGCGCCGGGGACAAGGTGACGGTGGCGGACACGGAGTTCGGCCCCGTGGGCCTGGCCATATGCTTCGACGTGCGCTTCGCGGAGCTGTTCCGGCTCATGGGCCTGCGGGGGGCGCGGATCATCTTCCTGCCGGCGGCCTTCAACCTGACCACCGGCCCGGCCCACTGGGACATCACCCTGCGGATGCGGGCGCTGGACCAGCAGTGCTATGTGGCCGCCTGCGCCCCGGCGCTGGACATGGCCTGCGGCTACCACAGCTACGGCCACTCCGCCATCACCGGCCCCTCCGGGGAGGTGCTGGTGCGCCAGGGCCAGGAGCCGGGCGTCACGGTGACGGAGGTGGAACTGGACAAGATCGACCGGGACCGGCAGGTGCTGCCCATCCTCCGCTCCCGCCGCACGGACCTGTACGACACGGTGTACAAGGGCCAGTGAAAGGGATATAAAAACGCCGCCGGGACCTCATGAACTGTACCAAGCGAAACGGACAGGGAAAAAGCCCCCTAGTGTAAGGGAATAAGTAGACGGATGTGTGAAGGCA
>CANQXG010000038.1 GCA_947627735.1 uncultured Oscillospiraceae bacterium | reverse complement strand
AAACTTGGTTCCTGCCCCATTGACAGTGTGAAGCTGTCCGACGCGAAAGAATGGGCGTTGCGCATGAAAGAAAAGGGAATATCCTATAAGACCATAAGCAACGACAAGCGTTCTCTGAAAGCTGCTTTTTACACAGCGATACAGGACGACTGTATAAGGAAGAACCCCTTTGACTTCCAGCTAAACACCGTGATCGAGGATGACACAGAGCCGAAAGTACCCCTCACAGGAGAACAGGAAGAAAGCCTTTTATCCTTTATGCAGAGTGATAGCGTCTATCAGAAATACCGTGACGAGGTTATCATACTGCTGGGGACGGGGCTTAGGATTTCCGAACTCTGCGGACTGACTGAAACCGACCTTGACTTTGAAAACCGGGTAATCAATGTAGACCACCAGCTTTTACGGAGCGCGGAAACAGGTTACTACATAGAGAAGCCCAAAACGCAGAGCGGTATCAGACAAATTCCAATGAGTGAAAAAGTGTATGAAGCGTTGGGGCGCGTGTTGGAGAACCGCAAGGGAGCGAAGCAGATCACCATTGACGGTTACAGCCATTTCCTTTTCCTCAACCGGGACGGCTGCCCGAAAACAAATGTGAACTACGCGACCATGTTCCGGGGGCTTGCGAAGAAGTACAACAAGTGCCATGAGGAAGCCTTACCCAAAGTAATGACACCCCACACCCTGCGCCATACGTTCTGCACCAACTTAGCCAATGCGGGCATGAACCCGAAAGCGTTACAGTATATCATGGGACATTCCAACATTACCATGACGCTGAACTATTACGCACACGCAACTTTCGCTTCCGCAAAGGCTGAAATGGAAAGGCTGATTGCAGCATAGCCACAGACGGATTTACTACTTCTTTTACTACCATTGAGAGGGAAAACCTAAGAAGTTATAAAGGTATATGTGAACTTCTCCCCATATCTAAAATGCCGGGAAAGCCCGGAAATACGGGCTATACCGACATATAAGAACTTCTAAAGAGATAATCTAAATTCACCATAAATTTTTTACTGAAAATTTTAGGATCGAAAGAGGTACCATTATGAGCAATTATAAGTTTGAAACGCTTCAGCTCCATGTGGGCCAGGAGCAGGCGGACCCCGCCACCGACGCCCGGGCCGTGCCCATCTATGCCACCACCAGCTATGTGTTCCACAACTCCGCCCATGCCGCCGCGCGTTTTGGTCTGGCGGACGCGGGCAACATCTACGGCCGGCTGACCAACTCTACCCAGGACGTACTGGAAAAGCGCATCGCGGCTCTGGAGGGCGGCGTGGGCGCTTTGGCCCTGGCCTCCGGCGCGGCGGCCATCACCTATACCATCCAGGCCCTGGCCACCCAGGGGGAGCACATCGTGGCCCAGAAGACCATCTACGGCGGAAGCTATAACCTGCTGGCCCATACCCTTCCCCAGTACGGCATCACCACCACCTTTGTGGACGCCCACGATCTGGCCGAGGTGGAGGGGGCCATCCAGCCCAACACCAAGGCCCTCTACATCGAAACCCTGGGCAATCCTAACTCCGACATCCCCGACATCGACGCCATCGCGGCCATCGCCCATAAGCACGGCCTGCCCCTGGTGATCGACAACACCTTCGGCACGCCCTACCTGATCCGGCCCATCGAGCACGGCGCGGACATCGTGGTCCACTCGGCCACCAAGTTCATCGGCGGCCACGGCACCACCCCGGGGGGCATCATCGTGGACGGCGGCACCTTCGACTGGGCGGCCAGCGGCCGGTACCCCGCCATCAGCGAACCCAACCCCAGCTATCACGGCGTGCGCTTTACCGAGGCCGCCGGCCCCGCCGCCTTCGTCACCTACGTCCGGGCCATCCTCCTGCGGGACACCGGCGCCACCATCTCCCCCTTCGCGGCGTTCCTGCTGCTCCAGGGCGTGGAGACCCTGTCCCTGCGGCTGGACCGCCACGGGTCGAACACGAAAAAGGTGGTGGAGTACCTGGCCCATCACCCCCAGGTGGAGCATGTGAATCATCCCTCTCTGCCGGACCATCCCCAGCACGCGCTCTATGAGAAGTACTTCCCCAACGGCGGCGCGTCCATCTTCACCTTTGAGATCAAGGGCGGCGTGGCCGAGGCCCACAAGTTCATCGACAATCTGGAGATCTTCTCCCTGCTGGCCAATGTGGCGGACGTGAAGAGCCTGGTCATCCACCCGGCCACCACCACCCACTCCCAGCTCACCGAGGAGGAGCTGCTGGACCAGGGCATCAAGCCCAACACCATCCGCCTGTCCATCGGCACCGAGCACATCGACGACATCATCGCGGACCTGGAAAAGGGCTTTGCCGCCGTCCGTTGAGCAAACACGTTCCTCCTGTTTGCTCCATTATGAGGACACCCTGGCGGTGGAAAGAAGGCGGGTGACCGCTGCGGCGGAGACCGCCGAGGAAGATCGAGCATAGGATAGATGAAACAGGGCGAGGGGCGCCTGCCGGCGCTGTTCGCTCTGTTTCATCACGGGAGATGAGCCGGCCACAGAGCGGACCCGGCAATTCCTCCGGACGTTTGAATACTGAGGTGTGGGAATGCTTGACCAGTTTTCAAGGACAGAACTGCTTTTTGGAAAAGAGGCCATGCAGGTGCTGGCCCGGTCCAGGGTGGCCGTGTTCGGCATCGGCGGCGTGGGCGGCTATGTGTGCGAGGCCCTGGTCCGCAGCGGCGTGGGGGCCTTTGACCTGGTGGACGACGACCGGGTGTGCCTGACGAACCTGAACCGGCAGATCCATGCCACCCGCTCCACGGTGGGCAAGCTCAAGGCGGAGGTCATGCGGGACCGCATCCTGGAGATCAATCCCCGAGCGGACGTGCGGGTGCATACCTGCTTCTTCCTGCCCGAAAACGCCGACACGTTCTCCTTCGCCGATTACGATTACGTGGTGGACGCGGTGGACACCGTTTCGGCCAAGATCGCGCTGGTGATGCAGTGCGCCCAGACGCTCACGCCCATCATCAGCTGCATGGGCGCCGGGAACAAGCTGGACCCCACCGCCTTTCGGGTGTCGGACATCTACGAAACGAGGGTGGACCCCCTGGCGCGCATCATGCGGCACGAGCTTCGCAAGCGCGGCGTCAAAAAGCTGAAGGTGGTCTGGTCCGAGGAACAGCCCATCCGGCCCATCGAGGATATGGCCATCAGCTGCCGTGCCCACTGCATCTGTCCTCCGGGCACCAAGCGCCACTGCACCGACCGCCGGGATATTCCCGGCAGCACGGCCTTCGTCCCCCCTGTGGCGGGACTCATCATCGCCGGGGAGGTCGTCAAGGACCTGACGGCGGGAACGAAGAGGAGCGCGGAGCCATGAGCGGAGAGGCGACCATCCGGCAGCTGGACCAGGACACGCGCCCAAAGCGGGTCATCGACATCCGCAGCCGGGACAGTTTCGCACGGGGGTCCTGGCCCGGCGCGGAGAACATCCCATTGGAGGAATTTGACGCGGAGGCGTTCGCCGCCGCAAGGCCGGGGGTACCCGTCTATCTCATGTGCCAGCGGGGCATCCAGTCCCAGGACCTGGCCGACGAGCTGGAGGCGCTGGGCTGCGAGGCGTACAGCATCAAGGGCGGGTATATAAGCTATCTGCAGGACCGGCTGCTCGCCGTGACAGCGGACGAGGGACAGATGCAAGCGCGGCGGATGCAGGCCGAGCGGAGCATCATCAAGAAGTTCCGCCGGCAGCTCTGGACCCCCTTCACCCGGGCGCTGGGGGAATACCAGCTCATCGGGGACGGGGATAAGATCGCGCTGTGCATCTCCGGGGGCAAGGACTCCATGCTCATGGCCAAGCTCTTTCAGGAGCTGCTGCGCCACGGCAGGCAGAATTTCCAGGCCGTGTTCCTCGTCATGGACCCGGGGTACAACGAGCTGAACTACCGGGCCGTCACGGAGAACGCCAGGCTTCTGGGCGTGCCCATCCAAACCTTCCGCACAGAGATATTCGACACCGTGGCCCAGGCGGGAGGCTCGCCCTGCTACCTGTGCGCCCGGATGCGGCGGGGCTATCTCTACAGCCAGGCCCGGGAGCTGGGCTGCAACAAGATCGCCCTGGGGCACCACTACGACGACGTGATCGAGACCATATTGATGGGGATGCTCTACGGCGGGCAGATCCAGACCATGATGCCAAAGCTGCACAGCACCAACTTCCCGGGCATGGAGCTGATCCGCCCGCTGTATCTCGTCCGGGAGGCGGACATCATCCGCTGGCGTGACTATAACGACCTGTACTTCATCCAGTGCGCTTGCCGGCTGACGGAGAGCTGCGCCTCCTGCGGCGGCACCGGGCAGGGTTCCAAGCGTGCCCGGGTGAAGCAGCTCATCGCCCAGATCGCCGCCCAGGACCCGGTGGTGGAGAAGAACATCTTTCGCAGCGTGGAAAACGTGAACCTGAACACGGTCATCGCCTACAAGAAGGACGGCGTGAAGCACCATTTCCTGGACGCCTACGATGGCACAGAATGCAGATCAACGGAGGTATGCTGATATGAAGCAAGCACTTGCGGACCTCACAGCGGAGCAGCTGTGGAAGTATGAGGAGCTGAAAAAATACCTGCAGGGGATGGGCAGCGTGGCGGTGGCCTTTTCCGGCGGCGTGGACTCCACGTTCCTGCTCTTCGCCGCCCATGAGGCGCTGGGGGACAAGGCCATAGCCGTCACGGCCCGCTCCTGCTCTTTCCCCGAGAGGGAGCTGAACGAGGCAAAGGCGTTTTGCAAGGCACACGGCATCCGGCACTTTATCTGCGATTCGGAGGAGCTGCAGATCGAGGGCTTTTCCCAGAACCCCAAAAACCGCTGCTATCTGTGCAAGCATGAACTGTTCGAGAAGATCATCAAGATCGCAGGGGCCGAGGGGATAGCCTGCATCGCGGAGGGGTCCAACCTGGACGACAACGGAGATTACCGCCCCGGCCTGCAGGCGGTGGCGGAGCTGGGGATCAAAAGTCCCTTGCGGCAGGTCGGCTTTACAAAGGCCGACATCCGGGTGCTGTCCAGGTATCTGGGGCTGCCTACCTGGGACAAGCAGTCCTTTGCGTGTCTGTCCTCCCGGTTCGTGTACGGGGAACCCATCTCCAAGGAGAAGCTGGGCATGGTGGACAAGGCGGAGCAGCTTCTGCTGGACCTGGGCTTTCACCAGGTCCGGGTGCGCATCCACGGCATGATGGCCCGCATCGAGATACTGCCGGAGGAATTTCCCAAGCTGCTTGCCCAGGCTGTCAGGGAAAATGTCTATGCCCGGTTCAAGTCCTTCGGCTTTACCTATGTGACGCTGGACCTGCTGGGCTACCGCACCGGCAGTATGAACGAAACGCTGGACACGGCGGACCCCTGAAGTCCAGCGTTATCGATAGCCGACATGTGTCCGCCCCCGTTAGATGCAGGTCAGCGCCCTCTCCGCGGGCAGCTGGTGGCGGGGCGCGGTCGTTCAGGACGGCGTGCAGTCCATCCGCTCAGAGCTGGGCTACGGCGGCTATCCCGTCATCACTGTGCGGGCCGGCATCCATGTGGAGTGGACGATCCACGCCGAGGAAGACCGCGTCAACAGCTGTAACCACGATCTACGTGAACTAAAGGAGCGACAGCCATTTCCGCTGTCGCTCCTGTCGCGGAAGGCGCATTTTCGCACCAGCCGCCGGCTGTCGTTCAATTCCAATTCTGTAAGGCAGTTGCCAGATGTTTGTTTTTGGGGCCATACTGTCTTACAAAGCCCGCCCATCAGAGGGAGCCTGTTCATATTGTGGTACCTGCGTTACGACCGGCTCTGATCTGTGAATCTCACCACGTCGCCCGGCTCGCAGCCGATGATGGCGCAGAGCTTTTCCAGCGTCAGCATGGTGATGTTCTTGTTCTTTTTCAGCGAATCCAGTGTCTTGTTATCGATGCCGTTTTGCAGCAGCTGGTATTGGGACACACCGCGGCGGCGCATGGTATCCCACAGGGGACTGTAATCGATGATGGTCGCCACCCCCGTCTTTCTGCTGAAAAAGAATCATCGACGGTCCGGTGGATTTTTCCGCCGGGCCGTGTTATACTGGGCAGCAAGAACTTACCGTACGGAGCAAAGCCATGCGCATCGACATCCTCACCCTGTTCCCCGAGGCGGTGCGGCCCATGATGGACGCCTCCATCCTGGGCCGGGCGGCCAAAAAGGGCCTGATCGAGATCAACTGCATACAGATCCGGGACTTCACCGACAACAAGCAGCAGCAGGTGGACGACTACCCCTACGGCGGCGGCTGGGGCTGCGTGATGATGGCCCAGCCGCTGAAGGCGTGCCTGGACTGGGTCACGGAGCAGGCCGGGCCGGCGAAGCGCCGGGTCATCTATATGTCCCCCCAGGGGGCCCGCTTCGACCAGGGCCACGCCCGGCGGCTGGTGTCGGAGTACGACCACCTGGTGCTGGTCTGCGGCCACTACGAGGGCGTGGACGAGCGGTTCATCGAGAAGTGCTGCGACGAGGAGCTGAGCCTGGGGGACTTCGTGCTCACCGGCGGGGAGATCCCCGCCATGGCCATCGCCGACAGCGTGTGCCGGATGGTGCCGGGGGTGCTGTCCGACCCGGAGTGCTACATGGGCGAGAGCCACTGGGACGGGCTGCTGGAGTACCCCCAGTACACCCGCCCGGAGACATGGGAGGGGCTGACGGTGCCGGAGGTGCTGCGCCAGGGCGTGCATAAGGACATCCAGGCCTGGCGCCGGGAGCAGCAGCTCATCCGCACCCAGGCCCGGCGGCCGGATATGTTCGCCGCCTATGCCCCCCGCACGGCGGAGGAGCAGCTCATCGTGGACCGGCTCACAGGCCGGGAGAAGCTCACCTATGACTGCCGCCCGGCGGCGGCGGAGGATGTGGACGACCTGGCCGCCATCGCCGCCCAGGCCAGCGAATACCTGCGCCAGTGCGGCGTGGACCAGTGGCAGGACGGCTTCCCCGACCGGGAGACCCTGCTGGAGGACGTGGCGGCGGGGGGCTGCTGGCTGTTCACCCACGACGGCGCCGCCGCGGGGATGATATGCCTGTACACCCGGCCCGAGCCGGATTACGACGTCATCGACGGGGTCTGGCGCACCGACGGCACGGCCTACGCCACCATCCACCGGGCGGCGGTGAAGGCGGCCTACCGGGGCCGGGGCCTGGCGGACGAGATGTTCCAGCTGTGCGAGGACCTGGCCCTGGGCCGGGGCTACGGCAGCGTCCGCGTGGACACCCACCCGGACAACCGGGTCATGCGGCGGCTGCTGGAGCGCCGGGGCTACGCCCTGTGCGGGCAGATCACCCTGGCCCGCTCCACCGAGTCGGACCGCCGCCGCCTGGGCTATGAAAAGGTGTTCTGACAAAAAAGAGCGCCCTCCTGCGGGAGGGCGCTTTTTTCGTCGGTCAGCGCACCGCGAAGCGGTAGGCGGTGCGGGAGGAGAGGGGTTTCCCCGCCCGGAGCACCGGGGAGGGAAAGCCCCAGCAGTTCATGGCGTTGGGGAACAGCTGGGTCTCCAGGCACACCGCGTCCCGCTGTCCCATGACGGCGCCGCCCTTCCCCGGGCGGGGGGTGAGGAAGTTGGCGGTATATACCTGCACCCCGGGCATGTCCGTTTCCACGGTCATCTCGATGCCGCTGGCGGGGCTGTAGAGCACCGCGGCGGGGCCGCCCTCCAGAGCGAAGCAGTGGTCGTAGCCCCCCGCCAGGCGCAGCTGCTCCTCCGCCGCGCCGATGTCCCGGCCCAGGGGCTTGCTCTCGCGGAAGTCGAAGGCCGTGCCCGTCACGTCCAGAAGCCTGCCCGTGGGCAGGCAGCCGCCGTCGTTTTCGCAAAATCGCCGGGCGGACAGCCGCAGCTCATGGTCCAGGGCGGAGCCACCGCCGCTGAGGTTGAAATAGGTGTGGTTGGTCAGGTTCACCACCGTGTCCCTGTCGGACCGGGCGGCGTAATCGATGACCAGGGCGCTGTCCGCCGTGACGGTGAAGGTGACGGTCACCGTCAGTGCGCCGGGGTAGCCCTCCTCCCCATCCGGGGATACCCGGGAGCAGATCAGGCTGTCGGCCCCGGCGGCCATGTCCCAGACGTACTTGTCGAACCCCCGCACACCGCCGTGGAGGTGGTTCTCCCCGTCGTTTTTCGCCAGGGGGTACTCCTGACCGTTCAGCCAGAACCTGGCCCCGCCGATGCGGTTGCCCACCCGGCCCACGGTGGCCCCCAGATAGCCGTCGTTGGCCTCGTACTCCGCCAGGGTGTCGTAGCCCAGGGCCACGTCCCGGAGTCCGCCGGTACGGTCGGGCACCTGGATGGACTGGACGGTGGCGCCGTAGCTGAGCACGGTGACGGCCATGCCGGCGGCGTTCTCGATCCGCCCGGCCAGGACCTCCTCCCCGGCGGCGGTGCGGCCAAAGGGGGCGATGGTAACTGCCATGACTGTTCCTCCCGGATTGTGATTTTTCTCTATCATACCACCTCCCCCCGCCCGGGCGCAAGAGCCGGCAGGAAACGGTTGCGGCCATGCCGCAGAAGATGCTATAATAGTCATAGTATGATACCAAGGAGGCGGCGGCTATGAGCTACGTCGAAGTGGAGTATCCCCGGGACAAGGAGGGGTTTTACGCCATGCTGCGCCGGCAGCTGGCGCTGTACATGGGCGACGAAACAGATCAAACCGCCCGGCTGGCCAATGCCTCGGCGGTGATCGCCCAGGCCTTCCCCGACGCCAACTGGGTGGGCTTTTACCTGGTGGACGGGGACAGCCTGGCGGTGGGACCGTTCCAAGGCAAGCCGGCGGTGAGCCGCATCGGCTTCGGCAAGGGCGTGTGCGGCTCGGCCTGGAAGGAGCGCGAAAGCCAGGTGGTGGAGGAGGTGGCCTGCTTCGCCGGGCACATCGCCTGCGACTGCAACACCCACTCGGAGATCGTCGTGCCCCTGTGGCGGGACGGGGAGATATGGGGCGTGCTGGACATGGACAGCGTCCTGCCCGGCCACTTCACCCAGGCCGACCGGCTGGGGCTGGAGGAAGCGGTAAAGCTGCTGTGAAAAGATAAAACGGGCGCGATGCCGAGAGCACCGCGCCCGCTTTTTTGTTATTCGTCCAATTTGAGCACCGCCAGGAAGGCCTCCGTCGGCAGCTGCACGCTGCCCAGGGAGCGCATCTTTTTCTTGCCCTCCTTCTGCTTTTCCAGCAGCTTCTTCTTGCGGGTGATGTCGCCGCCGTAGCACTTGGCCAGCACGTCCTTGCGCAGGGCCTTCACCGTCTCCCGGGCGATGATCTTCCCGCCGATGGCCGCCTGGATGGGAACCTCAAAAAGCTGCCTCGGGATGTTCTCCTTCAGCTTTTCGCACAGCCGCCGCGCCCGGGGATAGGCCTTGTCCTTGTGGGCGATGAGGCTCAGGGCGTCCACCGCCTCGCCGTTCAACAGCAGGTCCACCTTCACCAGCTCCGAGGGCTTGTAGCAGGAAAACTCGTAGTCCATGGAGGCGTAGCCCTTGGTGCGGGCCTTCAGGGTGTCGAAGAAGTCGTAGATGATCTCCCCCAGGGGCATCTCGTATTTCAGCTCCACCAGCCGCTGGTCCAGATACTGCAGCCCCTCGTATATCCCCCGCCGGTCCTGGCACAGGGGCATGATGTTGCCCACGAACTCCTGGGGGGTGATGATGGTCATCTTCACGTATGGCTCCCGGGCCTGGGCGATGGCGGACACGTCCGGGTAGTTGTGAGGGTTGTCCACGTATTTCACGGACCCGTCGGTCATCTCGATCTCATAGATCACCGACGGCAGGGTGGTCACCAGGTCCAGGTCGAACTCCCGCTCCAGCCGCTCCTGGATGATCTCCAGGTGGAGCATGCCCAAAAAGCCGCACCGGAAGCCGAAGCCCAGGGCCACGGAGGATTCCGGCTCGAAGGCAAGGCTGGCGTCGTTGAGCTGGAGCTTCTCCAGCGCGTCCCGCAGGTCCGGATACTTGCTGCCGTCCTCGGTATAGATGCCGCAGTAGACCATGCTCCGGGCGGGCCGGTAGCCGGGCAGGGCCTCGGCTGCGGGCGTTTCCGCGCCCGTGACGGTGTCGCCGATGCGGGTGTCCCGGACGTTTTTGATGCTGGCGGTGAAATAGCCCACCTCGCCGGCGGTGAGGCCTTCACAGGGCTCCAGCCGGGTGGGCAGCAGATGGCCCACCTCCACCACCTTGTACACCGCGTCGGTGGCCATGAACTTCACGTCCATGTCCCGGGCGAGCCGGCCATCCTTCACCCGCACCAGCACGATCACGCCCCGATAGCTGTCGTACTGGCTGTCGAACACCAGCGCCTTCAAGGGCGCGGCGGGGTCGCCGGCGGGGGCGGGGACATTACGGATGATGTCGTCCAGCACCGCGGGGATGTTCACGCCGTTTTTGGCGGATATCTCCGGCGCGTCCATGGCGGGGATGCCGATGATGTCCTCCACCTCGGTCTTGACCCGGGCGGGGTCGGCGGCGGGCAGGTCGATCTTGTTGATGACCGGCAGTATCTCCAGGTCATGCTCCAGGGCCAGATAGGTGTTGGCCAGGGTCTGGGCCTCCACGCCCTGGCTGGCGTCCACCACCAGCACGGCCCCCTCGCAGGCGGCGAGAGAGCGGCTGACCTCATAGTTGAAGTCCACGTGGCCCGGGGTGTCGATCAGGTTCAGCTGATAGTCCTTCCAGTTCAGGGTCACGGCCCGGGCCTTGATGGTGATGCCCCGCTCCCGCTCCAGGTCCATGTTGTCCAGGATCTGATCGGCCATCTGCCGGGCCTCCACCGCGCCGCACAGCTCGATGAGCCGGTCGGACAGGGTGGATTTGCCGTGGTCGATGTGGGCGATGATGGAGAAGTTGCGAATATTTTCCTGTTTCATATATAGCTCTCCGCCTGCTCCGCGATCTGGCGCAGCTGCCGGGCCAGCTGCCGGACGGCCTCCGGGGTGAGCCGGGCGCCGGTCTCGGCGGCGGTGCGGCCCAGCAGGAAGTCCGCCGTCACGCCGTAGTAATCACAGGCCCGGCACACGAAGGCCAGCCCCGGCTCCCGGGCGCCGTTTTCATAGTGGCTCAGCAGGGCCTGGGAGATGTGCAGGTCGGACGCCGCTTTTCGCTGGCTGACGCCCTTTTCCCGGCGCAGCCGGGCCAGATTCACGCAGAATTGCCTCTCGTTCATGGGTGGTGCTCCTCGGTGGATGAAGTGATAACAAATCGTATTATACAGGACCGGGCGGCATTTGTAAACAGGAACTTTTCCCGCTTTTTCAGGCAAACGCCCGCCGGACCGGCGGCGGATATTTTTCCCGGTGCACCTTGCATTTTCCACCTGCCCGTGCTATCATGATTTCAAAGCGATGCGGGGTATACGCCTCCGCGTGGCTTATTTATATGTACCGAATGAAATAAAGAGGAGGATCTGATATGTTCCAGCAGCTCATCGACTCCCTGCGCGCCCGTCCCCGCAAGATCGTCTTTACCGAGGGCAACGACCCCCGTATCCTGGAAGCCGCGGCCCGGCTCCTGTCCGGCACCTTCCTGACCCCCATCCTGATGGGCAACGAGCTGGAGATCCTCTCCGCCGCCCAGAAGTATGGCTACAACATCCGCGGGGCCACGATCATCGACCCCAAGACCTACCATGACACCGAGGCCATGGTCCAGAAGATGGTGGAGCTGCGCCACGGCAAGATGACCGAGGAGCAGTGCCGCGAGGCCCTGACCCACCGCAACTACTTCGGCACCATGCTGGTGGCCATGGGCCACGCCGACGCCCTGCTGGGCGGCGCCACCTACTCCACCGCCGACACGGTCCGCCCCGCCCTGCAGCTTATCAAGACCAAGCCGGGCAACAAGATCGTGTCCTCCTGCTTCATCATGGTCAAGCCCAGCCCCACCGGTGACAGCACCGTCCTGGCCATGGGCGACTGCGCCATCAACATCCACCCCACCGAGGACGACCTGGTGGAGATCGCCACCGAGACCGTCAAGTGCGGCCGCCTGTTCGGCATCGACCCCAAGGTGGCCTTCCTCAGCTACTCCACCTTCGGCTCCGGCAAGGGCGAGGACGTGGACAAGATGCACAACGCCGCCGAGCGGGTGAAGGCCATGATGCCCAACGTGCCCATCACCGGCGAGATGCAGTTCGACGCCGCCGTCAGCCCCGTGGTGGCCCACACCAAGTGCCCGGAGGACCGGGTGGCCGGCTACGCCAACGTGTTCATCTTCCCCGACATCAACGCCGGCAACATCGGCTATAAGATCGCCCAGCGGCTGGGCGGCTTCGAGGCCTACGGCCCCATCCTGTGCGGCCTGAACGCCCCCATCAACGACCTGAGCCGCGGCTGCAACGCCGAGGAGGTCTACTCCATGGCCATCATCACCGCCGCCCAGGCCAATATGGTTTGATAAACCTATACATAAAAAGATCGCTCCCCTGCCCAGCGGGCAGGGGAGCTTTTTGCTGGGGGTATCGCTGGGGAAATATATGTCAGGACGAATGACAAAACGTTTTTTCGCTCAGCCCCGGACCACCTCGAAGAAGATCTGGTCGGTGCCCTCGGGGAGGTTTTTCACGGTGAAGTGGTGCAGCTCGCCGTTTTCCACCCTGCCCACCGTGGCGTAGGGACTCAGGCTCTTCAGCTTATAGCCGCCCTTCAGGTTGAAGAAGTTCTCGGACTCCGACCAGAGGTTTCCGTTCTCGTCCAGGAACAGGAACCGGGACGCGCCGTCGCCCGTGCGGCTGCCGCCCAGCGGGTCCTTGAGGGTGGCCTGGAGCACCCGGGGCGCGCCGTCGCCGCAGAACATGGTCATCTCGATGTCCTCGTCGGTGGATATTTCCACCATATAGTCTATCTCGCAGCTCATGTAGTCGCCGCTGCAGCTCAGGGTGTAGCCGCCGCCGTAGCCCTTGGAGGCCCGGATGCCGTAACCCTTTTCAAGACCCACGAACAGAAGTATACTGTGCGTCTCCAGCTCGCCGCTGGCCTCCACAGAGACCAGCCCCTCGGGCAGCACGTTATGGATGATGACGTGGCCGCCGCCCCGGAGGGTATAGGTGTAGGTGTCGCCGCTGATGGCCGGGTCATAAGCCTCGTGATAGAACGTGCCGTTGGCCGAGGCGCCATAGTCGGCGTAAAGGTCGCCCTCGGGGATGCCGGTGTAACACCACTTTTCCAGGGCCGGGCCGGAGGAGAAGTCCGCCACATGGGGGTGGCAGGGCACGACCTTGCTCAAGCAGTCGGTGCGCACATAGCCGGTGTAGTCCCAGCCGGTGAAGCCGCTGCCGGTCTCGTACTCATGGTACACCACCTTGGTCCAGCCGTTCTCGTCAGGACCCAGGCGGGACACCTCATAGGTGGAGTAAAGGGTACAGACCACATCATACTTCACGCCCGGGCCGGCATAAATTCTGGTCAGGTTCCGGGTGCACCACATGATGTCCTCGCCGGAGCGGTCCAGGTCCCAATAGGTCTCGCTCCACTGCTGTATCCACTGGCCGCCGTCCTCGCCGTTGTCATAGAGGCCGTCGTCGATCTTGTCCCGCTTGGGCTTGATGAGCTTGGGGTTATCCAGATTCCGCTCGGTGTGGGAGCCGGCGGGGGCCTCGTAGGTCTCCGTCACGGTGTCCGCTTCCTCCGCCGGCTGCTCGCCGCCGGCGGCGGGCATACTGGTGGGATAGCAGCCCACCAGCTCGTCGTACCGCAGCAGCATGGCGCACACCTCCGCCCGGGAGGCGGCCGCGCCGGGATGGAGGGTGCCGTCGTCGTAGCCGGTGATGATGCCGTAATCCAGCGCCCACTGCATGGCGGTCCGGGCATAGGGCTGCACGTCGCCGCCGTCGGAATAATTGGCCAGAAGATTGCCGGACCAGGGGGTGGGCTGGCCCGCCATGCGGTACAGCATGGCCGCCAGCTGCTCCCGGGTGACGGGGTCGTCCGGGTCGAAGGTCACGTCGCTGGAGCCGTTCACCGCGCCGATGGTGCTGGCCCAGGACACCGCGTCCTTATAATAGTCCGCCGTCAGGTCCTGAAAGGCGGCGCTCTCACCCGCCGCAGGGTTGCCCGCCTGGCGCCAGAGCATGGTCACGGTCTGTGCCCGGGAGGCACAGGCGTTGGGGGAGAAGGTGTCCTCGCCGGTGCCCGCGACGAAGCCGGCGGCGTAGGCCCGCTCCACCGTGTCCTTGTACCAGGCGCTGTCCGGCACATCCCTGAAGGTGCCGGTGGCCGCGACCTCCGGCTCATCCAGGGACGTTTCCGCCGGCTCGTCGCCGCTCTGGTCCTCATCGGGGGCAGCGAAGGTCTCCCCCTGGGCCACGGCCGCGATGACGAACCGCTCCGCGTCCAGGTCCACGTGCAGCACATAGCAGGTGCTCCCGGCGGGCACATTGGCCGCCGCCGCGCCGCCGGGCACGCGCACCTCCGCGACGGAGCCGCCCTCGATCACCTGGATCTCATAGCCGGGGCCGGTCCACACCTCGAAGTCGCCGCCGGAGATCACCGTGTCCCCCACGGCCCAGGCATACTGCCCGGCGTCGGGACTGCCCCCGCCTACGATGACGCCATTTTCCCAGTCCTCATTGAAAAATGTGAAGGGTATCTGCGCCGGGGCGGTGTCGCCCGAGGCCGTCACCGTGATGGTGACCGCGCCGCTGTCCGGCGTCTGCACGGCTGCCTGCCGGAAGGAGATGAGCTCCCCGGTCCCCGTGGGGAAGGAGTGATACTCGCTTCCGCTCACCGTGCCGCTGTCCGCCGCCAGGTCATAGGCCACATCCATACAGACCGTCAGCTCTGTGCCCGGCTCGACGGTGAACTGGGTGGGGATGCCGGTTGACTGCACCTCCCATACTCTCCCCTCCGGCGTGTTGTAGCTGATGCCGGTCCCGTCCACCGTATAGCAGAGGCCGCCGTCCGGGGACAGATAGGTGATGTTTTCGATCCGCTCCACCGCGCCGGCCAGCGTCACCGTCACGCCCTCCGCCTCGGGGGCGGGCGCGTCCAGAGCCATGGTCTCCGGCAGGTCCTCCGTCAGGACCGCCTCCGGCTCCGGCGGCTCCTCCGCCGCCAGCGCGGGCACGGGCATGCCCAGAAGCATCAGCGCCGCCAGCAGGGCGCTCAGCCATTTTTTACCCATCGTTTTCCTCCTTTACCGTTAAAACAGATCTTCGGCGTAGGCCATCAGCGCCTCCCGGCTCATGTTCTGGGAGATGATGTTGACCCACAGCCCCCGGGCCTCGTCGGCCCAGGCCAGACTCATCCTTTCCTCGTCCTCCACAAGCAGGGCGTACGCCCCGTTCACATAGGTCTGTTCGCCCCCGTCGGGGGAGCCGACATACATGGCATAGCTCTCCTCCGGCAGGATCACGCTCATGTCCACCTCCACCTGGCCGCCCTGGCCGTCCCCGTAGAGGATCACCAGCATACCGGGCAGGGAGTGGAACTGGATCAGGGAATAGCCCTCCGGCGCCCGGTCCGGGTCGAACACCTTGTCCAGCCGCTGGTCCGCGGGCAGGGCAGGCTTTCCGCCGGAGAACTCCCACCGGGCGTTGGCCGCGTCCCGGACCACCGTCAGATGGGGCCGGGCGCGGAAAAAGCCGTCGCTGCTGGCGTATACGGCGGTGAGCAGGCTGGCCGCCACCGCCGCCACCACCAGCACCTGCACCGCCCGGCGGCGCACCCGGACCATGGTCCGGCGGCGGCTGCGCCGGGCCACGGCCCGGCGGATGGTCTCCCGGCAGCGGGTGTCCGCCCCCTCCGGCGGCGCGGCGGCGGGGTCCGCCCCCAGGGCGTCCAGCGCCCCGTCCAGAGCCGCCCCCTCCTGGCCCACCACCTGGTTCATCAGGCTGCGGAGCAGGGCGTCCTCCGGGTCAGTTTTCGGTCTTGACCAGTTCGTCATCGATGCACCGTTCCTTCTTCATCTCCCGCAGGGCGCTCCTGCGGGCGCGGGTCAGCTTCATCCTCACACTGCTGGGCTTGCATCCGGCCAGCCGGGCCAGCTCCCGGTCGTCCAGGCCCAATATGTACCGGCCGCTCAGAAGCAGCTGGTCGCCCTCCGGCAGCCGCGGCCATGCCCGGCGCAGGGCCGCCAGCTGCTCCTCCCGGACCATCAGCTCGTCCAGGGTGGGGCCGGCACTGGGCGTTTCCGTTTCCTCCGGCAGCTCCGCCCGGTGCCGCCGCACCACGCTCATGTGCTTGAGGTGGTTGATGGCGGTGTTCCTGACGATGATAACGACCATGGCCGGCAAAACGCAGCGCTCCACACGCCGCAGCGTGTCCACGTTCTCCACCAGCTTCACCAGCGCGTCCTGGACGATCTCCTCCGCCTCCTGGGCGTCGGCTGTATATTTTCCCGCGGTGGAGAACATCAGCCGGCGGTACTGCTCGTACAGCCCCTCGATGAACTCCTGCGCGTCTGTCTGCTCCTGGGCAATGACGGAAGGCGGCATATCGGACCTCCTTACTGCGGGCTTCCTATACCATAAAACAACTGCGGCGGAAATTTGCAACACCAAATTGTAATTATTATAGAACTTTTGTAACTATTTTGGGTTACAACTGTGGCATAATGGCTGGGAGGTGAGGCAAATGGAACGGGAGGACTACATGCGTCTGGCGCTGGAGGAGGCCCGGCAGGCCCTGGGCACCGGGGATGTGCCGGTGGGGTGCGTGATCGCGGACCGGGACGGGCGCATCATAGGCCGAGGCCGGAACCGGCGGGAGGCGGCCAAAAACGCCGTCCGCCACGCGGAGATCGAGGCCATCGAGGCCGCCTGCGCCGCGGTGGGGTCCTGGCGGCTGGACGGGTGCGCGCTGTACGTGACGCTGGAACCCTGCCCCATGTGCGCCGGGGCGGTCATCAACGCCCGCATCCCCACGGTGGTATATGGCGCCAAGGAACCCCGGACCGGCTCCTGCGGCAGCGTGATAAACCTGTTCGAGGAGCGCTACGGCCACCGGCCCGCCATCTACGGCGGGGTGCTGGGGGAGGAGTGCGCGGCGCTGCTGCGGTCGTTTTTTGAGGCCATGCGGTGAGCAAATTTACACTTTCGCCACAACAAACCGGTGAACTGTTCATTTTTTGCCTGTATAGTGGGACCATTCCAGAAACGGAGGACCGCATATGAACGCGACGAGGTCATTTTGCGCCCTGCTGGCGGCGCTCGGCCTGCTGACGGGCTGCGCCGGAGGGCAGGCGGCGGACACGGCCCATACCCCCGCCCCGGAGGCCCCCTCTGCCGACGGGGTGACCGTCCAGGTCAGCGACAGCGGCGTGCTGGTGGACGGCGAGAGCGCCGGCACCGACCCGGACGAAGCGGTGTACACCGCCCGGGACATCGTCTACTACGAATCCGGCCACGACTTCACCTACGGCGAGGGCACGGCATCCGACGAGCATGACGCCGCCGAGGCGGAGGCCCACACGGTGGTGCACATCTCCCAGCCGGGCACATACATCCTGTCCGGGTCCATGAGCCACGGACAGATCGCGGTGGACCTGGGCGAGGACGCGGACGAGGACCCGGAGGCCCGGGTGACGCTGGTGCTGAACGGGCTGGACATCACCTGCACCGTGGCCCCGGCGGTGATATTTTACAATGTATATGAGTGCGACCCGGAGGGCGACCAGGGAGCGGCGCCGGACATGACGGACGCCGGCGCGGTGGTGGTCATCGCCGACGGCACCGAGAACACCGTGAACGGCTCCTACGTGGCCCGCATCTACAAGTCCTACACCCTCAGCGCCGACGGCACCTCTGTCACGGACAGCAAGAAGCTGCACAAGTACGACGGCGCGTTCTACTCCAAGATGAGCATGCGGGTGGAGGGCGGCAGCCAGGGCACCGGTGTGCTCACCGTAAACGCCGAGAACGAGGGCCTGGACACGGAGATGCACCTTTCCATCGACGGCGGCACGGTGGTCATCCGCTCCGGCAACGACGGCATCAACGTCAACGAGGACGACCTGTCCGTGGTCACCGTCAACGGCGGCACCGTCCACGTCACCGTGACCGGCGACACCGGCGAGGGCGACGGCATCGACTCCAATGGGTGGCTGGTCATCAACGGCGGCGCCGTCACCGCCTGCGCCTGCTCCGACAGCATGGACGCCGGGCTGGACGCGGCCCAGGATATCGTCATCAACGGCGGCACCGTGATCGCCACGGGGAACATGCTGGACCCGGTCCAGGCCCCGGAGCAGTGCTGCGCCGTGTTCACCTTCGCCCAGCGCCAGAGCGGCGGCCAGCGCTATTCCCTCACCGGCCAGGATGGCGGGGAGGTGATGGGCCTGACGGCGGAGAACGGCTTCACCTACCTGCTGCTGTCCGGCCCCGCCCTCACCGCCGGGGAGAGCTACTCCCTCTATGCCGGCCAGACCCAGCTCCAGGCCGTGGCCACGGCTGGGGCCATGGGCATTGGGCGCGGCCTGGGCGGCGGTATGGGCGGCCGGCCCGCCCTGCCGGCGGGCGAGGGGCAGGAGCAGCCCCCGGAGATACCGGAGGGTGAAAACCAGGGCCAGCCCCCGGAGATGCCGGACGGCGAAGAGCAGGGCCAGCCCCCGGAGATGCCGGAGGGCGAAAACCAGGGCCAGCCCCCCGAGATACCGGAGGGCGAAGAGCAGGGCCAGCCGCCTGAAATGCCCGGCGGCGAGGGGTCCGAACCCCCGCAGGGCGGCGGCCGGGAGTTCCCCGGGGCCATGGGACAGCGCCCGGAGCAGGATCAAATGTCCGGTGAGGCCACCACCCAGTTCACCCTGAACGCGGGCATAAACTACTTCGGCTCGGTCACCGCAGCCACACAATAAAAAAAGACCGCCTCCCCTTTTGGGGTGAACTGTACCAAGCGAAACGGACAGGGAAAAAGCCCCCTAGTGTAAGGGAATAAGTAGACGGATGTGTGAAGGC
>CANQXG010000037.1 GCA_947627735.1 uncultured Oscillospiraceae bacterium | reverse complement strand
ACTTCACCCCCTGGTGTTTTCTATCTTACACCAGGGGGTGGCTTTTCCTGTTGTCTGTTTTTCCCGGTACAGTTCAGTTTTTGGGCAGGGGGAGCGTTTTATCAAGTTTTCAGACAAACAGCCTGGTTTGCCCATTATTCTTTTGCCCGGGGCGTGCTATGCTGTCATTCTGGGACGGCCTCATTTTCCGGCCTGGGAGCGGGCGATCATCTCCTCCATGGAACCCCGGCGCAGCTCGGTGATCCGGTGGATGTCCTCCAGGACCTCGTCCCGCATGTTGGAGTCCAGCCAGTAGGAGATACACCCATAGGCGATGCAGGTATAATACCGGTGGATCAGGTCCCGGTCGCTCGTCGGCAGCTGCCGGCCGTTCAGCACCGTATCCAGATACGCCCCCACCACGTGGCCGCAGGTGTTCCACAGGTACTGCTCGTACACGTCCCGGCTGGCGGAGTTGTAGATGTGGAAAATGGCCCTCTTTTTGTCCATGGCGGACCGGATGACGGTCTCCAGGCAGTCCTCCAGGCTCTCCAGGGTCGGGTAGCTTTTTATGACGGCGTCCGCGTCGTCGTTCACGATCTCGGCGATGAGCTCCGGGATGCCCTGGTAATGATAATAAAACGTATTCCGGTTGATGCCGCAAGCCGTGGCGATGTCCTTGACCGTGATCTGGGCCAGAGGGCGCTCGTTGAGCAGCCCGATAAGCGCCCGCTTGATGGCGGCGCGGGTCAGATCCTTCATATGGCGCAGGCCCCCCTTTTCGTGCCGGTTCGTGCCTTTAAGAGTAACGGACGGGCGGGAAAATGTCAAGCGGCCATGGCCGCTCCCCGCCGGGGCAGACGTAAACAAGCTGTAAATTCTGCCCGCCTCCTCTTGACGCGGCGGGGCGGTCACTATAAAATCTATCCACAGGGAGCCGTCCGCCCATCGGAAAGGAGAAAGCCATGAATATCATCAAGATGATGGTGCCCAAATCCATGACCGTGTTCGTCCACGAAAACGACGCCGCCCGCCAGGGGCTGGAGATCCTCTCCCGCTGCGGCTATACGGCCATCCCGGTGCTGGATGAGAGCGAGCACTACATCGGCAGCGTCACGGAGGGGGACTTTCTGCGCAGGCTCCTGGCGGAGGGGACCGCGGACATCCGGGCGCTGGAGCGGTGCCGCATCGGGGACGTCATCCGGGAGGATTTCTGCCCCTCCATCTCCATCGACTCGGACGCGGACACGGTGATCGGCGCCATCCTGGACCAGAACTATGTGCCGGTGGTGGACTCCCGGAACACCTTCTGCGGCATCGTGACCCGCCGGCGGCTCATCGCCTACTACGCCGGGCGGGAGGAACCCCTGTGATCTTTCGGCGAAATCGCGCCTGACCGGCGCGGGGAGTGAAAAAATGGACCTTTTCTTGACCTTGGCGTTTTTGTTTTTCATCGGCTCGGTGTGCGGATGGGTGCTGGAGCTGTTCTTCCGGCGGTTTCTGTCCTCCGCCAATCCGGAGCGGAAGTGGATCAACCCCGGCTTCTGCACGGGACCCTACGTGCCCCTGTACGGCTTCGGGCTGTGTATCCTGTTCCTCATCGCGGCGCTGGATGACTTCGACTGGATCGCGGACCCCCGCTGGGAGAAGGCGGCGCTGTTCGCGGCCATGGCGGTGTGCATGACGGCCATCGAGTACATCGCGGGCGTGCTGATGATCCGTGTAGCCCACGTTCGGCTGTGGGATTACAGCCAGGAGTGGGGCAACATCCAGGGGATCATCTGCCCGAAGTTTTCCTTCTACTGGGCCGTGCTGGGCGCGGCGTATTACTTCTTCATCCACCCCCACATCCTGGGCGCGCTGCACTGGCTGGCTCAGAACCTGGCGTTCTCCTTCGTCATCGGCATGTTCTACGGGGTCTTCATCATCGACCTGTGCCACTCCGTGAACCTGACGGCCAAGCTGAAGGCCTTCGCCGAGGAGAACGACGTTATCATCCGCTACGAGAATCTGAAGGCCCACCTGCGCTCCGTCCAGGAGCGCAATGCCCAGAAGTACCGCTTCTTCCGGCCCTTCCACGCCCACGTGGTCCTCACCGAGCACCTGCATGAGCGGCTGCATGAGATGGAGCAGGCCGTCCGGGAGGGCCGGGACCAGGTGTTCCTGCCCCTCCCCTCCGCCATGCGCCGGCACAAAAAATGATGCGTATATATGCAAAGACCCGCGCGATCCTTCCGGAGCGCGCGGGTCTTTTTTGGTTTTGCCTTATCCGTAGAGGATGTGCTCCAGGATATACAGCACCAGCATGTGCGCCGGATAAAAGGCGTAGCAGGCGTACTGGATCTTTTTGCTGTGGGACCCCTGTTTGCCGTTATACAGCCATATGGGGATCAGGGCCAGCACCGCCAGCCCCTGCTCGGGAAACTCCACCACATGGCCGGCGATGGGGATGTTGTACACCAGCCCGCCGATCATCACGAAGTTGATGTAGAACATGGCCGCCAGCTCCCCTACCCAGCCGAAGGGCACGTCCCGCAGCACGTAAAACAGCATCACCATCCAGATGCCGTAGCCGGCGTAGTCCACGAAGGTGAACATGCCCACCACGAAGGTCACCGGCAGCAGGACCAGCAGCGCGATGATGTACGCGGCCGCGCCCTTTTTCCGCGCCCGGTCCAGGACCGGCAGCGCCAGCAGCGCCAGGCAGAAGGTGAACATCACGTTCTGGTGCAGGGGGTTGAAAAGCCCGCCCGCGCTCATCAGGTTAAAGGGGATCTCGGAGGCGAGGGCGAACAGGAACATCCGCTTCAGATATCCCTTCCGGTCGTGGGTGAGCCGGAAGCCCTCCGCGATCTGGAAGGCGAAGATGGGGAAGGCCAGCCGCCCCACCGCCGTCAGCCACAGCTGGTCCGGCGCCAGGGTCGCCCAGGCGTGGTCCAGGACCATCAGTACCATGGCCAGCACCTTCAGCTGCAGGGCGTTGAGGCACTTCAGCCTCTCCATCCGCTCTCTGAGCGCCGTCATGCGCCCGTCATGCCCCCATGACAGCTAGGACCTGCTCCCGGTCGGGCATGGCCCGGATGGCGCCCTTCTTGGTGGTGACCAGATAGGCCGCCGCGTTGGCGAAGCGGAGCATCTCCGTCAGCTCATCCACCCCCAGGCCCTTCAGCCCGTGGTCCAGCACATAGTTCAGCACGCAGGCGCAGAAGGTGTCCCCCGCGCCGGTGGTCTCGATGGTGCCGCCCAGCCGGTAGGCCGGCACGAACGCCCTGTGCCCCCCTGCGTAGGCATAGCTGCCGTCCGCCCCGGCGGTGACGTTCAGCAGCCGGATGTTGGGGTGCTCGGCCAGCAGCATGGCCGCGCCGGCGTCAAAATCGGTCAGGCCGGTCATGAACTCCAGCTCGTTGTCCGCGATCTTCACCACCTCCGCCTGGGCCAGGCCCCAGCTGATCATGGCCTTGGCCACGTACATGTCCCGCCACAGGGGCGGGCGCAGGTTGGGGTCGAAGGAGATCACCGCCCCGGCCTTCCGGGCCAGGGCCACCGCCTTCACCGTGGCGGAGCGGACCGGCTCGTCGGTGAGGGACAGGGTGCCGAAGTGGAAGATCTTGGCGTCCTCGATCAGGCCGTCCGGCACCTCCGCGGGCGCGAGCATCATGTCCGCACCGGGGTCCCGGTAGAAGGAGAAGTCCCGGTCCCCGTCGGGGGCCGTCTGGACGAAGGCCAGGGTGGTGTGGACCCGCTCGTCGGCGGCCAGGCCGGTCATGTCGATGCCCGCGTCCAGGCCCGTCTGCCGGAGGGTGCGGCCAAAGGCGTCGTCGCCCACCTTGCCGATGAAGGCGGTGCGGCGGCCCAGCTTCTGCAGCATGGCCAGCACGTTGCAGGGCGCCCCGCCGGGATTGGCCTCAAAGATGGGGTTGCCCTGCGCGCTCACGCCGTTTTCCGTGAAGTCGATGAGCAGTTCCCCCAGTGCCACTACGTCATACATATATGCTTCCTCCTCAGATGATAAGGTGGGACATTCTGACTTCTAATATAGCACGCCGGGCCGGCCTTGGCAACTCCCATCGTCCGGGCCGGACGGTTCTAATCCCCCGCCGCCGGCGCATACACTGTGGCAAGTCAATGTCAGCGGGGTGGTATGAGTGCGAGAGGATATCGAACAGCGCGCCCGGGATCTGGCGCTTTACATCGTGGAGAACAACGCGACCGTCCGGGACGCCGCGTCCCATTTCCGTGTTTCCAAGTCTACGGTACACAAGGATCTCACCGAGCGGCTGCGGCATGTGGACCGGCCACTGTATACCCAGGCCCGGGCCGTGCTGGAGCAGAACAAGGCCGAGCGGCACCTGCGGGGCGGCGAGGCCACCAGGCGGAAATACAAGAGCATATGACGGACCGGGCGCGGCGCATGCCGCGTCCGGTTTTCCTTGACAGGTCCGCCGCCGGATGGTAAGTTATCCAGGGAAGTGAGGAACCTGCCATGAAAGACATTTACGCGTCCCTGGGCATCAGCCCGGAGATATACGACTTCGGCGAAGCGGTGCTGGCCTCTCTGCGGGAGCGGTTCGACGCCATCGACGCCACGGCGGAGTACAACCAGGCCAAGGTCCTGCTGGCCATGCAAAAAAATCGGGTCAGCGGCGCCTGCTTCGCCACCAGCACCGGCTATGGCTACAACGACCTGGGCCGGGAGACCCTGGAGACGGTGTACGCCGGCTGCTTCCACACCGAAGCGGCCCTGGTCCGGCCCCAGATCACCTGCGGCACCCATGCCCTGGCCCTGGCCCTGGGCGCCGTCCTCCGACCGGGGGACGAGCTGCTCTCCCCCGTGGGCGCGCCCTACGACACCCTGGAGGAGGTCATCGGCATCCGCCCCTCCCCCGGGTCACTGGCGGAGTTCGGCGTCACCTACCGGCAGGTGGACCTGACGGCGGAGGGGGATTTTGATTACGACGCCATCCGCGCCGCCATCGGCCCCAGGACAAAGCTGGTCACCATCCAGCGCTCCAAGGGCTACGCCACCCGCCCCAGCTTCTCCGTGGAGGCCATCGGCCAGCTCATCGCCTTCTGCAAGAGCGTCAAGCCGGATGTGCTGTGCATGGTGGACAACTGCTACGGCGAATTTGTCCAGCGCATCGAGCCGTCCGACGTGGGGGCGGACATGACGGTCGGTTCCCTCATCAAGAACCCCGGCGGGGGCCTGGCCGCCGCGGGGGGCTACATCTGCGGCACCGCCGCCTGCGTGGAGGCATGCGCCCGGCGGCTCACCGCCCCCGGCCTGGGGAAAGAGGTGGGCGCCAATCTGGGCCAGCTGCCGGCCATGTACCAGGGCTTCTTCCTGGCCCCCACGGTGACGGCCGGGGCCTTGAAGGGTGCCATATTCGCCGCCAATATCTATGAGCGTCTGGGCTTTGCCTGCGTGCCCGGAGCCTCGGAACCCCGCCGGGACATCATCCAGGCGGTGACCCTGGGTTCCGCCGAGCGGATGGAGGCGTTCTGCCTGGGCATCCAGGCCGCCGCGCCGGTGGACAGCTTCGTCACCCCCGTGCCCTGGCCCATGCCCGGCTACGACAGCGACGTCATCATGGCCGCGGGGGCCTTCGTGCAGGGTTCCTCCATAGAGCTTTCCGCCGACGGGCCGATCCGGCCTCCCTACGCGGTGTATTTCCAGGGGGGGCTGACCTGGTACCACGCCAAGACGGGCATCCTGATGAGCCTGCAAAAACTATACGAAAGAGGTCTGGTGGACCTGAAGAGGATAAAAATATGAGCTGGTTTTGGCTTTCCGTCATCGCGCTGCTGTGCTGGAGCGGCTCCGATCTGTTTTCCAAGATCGGCTGCCGTGACCAGGCCGACAAGACCTCCCACCTGAAGATGGTGGTAGCGGTGGGCCTGGTGATGGGCGTTCACGCCGCCGTGGAGGTGTTCGTCCAGGGCGTGGGCATCGACATGCACACCATCATCACCTACCTGCCCGTGAGCCTGCTGTACATCCTCTCCATGGCCCTGGGCTACCTGGGGCTGCGGTACATAGAACTCTCCGTATCCTCCCCCATATGCAACTCCTCCGGGGCGCTGGTGGCGGTGCTGACCCTTATCACGGCGGGGCTTGGCTCCATCTCCGCCCTGCAGCTGGGCGCCACGGCGCTGGTGTGCGTGGGCGTGGTGGGCCTGGGCTTCGTGGACATGCACGAGGACGAGGCTGCCCGGGCCGCCCGGCAGAGCATCTCCAATTACAAATATGCCAAGAGCTTCGTGGCGATCCTGCTGCCGGTGCTGTACTGCGTGCTGGACGCGGCGGGCACCTTTGCCGACAGCCTGGTGCTGGAGAGCCTGGACGAGGACAGCGCCAATGTGGCCTATGAGCTGACATTCCTGGCTGCGGGGGCGGTGTGCTTCGTCATCCTGATGGCGAAGCGGGAGCACTTCACCGTCCGCCAGGAGACCCCCAAGTACATCGGCGCCTGCTTCGAGACCGCCGGCCAGCTGGCCTACATCTACGCCATCGCTGACTCCGAGCATGTGGCCCTGTCCGCGCCCATCATCTCCGGGTACTGCCTGGCCAGCGTGATCTGGAGCCGCATCTTCCTGAAGGAAAAGCTCAGCCGGAAGCACTATCTGATGATCGGCCTGGCCATCGCAGGCATCGTGCTGCTGGGCCTGTCCGACGGCCTGACCGGGGACGTGTGACACCGGCGGGACACAGACCGGAAGTCATGGAGGCGTTCTGTTATGGATGTGTGCCAATTCTTGCGTGCTGTTTTATCGCAGGACAGAGCAGCATTAAGGGGATATTTCGCTGATGATGCCTATATCAACTGGCATTGTACCAATGAGCGTTTTACCGTTGAGGAATATATAAAGGCAAATTGCGACTACCCCGGTGATTGGGATGGGGAAGTGGAAAGGATCGAACAGGCAGGCAACTTGCTGATCACTGTGACCCGCGTTTTCCCGCGGGATAAGTCTTCTTCCTTTCATGTCGTTTCGTTCATCCGCATCAATGACGAAAAGATACAGGCGATGGATGAGTATTGGGCCGATGATGGCGACGCCCCGTTATGGCGGCAGGAAATGAACATCGGTGGACCAATCCGATAACATACAATTTATCGCGCCGCAGGCGCACACCGTTTGGAACGCCTCCCCTGTGCAAGGGGAGGCTTTTTTATGAACTTTCCCCCAAACTACTCCAATAGTGTTGACAACGCCACACTATTGTGGTAGTGTATAGGCACAAACTATTGCAATAGTGTGAAAGGACGACGCCATGAAGCTGTACGACTCGGAGCTGAAGGTGATGGACGTGCTGTGGCGGCAGGGGGACACCACCGCCAAGCAGATCAGCAACATCCTGGCGGACACCGTCGGCTGGAACATGAACACCACCTACACCGTCATCAAAAAGTGCGTGGCCAAGGGGGCCATCCGGCGCTCGGAGCCGGGCTTCCTCTGCCACGCCCTCATCAGCAAGCAGGCCGTCCAGGCCTCGGAGACCAGCGAGCTGGTGGCGAAGCTCTTCGACGGCTCGGCGGAGGCCCTGTGCGCCTCTCTGCTGGAGGGCAGCGCCCTGAGTAAGGAGCAGATCGACCGGCTGCGGGCCTGGATCGACCGGCAGGAGTGAGTGTATGAGCCTGCTGGAAATGAGCCTGGCCGGCGGCCTCATCATCCTGGCGGCGGCCCTGCTGCGGGCCGTGGGCCGGGACCGGCTGCCTGTGGGTATGTTCGAGGCCCTGTGGGCCATGGCTTGGCTGCGGCTTATGGTGCCGGTGCGCCTGCCCTTCCGGTGGAGCGCCTGGACATTGATCCGCCGGGCCGTGACCCACACCGCCGGACCCGCTCCCGTCCCCGCCGCCGTCGCGGCGTCGGGCCGGGCGGCGTCCCATGCAGTTGACATAATCCGCGACATCCCCGCGGCTGCCGACATGGGGAGGCCCTTCCCCACCGCCACGGTGCTGTGGCTGGCGGGCGCGGCGCTGTGCGCCGGGGTGCTCCTGATCGGCTATGTCCGCGCCTGCCGCCGGTTCCGCCGGGCGGAGGCGGTGGATAATGATTATGTAAACCAATTTCTGGCCGCCCATCCCCTCCGCCGGCATGTGGCGGTGCGGACCACGGACCTGGCGGGGACGCCTCTGACCTACGGCGTCCTCCGGCCCGTCATCCTGCTGCCCCGGTCCATGGAGTCCCTTACCGGGCCGGCGGCGGAGTATGCGCTGGCCCATGAGCTGGCCCACGTCCGCCGGATGGACACGGCCCGGAAGGCCCTGCTGGCGGCGGCGCTGTGCGTGCACTGGTTCGACCCGCTGGTGTGGCTGATGCACGCGCTGGCCTGCCGGGACATGGAGCGGGCCTGTGACCGGGCGGTGGTGGCCGCCTTCGGCCCCGGGTCCAGGCGAGCCTATGCCTGCGCCCTGCTGGACATGGAGGAGCGCCGGGCGGGCCTGTCGGCCCTGACCAGCGGCTTTTCCAAAAACGCCATCGAAGAAAGGATACATTCCATTATGAAGATAAGACCCAAGTCATTTTTGAGCGTCCTGCTGGCCCTGGCCCTGGTGCTGGGCATAGGCGGCCTCTTCGCCACCGCCGCGCCGGAGCCGGAGGCCGACGACGCCCCGCCCGCCGTGATCTCCGGCGACGCGGTCCAGTCCCAGGACGGGACCGTGTACGTGTTCACCCCCGAGGGAAAGGTGGCGAGCATGACCCGGCAGGAGTATGAGCAGCTGTTAAAGCCCGCGAAGGTGGAGTGGTGGACCGCCGAGGAGTACGCCGCCTGGCTGGAGCAGGAGAAGAAGGACCTGCAGGAGTGCCTGGGCGAGAGGGCCTGGACGAACGGCGACGGCTGGTTCACCTGGACCCAGGAGAAGATCGACGAGACCATCGAGATGTACGAGCACATTCTGGAGCAGATCGAAAACGGCCTTCTGGTGTCCAGATCCGTGGACGGCTCCACCGACGTATCCCTGATGCAGGGCACCGCAGACCCCGTCCCGGAGAGCGACAGCCGGGTGAGCATCGTCCCGGGCGGCGAGGTCACCTACAGCTTCAACGGCGGCGAGAGCGTGGCCCTGACGGAGGCGCAGCTGGACGCGCTCAAGACCCTGCTGGCCGACCGGGAGGTGGCCGCCGCCATGAACGTGACGGTGGACGAGGAACTCTACCGGGTGATGTACCTGATGCCCGAGGGCCGGCAGGAGGAGCTGGACGCCCTGGACGAGGCCCTGGAGCCCTATCTCCCCTTCCGGGTGTGGCGCAGCTATGACCCCGCCAGCGACGAGATCATGCTGACCTGGACCGACGCCGACGGGCGGGAATACCCGGTCCGGGGCCTGTGGGACGAAACGGCGGGCATATGGATCACGCCCCACGCCGGGGACGGCTGGCCCGAGGACGCCATCGAGCTGATCGCCGTGTATGAGGATGGCGAGCTGGCCGGCCTGCGCCCCGCCACCGAGGAGGAGCAGGCCCAGTGGGACGCCCTGCGCCGGGAGAATGCCCGGGCGTGGGAGATCGCCCTGCCCCTGGCGGAGTCCGACGGCACGGTCGCCGTCCCGCCCGATGAGCGATATGTGGCGTTTTTCGCCCAGGCCGACGGCGTCCCCTACGGCCAGCTGGAGGCGGGCGGGAGCGTCCTGATAGGCCAGGTGACCGCCGCCGTGGGCAACGCCGTGTCGGTGGGCGTCCAGACCCGGACGGACGCCACGGTCACCGTGTCCCTGGAGCGTGAGGACGGCTCCGGCGTAGGCAGGTCCATCCATCTGCAGGCCGGCCAAATGCAGACCGTTTCCTTCTATCCGGGGCAGGCCGGGTACTATGAGCTGTGCCTTACAAACGAGGGGGAGCAGCCCGTGGAGTTCATCGTCAGCTACGTCGTGAGCTGACAAGCCCATAGAAAACGCCGCCGGAGGCAGACGCCTCCGGCGGTTTTGTTTTACGCGATGCGGCGGTGGGGATGGACGGCGTCCAGACGCCGGTCCCGGTGGCGGTGGAGCATGACAGGGTCCGCGTACCACCGCGCCCGGGTCCGCAGGCGCACCGGCTCCCGCCGGCGGAGGGCCTCCTGGCGCTGGAACCGCTCCCGGCGGCGGTACAGCCGGCGCACGCACGTCAGGCACGCGGGCAGCAGGAACACATCCGCGCACACCCACGCCAGCGGCGAGGCCAGGCACACCGCCGTGAACCCGAACGCCGGCACCAGCACCCACCCGGCGGCCATCCGGGCGGCCATCTCCATGGCCCCGGACAGCACAGCCAGCAGGCTGTAGCCCATGCCCTGGATGGCGAAGCGCAGCACGTTCACCAGCGCCAGCGGGAAGAAGAACGCCGTCAGCACCCGGATATAGCGGCTCACCAGGTCGATCAGGACGGCGGCCTGCTCTCCCTGGGCGCTGTCGATGAACCACATGGCGCACCGGGGCGCGAAGGCGGCCATGGCCCCGGCCGCGGCGACGGCCCACACCAGGCCCAGCGCCGACGCGGCCTTCACGCCCTTGCCCAGCCGGTCCAGCTTGCCCGCGCCCACGTTCTGGCCGCAGTAGGTGGCCATGGCGGCGCCCAGGGCGTCGAAGGGGCAGGCCAGCAGGCCGGACAGCTTCGCCCCGGCGGCCACCGCCGCCACATACAGGCTGCCCAGGCCGTTGACCGCGGACTGGAGGATGATGGACCCCACGGCGGTGACGGAGTACTGCAGCCCCATGGGCAGGCCCATGGCGCACAGGTCCCGGCACAGCTTTTTGTCCGCCCGGCGCTCCTCCCGGGTCATCCGGAGGATGGGGAAACGCCGCGCCACGGTGGCCAGGCAGGCCAGGCCGGACACCGCCTGACTCACCACCGTGGCCAGGGCCGCGCCGGCGACCCCCATGCCGCCGTACAGGATCAGCGTCACGTCCAATGCGATGTTCAGCCCCGACGAAAGGGCCAGGAACACCACCGGCGTGCGGCTGTCCCCCAATGAGCGGAGCACGCCCGCCAGCAGGTTATACAGGAACGTGGCGGGGATGCCCATGAAGATGATGAAGATGTACCGATAGGAGTCGGCGTAGATGTCCGCCGGGGTGTCCATGGCAGTGAGGATGGCGCCGCAGGCAAGGCCCGTCACGGCGGTGAGCACCGCGGCGAACACCGCCGCCAGCACCGCCGCGTTGGCCACGTACCGGCGCAGAAGGCTGTGCTCCTCCGCGCCCATGGAGCGGGCCACGGGGATGGCGAAGCCGCTGCATATGCCGGTGCAAAAGCCGATGATGAGAAAGCTGATGGAGCCGGTGGCGCCCACCGCCGCCAGGGCGTTCGCCCCCAGCAGCCGGCCCACGATCATGGTATCCACCATATTGTACATCTGTTGAAAGAGCAGCCCGAACAGCGTGGGCACGGCAAAGCCGAGGATCAGCTTCATAGGGCTGCCGGTCGTCAGATTTTTGGTCACGAAATCAATTTCCTCCTTGGAGATAAAGGGTATTCGCTGCGCCGGGGCCGGCCCGCCGCGCCGGCCCTTTCGCGCATCAGGGGCCATTATAGCCACCGGCCCGGGGGATTTCCAGCCCAAAAATACATGATTTTTCCCTGCAAAATAGTATGAAATTTGAGCAAATGCCTGAAATTCGGGTATGCTTTATTTTGGCAAAGGGCACTTTTCCCAAAACGCGCTGTCATATTTTTACGATGTCCTCCCTTGACATCTCAAAATAATTCGTGTATATTTCACAATAGATAGTCTGGAATCGTTCCCGGTAATGTTCCCGGCAAGGTTTCCAGCCTCGCATACCACAGGAATGGGAGGGAGACCATGACCATCAAGGACGTGGCGGCCTACTGCGGCGTGAGCACCAGCACCGTGTCCCGGGTGCTCAACGACCACCCGGACGTGAGCGCCTCCGTACGGGAGATGGTGAACGACGCCATCCGCGCCTGCCACTATGTGCCCAACAACAGCGCCCGCAGCCTGGTCTCCAGCCGTTCCACCGCCATCGGCGTGGTGAGCCGGGGCGTGGATAACCCCTTCCTGTCCTCCATCATCCGGGTGCTGGGCCGGGAGATCCACGACCTGGGCTACACCATGGTCCTGCAGCAGATCTCCACCCAGTCCGACGAGATCCGGGCGGCGGCGGAGCTGGAGCGGGAGAAAAAGCTGCTGGGCGTGATCTTCCTGGGCGGCCGGTTCAACTATACGAAAGAGGAACTCCAGCCGCTGACGGTGCCCTTCGTCTGCTGCACCTACACCAACTCCTTCGGCGACCTGCGGGCGGACGATTACTCCTCCGTCAGCATCCGGGACGAGGACGAGGCCGCCAAGGCGGTGGAGTATCTGATAGACCACGGCCACCGGCGCATCGCCATGATCCTGGACGATCCGGCGGACTGTTCCATCGGCCAGCTTCGGTTCCAGGGCTATAAGCGTGCCCTGGCGGAGGCGGGCATCGCCTATGACCCGGCCCTGGCCGTATTCACCGGCGACTACGCCATGGACGCGGCCTACGACTACACCCTGCGGCTGATCGACTCCGGAGCGGACTTCACGGCCATCCTGGCCATCTCCGACGCCATCGCCATCGCCGCCATCAAGGCCCTGACGGACCGGGGCCGGCGGGTGCCGGAGGACTGCTCCGTCATCGCCATCGACGGCATGGAGATCTCCACCTACACCGTGCCCACCCTCACCACCCTGCGCCAGCCCGCCGAGGAGATGGCCCTGGAGAGCGCCCGGATGCTCATCGGCATCATCGAGGGCACCGCCCCCCACCGGCACGTGCTGATGGAAACCACCCTCCGGCCCGGGGACTCCGTGGCCCGGATCGGCCCGGCGGCGAACACATGATCACTGCGGCGGTACACGCCGTGTGAAATAATTATTTTTATTGAAAGGACGCAATGGAATGAAACTGAACAAGCTTATTTGCCTGCTTCTTGCCCTGGTGCTGTGCGTCGGCCTGCTGGCCGGCTGCGGCGGCGGCAGCGGCAGCAAAGAACCCGAGTCCGAGTCCGAAGCGGCGCCCGAGACCCAGCCCGAGGCCGAAGAGCCTGAAGCGGAGCCCGAGGCGGAGGAGCCTGAGGCCGAGGAGCCCGAGGCCGCTGCCGGCAGCGTGTACTGGCTGAACTTCAAGCCCGAGTCCGACGAGGTTCTGCAGCAGATCGCCACCATGTATACCGACAAGACCGGCGTGCCCGTGAAGGTGGTCACCGCCGCCTCCGGCACCTACAGCCAGACCCTCAACGCCGAGATGGATAAGTCCGAGCCTCCCACCCTGTTCGTCATCGGCAACACCGCCGGTGTCCGGGATTGGCAGGATTACGCTCTCGATCTGACCGATACCCCCATCGCCAACGAGCTGAACAACACCGCCGCCAACCTGTATAGCCCCGACGGCAAGCTGGTCTCCATCCCCTACAGCATGGAGTGCTACGGCATCATCGTCAACCCCGACCTGGTGGAGGCCGCCGGCCACTCCATGGACGAGATCACCAACTTTGACGGCCTGAAGACCGTCGCCGAGGACATCCACGCCCGCGCCGCGGAGCTGGGCTTCGACGCCTTCACCTCCAACGACATGGACAGCTCCTCCAACTGGCGCTATGTGGGCCACATGGCCAACCTGGAGTATTACTACGAGGAGCAGGACAGCGGCACCACTTGGGCTGAGTGCCCCGCCTCTCTGACCGGCGCCTATATGGACAACTTCCGCAACCTGTATGATCTGTGCGTGAACAACAGCACCGTCGACCGCACCGAGCTGGCCACCGGCGGCCATGACGCCCAGAACGAGTTCATCACCGGCAAGGCTGCGTTCTATGTCGAGGGCTCCTGGAAGTGGTCTGCTGTCTCCGAGGCTGTCCCCAACGCCACCATGATCCCCTACTACTGCGGCGTGGAAGGCGAGGAGAAGGCCGGTCTGAACTGCGGCACCGAGAACTGCTGGGCCATCAACTGCAAGGCTTCCGAGGAGAACCAGAAGGCCACCATGGACTTCATGGTCTGGTGCGTGACCGATCCTGAGGCCTCCGCGCTCCTGGTCGAGTCCTTCAGCGCCATGCCCTATAAGCAGTGCCCTGCTTCCACCAACGGCTTCCTGACCGCCGCCGACGCTTATGTCGCCGATGGCTGCTACTCCATGGACTGGGCCACCAACTTCCAGCCCAACGTGGATGAGTACCGCGCCACGCTGACCTCCGCCATGAACCAGTACAACGCCGATCCTACCGACGCCAACTGGGACACCGTGGTCACCGCCTTCGTGGACGGCTGGGCCACGCAGTACGCCGCTGTCAACGGCTGATAAAGCCCACAGCGCGAACAACGATCTATTTCAGCGGGGCGGGCGATATCGCCCGTCCCGCTCCCTTTTCCATTTTCCGCAAATCGATGACAAAGGGGATGTAAAAATGAAAAAAAGACACAGCAGTGTCAACGCCGTGAGCCGGACCATCAGCAAGTGGGGATGGCTCTTCATGGGTCCTGTGGTCGTTGCCTTCGTCATCGGCTTCGTCTGGCCCTTTGTCCAAGGCATCTACCTCTCCCTGTGCAAGTTCCGGCTCATCTCCGACGCGCAGTTCATCGGCCTGGGCAACTACACCAAGGCCTTCTCCGACCCGGGCTTCCTCCACGCGTTTTGGTACACCGCCCTGTTCGCGGTGGTGAGCCTGGTCATCATCAATGTGCTGGCCTTCGCGGTGGCCTACGCCCTGACCCAGGGCATCAAGGGCAGCAACCTGTTCAGGACCGTGTTTTTCATGCCCAACCTGATCGGCGGCATCGTGCTGGGCTACATCTGGTCCATGATCTTCGACGGCATCCTGTCCCGATACGGCACCTCCATCCTGATGGAAACGAAGTACGGCTTCTGGGGACTGATCATACTCATGTGCTGGCAGCAGATCGGCTATATGATGATCATCTACATCGCCGGGCTGCAGGCGGTGCCCGAGGACATGATCGAGGCGGCCCGCATCGACGGCGCCTCCAAGAGCCAGACCCTGTTCAAGGTCACCATCCCCAACGTGATGCCCTCCATCACCATCTGCACCTTCCTGAGCCTGACCAACGGCTTCAAGCTGTTCGACCAGAACCTGGCCCTGACCGCCGGCCAGCCGTTCATCATCCAGCCGGGCGGCACCGCCGTCAAGACCACGGAGATGCTGGCGCTGAACATCTATAACACCTTCTACGGCCAGAATGCCGGCTCCCAGGGCTATGCCCAGGCCAAGGCCGTCATCTTCTTCGTACTGGTGGCCGGATTGGGCCTGGCCCAGCTGGCCTTTACCCGCAAAAAGGAGGTACAGCAGTAATGAAGAGCGGATCTCTCTCCGCCGAAAGGCGCAACAAGACCATCCTGTCCGTGGTGCTGAGCATCATCTGCATCATCTACGTGCTGCCGGTGCTGACGGTGCTGCTCAACTCCTTCAAGCTCAACACCTACGTCAAGACCGACACCTTCGCCCTGCCCAAGGGGGAGATGTGGGCCGGCTTCAGCAACTTCATCAAGGGCATGACCTTCGGCAACTATCCGTTCTGGAAAAGCGTGCTGTACAGCGTGGTGATCACGGTGCTGTCCACGGCGCTGATCCTGCTGTGCACGTCCATGGCCGCTTGGTTCATCTCCCGGGTGAACTCCCGGTTCTGCCGGATCGTGTACTACCTGTGCGTGTTCTCCATGGTGGTGCCCTTCCAGATGGTCATGTTCACCCTGTCCAAGACCGCGGACACCCTGAAGCTGAACACCCCCTGGACCATCCCCATCGTGTACCTGGGCTTCGGAGCGGGCCTGGCCATATTCATGTTCGTGGGCTTCGTCAAGTCCATCCCCCTGGAGATCGAGGAGGCCGCCGCCATCGACGGCTGCAGCCCCGTGCGGACCTTCTTCTCCGTGGTGCTGCCCATGCTCAAGCCCACCATGATCTCCGTGGGCATCCTGGAGATCATGTGGATATGGAACGACTACCTGCTGCCCTACCTGGTGCTGGACATCAACAAGTACCGCACCATCCCCATCCACATCCAGTATCTGAAAGGCAGCTACGGCACCGTGGATCTGGGCGCCACCATGGCCCTGATCCTGCTGAGCATCATCCCGGTGATCGTGTTCTACCTCACCTGCCAGAAGCACATCATCAAGGGCGTGGCCGCCGGCGCCGTGAAAGGATAATATTTTATGGAACGCGCAGCAGGCATTCTGCTCTCCGTGTCGTCCCTGCCCTCCCCCTACGGGATCGGCACTCTGGGCAGGGCCGCCTATGATTTCGTGGACTTTTTGGCCGCCGCCGGACAGAAATACTGGCAGATGCTCCCCGTGGGACCCATCAGCTACGGCGACTCGCCCTATCAGTCCTTCTCCGCCTTTGCCGGCAACCCCTACTACATAGACCTGGACATGCTCATCGCCGACGGCCTGCTCACCGCCGAGGAGGCGGCCGCCCCCTTCTGGGGCGATAAGGCCGACCGGGTGGATTACGGCGCGGTGTACGCCGCCCGCTTCCCCCTGCTGGAGAAGGCCTTCGACCGGGGCTGGCAGGCCGACCGGGTAGCCGTGGCGTCCTTCGCCGCGAAAAACCGGTCCTGGCTGCCGGATTACGCCCTGTTCATGGCCCTGAAGCGCCATTTCGGCATGGCCCCCTGGACGGCGTGGCCCCTGGCGGACATCCGTCTGCGCAAGAGCGCGGCGGTGGAGCGCTGGACGGCGAAGCTGGACAGGGAGGTGCGGTTTTTCACCTATCTGCAATACCTGTTCCAGAAGCAGTGGGACGCCCTGAAGGCCTACGCCGTGAAAAAGGGCATCCGGCTGATCGGGGACCTGCCCATCTACGTGGCCATGGACTCCGCCGACGTGTGGGCCAACCCCGGCATGTTCCAGCTGGACAGCGACAACATGCCCACCGCCGTGGCGGGGGTCCCCCCCGACGCCTTCACCGCCGACGGCCAGCTGTGGGGCAACCCCCTGTATGACTGGCGGCGGATGGCTGACGACGGCTTTGCCTGGTGGGAGCAGCGCATGCGCAGCACCCTGGACCGGTTCGACGTGGCCCGGCTGGACCACTTCCGGGGCCTGGAGAGCTACTGGGCCGTGCCCAAGGACGCCCCCACCGCCGCCTCAGGCCGGTGGGAGAAGGGTCCCGGCGAGGCCTTCGTGCGCATGCTCCACGAGAAATTCCCCCGCAGCCTCATCATCGCCGAGGACCTGGGCTATGTGACCGAACAGGTCCAGGCCCTGCTGGACATGTCCGGCTTCCCCGGGATGCGGGTGCTGCAGTTCGCCTTCGACCACCGGGATGACAGCGATTACCTGCCCCACTGCTATCCGGTCAACTGCATCTGCTATACCGGCGCCCACGACAACACCACCCTCAAGGGCTGGCTGGCCGAGGCGGACGCGCGGGACGTGGTCAAGGCCAGGGCCTATCTGGGCCTGAACCGGGAGGAGGGCCTGGACTGGGGCATCCTCCGGGGCGGCATGGGTTCCGTGGCCCGGATGTTCATCGCCCAGATGCAGGACTATCTGGGCCTGGGCGACGAGGCCCGGATGAACCGGCCCGGCATCCCCGACGGCAACTGGCAGTGGCGGATGCAGCCCGGCGCGGCCACCCCCGCCCTGGCCAAGCGCATCAAAGACCTCACCGTCCTGTTCGGCCGGTGAACGCAAAAAAACAGCATCGGCGCCGCCCTTTTCAGGGCGGCGCATTTGTCCGCCGCGGGCGCGGCGGGCGCATTGACTTTACAGGCGAATGATGGTATATTTTAGACACTGTACCGCCCGGCGGTACGCGCCGGAAAACGCCATATCTAAGAAGGGAGAAAATCATGATCTATTCAGCAGAAGTGGACAAGATGACGTGCGTCGCCAAGGGCGCGTATCATGGCCCGGCTCCCATCCCCGAGGAGGGCAAATGGGTCCAGGCCAAGCAGATCAGCGACATCAGCGGCTTCACCCACGGCATCGGCTGGTGCGCTCCCCAGCAGGGCGCCTGCAAGCTGACCCTGAACGTGAAGGACGGCATCATTGAGGAGGCCCTGGTGGAGACCATCGGCTGCTCCGGCATGACCCACTCCGCCGCCATGGCCAGCGAGATCCTCATCGGCAAGACCATCCTGGAGGCGCTGAACACCGACCTGGTGTGCGACGCCATCAACACCGCCATGCGGGAGCTGTTCCTGCAGATCGTCTATGGCCGGACCCAGTCCGCGTTCTCCGAGGGCGGCCTGGTGGTGGGCGCCAGCCTGGAGGACCTGGGCAAGGGCCTGCGCAGCCAGATCGGCACCATGATGGGCACCAAGGCCAAGGGCCCCCGTTACTTGGAGATGGCCGAGGGCTACTGCACCCGCATGGCCCTGAACGCCGACGACGAGATCATCGGCTATGAGTTTGTCAATCTGGGCAAGATGATGGACTTCATCAAGAAGGGCGACGACGCCAATACGGCCCTGGAGAAGGCCAAGGGCCATTACGGCCAGTTCGACGCCGCCGTCCGCTACATCGACCCCCGGCAGGAATAAGAGAGAGGAGGACTAGAAAATGGCTCTGTTTGAAAGCTACGAGAGAAGGATCGACAAGATCAACGGCGTCCTCGCTCAGTACGGCATCGGCTCTATCGAGGAGTGCCGCACCATCTGCCAGGACAAGGGCTTCGACCCCTATGAGATCGTCAAGGGCATCCAGCCCATCTGCTTCGAGAACGCCTGCTGGGCCTACTGCATGGGCGCGGCCATCGCCATTAAGAAGGGCGTCAAGTCCGCCGCGGAGGCCTCCAAGGCCATCGGCGAGGGCCTGCAGGCCTTCTGTATCGACGGCTCCGTGGCCGACGACCGGAAGGTGGGTCTGGGCCACGGCAACCTGGGCGCCATGCTGCTGAGCGACGAGTCGAAGTGCTTCGCCTTCCTGGCCGGCCACGAGTCCTTTGCCGCCGCCGAGGGCGCCATCGGCATCGTCCGCAACGCCAACAAGGCCCGGAAGACCCCCCTGCGGGTCATCCTGAA
>CANQXG010000036.1 GCA_947627735.1 uncultured Oscillospiraceae bacterium | reverse complement strand
TTATGCCATCTTGCGGTTCTACTTCCTTGCTTCCTATTCATCTAATTCGGGCTTGACTTTTAATAGTTAGTCTTTCTTTTGTTCAATTCACCCCTTGTTTTTGACGCGAGGTGCTCCTATAATAGCTTTCGCGTTGTAAAGATATAAAAATGTAAGGGAGGCGCGGCGCATGTTCACAAACAAAGATATCAAGGCGCTGCTGTGGCCTCTCATCCTGGAGCAGATCCTCACCGGGATCATGGGCGTGGCGGACACGTTCATGGTCTCCGCGGTGGGGGAGGCGTCCATCTCCGGCGTGGCGCTGGTGGACTCACTGAACGTGCTGGTGCTGTACTTCCTCTCCGCCCTGGCCGCCGGGGGCACCATCGTCTGCTCCCAGTACATCGGCCAGGGGGACCGGGACCGGGCGCGGCTGTCCGCCAACCAGGTGATGATGGCATCGCTGGCGCTGAGCCTGGTCTGCTGCTCCGTGCTGGCCGCGCTCCGCCGGCCTGTGCTGCGGCTCATCTTCGGCACGGTGGAGCCGGACGTCATGGACGCGGCCCAGATCTATCTGCTGGTGACGGCCCTGAGCTATCCCTTCCTGGCGCTGTATACCGCCAGCGCCGCCCTCCACCGGGCCGCGGGCAACTCCCGCCGGCCCATGATCGTGGCCGCGGCGGCGGACATACTGAACATCGCCGGCAACGCGGTGCTGATATTTGTCTTTCACATGGGCGTGCTGGGGGCGGCCCTGGCCACTCTGGCCAGCCGGGCGGTGAGCGCGGCGTGGCTGCTGGCGCACCAGGCCAGGCCGGGGCAGGTGTTCTCCCTGGGGCCTATGGAGCAGTTCAAGCCGGACCGGGCCATGCTCCGGCGGATCATGCGGGTGGGGCTGCCCTCCGCGGTGGAGAACGGCATGTTCCAGTTCGGAAAGCTGGCGGTGCAGTCCACCGTGTCCACCCTGGGCACCACCGCCATCGCCGCCCAGGCGGTGATCGCTACCATGGACTCCTGCATCAGCATGCCCGGCGTGGCCGTGGGCATCGGCCTTATCACCGTGGCGGGCCAGTGCATGGGCCGTGGCGACCCCGACCAGGCCCAGCGCTATATGGGCCTGTTCACCCGCATCTCGGCGGCGGTGTCCCTGGCGATGTGCCTGGTCTTTTCCGCCGGTGCGCCGCTTATCACCCGCTTCACGGCCCTGAGTCCGGAGGGGGTTCGGCTGGTGTGCCGGATCACCTGGTTCGTGTGTGCGCTGAGGCCTCTGCTGTGGCCATGCGCCTTCACGCTGCCCAACGGCCTGCGGGCGGCGGGGGACGTGTCCTTCACCATGTGGATCACCGCCGCCAGCATGTGGGTGCTGCGGGTGGGCCTGTGCTGGTTCCTGTGCCGCTACACCGGGGCGGGCCTGTGGGGCGTATGGATCGGCTGGTGCGCCGACTGGGTGCTGCGGGCGGCCTGCTTCCTGCTCCGGGCCAAAAGCGGTCGGTGGCGGCGGTTCAACGTGCTGGCATAAACTTCCCGGCTTGCTATTTTGCCGAAACGCGCTATACTGTACCTGTCACACAGTTTCCTGCCCTCCCGGGCCGAGCTGTGCTGAGCGGACAGTCGGGCTGCGTTTTTCCTGCGCGGCTTCGGCCGCGCACTTTTTTATTTCGGCGGAGAAAAGAGGAGAAGACCATGCTGGACGTATCCCATGTGACGAAGAAATACGGCAAGGTGACGGCCTGCGACGACGTGACCTTCCACCTGGACCCGGGCAGCGTCACCGTGCTGCTGGGTCCCAACGGCGCGGGCAAGAGCACCATCATGAAGGCCATCGTGGGCTTTTTGCGCTACCAGGGCGCCATCACCGTGGGCGGCTTCGTCAACAAGACCTCCGACGCCCGGAAGCTGCTGGGCTACATCCCGGAGATGCCGTCGCTGTACCCCAACCTCACCGTCAGCGAGCACATGGAATTTCTGGCCCGCGCCTACCGGCTGACGGACTATAAGGACCGGGCGGAGGAGCTGTTCCGGCGCTTCGAGCTGACGGACAAGAAGAAAAAGTTCGGCGACGAGCTGTCCAAGGGCATGCAGCAGAAGCTGAACATCTGCATGGGCCTGCTGCCGGAGCCGAAGATGCTGCTGCTGGACGAACCTATGATCGGCCTGGACCCCCACGCCATCAAGCAGCTGAAGGAGCTGATCGAGCTGATGCGCAGCCAGGGCCGGACCATGCTGGTGAGCACCCACATCATCGACAGCGTGGACATGCTCTGGGACCGGACCATCATCATGCAGGCAGGCCGTATCCGGGCCAACGTGACCCGGGAGGAGCTGGCGGCGGATGGCCGGACGCTGGAGGAGCTGTTCTTCGACGTGACCGAGGGCGTGAGCCAGTCCGACATGGCCCATCCCGGAGGGGAGGACGCATGAGGCTGTTCGGCTATTACGCCCTGCACACCTTCAAAAACCAGCTGAAAAAGCTGTTCAAGACCTGGGTGCTGGTGTTTATCCTGGTGTGCGCGCTGATGGGCGGGGTCATCGGCTTTCTCGCCGCCTCCGCCACCGATGACGGCCCCGACGATATGGACGCGCCGCCGGAGGCGACGGATACGTTGCCCGACGCCGGCCTTCCCGCCGGGGAGGACGCCGCGGTCATCGCGGAGGCGGCTGCCGGCGCGGTGGTGCTGGCGATCTTCGCGTTCATGGCCATGGGCGCGGACAAAAACGGCAGCCGCATCTTCCTGCCGGCGGACGTGAACGTCCTGTTCCCCTCCCCCATGCGGCCCCAGTCGGTGCTGCTGTTCCGACTGACCACCCAGCTGGGAGTGTCCCTGCTGGCGGGGTTCTATCTGCTGATCCAGCTGCCCAACCTGGTAGGGAACCTGGGGCTGAGTCTGTTCAGCGCGCTCATCATCGTGGCGGCGTTCTGCCTGACCGTGCTGACGGGCACGCTGCTGCGGGTGATGCTGTACATCCTGGCGGCCACCTATCCCCGGGTGAAGCGGGGCCTGCGGCCCGGGCTTTACGCCGTGCTGGCGCTGGTCGCGGCGGGATACCTCATCGCCCTGCGGGGCGGACGGGGCTATCTGTGGACCGCAGCGGACTACCTCGGCGGCCATATGTCCCGGTCCATCCCCTTCTGGGGCTGGCTGAAGGCGGCCTGCGGCTGCGCCGCGGCGGGCCAGATGGGAACGAGCGCCATATACCTGGCCGCGACCGTCCTGGGCGGGGCGGCGCTGGTGTGGGTCATATGGCACATCCGGGCGGACTTCTATGAGGACGCCATGGCCAAGAGCGAGGAGACCGCGGAGCTGCTGGCCCGTGCCCAGTCGGAGAAGGGCGCCGGCGTGGTCGTCCGGCGGAAAAAGGACCGCAGCGACCGGCTGCGCCGGGACGGAATGCGCCACGGCGCCGGGGCCAATGTGTACTTTTTCAAGGCCATGTACAACCGCTTCCGCTTCGCCCACCTGGGCCTGTTCACCAAGACCCTGGAGACCTATCTGCTGGCGGGGCTGGCTGTGGGGCTGCTGTCCCATCAGGCCTGGGCGGTGGCCGTGGCGCTGGGGGTCATGGCCTTCTTCCGGGCCATGGGCAACCCCCTGGAGCAGGACGCGGGCATGGACGGCTTCCTGCTGGTGCCGGAGAGCACCTTCTCCAAGCTGATGTGGTCCATGCTGGGCGTGCTGACCAACTGTCTGCTGGACCTGCTGCCGGCGCTGCTGGTGGGTTCCCTGGCGGCGGGCGACGGCCTTTTCGGGGCCGTGAAGTGGCTGCCGGTGATCCTGTCCGTACACTTTTACGCCACCGCCGTGGGGGCCTTCATCGGCTTCTCCGTGCCCGTCAACGCGGGCAAGACCGTCAAGCAGCTGGTCCAGGTCATGTTCGTCTACTTCGGTCTGCTGCCGGACCTGGCCATCTTCCTGCTGTCCGGCAGTCTTCTCGCCGCGGCGGCGCTGTCCACGGCGGTGAACGCCGGGCTGGGGCTGCTCTTCTTCGCGCTGATCCCCCGGTTCCTGGACCCCCGGCCCCGGCCTGCGGTCCTGGCCGGGAGCTATACCGTCCCCGCCGGGGGCTATACTGTCCCCGCCGGGTACTCCCCGGTGCCCGCGGCGGCTTCCCCGATGCCCGATATATCCTCCCCCCTGCCGCCGCCCGAGATAGACCTGGCCGCCGCCCGGCGCCACTTCTCCCGGCTGGGCGCGGGCGCGTTTTTGATGCTGGCGCTGAGCACGGTGCTGCAGCTGCTGGCCGCCGCCGCGGTGATGCTGGTGCAGCCCCAGGGCGGCATATCCAGCCTGGCCGTGTGGCTGATCACCTTCCTGCCCCTGTACGTCGTGGCGATCCCCGCGGGCCTGCTCCTGTGGCGGAAGATGCCCGCCGCGGCCCCGGAAAAGACCTCCCTCCGCCCGGGACAGGCCGCCTGCTGCCTGCTCATCGCCATGTTCCTGATGTACGCCGGGAACCTGGCGGGCAGCCTGATCACGGCGGCGCTGCAGGCGCTGCTGGGCGCGGAGAACCTCAACCCCATCCTGGACTACGCCATGGACGGGAGCCTGTGGATAAAGGTGCCGGTGATGGTGGTGGCCGCGCCGCTGATCGAGGAGTACGTGTTCCGCAAGCAGTTCATCGACCGGGCGCGCAGCTACGGGGAGAAGCCGGCGGTGGTGCTGTCGGCGGCGGTGTTCGGGCTGTTCCACGGCAATCTGGGGCAGCTTTTCTACGCCTTCGCCGTGGGGCTGCTGTTCGGATATATTTACGTCCGCACAGGCCGGCTGCGGTACAGCACGGCGCTGCACATGTTCATCAACCTGCTGGGCAGCGTGGTGGCCCCGGCCATCCTGGCGGCCGCCGGCCCCGACGGCACGGGCCTGGCCCTGGCCGCATACAGCTTCTGCATGATCGCCCTGGCGGCGGCGGGCCTGGTGACCCTGTGCATACGGGCAAGGCATGTGCGCTTTCTCCCGGCGGAGCGGGAGCTTCCCCGGGGCAGCCGCTTCAAAATTGCCTGCCTTAACCCGGGCATGATCGGATTCGCGCTGCTGTGCCTGGCCTCCATCGCCCTGACCATGGCGTCGTAAAGCGCCACACATACGAAAAAGCCGCTGCTCTACGCAGCGGCTTTCGTTATGCTTATTTGCGGGTTTATTGCTCCGTGAGGATCTCCACCGCCTGGCGGAGGGTGTCCTCGTCCCCTACGTTCCCGGGGAAGATCACATAGGGGATGCCGGGGAAGCGGCTGCCGTCGTCGGTCTGCCACACGGGGATGCCGGGGCGGATCTGACCCAGGACGTTGGCCTTCTTCACCCCCAGCGCCTCGGTGCCCACGGTGCTGGAGGTGATGCCGCCCTTGGCGATGATGAACGCCGGGGTCACCTTCAGCCGGCCCACCAGGCTCTGCACGGCCTGGCTGATCTTCACGCTCCGGGTCAGGGCGCTCTCCCGGGTGTCATTGTCCACGGTGAGCAGCCGGCGGTTGGTGTAGCACACCGCCGTCCCGCCCCGGCGGATGATGTCCTCCTCCAGGGCCACGCACCGGTCCACCTCCCGGCTCAGGGCCTCGTCGCCCTCCAGGACCAGGTCGCTCTGAAATTCGATGGCCTCCACCCCCGGCAGGGTCAGCAGCCTGTTCAGCTGGGCGGTGGTCTTCTGGGTATGGCTGCCCACCACCACCACGCCGCCGGTGTGGGTATCGGTCCGGACCATGTCTTTGCGGGTGAGCAGGGGGATGTCGCTGATGCCGCCCATGACCTTCACAAGGCCCGCCGCCGTGCGGAACAGGAACCGTTTTCCCTTCGCCAGGCACCGGTACAGCGCCACCGCGAACACCTTCACGTCGCAGTAGTCCACCGCGTTGACGCACACCTTCCCGAAGCCGTGCACCGCCATGAGCTTGGCCTGGATGGCGTCATAGTCCTGCCGGCGCAGCTCCTCCATGCCGATGCAGGTGACGGACGCCGCCGGATACTGGCCGCCGGTCTTTTCCTCCACGTAGCCGGGCAGGTCGGACCGGGTGTAGCCGAAGGTGCGGTCCTTGGCAAACTCCGTCTGGGCCGCCGGCACCAGCTCGTCGCCGTAGCGGACATAGTGGGTGTCGTTGATGGTGAACCGGCCGCCCTCCTTGAAAAACGGGCACAGGATCTCCCCGTCCACGGTGATGCCGTCGGCCTCCATGCCCTGGCGCAGTAGCTCCGTTTCCAGGGGATAGTGGCCCCGGAGGGTGGAGTCGCTGCGGCTCATGATGAGGTAGCGCCTGCCCGTGGCCCGTGCCGCGGCGGCCACGTTGGCCGCGATCTGCTTATGCACGGCGGTGGTCTCCTCCGCCGTCAGGCCCCGGCTGTTGGTGAGGATATAGAACAGCTTGCTGTCCTCCTCCAGGCCGCTTTTCACGCTCTGCACCGACCAGTCGGTGTAAACGGACACGTCATGGACCGTCTGCACGCCGGTGGGGTCGTCGTCCAGGACCACGAACTTCGTTTCGTCCCGTTCGATCTCCCGGCGCAGCAGCGCGTCCACCGCCGCCTCGTCCACCGGCGGAAAGCCGGTCAGGACCGAAGCGCTGATCGTCTGTTCCATGGCTCACACCTCGTCGCTCCGGACGGTCACGTCCGCCAGCGACTCAAAATAGTGCACGTAGGTGGAGTGGTCCTCGTCCAGGTGGCCGCTGACGGACAGGGCCTGCTGGATCTCGTACAGCTGGGCCGTCAGGGGCACGGGCACCTCCAGCTCATGGGCGGTGGCCAGGACATTCTTGATGTCCTTGCGGTTGACCCGGATGGTGCCGCCGGGCTGAAATTCCCGATGGCACATCATGGGCGCCTTCTGGTCCAGCACGACGCTGCCGGCCAGGCCGCCCCGGATGGCCTTGTACACCTTCATGGGGTCCACCCCCGCCTTGGTGGCCAGGGTCAGGGCCTCGCCCACGGCGCAGCAGTTCAGGTTCACGATGATCTGGTTGGCCAGCTTGGTGATGCTCCCGGCGCCGGAGGGGCCGATGAGCAGGGCGCTGGAGCCGATGGCCGCGAAGGCCGGCTCCAGGCGGTGGAACACGTCCTCGTCGCCGCCGCACATGATGGCCAGGGTCCCGGCGATGGCGCCGGTCTCGCCGCCGGACACAGGCGCGTCCATGAAGCCCACGCCTATGGCCTTCAGCTTCTCATAACAGGTCTGGGACTCGCCCGGGGTGACGCTGGACAGGTCGCACACCACCTTGCCCGGGGCAAGATGCTCCGCCAGGCCGCCCTGGCCGAACAGCACGCTCTGCACGATGGCCCCCGTGGGCAGGATCATCATGATGATGTCGCACTTCTCCGCCAGGTCCTGATAGGACCCGGCCTCCGCCCCCTGGGCGGTGAGGGCGTCCACCGCGGCCTGGTTCAGGTCGCTGACCATCAGGGGGAAGCCGCCCTTGATGAGGTGCTCCGCCATGGGCCGGCCCATGATGCCCAGGCCCACAAAACCGATCTTCGTCATAGTCACATGCTCCTTATCGATCGAATGATTTTACATGACCCCCTGCCGGCGGAGGAGTTCCAGGATCTTCGCGTCGTCCTCCACGGTGGCGTTGGGCATGGGGAAGGTGCTCACGCTTGTTTCGGCGATGCCCCGCAGGCGCACCGCCTCCTTGAACACCGGCAGATAGGGGCTGCGCATGGAGAACAGGTCCATCAGCTGATCGGCCTGCCGCTGGCCCCGGGCGATGCCCTCCAGGTCGTTTTCCCGGAAGGCCCTGATCCACCGGGCGCACTGCTCCGGCGCCACGTTGGGCAGCGCGCCGATGCAGCCGTTGCCCCCGGACAGGATGTTGTGGGCCAGGTTGTCATCGAAGCCGGAATAGATCTCGAAGGCCGGGACCTGGGACTTGACGGTCTTGATAAGCTCCCGGGTGTGGTCCATGGAGGACACGGTGTCCTTCATGCCCACCACATTTTCATGCATCTGTGCCAGCTTCAGTACCACGGACGGGGGGATGGTATAGCCCGTGTTGTCGGGGAAGTTGTAGATGTAAACAGGCCCGCCGATGCGCCGCACCAGCGTGTCATAATACTGCAGCAGGGCCTCCTCGCCGAAGCGGAAGTAGTACGGCGGCAGGATCATCACCGCGTCCGCCCCCGCGTCCAGGCAGAAATTGGAAAATTCCACGATGGAGTCCGCCACCATGTGGGACGTGCCCACGATCATCCTGACCCGGCCTGCCACGCAGTCGATGGCGAATTTGGCCATCTCCCGGCGCTGGGCCATGCTCATGGCGAAGAACTCGCTGCTGCTGCCCTCCACCAGGATGCCGTCTATGCCGGCGTCGATCATGCTGTTGAAAAGCCGTTCCTGACTGGCGAAGTCCAGGCTCCCGTCCGCTTTGAACAGGGAAAGCGCCGCCGCCAGATACGCTGCGTCCATACGAAATAGTGCTCCTTATGCTCGGTATCGTTCAAGACAGACCATCCGCCGGATCAAAGACCGGGCGGATGGTCCGTTTGTCAATGGGTTTTTGCGCTAGGCGCGTCGATCACGCCTCGTTGTAGCTCTTTTCCAGGCGGACGTAGGTCTTATACCGCTCGTCGGCCTGACGCTGGGCCTCGGCGAACAGCCGCTCCGCCGTCTCGGGATATTTCACCCGCAGGCCCGCGTAGCGCACCTCGCCGTCCAGGAAGTCGCTGACAGGACGGCTGGGGGCCTTGTAGTCCAGGGAGAAGGGCTTCTCCGCCTTGTCCGGGTTGTACCGGTACAGCGGCCACAGCCCGCAGTCCACGGCCTTCTTCATCTCGTCCTGCACGTTCTGCATGCCGGACTTGATGCCGTGGTTGATGCACGGCGCGTAAGCGATGACGATGGACGGACCCTTGTGCTCCACGGCCTCGGTGACAGCCTTCATCAGCTGCGCCGGGTTCGCGCCCATGGCCACGGAGGCCACGTACACGTTGGGATAGGTCATCATCAGCCGGCCCAGGTCCTTCTTGGCCGTCTTCTTGCCGCCGTCGGCGAACTTGGCCGACGCGCCCACAGGGGTCGCCTTGGAGGACTGGCCGCCGGTGTTGGAGTACACCTCCGTGTCAACCACGAACACGTTGATGTCCTCGCCGGACGCCATCACGTGGTCCAGGCCGCCGTAGCCGATGTCGTAGGCCCAGCCGTCGCCGCCGAACAGCCACACGACCTTCTTGCCCAGCTGATCCTTGTCCAGCAGGATGGCCTGCTTCAGCGTCTCCGCCTCGCCGGTGAGGCTGGCGCTTTCCAGCGCCGCCACCAGAGCGCGGGCGTCCGCGTCGTTCTTGTCCAGGTCCTCGAAGCTCTCCAGCCACGTCTTGGCGGCCTCCTCTACGTCGCTGCCGGCCACCAGAGGCAGCAGGGCCTCCACCTTCTGCTTTTCGCAGGCGCGCCGCTGCTTCACAGCCAGCACCACGCCCAGGCCGTTCTCCGCCTGGTCCTCGAACAGGGTGCCGTAGAACGCGGGACCCCGGCCCTCCTTGTTCTTGGTGTAGGGCAGGGACGGGAACGCACCGGCCCACGCCAGGGAGCAGCCCACGCCGTTGACCCAGTAGGTCTTTTCGCCGTACAGCTGGGTGATGAGCTTGGCATAGGGGGTCTCGCCGCAGCCGGCGCAGGCGCCGGAGAACTCCACCAGGGGCTGATAGAACTGGCTGCCCTTGAGGGTCTTGCGGTTGAACACGCCCGGCTTGTCGCTCAGGCTCAGAGCGTAATTCCAATTCGTTTCGTCGTACATGGTGCCGTCCACCGGCTTCATGGTCAGGGCCTTCTCCTTGGCCAGGCAGGACGCCGCGCAGCTGCCGCAGCCCGTGCAGTCCATGGTGCTGACCTGGATGCGGTAGCGCAGTCCCTTGGCGCCCTTGGCCTCCACGGTCTCGAACCCGGCGGGGGCCGCCGCGGTTTCCTCCTCGTTGACCAGGAACGCACGGATGGCCGCGTGGGGGCAGACGAAGGCGCACTGGTTGCACTGCAAGCACTTGGCCGGGTCCCACTGGGGGATGCTGGCCGCGATGCCGCGCTTGTCGTACTTGCTGGTGCCCAGGGGATAGGTGCCGTCCTGATGGGGCACGAACACGGACACGGGCAGATCGTCGCCGCGCTGCCGGTTGCAGGGCACCACGATGCTCTTCACCACCTCCGGCAGATTCTCATCCACCGTCCGCTCGTCCTTCGCCTCATGCCAGGACGCGGGCACATTCACCTTGATGGGGCTGTCGATGCCGGCGTCCACCGCCGCCTGGTTCATGGCCACGACCTTCTCGCCCTTCTTGGCGTAGGTCTTCTGGGCCGCCTCCTTCATATACCGCACCGCGTCGTCCACCGGCATGACATTGGCCAGCTTGAAGAACGCCGCCTGCAGGATCAGGTTGGCGTGGTTGCCCAGCCCCAGCTGGCGGGCGATCCGGTTGGCGTCCACGATATAGAACTGCACGTTGTGGTCGGCGATGTACTTCTTCACATCCCCGGGCAGCTCCTTGTCCAGCTCCTCCTCGGTCCAGGAGGTGTTCAGCAGGAACGTGCCGCCGTCCTTGATCTCGTGGATCATGTCGTAGCGGGTGATATAGGACTGGCTGTGGCAGGCCAGGAAGTCCGCCGCCTTGATGAGGTAGGTGGACCGGATGGGCTGCTTGGAGAAGCGCAGGTGGCTCTTGGTGATGCCGTAGGACTTCTTGGAGTCGTACTCAAAGTACGCCTGGGTGTACATGCCCGCGTGGTCGCCGATGATCTTGGCGGAGTTCTTGTTGGCGCCCACCGTGCCGTCGGAACCCAGGCCCCAGAACTTGCAGGACACGGTGTCCGCCGACTCGGTGATCAGCGGCTCGTGCACGTCCAGGCTCAGGTGGGTCACGTCGTCCACGATGCCGATGGTGAACATCTTCTTGGGCTGGGCGGCGGCCATGTTGTCGAACACGGCCTTGATCTGGGCGGGGGTCACGTCCTTGGACGCCAGGCCGTAGCGGCCGCCGTAGACGGCCGGCGCGTCCGGGTCGTTGGCGTAGGCCGCGCACACGTCCAGGTACACCGCGCCCGCGATGGCGCCCGGCTCCTTGGAGCGGTCCATGGCGGTGACGGTCTTCACGGTCTTGGGCATGGCGTTCAGGAAGTACTTCACGTCGAAGGGCCGGAACAGGTGGATCTGCAGCAGGCCCACCTTCTCGCCCCGGGCGTTCAGGTAGTCCACCACTTCCTTGGCCGCCTCGCAGGCGGAACCCATGGCCACGATGGCCCGGTCCGCGTCGGGGGCGCCGTAGTAGTTGAAGATGTGGTAGTCGCGGCCGGTGATGGCGTTGATGCCCTGCATGTACCCTTCCACCACGCCGGGGATGGCCTCATAGTCCTTGTTGTTGGCCTCCTGGGACTGGTAGTACACGTCCGGACCCTGCACCGTGGTCCGCTGCAGGGGGTGCTCCGGGTTCATGGCGATGTCGTGATAGGCCTTCAGCGCGTCCCTGTCCAGCAGCGCGCCCACCTTGTCCAGGTCGATGACCTCGATCTTCTGGATCTCATGGCTGGTGCGGAAGCCGTCGAAGAAGTGCATGAAGGGCACCCGGGTCTTGACGGTGGTCAGATGGGCCACGCCCGCCAGGTCCATGACCTCCTGGACGGAGGCGGTGCTCATCATGGTCACGCCGGTGGTCCGGCAGGTCATCACGTCCTGGTGGTCGCCGAAGATGTTGTTGGCGTGCTGGGCCACGGAACGGGCCGCCACATGGAACACCGCCGGCATGCGGTGCCCGGCCATGATGTACAGGTTCGGGATCATCAGCAGCAGGCCCTGGCTGGAGGTGAAGGTGGTGGCCATGGCGCCCGCCTCGGACACGCCGTGCAGCGCGCCGGACGCGCCGCCCTCGGACTGCATCTCCACCAGCGTCACCGGCTGGCCGAACATGTTCTTCCGGCCCGCCGCGGACCACTCGTCCACCTTCTCGCTCATGGGGGAAGACGGGGTGATGGGGAAGATGCCCGCTACGTCTGTGAAATGGTAGGCAACAGTGGCGCAGGCCTCGTTGCCGTCCATCGTCCTCATAACTTTCTCGCTCATTGTGTTTCCTCCTCAATGACTATCCCTGGCTCCCGGCGGAGGGATGGTCCCCGCCGGGAAGCGGGTGGATTACATCTTGATAACGGCGCCCTGGTCGGCGGAAGTGGCGGTCTTGGCGTACAGCCGCAGATAGCCGTTGGGGATGTTCTTCTCGGGCAGCTTCCAGTTCTCGAAGCGGCGGGCGATCTCCTCGTCGGAGACGTGCAGTTCCAGCCGGCCCTCGTCCACGTCGATGAGGATCTCGTCGCCGTCCTCCACGATGGCCAGGGGGCCGCCCTCAGCGGCCTCGGGAGAGATGTGGCCCACGAAGCAGCCGTTGTTGGTGCCGGAGAACCGGCCGTCGGTGATCAGGGCCGCGGACTGGTGCAGGCCTACGCCGTACATGTACTTCATGGCCTTGAACATCTCCCGCATGCCGGGGCCGCCCTTGGGACCCTCGTAGCGGATGACCACCACGTCGCCCGGCTGGATCTTCAGGCCCAGGATGGCCTCCTCGGCCTCCTCCTCGCTGTTGAAGCACTTGGCCTTGCCCACGAAGTGGTGCATGGACGGATGGATGGCGCCGGGCTTGGTGACGGCGGTGTGGGGGCACAGGTTGCCGTGGAGCACGGCCACGCCGCCGGTCTTGGAGAAGGGTTCCTCCACGGTCTTGATGATGGAGGGATCCTCGGGGTACTCATACACATACCCGGCCAGGTTCTCGGCCAGGGTCTTGCCGGTGACGGTCATGACGGAGGTGTCCAGGATGTCGCCCAGGCGCTGCTCCACGCGGGGGATGCCGCCGGCGCGGTAGAAGGCCTCCATGTCGGGGGCGGCGGCGGGGTTGACCTTGGCGATCTGGGGGGTGGTCTTGTTCAGCTCCTCGAACTCCTCCACCACGTTCATGTCCAGGCCGGCCTCATTGGCCACGGCGGACAGGTGCAGCACCGCGTTGGTGGAGCCGCAGGTGGCCATGGTGACCTTGATGCCGTTGCGGATGGCGGCGGGGGTGAGGATCTGGCGGGCGGTGATGCCCTTCTTGCACAGGTCCACGATGGCCCGGCCGGCCTCGAAGGAGCTGCGCAGACGGGCGGCGTAGGCCGCGGGGATCAGGGCGCTGCCGGGCAGGGCCATGCCCAGGGCCTCGGTGACGCAGCCCATGGTGTTGGCGGTGCCGTAGAAGGCGCAGGAGCCGCAGCCGGGGCAGGCGGTGTTCTCCAGGGCGTCGTACTCGCACTGGGGCAGCTTGCCGTCCTTCACCATGCCCAGAGCCTCGGAGATGGAGGTCAGGTCGGACTTGCGGCCGTCGAACTCGATGCCGCCCAGCATGGGGCCGCCCACGCATATGATGGCGGGCAGATCCAGACGGGCCGCCGCCATGAGCATGGCGGGCACGATCTTGTCGCAGGAGGCCAGCAGTACCAGGCCGTCCAGCCGGTGGGCCTGGGCCATGATCTCCACGCTGTTGCAGATGATCTCACGGGAGGGGAGAATGTAGTGCATGCCCTCGTGGCCCTGGGCCACGCCGTCGCAGGCGGCGATGGTGCCGAACTGGACGGGGGTGCCGCCGGCGGCATAGATGCCGTTCTTCACGTACTCGGCCACCTTGTCCAGGTTATAATGACCGGGGACCAGGGTGTTCCAGGTGCTGGCGATGCCGATGAGGGGCTTGCCCTCCTTCAGCTCGCTGTCGGTGTAACCCATCGCTTTGAACAGGGAGCGGGCAAACGCGCTGTCCTCTTCCCCCAGGATAGTTTTGCTGCGAAGTGCCATGATCGGGTCCTCCTTGATGATTTTTATTCTTTGGCCCGGCATTCCCGCGCCGGGTATGTTCTGTGGTCCGTCTGTCAATCCAGAACGGCATTTTCCATTTTCGGAACGCACCGGTCCATATTGACAACATAAGGGGGCGTATCTTATAATCAGTGCAGAAAGTATTCGGTATTACTGAATGATCGGGAGGTGTACCAATGGCCACCACGAAGAACATCCAGTCCATCGAGCGGGCGTTCGCCATACTGGACCTGTTCCAGCAGCTGGGCAAAAACGAGCTGAGCGTCAAGGAGATCGCCGAGGGGCTGCATCTGAACAAGAGCACCGCCTTCGGCCTCATCAACACCCTGGCGAGCCTGGGCTGCCTGGAGCAGGACCGGTCCAATCAGAAATACATGCTGGGGCTGAAGCTGCTGAGCCTGGCCAGCACGGTGCAGACCCAGAACGTTATCATCCTGTCCGTACACCCTTACCTGGAGCAGCTCAACCACATGTACGACGAAACGGTCCACTGTGCCATCCGCAACGGGGACGGGGTGGTGTATGTGGACAAGGTGGACGCCGGGTCCATCCACATCAGCACCCAGATCGGCTCGCAGAACGACATGCACTGCACCGGCGTGGGCAAGTGCATCCTGGCCTATCTGCCCCCGTCCACCCAGGACCGCATCCTGTCGAAGCACATGCGCTCCATGACCTACAACACCATCACCAATGCCCTGCAGCTCCGGGAGGAGCTGGATCGGGTCCGCCGCCAGGGCTACGCCACGGACAACGAGGAGATATCCGTCGGCCTGTCCTGCGTGGCGGTGCCGGTGTTCTCCGGCCCGGAAACGGTGGCCTGCGCCATCAGCGTGTCCGGCATGACCGTCCGCATCCGCACGGCGGTGGAGCACGGTCTGGTGGAGAATCTCAAGCGGACCGCCGCCGCCATCTCCCACGAGGTGTTCGACTACGACTATGATCCCAGGCTTGACTGATCTTCGCCCGCCCGGCGGAGGAACGGCCGTTCCTCCGCCGTTTTTTTATCTCAGTAGCAGGTGACGCCGCCGTCCACCGGCAGGCTCACGCCCGTCAGATAGGACGCCTCGTCGCTGGCCAGGTACAGCACCGCGTTGGCCACGTCCTCCACGGTCGCCAGCCGGCGCAGGGGCACCTCATCGATCCGGGCCTGCTTCTTCACCGGGTCCGCCATCAGCGCCGCCACGAAGGGGGTGTCGATGGTGGAGGGGTGGATGGAGTTGCAGCGGATGTTGTCCTTGGCGTAGCGGGAGGCGATGGACTTGGTCAGGAGCGTCACCGCGCCCTTGGTGGCGGTGTAGCACTCCGGGGTGTGCAGATGGCCGATCAGGCCGCAGATGGAAGAGGTGTTGATGATGGCGCCGCCGCCCTGGGCGCGCATCACGGGGATGGCGTACTTGGCGGACAGGAACACGCTGCCGGTGTTGACCTCCATCATCTTCATCCACTCCTCCATGGTCATCTCCTCCACGGTCTTGCGGATGTTGATGCCGGCGTTGTTGACGATCACGTCCAGCCGGCCGCTCTCGGCCACGATGCGGTCCACCACGGCCTTCCAGTCGGCCTCGCTGCCCACGTCCATGGCCGCGCTGTGGACCTTATAGCCCTGGGCGCACAGCTCTTTTGCCAGGGCCTCGGCCTTGTCCCCGGCGATGTCCAGGGCCCAGACCTCCGCCCCCTCCCCGGCCAGGAGCCGGGTCTGGGCGGTGCCGATGCCGCCGGCGCCGCCGGTGACGGCGATGACTTTTCCTTTAACGTTCATATGTTTTTTATCCTCTCGTCAGCTTATCCTGCCAGGCCTTGGCGGGGTTCTGTACGCCCATCTTGCCGCCGGAGATCTCCAGGGTGGTCCCGGTGATGTAGCTGGCATAGTCGGAGGCCAGGAAGGCCAGGGACCAGGCCACGTCGATGGGCTGGCCGAACTGCTGCAGGGCGATGACGCTGCGCATGCTCTCCCCGTTGGCGGCCCGGCCCGCGGCGGTCATATCGGTCTCGATGACGCCGGGGATGTAGCCGTTGACGCGGATGCCGTAGGGGGCCAGCTCAGCCGCCAGGGTCTTCACCATGGAGCTGACGGCCGCCTTGGACGCGGCGTAGGCGCCGCTGCCGATGGAGGGGATCAGAGAGGCGAAAGAGGACGCCACCAGGATCACGCCGCCCCGGTCCTTCATGGTCCGGAACGCGCTCTGCGCACCCATGCATACGCCCTTGACGTTCACGTCCATCACCTGGTCCCAGCTCTTCTCGTCGATGTCGATCAGGCTGTAAGGGGGCATGACGCCGGCGTTGCTGACCCACACGTCGATGGGACCCAGGGCCGCCTCCACGTGGTCCGCCAGATCGTTCAGCGCCTTGGGGCTGGACACGTCGCATACCTCGCCCCAGACCTGGCCGCCCTCCGCCCGCAGGGTCTGGAGGGCCTTGTCCAGCTTCGCCTGGTTGGTGCCGCAGATGGCCACCTTCGCGCCCAGGCCGCTGAACACCTGGGCGCAGGCAAGACCGATGCCCCCGGTGCCGCCGGTGACGAGCACGGTCTTCCCGTCATAACGGATGTTCATTTCCATGGTCGATAAACCTCCTTGAGGCAGAATCGTTGTATTCACTGTTCGCTGTGCCGCGGCAGACACAGACTTAAAACCGGGGGACGCCCCGTTGGATTGGAAGCGCCCCCCTGCACGACGGGAGAGTCGATCGCTGTCAGCCGAGCAGACCCACGGCGTTGATGATCATGATGAACACGATGGCGATCACGGACGCCACGGCGCAGGGAAGAGTCACATACTTCAGGGACTGCTTGGTGTCCAGATGGAAGAACTGACCCATTACCCAGAAGCCGGAGTTGTTGACATGGTTGCCCATCAGGGTGCCGGCGCCGATGGAGAGCACGGCGGCCAGCGGGGAGATGCCCAGAGCGCTGACCATGGGCAGGACGATACCGGCGGCGGTCATGCCGGCGGTGGTCATGGAACCCACAGCGGTCATCATGATGGCGCCCACGGCCCAGGGGACCAGGATGCCGGGGATGGGGCTGTTGCCGATCATCTCGGACAGCGGGGTCAGCGCGGGAGCGCTGGACAGGATGCCGCCGAAGGCGCCGCCCATGGCGGTGATCAGCAGGGGAGCCAGGCAGACGATCAGGCCGCGGGCGACCCACTTGTTGACCATGATCTCGCCGATGCCGGCGCCGGCCTCAGAGGGGAAGTTCTGCTCGTAGGCACGGGCGACGGCCTTGCGCTGCTTGTAGCCCAGCCACAGGGAGTACAGCACGCCGATGAACAGAGCGATGACCTTGTGGCCGATGGTGGTGAAGATCTTGTAGATGACCCCGTCGGGGTTGGCGTACATGGACGCGAAGGAGGACAGGGAGATCAGCACGACGGGCAGCAGCAGGGGCAGGAAGGAGACGAAGGTGCCGGGCAGGTCGGGGTCCTTTATCAGGATGTCCTCGACGCTGTCGCCGGTGGAACCCTCGTTCAGGCCCTTGACCATCTCGGGGTTGGGCTCGATCCACTCCTTGGCGGTCCACTTCTTCATGATGAAGTAGGTACCGAAGAAGGCCACCAGGGACACCAGCACGCCGAACACGATGGTCAGGCCCAGATCGGCCTCGAACATCACGGCGATGGCCAGGATGCCGGGGGTGGGCGGGACCAGGGCGTGGGTCAGGAACAGGCCCAGGCCGGTGAAGGAGGCCATGGTGGACATGGAGATGTGCTTGCGCTTGGACAGCATGGAGGCGATGGGGGCAGTCAGGACCATGGTGATGTCGCCGAACACGGGGATGGACATGATGAAGGCGGTCAGGGACGGAGCCAGCTCCATGTTCTTGCCCTTGAACAGCTTGATGAAGAAGTTGGCGATGGACTTGGCCGCGCCGGTGTCATCGATGCCCATGGAGATGATGGCGCCCAGGATGATGGTGATACCAACGCTGCCCAGGGTGCTGCCGAACTTGGAGCCGATGGTATCGGCCGTTCCGGTGACGCCATAGCCCAGCACGATGCCGGTGACCAGGGCCACGGAGAACAGAGCCATGGTGGGATGGACCTTCAGCTTGATGATCAGCAGCATCAGCAGAAGGATGGCGGCCACGAGCACGATCAGGAACGGGACCGGGTTCGTGAAAACAGCGGTAAGTGTTGCAGACATTTGAATTACTCCTTCTTCGAAATAGTGGTCATGCGTGAGTTCTTTGCCGGATCGGGGTCAGGCGCTCGTTTTTCAGCTCCTTTCAATACGACTCTCCCAATAGTTGCCGCGTTCTTATTTGTCGTCTGTCGTTCTACATAGACGACACCCTATGTTAATTTTACATTTTAATCACTGACTTGTCAATAACCATCCGAAATCCCCATAAGATTTTGTATAACTGCCCAATTCCAGGGCCTTAAAGTCAACAATTCCACGAATTGCGTGCCACTCCCCCGATATTTGTGCCCGTTTTCCCGGGAAAGCCTGTCCGTTTCGGCGACCGTCCGTTCTGTCCTATAGTGTTCTATGCAGTTATGTAGAATGAATTATGTTTAACCGACCGCCCTCCGGAGGGGGCCAAAAGGAAAAATTAGGAAATAAAGGTAGCGATATCAAACTTTTTTGCTCAAAACTGTGATTTTCTTCACAGTTATGTTTGCAAAACCGGATATTATGTGGTTTAATATACGCAAATCCTTTCCCAACACAGGAGATCACACCATGCCGACACACAAATACGACTGTCTGAAGCTGGAAAACCAGCTTTGTTTTCCCCTTTACGCCTGCGCGAAAGAAGTCGTGAAGCGGTACACCCCCTTCCTGTCCGCCCTCGACCTTACCTATACCCAATACATCGCCATGATGGTCCTTTGGGAGCACAAGTCCCTGACCATCAAGCAGGCCGGGTCCCTGCTGTACCTGGACTCCGGCACGCTGACGCCGCTGTTCAAGAAGCTGGAGGAGAAGGGCCTTGTCACCCGCACCCGCTCCCAGGCCGACGAGCGCAACCTGATCGTCGCCCTGACGGAGAAGGGCGAGGCGCTGAAGGACAAGGCGCTGTCCGTCCCCGCCCAGATGACCGCCTGCATCCAGATGCCCGAGGAGGACATCAAGCAGCTGTATGGGGTGCTGCACCGGATGCTGGACATGTTCTCCCAGGAGCAGCAGTAACTACGTATGCCGAACGGCCCTCCCGCATGACGTGAACTGTACCAAGCGAAACGGACAGGGAAAAAGCCCCCTAGTGTAAGGGAATAAGTAGACGGATGTGTGAAGGC
>CANQXG010000035.1 GCA_947627735.1 uncultured Oscillospiraceae bacterium | reverse complement strand
CCACAGCATCCCTTCCAGTGTAGCACATGACCTTGGAGAGGGTCACTAATAACTACTACTTCATAATACAAGGAGGCGAAAAAAGTCCGGGGGTGTCGGACCCCGGAAAAAACAGCTTGCGTAAAGGGAGGGTAAGAGATATAATAGAAAAAGCGAGATAAATAGAGGCAGGACGTGAGGCGTTGCGAGCACCTCACGTCCCTATGCAGGAGTGTCGGCTCCCACACAGCAGAATAACTGCACCGTTTCGTATTATAGCCGTTTTTGCGCAAAAACACAATAGCGGCGGATGCGAGGCTGTGTGGCTTCATGTGGTGTAGGGAAATGGTTCCCTGCGCCGCTTTTGTTTATCTCGGCGGGAAAGCCCGGGGCGGGGTCCCTGTCCCCGGGCCGGTACTGCCGGAGAAAAAACGAAAAGGAGAAGAGGACATGAAGAGAACGACGGTGATCGCCCTTGCGCTGTGCCTGGTGTTTTCTTTTTCCGTGCTGACGGGCTGCGGCGGCAGGGGGAAGGACCTGGAAGATCGGATCGGCGAGCTGGAGGACAAGCTGGACGAGCTGGGCGATCTGGACAAAACGCCAGAGGCGGAACTCACCCCGGAGCCGGCGGAACCCACGCCGGAGGCGGTAGAGGAACAGCCGGAGGAACCCGAGGCTGCGGAGGAACCGGAACCGGAGCCGACCCAGGCGCCGGAGGAGGATGCCCCGGCCGACGACGAGATCAGGCCGGAGATCAAGGAAGCCATCGACAGCTACGTGGAATTTTTCAGGGAGTACGCGGAGTTCATGGAGAACTACGATTCCACGGACCTGAGCGCACTGAGCGGCTATCTCTCCTTCATGGAGCAGTATGCCGAGACCATGCAGAAGCTCGATGATCTGGAGGATGAGGACCTGACGGACGCGGAAACGCTCTATCTTGCCCAGGCGACACTGCAGATCGATCAGCTGCTCCTGGAGGCGGCGAACTAAGATGCAGACCAAGACCCGGCGGGAGGGGGTTCCTTCCCGCCGGGTTTTATGGTATAACAGACGCTACGCGCTGTTATACCAAAATGATACCGGTCGCGCTCCCGGCTTGCGCTGGAACCGCGCGACGTGGTATACTATTCTTATGGATACTTTTACGAGAGATTACATAGAAGCCCGGAGGCGGGTCATCGCCATGGACTTCCCCAAACTGAACGACGCCCAGCGCCGGGCGGTCATGGCCACGGAGGGGCCGCTGCTGATCCTGGCCGGCGCCGGCAGCGGGAAGACCACCGTGCTCATCAACCGCATCGCCAATCTGATGAAATACGGCCGGGCCTCCGACACCGAGGGCCTGCCTGCGGACGCCAGCGGGGAGAAGCTGGACCTGATGCGCCGGTACATCGCTGGGGACATGTCGCTGAAGCGCCAGGCGGAGGAGGCCGCGGCCTATGAGCCGGTGGAGCCCTGGCGCATCTTGGCCATCACCTTCACAAACAAGGCCGCCGGGGAGCTGAAGGATAGGCTGAACGCCATGCTGGGGCCGGCGGCGGAGGACATCTGGGCGCGGACGTTCCACTCCGCCTGCGTGCGCATCCTGCGGCAGGACGCCTCGCTTCTGGGCTATCCGAACAATTTCACCATCTACGACACCGCCGACCGGACGGCGGTGATGAAGCGCATCCTGAAGGAGCAGAACAAGGACGAGAAGGTCTATCCGGCCAGGTGGGTGCTGGACGTGATCGACCGGGCGAGAAATCAGCTCCAGGACCCGGAGAAGTTCGCCCAGGAGGCGGAGCGGTCCGGGGACTTCCGGCTGCAGGGGGCGGCGGAGCTGTATAGGGCCTACGCCAAGCGGCTCATGGAGGCCGGGGCCATGGACTTCGACGACCTGCTGTACAACACCGTGCGGCTGCTGCGGCAGTTCGACGACATCCGGGTGCGCTACCAGCGGAAATTCCAGTACGTGCTCATCGACGAGTACCAGGACACCAATAACCTGCAGTACATGATGGCCACCCTTCTGGCCGGGGAGCGGCGGAACATCTGCGTGGTGGGCGACGACGACCAGTCCATCTACGCCTTCCGGGGGGCCACCATCGCGAATATCCTGTCCTTCGAGGAGCAGTATGAGGGCGCCCGGACCATCCGCCTGGAGCAGAATTACCGCTCCACCGGCCATATCCTGTCCGCCGCCAACGGCGTGGTGGCCAACAACCGGGGCCGCAAGGGCAAAAAGCTGTGGACCAGCGCCGGGGACGGGGAGCGGATCACCCTGTACGTGGCGAAAAACGAGGAGGACGAGGCCCAGTATGTGGTGGGCCAGGTGCTCCAGGCGGTGGACCGGGGGGACAACCTGCGGGACCACGCGGTGCTGTACCGGATCAACGCCCAGTCCCGCGCCCTGGAGCAGGCGTTCCTGCGCCACGGCATCCGGCCCCGGATCGTGAAGGGCAACCCCTTCTTCGAGCGGGCGGAGATCAAGGACCTGATGGCCTACTTCTTCGTGCTGCTGAACCCCGCGGACGACCTGCGCCTGGTGCGGATCATCAACACGCCCCCCCGGGGCATCGGCGCCACCACCGTGGAGCGGGCGCAGCAGCTGGCCGCGGACAGCGGCCTGCCCCTGTTCACGGTGCTGTCCATGGCCGGGTCCTTCCCGGAGCTGAGCCGGGCGGCGGAGAAGCTCAGGGCCTTTGTGGAGATGATGAACGAGCTGGCCAAAAGCTGCCGGACCATGCCGCTGGACGCTGTATACGACGAGCTGCTGGAGCGGACGGGCTACGCCCGGATGCTGGAGAGCGCCCACACCGACGAGAACATGAACCGGCTGGAGAACGTCAAGGAGCTGAAGAGCTTCATCGCCACCCACATGTCCCGCACGGGGGACGACAGCCTGGAGGGGTTTTTGGACGAGGTGAGCCTGTACACCGACCTGCAGGACATGGACATGGACGAGAACACCGTCACCCTGATGACCATCCACTCCGCCAAGGGCCTGGAATTTCCCACCGTGTTCATCGTGGGCATGGAGGAGGGGCTGTTCCCCTCCCTGCAGGCCATCGGCGAGGAGGAGCAGATGGAGGAGGAGCGGCGTCTGGCCTACGTGGCCATCACCCGGGCCAAGAAGCGGCTCATCATCACCAGCGCCCGCCAGCGGATGGTGTTCGGCCAGACCGCCACCCACCGGATCAGCCGGTTCGTGGACGAGATCCCCCCCGAGCACATCGACCGGCCCTACGCGGATCTGAAGCCCACCGGCTGGTTCGACTTCGAGGACGTGCCCTCCGCCGCGCCCTCCTCCGGCGGCCGGCCCGCCTACACCCAGCCCTGGGAGCGGCGGAGCGCCCCCCGGAGCACCTCCCGTGCCCGCGCGCCCCTGACCCTGTCGGCCAAGGCCCCGGCCCAGCCGCCGGTCAGCTTCGCCGTGGGGGACAGGGTGGAGCACAGCGCCTTCCACAAGGGCACCATCGTGAAGATGACCCCCATGGGCGGGGACCATCTGGTGGAGATCCAGTTCGACGCCGCGGGACTGAAGCGGCTGATGCTGAAGGCCGCGTCCCGGTATCTGAAGAAGCTGTGACCGCCCGCCCGCTTGACAGGACCGGGGCGGTGTGGTAAAGTGGGATCAGCGAGGTCAAACGATAAAACTGCCGGGAGGTGCGTGTAATGGGTACGAAGATGGTCATCATCATCGCCGTGGCGGCCATCGCGATCGCCGTGGTCATATGCCTGGCCAGCGGCGGCCGGTATGAGCGCAGTCAGCACCAGTTCAAACAGTGGCGGGCCACCGGCAAGGGCATGCTGCCGGATTACGACAAACACAACAACGACGTCAGCAAGTATTCCCGCTGAGGGAACATCACAAAAAACAGCCGGACCGCCTGAGGCGGTCCGGTTGCTTTTTCGGCGCGCGGGCGCTATACTATCACTCGGTCATTATCCCTCGGTCACTGGTGCTCGGCGCCGGCGGCCAGGGCCCGGCGGTGGGCGTCGGGGTCGGCGGGGACGGGCTGGCCGTGGACGGCGATATAGTCCTGGATGCGGTCGAAGCTCTCGTCGGAGATGTCGTGCTCCATCTTGCAGGCGTCCCGGTAGGCGGTGTCCCGCCCCACGCCCAGGCTCATGAGGATGGCGGCGATGGTCTCGTGGCGCTCATAGATGCGTTTGGCGATGGCCAGGCCCTTGTCCTCCAGATAGAGCAGCCGGTCCTCGTCCCGGCGGATGTAGCCGTTCTCCTCCAGCTGCTTCATGGCCACGCTCACGGAGGGCTTGGAGTAGCCCAGGGTGTTGGCGATGTCGATGGAGCGGACAAAGCCCTTTTCCAGGGTCTGCATATAGATGGCCTCCAGATAGTCCTCCGCAGACTCGTGGATGTTCATCTGCTCTCCCCCTTAAATATTTTAATAAAGGCAGTTTATCACAATCTTTTCAAAATTACAACCATCAGGTGACGATATGATACCGATCCCGCCCCATGTGGATATGCTCCTGGCCGCCCTCCGGCGGGCGGGCTATGAGGCCTGCCCGGTGGGAGGGTGCGTCCGGGACGGGCTGATGGGCCGGGAGCCGGCGGACTGGGACCTGGCCACGTCGGCGCTGCCGGAACAGACCGAGGCGGCGCTGGCCGGGTACCGGCTGGTGGAAACGGGGCTGAAGCACGGCACCGTCACGGCGCTGACTGCCGGCGGGCCGGTGGAGATCACCACCTTCCGCGCCGACGGAACGTACCGGGACGGCCGCCACCCGGACAGCGTGGCCTTCGTGCCCTCCCTGGCGGAGGACCTGGCCCGGCGGGACTTCACCGTCAACGCCATGGCCCTGGGTCCGGCGGGGGAGGTCATCGATCTGTTCGGAGGCCGAGAGGACCTGAAGGCGGAGGTCATCCGCTGCGTGGGCGAGCCGGCCAGGCGCTTCGGGGAGGACGCGCTGCGCATCCTGCGGGCGCTGCGGTTCGCGTCCAAGCTGGACTTCTCCGTCGAGCCGGAGACCGCCCGCCGCGCCCTGGCGGACCGGGCGCTGCTGGACCGGGTGTCCCGGGAGCGGGTGATGGCGGAGCTTTCAGGCATTCTCATCGGCCCGGGGGCCGGGCGGGTGCTGCGGCAGTACGGGCCGGTGATCTTCCAGGTGATCCCGGAGCTGGCCCCCCAGGCGGGATTCGACCAGAAAAATCCCCATCACATCCATGACATATGGACCCACACGGCTATGGCCGTGGACGCCGCCGCGCCGGAGCCGGTGCTGCGGCTGACCATGCTGCTGCACGACGTGGGCAAGCCGGCGGCCTTCTTCACGGATGAGGCGGGCGTGGGGCACTTTTACGGCCACGGGGAGACCGGCGCGGAGATGGCGGAGGGCATATTGCGGCGGCTGCGGTGCGATACCGCCACCCGGGAGCGGGTGTGTCTGCTGATACGAAACCACGACATCAAGCCGCCCAAGACGCCCAGGGCCGCGCGGCGGCTGCTGGCACGGCTGGGCGAGGACGCGGCGCGGCAGCTCGGCGCCTGCTGGCGGGCGGACAACGCCGACAGGCCGGCGGCGGTGCGGGCGCGGAACATGGCCCTGATCGACGAGTGGGAAAAGCTGCTGGCGGAGGCGCTGGCGGGACCGGCACCGTGCTTTTCCGTGAAGAGCCTGGCGGTGGACGGCCGGGACATCATGGCCCTGGGCGTGCCGGAGGGACCGGCGGTGGGCCAGGCGCTGGAAGCGCTGTTCAGCCGGGTGCTGGACGGGGAGCTTGCCAACCGGCGGGAGGAGCTGCTGGAGGCCGCCCGGGATATGATAGAGGATTGCAATCCGCGCGGGACGGATGTATAATCTAAAAGTAAATTTATTCCAAGGAGTGGATCGGCTTGAACATCAGGATCACCGCCGACAGCACCTGCGACCTGACCGAGGAGCTGGTGGCGGAGAGAAACATCACCGTCGTGCCTCTGACGGTGAGCTGCGCCGGGGAGAGCTATAAGGACGGCACGGAGATCGCCCCGGACGTGCTCTATGAGAAGATCGCCGCCTCCGGGCAGCTGGCCCAGACCTCGGCGGTGAACGTGCAGGACTATCTGGACGTGTTCGGCGCGCTGCTGCAGCAGTGCGACGCCATCGTCCACTTCACCATCAGCTCCGACATGTCCGCCTGTTACCAGAACGCCTGCATTGCCGCGGCGGAGCTGGGGAACGTGTACGTGGTGGACAGCCGGAACCTGTCCACCGGCATCGGTCATCTGGTGCTGGACGCCTGCGACATGGCGGCGGCGGGGACGGACCCGGCCGTCATCCAGAGGACCCTGGAGCAGAAGCGGGAGAAGCTGGACGTCAGCTTCGTGGTGGATACGCTGGAGTATCTGCGCCGGGGAGGCCGGTGCAGCGCCCTGGCGGCCATGGGGGCCAACCTGCTGAAGCTGCACCCCTGCATCTTCGTCAAGGACGGGGCCATGGGCGTGGGCAAGAAGTACCGGGGCAGCCTCCGGGACTGCATCACCGCCTATGTCCGGGACCGGCTGGCGGATATGGACAGCGTGGACACCGGCCGCATCTTCATCACCGACTCCGGCGTCAGCCAGGAGTGCCGGGACGCGGCGGAAAAAGCCGTGCGGGAGATGGGCGATTTCGGCCAGATCATACATACCCGGGCCGGGTGCACCGTTTCCTGCCACTGCGGGCCGGGGACCCTGGGCGTGCTGTTCTATCGGAAATGACAAAAACCCCGGCAAAACGACGCCGTTTTGCCGGGGTATTTATGTCCCGTGCGGGGACGGACGGATCGGCGGATATTTTTTGAGAATATTTTGGACAGGGCCTTGTTTTTCGGGCAGGGATATATTATAATTTCTCCGACAGTCCGTCAGATATCATATAAGGAGGAACATATTTATGCCCAGACCGAAGGGAAGCAAAAATAAGAAATCTATCCAGACCGTCGCCCAGGTCGAGGCGAAGATCGCGGACGCTCTGGCGGCGAAGAACGCCCTGGAAGCGGAACAGGCGGAGATCCTGGCCGCCATCGAGAAGCAGAAGCAGCTGCTCAAGGCCAATAAAAAGGCCATCCGAGCCTCGGAAAAGACGCTGGCGGAGCTGGAGGAGAAGAAAGCCCTGGCCGCCGCCGTGGAGAACGCCGCCGCCCAGCGGGAGGAGATCGAAAAGGCCGTCACAAAGCTGGTCAGCAGCGGCAAGTCCTACGAGGAGATCATGGAGCGGTTGAAGTAAATCGGATCGCGTGGTCCGGCCGGCGCCCCGCCGGCCGGATCTTTTTGGGGAGGGGGACGGACCATGGAGCCGCTGGGGGACATGCTGAGACGGAAAAAAGCGGCGCTGTTCGACATGGACGGCACGCTCATAGACTCCATCGGCGTCTGGAACGAAACAGACCGGGTGCTGTGCCGGGAGCTGACGGGCCGGGAGCCGGATATGGCGGCGCTGCAGGCCCGGCGGGACCAGGCCCTGCGCCGGTTCCGGGGGGAGGACAATCCCTATATCCGCTACTGCGCCCTTCTGGCGGAGAGCTACGGCACGGACATGACCGCCCGGCAGATATACGACCGGCGGTACGCCATCGCCCAGGAGCTGCTGGAAACGCTGGACTACAAGCCCGGGGCGGACCGGTTTTTGTGGGCGCTGAAGGATATGGGCCTGCGGCTGATCCTGGTGACCACCACCCGCCGGCGCAGCGTGGACACCTACCGGACCCGGAACAGGAATATCATAAACAAGGCCCCGCTGGACCGGCTGTTCGAGGACATCTATACCGGCGAGGACGCGAAAAATATCAAGCCGGACCCGGAGATATATCATCTGATATTCCGCAAGACCGGCCTGACGGCGGAGCAGTGCGTGGTGTTCGAGGACTCTCTCGCGGGGGTGCAGGCCGCCAAGGCGGCGGGGATCGACACCGTGGCGGTGTACGACCGGTATTCCGACGCCGACCGGGCGGCCATCGACGCGCTGGCGGACTGGCCGACGGCGGATTACGGCGCGTTCCTGGCGGCCCTGGGAAGGGGATAGCCGCCGGGGCGGGCACGGGGTATATTTTCAGAGGTTTTTGCACAGCTTTTTTGTCTATGGAAAAACGGGCGAACAAGTGGATATGGGTCCTGTTCGCGGCGTACGGCGCGGTGATGCTGTGGCTGCTGTTCGGCCAGCGGCTGGGCCGGGGCCAGCCGGATTACTACTGGGGGGAGCTGTCCGCTCGGATGAATCTGGTGCCCGGGCGCACCATCCGCCGCTTTCTGTGGCTGGTGTTCCGGTCCGGGGAGCCGGCGCTGATGCGCTCGGCGGCGGTGAACCTGGCGGGGAACGTGGCGGTGTTCGTGCCCATGGGATTGTTTCTGCCCCTGGTGTGGCCGGCCATGCGCCGGTACTGGGCGGCGGCGCTGTTCATGGCGGCGGCCGTGGCGGCGGTGGAGCTGGCCCAGCTGGCTACCGGCCTGGGGGTGTGCGACGTGGACGATCTGATCCTGAACCTGATCGGCGGCAGCGTGGGCTACGGGCTGTATCGGGCCATAGGCCGGGGATGACGTAGCCGCGCCCGGGCGGGGCATACTAAAATGCGCCGGCGGCCTTGCAAGGGACCGGGCCGGTGTGATACAATATCATTTCAGCGAACAGGCCCGCACGGCGGGCAGACGGTGAAAAAGGAGCGAGAGATATGAGCATTGCGGAACTGACGGTCGACAGCTTCGACGCGGCGGTGGCGGAGGGCGCCTCGCTGGTGGATTTCTGGGCCGTATGGTGCGGCCCCTGCAAGATGCAAAGCCCCATCGTGGACGCCTTCGCGGCCAAGCATCCGGAGGTGAAGGTCTGCAAGGTGAACGTGGACGACGAGCCGGCCCTGGCGGCCCGGTTCGGGATCATGTCCATCCCCACGCTGATCGCCTTCCGGGACGGCCAGGCCGTCCATATGACGGTGGGCCTTTCCAGTCTGGAAGAGATAGAGGAGCTGTACAAATGAGAGAGCTGCCCAAACAGTACGACCCCAAACAGGTCGAGAAGAAAATTTATCAGCAGTGGCTGGACGGCGGGTATTTCCACGCCAAGAGAGACCCGGACAAAAAGCCCTTCACCATCGTCATCCCGCCCCCCAACGTGACGGGGCAGCTGCACCTGGGCCACGCCGTGGACGAGACCATCCAGGACGTGCTCATCCGCTACAAGCGGATGAAGGGCTACTCCGCCCTGTGGCTGCCGGGCTATGACCACGCAGGCATCGCCACCCAGATCAAGGTGGAGGAGAACCTGCGCAACGAGGAGCACCTGACCCGTTTCGACCTGGGCCGGGAGAAGTTCCTGGACCGGGTGTGGGACTGGAAAAACAAGTACGGCGACCGGATCGTGGAGCAGCTCAAGACCCTGGGTTCCTCCTGCGACTGGGAGCGGCAGCGCTTCACCATGGACGAGGGCTGCTCCAAGGCGGTGCGGGAGGTGTTCTGCTCGCTGTATGAAAAGGGCCTGATCTACAAGGGCAAGCGGATCATCAACTGGTGCCCCCACTGCACCACCGCCCTCAGCGATGCGGAGGTGGAATATGAGGAAAAGCCCGGCCACCTGTGGCACCTGCGCTATCCCCTCAGCGACGGCTCCGGGGACGTGATCGTGGCCACCACCCGGCCTGAGACCATGCTGGGCGACACCGGCGTGGCCGTCAACCCCAACGACGAGCGGTACAAGGACATCGTGGGCAAGACCTGCATCCTGCCCCTGGTGGGCAGGGAGATGCCCATCGTGGCGGACGAGTACGTGGACATGGCCTTTGGCACCGGCTGCGTGAAGATGACCCCCTGCCACGACCCTAACGACTTCGAGGTGGGCCTGCGCCACAACTTGGAGCAGATCCTGGTCATCGACGACAACGGCTGCATCATCAACGGCGGCAAGTATGACGGCCTGGACCGCTACGAGGCCCGGAAGGTCATCTTGAAGGATCTGGAGGAGCAGGGCTACCTGGTGAAGGTGGAGGACCACGTCCACAACGTGGGCACCTGCTACCGCTGCCACAGCGACGTGGAGCCTCTGGCCAGCGACCAGTGGTTCGTGAAGATGGAGCCTCTGGCCAAGGAGGCCATCCGGGTGGTGGAGGACGGCACCATCCAGTTCGTGCCCGACCGGTTCGCCAAGACGTACCTCAACTGGATGCACAACGTCCGGGACTGGTGCATCTCCCGGCAGCTGTGGTGGGGCCACCAGATCCCCGCCTGGTACTGCGCCGACTGCGGCCACGTCACCGTCAGCCGGGAGGACGCCTGCCAGTGCGAGGCCTGCGGCTCCAAGAACATCACCCGGGACCCGGACGTGCTGGACACCTGGTTCTCCTCCGCGCTGTGGCCCTTCTCCACCCTGGGCTGGCCGGATAAGACGGAGGACCTGGCGTATTTCTATCCCACGGACGTGCTGGTCACGGGCTACGACATCATCTTCTTCTGGGTGGCCCGGATGATCTTCTCCGGCATGGAGCACATGAAGAAGGAGCCGTTCAAGACCGTGCTCATCCACGGCCTGGTCCGGGACCCCCACGGCAAGAAGATGAGCAAGTCCGCCGGCAACGGCGTGGACCCCATCGAGGTCATCGACCAGTACGGCGCGGACGCGCTGCGCTTCAACCTCATCACCGGCAACTCCCCCGGCAACGACATGCGCTTTTACGTGGAGCGGTGCGAGGCCATGCGCAACTTCGCCAACAAGCTGTGGAACGCCGCCCGGTACGTGATGATGAATCTGACCGTGTCCGACGCCGCCCTGCCGGAGGAGCTGAAGCTGGAGGACAAGTGGGTCCTGTCCAAGCTCCAGAGCCTGATCGCCGAGGTCAACGACAACTTCGACAAGTACGAGCTGGGCCTGGCGGCCACGAAGATATACGACTTCATCTGGGACAGCTTCTGCGACTGGTACATCGAGATCACCAAGCCCCGCCTGCGGGAGGGGGACGAGAGCGCCCAGCGGGTGCTGCTGTATGTGCTGACGGACATCCTGCGGCTGCTGCATCCCTTCATGCCCTTCATCACCGAGGAGATATACGGCGCCATCCCCCACACCGCGGAGGCGCTGATCGTGGACGCCTATCCCGCCTTCGACAGTGCTCTGTCCTTCCCCGCCGAGGAGGCGGACTTCGAGTCCGTCATGGAGGCGGTGAAGGCCGTGCGCAGCCGCCGGGCGGAGATGAACGTGCCGCCCTCCAAGCGGCCCCATATCACCCTGGTCACCGACAAGACGGAGGTGTTCCGGGCCGGCACCGTGTACATGGCGAACCTGGCCTACGCCGGGGCGGTGAACGTGACCGCCCAGGCCCCCGCCGACACCGCCGGCATGGTGACGGTGGTCACCGGCGACGCGAAGATATTCATGCCCATGGCGGAGCTGGTGGACCTGGCCAAGGAGCGGGAGCGCATCGCCAAGGAGCTGGCCAAGGCCGAGCAGGACATCGCCAACCAGGAGCGGAAGCTGGCCAACGAGAGCTTCGTCTCCCGCGCCCCGGAGCGGGTGGTGGCCGCCGAGCGGGACAAGCTGGCCAAGGCCCAGGCCCTGGCGGAGAACCTGCGGGCCAGCCTGGAAAAGCTGGGGTAAGACAAGACAGCATAGCGAACGGGTCTGCCGCGAACACGGCAGACCCGTTTTTTGTGGGAGGGCTATTGCACCTCCCGCAGCAGCTCCTCCGGCGACAGGCCGTAGAGCTTGGCCAGGGCCATGAGATTGGTGGTGCTGGGGTCGGACCGGCCGCTCTCCCACTTGCTCACCGCCTGGCGGCTGACGTGAAGCGTCTCCGCCACGAACTCCTGGGTCATGCCGCGCTCCACCCGGTGGTTTTTCAGCACCTCGCCCAGGGACCGCGCCTGCTCCTGCCACTGCTCTCTGGCCGGCCCGGAGCGGATGTATTTGCGCAGCGCCCGGATCACCAGATAGAGGAGATAGCCGTACAGGGCAAGAACGGGGATATAGACGAAGATGAGGATCAGTGTGGGAAACATGATCGCCGCCTCCTTTCTGACGGCAGTATAGCAGAACCATGCCGGTTGCGCCACCAACTATCCCGCAACCTGGGAACCGGCGCAAAAATTTTTCGCCCCCGTGCAACCTTTTGCCCGGGCGGATCGTTTATGATAGGAAGGGACCTTCAAGAAAAAGGAGCGATCCATGAGACTTTCAGCCGACCAGGCGTATGCAAAATACGCGGACCGGGTCTTTGCGGCGGCGTTTTCCGTGTGCCGGGACCGGGCGGACGCGGACGATGTGACCCAGGACACCTTCCTGCGCTATATGGCCCGCCCCCGGGACTATGCCGACGAGGAGCATCTGCGGGCATGGCTGCTGCGGGTGGCCGTGAACCGGGCCAGGGATCTGACTCGCGCCTTCTGGCGGCGCAGCCGGGCGCCCTGGGAGGAGACCATGGCGGAGCTGGCCTTTGAAGAGCCAGCCGACAGCCGCCTGTTCGAGGCGGTGATGGGCCTGCCGGAGAAATACCGCGTCGCGGTGCACCTGCACTACTACGAGGGCTATACCGTGGCGGAGATGGCGCATCTGCTGTCCGTCCGGGAGGGCACGGTGAAGAGCTGGCTGGCGAGAGCGAGGACGCTGCTGAAAAACATCCTGATGGAGGAATGGAACGATGACGAATAAAGAGCGGTACCAACGGGCGTTCTCCGCGCTCCACGCCTCCGGAGATTTCATGGAGGTCAAAACGATGGATAAGAAACACAGCAGACGGTATATCCCCCGGCTCGCCGCCGTGTGCGCGGCGGTGGCGCTGACGCTGGCCATGGCCACGGCGGCCTACGCCGCCGACGTGGGCGGCATCAAGCGCACCGTCCAGGTGTGGCTCCACGGGGAGCTGACCAACGCCACCCTGGACATCCGGGGCGACGAGTATACGCTGGACTATACCGACAGTCAGGGCCAGCGCCAGGAGCGGGGCGGCGGCGGTGTCGTCATCGGGCCGGACGGCTCGGAGCGGCCCATGACCGAGGAGGAGTTCCTGGAGCAGCTGGACATGCCGGAGGTGGAATACGGCGAGAGCGGCTCCGTCACCGTCTGGTGGCGCGGCCAGAAGCTGGACATCACCGACCGGTTTGAAAACGGCGTCTGTTACGTCCAGCTCAGGGACGGCGGGGAAACGCTCTATCTGACCGTCAAATATGGTGACAGCTATGCCGCCAGTCCCCACAGCTACCTGGACCCCGACACGTTCAGCGGCGGCTGAGGCTTTTTTCGCCGCCGACCGGTTTCGACGGCATATGACAGCGGAAATATCGTATGATCGCACCGTACAGTTTCAGTACGGTGCGATTTTTTTACACGAAGGGGGACAAGCTCTGTGAAGGTGCTTTCGAGCTATGACAACGGGCGGCTGACGCTGCGGCTGCAGGGGGAGCTGGACCACCACGAGGCGTCGGCGGCTCTGCGGCGGATCAGCCGGACCATGGACGACTACCTGCCCCGGGACTGCGTCATAGACATGGAGGGGCTGACCTTCATGGACTCCTCCGGCATCGCCCTGATTTTGAAGATCAGCCGGCTCATGGCGGAGACCGGCGGTCGGGCCTGGGTGGAGAACGCCCGCCGCCAGCCCTTGCGGGTGCTGGACGCGTCGGGGATCGACAGGCTGCTGCAGGTCACCGCGGCGAAAAAATAGCCCGGGTAAACACTCTCTCCGGTCCCGCCGGCGGCGGGGCCGGGGCGCCGCGCTTTGGACAGATACGCCCCACAGGAGGTCTTACACATATGAAACAGCGCAACTACATAAAACTCGAGTTCCCCGCCAGGAGCGTCAATGAAAGCTTCGCCCGGGCGGCCGCCGCGGCCTTCGCCGCCCAGCTGGACCCCACCATGGAGCAGCTGGGGGACATCCGCACCGCCGTCAGCGAGGCGGTGACCAACGCCATCGTTCACGCCTACCCGGACACGGCAGGCCCGGTGCAGATGCGGCTGCGGGTGCTGGAGGGCGACTGGCTGGAGATCATGGTCCGGGACCGGGGCCGGGGCATCCCGGACGTGAAAAAGGCCATGGAACCCATGTACTCCACCGGCGGGGACGACCGCAGCGGCATGGGCTTCACCATCATGGCCAGCTTCATGGACGAGCTGCACGTGCGCTCGGCGGTGGACCGGGGCACGTCGGTGACCATGAAAAAGCGGATCAGGACGAAGGCGGGCGCGTAATTGGACGAGACCATCACCCTCCTGCGGGAGGCCCGGGCCGGGGACAGGGAGGCGGCGGGCCGGATGGTGGAGGAGAACGCCGGTCTGATCTGGAGCGTGGCACGGCGGTACTTTGGCCGGGGCGTGGAGCCGGACGACCTGTATCAGCTGGGGTGCCTGGGCTTTCTGAAGGCCATCGACGGCTTCGACGAGAGCTACGGCACCCGCTTCTCCACCTATGCCGTGCCCAAGATATCCGGGGAGATCCGCCGGTTTCTGCGGGACGACGGGGCGGTGAAGGTGAGCCGGGGCATCAAGGAGCGGGCCGCCCTCATCCGCGCCGCCCGCAAGCAGCTGGAGCAGGACCTGGGCCGGGACCCAGCCGTGTCGGAGCTGGCCGCCGCCACGGGCCTGTCGCCGGAGGACATCGCCGTGGCGGAGACGGCCACCGTGCCCCTGGAATCTTTGCAGCAGCCCGCCGGGGAGGACGGCTTTTCCCTGGAGCAGGTGCTGGGGGACTGGTCGGCGGAGGAGCGGCTGGTGGAGTACATGTCCCTGCGCCAGGCCATCGGCCAGCTGCCGGAGAGGGAGCGGCAGGTGGTGTTCCTGCGCTATTACCACGGCATGACCCAGGAGCGGGCCAGCCGGGTGCTGAACGTCAGCCAGGTGCAGGTGTCCCGGCTGGAGCGCCGGGCGGTGAAAAAGCTGCGGGAGCTGCTGGAGCAGTGAGGAATATTATGGAAAAAACTGCCGCCCGGGCCGCCGGGCGGCAGTTTTCCGCGCTTTACAGCCGCCGGAAAGGCGGGTATAATCAGAGGCAGATATAAGGTCGGGAGGCGGACATGAACATATTCGACGTGATGGGCCCGGTGATGGTGGGCCCCTCCTCATCCCACACCGCCGGTGCGGTGCGCATCGGCCTGGTGGCCCGAAGGCTGCTGGGAGAGCAGCCGGTGCGGGCGGATATCCTGCTGCACGGCTCCTTTGCCGCCACCGGCGCGGGCCACGGCACGGACAGGGCCATCGTGGCGGGGCTGCTGGGCATGCATACCGACGATGCGGCCATCCCCGCCAGCCTCCGTCTGGCGAAAGAGCGGGGCATGGACGTGAACGTCCACGCCGGGGAGCTTCAAAATGCCCACCCCAACACGGCCCTGCTGACCATCACAGGCGCCGGGGGCCGGACGATCGCCGTGTCCGCCTCCTCCCTGGGGGGCGGGCGCATCCGGGTCAACGCCATTGACGGGCTGGAGGCGGCCTTCTCCGGGGAGCTGCCCACCCTTATCATCCGCAACGAGGACCGGCCCGGCATCCTGTCGGAGATCACCCGGGTGCTGTCGGAGGAGAACGCCAACATCGCCACGGTGCAGCTGTACCGGGACAGGCGCGGGGGCCTGGCGGTGACGGTGATAGAGTGCGACGGCCCCCTGGAGCCGGCCCTGCGCCGGGAGATATCCGCCCTGGACGGGGTGGTGCGGTGCACATATCTCAACATGGAGGAGGACTGACCATGGCGTTTCATTCTGTGGGCGCGCTTTTGAACGAGGCGGCGCACATGCCCCTGTGGGAGGCGGTGCTGGCCGACGACTGCCGGGACCGGGGCGTGGAGCGGGCGGAGAGCCTGGAGCGGATGGGCGCGCTGTGGCGGGCCATGGTCCGCTCCGCGGCGGAGTATGACCCGGCCCGCCGCTCCGCCAGCGGCCTGTCCGGCGGGCAGGCGGCGAAAATGGCCGGCGCGGGGGAGACCCTGTGCGGGCCTTACATGCAAAAAGTGATGGAAACGGCCCTGCGGGTGGCGGAGCAGAACGCCTGCATGGGCCGCATCGTGGCCGCCCCCACCGCCGGGGCCAGCGGCGTGCTGCCGGCGGTGCTGCTGCCCCTCCAGGACCGGCTGGGACTGGGCCAGGAGGAGATGGTCCGCTGCCTGTACGTGGCGGCGGGCTTCGGCCAGGTGATCGCCTCCCGGGCCTCCATCTCCGGGGCGGAGGGGGGCTGTCAGGCGGAGATAGGCTCCGCCTCCGGCATGGCCGCCGCCGCGCTGGTGCACGCCATGGGCGGCACCCCGGGCCAGATGGCCGACGCCTGTGCCTTGGCGCTGCAGAACATGCTGGGCCTGGTGTGCGACCCGGTGGCGGGCCTGGTGGAGGAGCCATGCGTGAAGCGGAACGTGACCGGCGCGGTGAACGCCATGGCCTGCGCCGATATGGCCCTGGCCGGCGTCGCCTCCGCCATACCCTGCGACGAGGTCATCGACGCCATGGCCGCCGTGGGCCGGGCGATGCCCGCCGCCCTGCGGGAGACGGGGGAGGGGGGCCTGGCCGCCACATCCACGGGGCGGAAGATCGCCCAGCGTAGCAGCGGGCCTGCCCGCTGAGATGCCGCAGGAGCGCCGACAGGATATGACCGCTCCGGACCCAGATCCGGGGCGGTCTTTTTGTGCACAGGGCATTGCAATCGGAGGCAAATCATGGTATAAAATATGTATATCGACATGTGAACGCCGCGAGAGCGGCGGGAAGGAGGATGAAAAATGAGCAAGGGTATTCGCCGCTGGGCGCTGGTGCTGACGGTGGTCATGCTGCTGTCGGTGCTGTCTGTGCCGGCGTGGGCCGCCGAGGAGGACGAGGACTTCGCGGGACTGGACGAACTGGAGAGTTCCTTTGAGGAGACCGTCCTGGTGGACAACGACGACTTCACCGTGACGATCGAGGAGTTTGAACCGGACGGGCGGTACGGCCCGACCTTCTCCGTGGCGCTGCAGAACAAGACCGACCGGAAGCTGACCTTCACCCTGGACTGGGTCTCCCTCAACGACGTGCTGTGCGACCCCTTCTGGGGGGAGAGCGTGCCCGCGGGCAAGACGGCTTACGACGAGATCAGCTGGTATCCCGAGGAGCTGGCCGAGGTGGGCGTGAACTACGTCGATCAGGTGGACGGCCTGCTGTGGGTCTATGACAGCGAGGATTACTCCGCGGACGATCTGTACTACGACGTGGTCAGCTGGTCCGTGACCAACACCGGCACGGACGTTCCCCCGTGGAGGAACTCACCTTCGACAACGGCTACGAGCCTATGGAGCTGCTGACGGGCGTGGACATCTCCGTGGTGGACTTTGCCACCGTGTCCAACCCTGAGGAGGCGTATGAAGGCCCCGTCCTCACCTTCCGCATCGAGAACCGTACCGATCAGGACGTGACGGTGAACATGGACGACGTGTCCGTCAACGACGTGATGTGCGATCCCCTCTGGATCGAGCACGTGCCCGCCGGCAAGATCGCTTACAGCCAGTGCGAGTGGTGGCCCGAGGACCTGGAGGACGCGAAGATCGACACCATGGAGAAGGTGGGCTTCTCCATGGATGTGTACACCGAGCACAGCTATGACACCCTGGCCGAGTTCACCGTCGAGCTGGACCTGGCCGTCCCCGGGACGATCCTGAGCCGGGAGGGTGACGAGGACATCCCCGTGCCGGAGGACAGCGAGGGTGACGACGACAGCGACGGCGACAGCGAGGGCGACGGCACCGAGGGCTACATCGGCGACACCCTGCGCACGGCGTTTTTCGACCTCACCGTGAACGACGCCTGGCTGTGTGACGAGTATGAGGGCTATGTCCCCTCCGAGGGCAACACCCTGCTGGCGGCGGACGTGACCATCTATAACTACACCTCCGTGAGCGTGCCCATGTTCGACACCGACTTCCAGGTGTGCTGGGGCACTGAGGAAGACGAGTTCGCCGTGCCCGTCACCACCGCCCGGGACGGCTATCCCAACACCGGCGTGGACCCGGTGGGCGATATGCTCCCGGAGAGCTACTCCATCGGCATCCACAAGACCCGCCAGGGCATCCTGCTGTTCGAGGTGGCCCAGGGCGTGGAGGACTACGCCATCGCCTTCCAGGAGCTGTATGAGAGCGGCGACGAGGGCGAGATCTATCTGGTGTACTTCACCCCCGACGTGCGGTGACATCCTCTCCGGCCGGTCCGGAGCAGGAAGAAATACAGACAGACTTATCGGAGAGGAGCCGGGCGCTCCTCTCCGATAAGCGCGTTTATCCCACCCACACCAGGCGGGGTGTGCCCGGGGGCGAGATCACCGCCCGGAACAGGGGGGGTAATTTTCAATAAAAATGCGGGAAATCGCGGCTTTCCCGCCGAATTGCTCTTGCCAATTCGGCGGTCCGACATTATAATAACGATGGTGCGGTCCCGGGCTGTGCCCGGCATTGCCGCGCCCGCCGCGAAAGATCCAGGGGCGGCGTATTACCTAAGGTCGATAAAATTTTAACATTTATAGGAGGAAAAAGAATGAAGGTTGCAGTATTTGGCGCCGGCACCATGGGCAGCGGTATCGCCCAGGTCTTTGCCGCCAAGGGCCACACCGCCCTGATGTACGCCAGCTCCGTGGCTTCCGCCCAGAAGCACAAGGACAAGCTGGCCGCCTCTCTGGCCAAGCGCGTCGCCAAGGGCAAGATGACCCAGGAGGCCGTGGACGCCCTGCTGGCCAACGTGCTGGTGGAGGAGAAGTCCGCCTGCGCCGACGCCGATCTGGTCATTGAGTGCGTCAAGGAGGATATGGCCACCAAGAAGGCTCTGCTGCAGGAGCTGGACGAGCTGTGCAAGCCCGAGGCCGTGTTCGCCTCCAACACCTCTTCCCTGTCCGTCACCGAGATGGGCCTGGGTCTGAAGCATCCCGTCATCGGCATGCACTTCTTCAACCCCGTGCCCAGCATGAAGCTGGTGGAGGTCATCCGGGGCGCCAACACCACCCAGGAGACCTTTGAGTTCATCTTCAAGCTGGCCCAGGAGATCGGCAAGGACCCCGTGGAGGTGGCCGAGGCCCCCGGGTTCGTGGTGAACAAGATCCTCATCCCTATGATAAACGAGGCCATCGGTCTGGTGGAGACCGGCGTCGCCTCCGTGGCCGACATCGACAAGGCCATGAAGCTGGGCGCCAACCACCCCATGGGTCCCCTGGAGCTGGGCGATTTCATCGGTCTGGACGTGTGCCTGGCCATCATGGAGACCCTGTACAACGAGACCGGCGACAGCAAATACCGTCCCGCCCTGCTTCTGAAGAAGATGGTCCGCGGCGGCCTGCTGGGCCGGAAGACCGGCAAGGGCTTTTACGATTACAGCAAATAACGTTTTGAAGGAGTAATATCATGGATTTTCATCTGAGTAAAGAGCAGTTGATGCTCCGCAAGATGTACCGGGATTTCGCCGAGAACGAGGTCAAGCCCCTGGCCGAGGAGATCGACGAGACCGAGCGCTTCCCCGCCGAGACCGTGGAGAAGATGGGCAAGCTGGGCATGATGGGCATCTACTTCCCCAAGGAGTACGGCGGCGCCGGCGGCGACGTTCTGTGCTACGCCATGTGCGTGGAGGAGCTGGCCAAGGTCTGCGGCACCACCGCGGTCATCGTGTCCGCCCACACCTCCCTGTGCTGCGCCCCCATTTTTGAGCACGGCACCGAGGAGCAGAAGCGCAAGTATCTGCCCGACCTGCTGTCCGGCAAGAAGGTGGGCGCCTTCGGCCTGACCGAGCCCGGCGCCGGCACCGACGCCCAGGGCCAGCAGACCACCGCCGTGCTGGACGAGTCCGGCGAGCACTACATCCTCAACGGCTCCAAGATCTTCATCACCAACGCGGGCTTTGCCGATGTGTTCATCGTCATCGCCGTGACGGGCAAGACCGTCAACAAGCGCGGCAAGCCTATCAAGGAGATCTCCGCCTTCATCGTGGAGCGTTCCTTCCCCGGCTTCAGCGTGGGCAAGCATGAGAAGAAGATGGGCATCCGCGGCTCCTCCACCTGCGAGCTGGTGTTCGAGGACTGCATCGTGCCCAAGGAGAACCTCCTGGGCAAGATCGGCCAGGGCTTCAAGATCGCCATGCAGACCCTGGACGGGGGCCGCATCGGCATCGCCGCGCAGGCCCTGGGCCTGGGCGAGGGCGCTGTGAACGAGGCCATCAAGTACACCAAGGAGCGCGTCCAGTTCGGTAAGCGCATCAGCCAGTTCCAGAACACCCAGTTCCAGCTGGCCGACATGCACACCCGCATGCAGGCCGCCCAGTTCCTGGTATACTCCGCCGCCTGCAAGAAGCAGAACCATGAGGACTATTCCATGGACGCGGCCATGGCCAAGCTGTTCGCGGCGGAGGCCGCCAGCGACGTGACCCGCCGCGCCGTGCAGCTGTTCGGCGGCTACGGCTACACCCGTGAGTACCCGGTGGAGCGCATGATGCGCGACGCCAAGATCACCGAGATCTACGAGGGCACTTCCGAGGTCCAGCGCATGGTCATCTCCAGCCATCTGGGCGTCAATTAAGCGAGGAGGTTAAAGGTTAAAAATGAAAGTTATCGTATGTGTGAAGCAGGTGCCCGACACCTCCGGCAAGGTGGCGGTGAATCCGGACGGCACGCTG
>CANQXG010000034.1 GCA_947627735.1 uncultured Oscillospiraceae bacterium | reverse complement strand
TCAGGAAAAATCAAATGGTATCAAATCCCCCAAACAAAAGCGTTTAGAATTAAGTTTCATTTTGCGAGTGGGAATAACACTCCCCCCTCCTCATCACGCACCCCCACGAGCCGCCGGGACCCGGCGGCTCGTTTTTTGAATCGGCCGTCAACGGGTTGACTTTTGCGGAACATGCAGGTATGATGTTTATACAAAACTAACAAAAACGCGCGGTAAGCGCCGTGACAAGGAGGAAACCGTCATGCCCCTCGTACCCATGAAAGCCATATTGGATGCCACGGAGAAATATAACTACGCCCAGGGGGCGTTCAATGTCAATGCCGTCTGCCAGGCCAAGGCGGTGATAGAGGTCCATGAGATGTTCCGCTCTGCTGCGATCCTGCAGGGGGCGGACCTGGCCAACGCCTTCATGGGCGGTAGGACGGACTTTGCCAACGGCACCCTGGAGGACAAGAAAAAGGGCGCGGTGAACATCGCCAACGCCGTGAAGAAATACGCCGAGCACAGCCCCGTCCCTGTGGCCCTGCACCTGGACCACGGCAAGACCTTTGACGCCTGCCAGGCGGCCATCGCCGGCGGCTACACCTCCGTGATGATCGACGGGTCCTCCCTCTCCTTCGACGAGAACGTGGAGCTGACCCGGGAGGTGGTGAAGTACGCCCACGAGCGGGGCGTGACCGTGGAGGGCGAGCTGGGCGTGCTGGCGGGCGTGGAGGACCACGTGTTCGCCGCCACCAGCACCTACACCAACCCCCTGGATGCGGTGGAGTTCTTCCGCAAGACCGGCGTGGACGCCCTGGCCATCAGCTACGGCACCAAGCACGGCGCCAACAAGGGCAAGGACACCGTCATCCGCAAGGAGATCGCCATCGCCACCAAGGAGTGCATGATGCACGCCGGCATCGAGGGCACCCTGGTCAGCCACGGCTCCTCCACCGTGCCCCAGTACATCGTCGCGGAGATCAACGCCCTGGGCGGGGACATCCACGACGCCTACGGCATCAAAAAGGAGCAGCTGAAGGAGGTCTCCAAGCTGGGCATCCGCAAGATCAACGTGGACACGGACATCCGCCTGGCGGTGACCCGCAATCTGCGGGAGCTGTTCCGGGACGAGCCGGCCCTGCGCTCCAGCGCCTCCATCGGCCCCATCTATGAGCTGCTGCTGGCCAATCCCGCCGCCTTCGATCCCCGGGTGTTCCTGCCGCCCATCATGGACACGGTGATGTACGGCAGCGTCCCCGACGACGATGTGGCCCGGATCGTGGACTGCATCGAGCGGGGCGTGAAGGAAGTGGTGGGCACCCTGATCGTGGAGTTCGACTCCGTGGGCAAGGCCCCCCTCATCCAGCCCGTCACCCTGGACGAGATGGCGGAGTACTACCGGAAGAAGGGCATCTGACATGGGCAAGAACATCCTGATCGCCCACGGCGGCGGACCCACCGCCGTCATCAACAGCTCCCTGCGGGGCGCGGTGGAGGCGGCCCGGGACGCGGCCGCCGGCGGGCGGATATACGCCGCCCGGTTCGGCGCGGAGGGCATCCTGGCGGGGGATCTGATCGACCTGACGGACGTGCCCGCGGAGACCATCGCCCGCCTGGACGACACGCCCGCCTCCGCCATCGGCTCCTGCCGGCGCAAGCTCACCGACGCGGACTACCCCACCGTGCTGCGGACCCTGGACAAATTCGACATCGGCGCGTTTTTCTATAACGGCGGCAACGACTCCATGGACACCTGCCACAAGGTGGACGAGCTGGCCAAGACCGAGGGGCTGGACGTGCGCGTCATGGGCATCCCCAAGACCATGGACAATGACCTGGTCCTGACGGACCACTGCCCGGGCTTCGGCTCGGCGGCCCGCTTCGCGGCCATCAGCGCGGCGGAGCTGGCGCTGGACGCCTCGGGCCTGCCCATCCATGTGGTGGTGGCGGAGTACATGGGCCGCAACGCCGGCTGGGTCACGGCGGCCAGCGCCATGGCGGCCCGGCTGACCCGGTGCGAGGTGCTGACCTATCTGCCGGAGCTTAAGGTGGACGAGGACAAGATGCTCTCGGACATCGAGCGGGCTTGGGCCAGGGGCCGGGGCCTTCTGGTCACCGTCAGCGAGGGGCTGCGGGGCACGGACGGAAAGCCCCTGGCGGACACCGGCATCGTGGACGGCTTCGGCCACGTCATCCCCGGCGGCACCGCCCAGCACATCTCCGACATCATCATGCAGAAGCTGAACATCAAGTCCCGGGCGGAGAAGCCGGGCCTGCTGGGCCGGGCGGCCATGGCCTACGCCTCCTCCGTGGACCGGGCGGAGGCATACGCCGCCGGGCGGTACGCGGTGAACGCGGCGCTGCGGGGCGAGAGCGGCTATATGGTGTCCATCCAGGCGGAGCGGACGCCGGAGTACGCCAGCTCCATGGAGCTGGTGCCCCTGGCGGAGGTGGCCAACGCGGAAAAGACCTTCCCCCCGGAGTGGATCGTGGACGGCTGCCGGGTGGCGGACGGATTTTTCGACTACGCCCTGCCTCTCATGGGCGGGGACATGCCCCAATACGCGTTTTTGAGGTGAGGACATGAAGCACATCTATCTGAATCTGAAGCGGTTCGACGTGCCGGCGGAGTACGGCGGCGTCAACCGGCTGGCCCCGGTGGCGGACTGGGGCGCGGCCATCGTGAAAGCCACCCAGGAGGGGCTGAAGCAGTATGACCCGGCGGCGGTGGAGTTCGTCCAATACCTGCCGGAGGCCCACCTGCTCTCCGCGGCGGCGGCTCTGTGTGAGGCAAGCCCCGTGAAGCTGGGCAGCCAGGGGGTCTATAGAATGAATACCGCCGTGGGCGGCAACTTTGGCGCCTTCACCACCAACCGCCCCGCCTCCATCGTGAAGGCCATGGGCTGTGACAGCACCCTCATCGGCCACTGCGAGGAGCGCAACGACAAAAAGGGCGTGCTGGCCGAGGCGGGCTGCACCGACATGTCCGCGGTGGACAGGCTCTTGAACCAGGAGATCAAATGCGCTCTGGACGCGGGGCTGAGCGTGCTGTACTGCATCGGCGAGACCAGCGAGGAGCAGCCGGAGTGGGAGGCCGTCCTGGGCCGGCAGCTGGACGTGGGCCTGGCGGGCGTGGACAGGAGCCGGGTGGTCATCGGCTACGAGCCGGTGTGGTCCATCGGCCCGGGCAAGACCCCGGCGGACGGGCCGTACATCCGGAAGATCGCCCGGTTCATCAAAGAGCGCACCGGCGGCATGGACGTGGTCTACGGCGGCGGGCTGAAGGCGGAGAACGCCGCCATGCTGGCATCCCTGCCGGAGGTGGACGGCGGGCTGATCGCCCTGACAAGGTTCACCGGCCAGATCGGCTTCTATCCGGAAGAGTATCTTGAGATCATCCGGCTGTATCTGGGAGCGGTGACGGCATGATCGTGTTTTTCCTGGTGGCCTTCCTGGCCAGCGTCGTGGGAGCCATATGCGGCATCGGCGGGGGCGTCATCATCAAGCCGGTGCTGGACCTGCTCCACATGGAAACGGTGTCCGCCATCCAATTCCTGTCCGGGTGCACGGTGCTTTCCATGAGCGCCTACTCCGTGGGCCGGTCCCGTCTGGCCGGGGAGAAGCAGCTGGAGGCGAGCACCGGCGCGCCCCTCATCGCGGGGGCGGTGGCCGGCGGCCTGGCCGGCAACCGGCTGTTCGCCCTGGTGAAGGCCGCCGCGGCCAGGCCGGAAACGGTCAGCGCCGTGCAGGCGGTGTGCCTGGCCCTCATCACTCTGGGCACGCTCATCTACACCGTCAAGAAGGCGTCCATCCCCACAAAGCAGGTGAAAAGCCCCCTGGCCAGCGCCCTCATCGGCCTGGCCCTAGGGCTGATGAGCAGCTTCCTGGGCATCGGCGGCGGGCCCATCAACCTGGTGGTGCTGTTTTATTTCTTCAGCATGGACACGAAAAAAGCAGCCGCCAACAGCCTTTACATCATCTTCTTCAGCCAGCTGGCCAGCTTCCTGGTGACGCTGCTCACCGGGGCGGTGCCGGACTTCCGGTGGCCGGCGCTGGTGCTGATGATCGCCGGGGGCGTGGGCGGCGGCATCGCAGGCCGGAGCCTCAACAAGCGCATGGACGGCGCGGCGGTGGACAAGCTGTTCATCTGCCTGATGGCGGTCATCATCTGCATGAGCCTATATAACTTCTGGCAGTACACCTTCTGACCTCAATTTGACCGAAAATGGCCCCCGGATGTCCTCTTCGGACCTCCGGGGGCCGTATTTTTTCCTCTTTTGCCGTCAGATATGGGTCTGCAGATATGCCCGGCGGATGGCCTCCGGCACCAGGCTGCCGCCGGTGGCCCAGGCGATCTGGGTGGCATTGGCCAGGGTCTTTTCGTCCAGGCCGTGGGTCCGGCAGTAGTCCCGGGACGCCTCATATCCCAGCAGGCCCCTAGGCCCGGCGAAAGCGGCGCAGGCGGAGGGTTCGATCTGGATGCCCTCCGTTTCATACAGCAGCCGCAGATCGTCGTACAGCCGCCCGTCCGCCACGGTGAACTCCCCGGACAGCAGACATGTCATCATCCGGGTGACGAAGCCGGAGGGGCTGGCGCAGGCCAGGCCGTCCGCCTCCGTGGCCCCGGTCAGGCCAAAGTCGCGCACATTGGCCCGCTCGAAGGTCTGCGTGGCCACCCCCAGCAGCACGGACGGGCACTGGACCGGCTCGGTGAAGAAGCAGTGCACGTCGTCGCCGAACAGCCGCTTCAGCCCGTAGGCCACCCCGCCGGGGGCGCCGCCCACCCCCGCCGGCAGGTAGACGATCAGCGGATGGCCGCCGTCCACCGGGATGTCCATCTTATCCAGCTGGGCCTTCAGCCGGCCCGCGGCCACGGCGTAGCCCAAAAACAGATCCACCGACCGCTCGTCGTCCACGAAGTGGCTCATGGGGTCGGCGTCGGACTGCCGGCGCCCCTCCGCCACCGCCCGGGAGTAGTCGTCGGCGTACTCGATCACCTCCACGCCCTTGGCCCGCAGCAGGTCCTTCTTCCACTGCTTGGCGTCGGCGGACATGTGCACGATCACATGGAACCCCAGCGCCGCGCTGGCGATGCCGATGGACAGACCCAGGTTGCCGGTGGACCCCACCTGCACGGTGTAGCGGCTGAAAAACGAGCGCATCTCGTCGCTGTCCAGTCGGGCGTAGTCGTCCTCTATGGTCAGCTTCCCGGCGGCGATGGCCAGGTCCTCGGCGTGCTTGAGCACCTCATAGATGCCGCCCCGGGCCTTGACGGAGCCGGCGATGGGCAGGTGGCTGTCCAGCTTCAGCAGCAGCCTTCCCGGCACGGCGCAGCCGTACGCCTGCTCCAGCCGCCGCTGCATCCCGGGGATGGGCCGCAGGGGCGACTCGATGATGCCGCCGCTTCCCGCCGTCTCGGGAAAGCGCCGGGCGATGAAGGGCGCGAAGCGGGCCAGCCGCGCCTCCGCGCCGGCGATGTCCCCGTCGGACACCACCAGCTGGCACAGCCCGTCCGTGGCGGCGAAGGGCAGATAGTGTGGGTTGATCCAGGCGGTCTCCTCCCCGGCGGCCACCCGCGCCAAGGCCGGGTCCCGGCGGAGGAACATGCTCACGTCCGTCATAGCGGCTCTCCTCTCGAAAATAATATCGGCGCGCCCCGCCGTATGGCAGGGCGCGCCGCGGCTCACACCGACTCCAGGAACCGCTCAAAGGCGGCCCGGCCGGCCTCGTCCCGTTTGTACACGCCCGCGTGCTCCAGCACCTGGGCGAACACCTTGCCCACCTCGTCCTGGAGGACAGGCAGGGCATTTTCCGCCGTGAAGGCGTACCTCTCCCGCAGGCCCTCCGCCCAGTCGGCGTGCTTGGCCAGGGCCTCGTCGCCCCGGATATCGCCGCCGTGCGCCAGCGCGTCCGCCAGCGAGGCCAGCTCCGTCTTCAGCCGGGCGGGCAGCACCGCCAGGCCCATGACCTCGATCAGGCCGATGTTCTCCTTCTTGATGTGGTGCAGCTCCTGGTGGGGGTGGAAGATGCCCAGGGGGTACTGGTCCGTGGTGCGGTTGTTGCGCAGCACCAGGTCCAGCTCGAACTGCCCGTCCCGCATCCGGGCGATGGGGGTGACGGTGTTGTGCCGCTCCCCGCCCGTCTGGGCCAGGATGTCCGCCGCCGGGTCGCTGTAGCCCCGCCAGGCCAGCAGTATCCGGTCGGCCAGGTCCACCAGCCGGTCCGGATCGGCCGCCCGCAGGCGGATCACGCTCATGGGCCACTTCACGGTGCCCGCCTGCACGTCCTCATACCCGGGGAAGGTGAACGGCCGCTCCACCGGGGCCTTGGCCATGGCGAAGGTATACCGGCCTCCCTGGAAGTGGTCGTGGCTGAGGATCGACCCGCCCACGATGGGCAGGTCCGCGTTGCTGCCGATGAAATAGTGGGGGAACTGCTGCAGAAAGTCCATCTGCTTGCGGAAGGTGGACCGGTCGATCTTCATGGGGATGTGCCGGGAATTGAGCACGATGCAGTGCTCATTGTAGTACACATAGGGGGAGTACTGGAAAAACCAGTCCTGGCCGTCCAGCGTCAGGGGTATGAGCCGCAGGTTCTGCCGGGCGGGGTGGTCCAGCCGGCCATGATAGCCCTCGTTGGAGGCGCACAGCTGGCAGGCGGGATAGGCGTTCTGGGGCGCCAGCTTCGCCGCGGCGATGGCCCGGGGGTCCTTCTCCGGCTTGGACAGGTTCACCGTGATGTCCAGCTCCCCGTACTCGGTGGGGGCGACCCACTTCATGTCCTTCACGATCCGGTACCGGCGGATGTAATCCGTGTCCTGGGAGAAGGCATAGTACCAGTCCGTGGCCGCCTGGGGGTCCTGGGCGTACTTTTCAAAAAACGTCCGGCGCACCTCGCTGGGCCGGGGGGTGAGGATGCCCATCAGCTCCGTGTCCAGGATATCCCGGCTGGCGATGCCCGGCTCGCACCTGCCGTTTTCCACGGCCCAGTCCAGAATGTCCCGGAGGATGTCCTCCAGGGGCCGGGCCTCGGCCCGGGCAGGCTCCTCCCAGCGGTCCAGGCCCAGGGCGGCGATGAGCCGGTTGGCGGCCCACATCCGGTCGTCGGGCCGGATCAGGTCCTTCTCCAGGGCATAGCGCAGCAGCTGGGCGATGTTGTCGTGGATCATACAGGCTCCTTCCCGTCCCGCGGGACGGTGTTTGTTTATTCTTCGATGTGTTTCAGAATCCCTCGGCGCCCTGGGCGCGGGCCTCCTGGATGCGGAACTGGTCCATCAGCTCCACGCACCCGGCCACGTCCGTCGTCCCCGCCAGGAGGTTGTTCACAGCCGTGAGCATGTCCTCGGCGCTGTAGCCCACGATCCGGGTGGCGGCGGTGGAGACCCGCTCGTTGGCGGCGATGGACCGGGCCGCGTCCGTGACCATCTGCGACTGGATGTTGGTGGTCTGGCCCTTGAAGCAGCTGACGGTGGATATGCCGTCGAAGGCGGCGTTATAGGTCTCCGGCTGGGCGCAGAAGCGCAGGAACTCCAGCGCGGCGTCCAGGTTGGCGCTGTTCTTGTTCACCATCATCATGTTCAGGTTGCCGCCCTCATAGGTGCCGGCGTCGGCGGTGCCCATGAACGCGGGCATGAGGGCGAAGTCATCCACCGTGTACTTCCCGCCGGCGGCCATGTCCGTGTAGAACCAGGTGTCCCAGATGAAGGTCATCACCGCCTGGCCGGAGGTGAGGGCGGGGCTGATCTGGTCCCAGCCTGTGGACATATAGCCCCCGCCGAACCAGCCCTTCTCCGCCGCGTCCGCGATCCAGCGGACCATGTCCGCCACCGCGGGGATGTCCGCGAAGCATATCTCGTTGCGGTTGAGTTTTTCCAGCAACGCCGGATCGTCGGCAAAGATGGGGTCCAGGCCGAACTGGATCATCCAGGAGCAGCCGGAGGCGGGCCAGCAGATGGGGATGTAGCCGGTGTCGGCCAGCACCTGGCAGAGGGTGTCGAACTCCGCCTGGGTGGCGGCGGCCTTCAGGCCCAGGCTGTCCAGGATGGTCTTGTTGTAGTAGCAGCCGGACACGGAACTCTCCCAGAAGGGCAGCCCCAGAAGATGGCCCTGGCTGTCCTCGCAGTAGGCCCGGGCGCTGTCCGTCAGATCCTCCGCCCAGGGTTCGTCCTCCAGATAGCGGAAGTTGTTCGCCACGTCGAACCGGCTCAGGTCCGCGTTGTGGAAGTGCAGGAACAGGTCCGGCACCTCCCCCTCGGCGAAGCGGGCGGCGGCCCCGGACTCAAACTCCGCGTCCTCGTAGGAGATGATCCGAAGGTCATTGCCCGTGGACTGGCGGTACAGGTCGAACAGGGCGGTCATATAGCTCTTTTCCAGGTCGCTCTTCTTGCCCATGACCGTGAGGGTGACGCCGTCGTCCCCGGCGCCGCCCGCGGCGCAGGCCGTCAGCAGAAGCGCCGCCGCCAGCAGCAGGATGAGCACTCCAGCCCATTTCCGTCGCATAGTTTCTTTCCTCCTTCGGCGGTGCGGTGTGTCCGCCGCGGTCACTTTTCCGGGCGCAGGAGCCGGGCCACCGTCTGGCGCACGGCGTCCATATCGATGGGCTTGGCCAGGTGGCCGTCCATCCCCGCGTCCAGGGCGTTGCGCACGTCCTCGGCGAAGGTGTTGGCGGTCATGGCCACGATGGGGATGGTCCCCGCCTCCGGATGGCCGCAGGCGCGGATGGCCCGGGTGGCCTCGTAGCCGTTCATCACCGGCATCTGCACGTCCATCAGGATCATGTCGTAGTGTCCCGGCGGGGCGGCCTGGAACATCTCCAGGGCCTGCCGGCCATTCACGGCCAGCTCGCACTCCGCCCCCTCCATGGCCAGCATCTCCGTGAGGATCTCCGCGTTCAGCTCGTTGTCCTCCGCCACCAAAAACAGCCTTCCCGCCAGGGCGCTCTGCTCCGGCTCCGGTCCCGGGGAAGCCGGCTGGGACGGGCCGGAGAACAGCGGCTCGATGGTCTGCCAGAAGGTGGACACGAAGAAGGGCTTGGGCATGAACGCGTCGATGCCCGCCTGCCGGGCCTCGGACTCGATGTCGCTCCAGTCGTAGCTGGTCAGCACCAGGATGGGCACGCTCTTGCCCACCTTCTCCCGGATGGCCCGGGCGGTCTGCACGCCGTCCATGCCGGGCATGCGCCAGTCCAGCAGTATCACGTGGTAGTCCTCCCCCGCCTCGTGGGCGGCCACGGCCTGCTCCACGGCGGAGGCGCCGTCGTTGGCGATGTCCACCGCCACACCCGTGTCCCGCATCAGCTCCCGGATGTCCAGGCAGATGTGCTCCTCGTCGTCGGCCACCAGCATGCGGCTGACGTTGTGGCGGGAGCGCATCTGCTCCTCATCCCGCTCCGGCCGGACGAAGCTCAGCTCCACGGTGAAGGTGCTGCCCTGGCCGGGGGCGCTCTCCAGCTGGATGATGCCGCCCATCAGGTCCACCAGGTTCTTGGTGATGGCCATGCCCAGGCCGGTGCCCTGGATCTTGTTGGTGACGGAGCTGATCTCCCGGCTGAAGGGTGCAAAGACCTGCTTCTGGAAATCCTCGCTCATGCCGATGCCGTTGTCCTTCACCACGAACCGCAGCTTGGCGTACTGCGGGGCAGCCTGGGGCATGTCGCAGACGATGAACTCGATTCTCCCGCCCTCGGGGGTGTACTTGATGGCGTTGGAGAGCAGGTTTATCAATATCTGGTTCAGGCGCAGCTTGTCGCCGATGAGCTGCTCGGGGGGCGCGCCCTGCACGTGCATGGTGAAGGTCTGGCCCTTGGCCTTGGCCTGGGGCAGGAGGATGATGCTCAGCTCCTCCATCAGCTCCGGCAGGCTGAACCGGTCCACGTTGAGGCTGGTCTTGCCGCTCTCGATCTTGGACATGTCCAGCACGTCGTTTATCAGGCTCAGCAGATGGTGGCTGGAGGCGGCGATCTTGCGGGTGTACTCCCGGACCTTGTTCGGGTCGGCAGCGTCCTTTTCCAGCAGCACCGAGAAGCCCACGATGGCGTTCATGGGCGTGCGGATGTCGTGGGACATGTTGCTGAGGAAGTTGGACTTGGCCTCGTTGGCGCTCTGGGCCGCATCCAGGGCCTCCTGGAGCTTCTGGTTCATCTGCTGCTCCACCGTCCGGTCGCTGAGGACGACGATATACTTCTCCACGTCCTGGATGGACATGTGGTACAGGGTCATCCTGTACCAGCGCCGCTCGCCGGTGGTCTGGTGCATGTACTCGCACTCCCAGTACCGGTTCCCGTTCAGGGGGATGGCCGCCAGCTCCGCCCGGGGGATCACCACGTTGTAGTTGACGGCGCACTTCTCCATCACCCGGATATCCCGCCGCGCCTCCTGGGCGGGGATGCCCAGGAGCCGCTCGATGTTGGGGCTTATATAGTCCACCGCCTGGTCGGCGGCGTTGAGCATGATGAAGATATCGTCCACGCTGTTGCTGAGCACGTCGAACATCCGCTCCCGGTACTGCAGCTCCATCTGGCTGTTCATGCTCTGCTTCCGGCCCCGGAGCAGCAGCAGCGTCACCACCAGCGCGCCCACCATCAGGAAGATGATGACCAGCACGTTCATGGTGGCCTTCTGCACCGACAAAAACCCGGCGCTCACAGCGCTCTGAGGCACCGCGCTGAGCATGATGTAGTCCCCGTAGCCCACGCTCTGGTAGAGGATGCAGTGCTCCACATCGCCGATCTTGCACCGGACCAGGCCCTCCCGTCCGGCGGCCCAGTCCTCCTGGATGGCCGCCAGGTCCTCCTCCGTCAGATCGGAGGCGGCCCGCAGGTAGGTCAGATAGCTGCTGAACACGTTGCCGCCGGTCTGGGTGGACAGCAGGACGCTGCCGTCCTGGTGCATGACGAAGCACTTCGCCTTCCCGGCGAAGGCGTCCACGTTCAGCGACGCGGCCAGGTCCGCGTTGGTATAGCTGATGGCGATGGCGTCAAAACGGAACCCGCCATAGGTCCCCGGCTCCACCGGGGCGGCGAACACGGTGATCTCCTTGCCATTGCCGGTCACGGCCCCGGCCATCACCGGCTCGCCCCGCTGGGTCATATCGTCCCAGTTCGGACCCAGCTCCGCCGCGGAGCGGACCTTGTCCGTGGTCATGGCGGCCTGCTCGTCAGAGGACAGGAAATAAAACTCCGAGAAGCCCCAGTAGTCCTTTTTCCGGGCCACGAAGTCCTCCATCGCGCTGTCGTCCGCCTCCGACACCAGCTCGAAATACTCCTCGCAGCTGTCCAGCAGGCCCCAGTTCCTGTCCAGAAAAGCGCCAAAAGCCCGGTTCACCTGCCCGTATATCTCCTGCAGGTGCCCCGTGCTGTCGTCATAAATTCGCTGGGAGATGAACCTGAAATAGCCCATCCCGATCAGGCCGGCGGCCAGGATCACGGCCGCGGCCAGTATGGCGGGCAGCGCCCTTCCCAGTTTCTTCCTCATATAAATTCCCGCTCCTGTATCAACGGCGTTGGTCCGAAGATGCTTTTCGGACTATTCTACCATGGATCGGGAGCAAATTCAATTCCGCCTTGCCGGAAAAACGGCGGAAAGAGGCAAAAAAAGCGCGTCCCCAAGGAGGGGACGCGCCGGTCTTATCCTCTTTTTACAGGAACGGGGCGACGCTGGCCATGGCGTCTATGTCCACGTCCCCCTTCTTCACGGCCTTTTCCAGGAAGGCGCGGACCGCGCCGCCGTCCAGAAAGGGGGCCAGGCCCACCAGCTCCCGGAGCGTCAGTCCCTCCGGGATACGCTCCGCCAGCCGGGCCAGCGTGTCCTTCTCCAGGAATGGCGCCAGGCCCGTCAGCTCCGTGGCCGTCAGCCCCTCCGGGACACGCTCTGCCAAGCGGGCCAGCGTGTCCTTTTCCAGAAATGGCGCCAGGCCCGTCAGCTCCGTGGCCGTCAGCCCCTCCGGGACACGCTCTGCCAAGCGGGCCAGCGTGTCCTTTTCCAGAAATGGCGCCAGGGCTATGAGCGTCCCCGCCGGGACGGCGTCCAGCGCCGCGGCAACCTGCTCCACCTCCCGGGGCGGCAGCAGCGGCGCGACAGCCCGCAACTCCTCCCCGCTCAGGCGCAGCGGCCCGGGGTCGGCGCCGTCCTCCTGCTTCTGGCGGTGCTCCATCACCTTCGCCACGGCCTGCATCTCGCCGCCCAGCAGACCGTCCACCGTCATGTCCAGCACATGGCACAGCTCCCGCAGCTTGCCGATGTCCGGCATGGAGCTGCCCCGCTCCCAGTTGGACACCGCCTGGAAGCTGACGCCCATCTCGTCGGCCAGCTGCATCTGGGTCATGTTCTTCGCCGTGCGCGCCTGCCGGATACGTCTGCCGGTGGCGGGCATGTCAAAACCAAATTCAAACTGCATATCGCGTTCCTCCAAAAAAAGTACCGCAGGCGCCTTGCTTGTCCCGATGGTACCACACCTGCGCCCCCGGCGCAATCAACCGGTGCTTGAGCGGCGCTTTTCCGGCGGAGAGGCTCACAGCGCCTCCAGCGTCCGCCGGATGTCCCCGGCGACGCATATGGCCCGATCGGCCAGCTGGGGCGGCGCGCCGGCGCGGCTGCGGTTGACGCAGGCGTATGTGGCCCGGGGATCAGCCGCCGTCATGCGCCAGAAGGGGTACTTGATGATCCCCGGGGTGTTGTAGCCCACCCCCAGCTCCAAAAAGAGCACAGGCTCGTTCTCCTTTTTCCGCAGGAACGCCTCATACCGCCGGGCGGCCCGATGCCAGCCGGCGTCCTCCACGAACCGCTCGTCGGAGCGCAGGTTCATGGTCATGGGTCTGCCGCACCGGGGGCATACCGGCACCAGCTCCGCGGGCACGCGCCTGTCCCGCTGCCGCTCCGCCATGGCGCGGATCGTTTCCTCGTTGTCGTATGTTTCCTGGCAGCATGGCTCCGAGCACTGGAACAGCCCGTAATCCCCCTGGGTGTAAAAAAGCCGCTTCTTGTCGAACCCCGCCTTCTGGAAGCAGTGGTCCACATTTGTCGTGATGACAAAGTAGTCCTTGTCCTTCACCAGCGCCAGCAGCCGGTCGTACACCGGCTCCGGCGGGTCCATATACCGGTTGATGAGCACGTACCGGCTCCAGTAGGCCCAGAACTCCTCCGGCGTGGGGAAGGGATAAAATCCCCCAGAGTACATGTCCCCAAAGCCGTAGGCTTGGATAAAGTCGGCGAAGTATTTTTCAAACCGCTCCCCGGTGTAGATGAACCCCGCCGCCGTGGACAGGCCCGCGCCGGCGCCGATCACCACCGTCTCCGCCGCCGCCAGCGCCCGGCGCAGCCGGTCCAGCTCATCCCAGCAGCCGCCGGTAGAGGGCGTAGTCGGACTCGCTGTGGACATTGAAGATCACCTCCATCTCCGGTTTCCTGTGCCGCCGCACCGTATCCACGGCGATCCGGGCCGCCCGTTCCTTGGGAAAGCGGAACACCCCCGTGGAGATGCAGCAGAAGGCCAGGCTCCTCACGCCGTGCTCCCCCGCCAGGTCCATGCAGGCCCGGTAGCAGCGCTCCAGCAGCCGCTCGTCCTCCGCCGTCACCTCTCCCTCCACGATCGGCCCCACCGTGTGCAGCACATACCGGCAGGGCAGGTTGTACGCCGGGGTGATCTTGGCCGTGCCCGTGGGTTCGGGGTGGCCCTGCTCCCGCATGAGCCGGGCGCAGTCCAGGCGCAGCTGGATGCCGGCGAAGGTGTGGATGCAGTTGTCGATGCAGTGGTGGCCGGGGACGTAGCAGCCGGTCATGCCGGCGTTGGCGGCGTTGACGATGGCGTCCGCCGCCAGGGCGGTGATGTCCCCCTGCCACAGGTATATCCCCGGCTCGATGGCCGTCAGGTCGGACAGGTGGGTCACGCCCTTTTCGGCGGTGGCTTCGCGCAGGTATTCATCCTGCACCGCCAGCACATCCTCCCCGATGGGCCGGGGTGGCCGGACGTTCATCAGCGCCCGCAGCAGCCGCTTTCCCTCCGCCTCCCCCGCCGGCACCGCCACGGTCCCGTAGGAAGGCTCCTCGGCCAGCAGCCGCTCGATCAGGAAGGTACGTCTCTCACTCTGGGTCATATTCATCGCCCTCCGGTGGTCTTTCGTCTGCCGGTGTTTTCGGAGCCGCGGACCTCCTCATGGTAGAAATAGTCCACGACGACGGGGTGGCCCTGGGGCACCCGCCCGTAGGGCATCTCGTTGTCCACGAAGGGGCAGCCGTATTTCTTTGCCATCTCCTCCGCCTTCTTTTCCAGCGCCTCGAAATAGCGCCGGTCGTGCAGATCGTATATCTCGTGATACAGCGGCGCCAGCGCCGGATACTTGTCCGCGATATAGTCCAAGATGGTCTTTTTGAACCCGCCGCGCAGGTTCAGGTTCTCCAGCCAGAACAGGTCGCACTGGTCCTTCACCCGCTGGAAGATGGCCTCGAAGTCCGTGATCCCCGGAAAGACCGGCGACACAAAGCACACGGTGCGGATGCCGGCGTCGTAGACCTGTTTCATGGCGGCGATGCGCCGTTCGATGCTGACGGCGCTGTCCATATCGTTTTTGAAGTCCTCGTCCAGGGTGTTGACGGACCAGGACACCGTCACCTGCCCCAGCTCCTTCAAAAGGTCTATATCCCGGAGGACCAGGTCGGACTTGGTGCAGATCAAGATGTCCGCGCCGCTGCCTCGGAGCTGTTCCAGGAGCCTGCGGGTGGCCCCGAATATCTCCTCCTGGGGGTTGTAGCCGTCGGTGACGGAGCCGATCACCACACGCTGTCCGGCGTATTTTTCCGGATGTTTGATCTCCGGCCAGTGCTTCACGTCCAGGAAAGTCCCCCACTCCTCCGTGTGGCCGGTGAAGCGCTTCATAAAGCTGGCATAGCAGTATTTGCAGCCATGGGTGCAGCCCACATAGGGGTTGACGGACCACCCGCCCACCGGGAGGCTGGACTTGGTCATGATGTTTTTCGTCTCCACATCGGCGATGAGAACGCCGTTGGCCGTCATTTGCGCCATTTTACCTGCTCCTCCGAAGCGGATGCCGGGCGCGCCGGGCACCGCGGTTCGTCCCATTATAACCCGCGGCGGGCAGGACCGCAAGTACGCACCTTTTTGTAACGCGCAGCGCCCCGGGTGTCCGGGGCGCTGAGGTTTTTATTCTGTTTCCGTAGGACCCCCCGGTCTTTCGGGGCCGGTGTCCTCCGGCGCGGGCCGGGGCGGTGTCCGCCAGGCGCCGTGGAGCTTTTCCAGCAGCGCCAGAAGGGCGTCCCGCTCCTGGTCCGTCAGGGCGGCGAAGAGCCTGCCGGCGTCCTGCTCCCGGCGGGATATCTCCTCCCGGCGGGCCGCGCCCTCCTCCGTCAGGCACACGTCCGCCGTGCGCCGGTCGGTCTGGCTGGGCTGGCGGCGGATCAGGCCCGCCCGCTCCAGCTTTCCCACCAGCTCGCTGGCGGACCCGGGCTGGATGCCCAGCCGCTCCGTCAGCTCCCGCTGGGTCATGGCCTCGCCGGGCTTCAGCAGCCGCAACGCCCGGTTCTGGCCGCCCCGGCTGTCGAAGATGGACCGGCTGGCGTGGTCCAGGGCGTGGATCATGGCCAGGATCTTCCCCTCCCGGTCCATGGCCTCGTACTGCTCCCGGTCCAGGCCCGGGCCGGGAGGCGGTTCCGGGTGGGGTCCATGGGGACCATGGGGTCCGTGGGGCGGCGGGCCGTGGTGTCCGTGAGGGCCGTGATGGGGCGGCTCCGGATGAGGCCCGCGGGGGCCGTGGTGGGGCGGCTCCGGGTGATGGCCGGGGTCATGGGGCGGCGGCGCGGGGACAGGCGGCGCCGCCTCAGGGGCGGGCGGCATATCCCCCTCCGGGCGGAGGGCGTCGGGGCGGATCATATCCATGTTCTCCATAGGTCTATCTCCTTTCAGATATAATTTTCTTTCGGTACCTTGATATTACCACAGCGCCGCCCATTTGTCAAGGTACCTTTTTAATTTTTTCTTCCCCCTCCCGGCGGTAGATTTTCCCGGCGCATTGTGCTATACTTTTCCCGCGGCGGCGCCGCGGAAGGGGGACACATGGCCAATGGCTGCCTTTGAGAAGATCGCCTCCGGCAATCCCATGATGGACAAGGCCCTGGACCACATCCGTCTGGGGGACAACGTGGTGTGGCAGGTGTCGGAGCTGGACCAGTTCCGGGCCATCGCCCGGGATTTCGCCTGCCAGGCTGTCCGGGACAGGCGGGAGCTGATCTACGTCCGCTTCGCGGAGCACGCGCCCATCCTGCCGCCCATGGAGGGCCTGCGGATCATGGAGGTGGAGCTGAGCCACCGGTTCGAGACCTTCACCATCGCCATCCACGACCTGATCGAGGCGGAGGGCCGGGACGCGTTTTACGTGTTCGACTGCCTGTCGGAGCTGGAGGAGGCGTGGGCCACGGACCTGATGATGGGCAACTTCTTCCATCTGACTTGTCCGTACCTGTTCAGTCTGGACACGGTAGCCTTCTTCCCCATCATCCGGGGCCGGCACTCCTTCGACGCCATCGCCCAGATCCGGGACACCACCCAGCTGTTTCTGGATGTGTTCCCCGCCGGCCAGGGTACGGAGGAGCTGTTCGTCCGGCCTGTGAAGGTGTGGAACCGCTACTCCCAGACCATGTTCTCCCCCCACCTGTGCCGCCCGGGCCAGGGGCAGTTCCGGCTGCTCACCGAGGGGGTGGAGATCAGCCGCTTCTACCGCCAGGTGAACGCCGCCGCCCAGCAGACCCAGGACCAGAACATGGACAGCTGGGAGCGGTTTTTCCAGCTGACCCGCCTCAAGCACCAGAGCGGTCTGGACGTGCGGGCCGAGTGCGGGCGCATATGCGACGTCATGCTCACCCGGGACAGCCGCCTGCGGGAGCTTATCAAGACCTATTTCCTGCCCCAGGACTACTTCGACATCCACAGCCGCATGGTGGGCACCGGCCTGATCGGCGGCAAGGCCTGCGGCATGCTCCTGGCCCGGAAGCTCATCGAGGCGCTGCGGCCCGACCTGTTCGCCCGGATCGAACCCCACGACTCCTTCTACGTGGGTTCGGACGTGTTTTACGCCTACATCGTGGACAACGGCTTCTGGGATCTGAAGCTGCGGCAAAAGACCGACGAGGGCTACTTCGCCCTGGCCGGGGCCTTCGCCGAGAGGATCATGGCGGGCCGGTTCTCCCCCGGCATCGAGGCCGCCTTCCGGCAGATGCTGGAATACTACGGCAACGACCCCATCATCGTCCGCTCCAGCTCCATACTGGAGGACGGCTTCGGCAACGCCTTCGCCGGCAAGTATGAGAGCGTGTTCTGCCCCGGCACGGGCACGCTGGAGGAGCGGCTGACCGCCTTCGAGCAGGCGGTGCGGACCGTGTACGCCAGCACGGTGAGCATGTCCGCGCTGGACTACCGCAAGCGCCGGGGCCTGGAGAAGCTGGACGAGCAGATGGGCCTGCTGGTCCAGCGGGTGTCCGGGTCCCGCTACGACGGCTTTTTCATGCCCTGTGCCGCCGGCGTGGGCTATTCCATCAGCCCCTACCGCATGGGGGTGGAGCACCCGGAGGAGGGGATGCTGCGGCTGGTGGCGGGCCTGGGCACCGCGGCGGTGGACCGGCGCACCGGCTCCTACCCCCGGATGGTGAGCCTGGACGCGCCGGAGAAGATGCTGCTGACCTCCTCCGCCGACCGGCACCAGTTCTCCCAGCGGCTCATCGACGCGGTGGCCGACGGCCCCGAGCCGGTGCAGAGCTTCCAGGCCGAGCGCATCCGCCGGACCCTGCCCGCCTACCAGCAGGCGCTGCTCTACTCCCATGACTGGGACACGGAACGGCAGTTCCGGGAGCGGGGCCAGCAGCGGGAGGTGTTCTACGTTTCCTGCGAGGGGCTGGTGAAGAACGCCGCCCTCATGGAGGACATGCGGGCCATCCTGCGGCTGCTGCAGAGCACCTACGACTACCCAGTGGACATCGAGTTCACCGTCAACACCGCCCCCGGCGGCGGCTATGTGATCGATCTGCTCCAGTGCCGGCCCCTGCAGCTGACCACCGAGGGCGAGGCGGTGGCCATGCCGGCGGCGGACGGCGGCCGGGCGCTGCTGGAAACGGAGGGGGTGTCCATGGGCTTTTCCCGGAAGTTCGCCGTGGACGTGGTGGTGTACATCGACGCCATCGCCTACTACCGCCTGCCCTACCGGGACAAGTACCGGGTCAAGGACGCCCTGTCCGCCGTCAACTGGCGGTTTCGGGGCAGCGACAAGCGCCTGGTGCTCATCACCCCGGGGCGGATATGCACCTCCTCCCCGGAGCTGGGGGTGCCCTCCACCTTCGCCGACATCAGCCAGTTCGATGCCATCTTCGAGGTGTCCGAGCGCCAGGCGGGCTATGTGCCGGAGCTGAGCTACGGCAGCCACATCTTCCAGGACCTGGTGGAGGCGGGCATCCTCTACACCGCCATCTTCGAGGGCAGCACCACCCGCTCCTTCCGACCGGAGGCGCTGCGGGCGCTGCCCAATGCCCTGGCGGAGTATGTCCCCGCCCCGGAGGGGCTGGAGGACGTGGTCTGGGTCTGCCGGCCGGACCGCCTGCGGCTGTATTACGACATGGTCACCGAGCACCTGCTCATCCGGGAGGAAGGACAGGAAGAGGCACCCTGACGCGCCCATAACGCCGGGGCGGGAGCATCCCACGATGCCCCCGCCCCGGTTTTTGTTGTGGAAGTTATTTCCAATCCAAAAAGCCTCCCCTGTGCAAGGGGAGGTGGGCCGCCATAAGGCGGCTCGGAGGGGTTGTTGCTGCACGCCGAACCGAAGAACAATCCCTCAGTCCCCGGCTTCGCCGGCGCCAGCCCCCTTTGCACAAGGGGGCCACAATAATGTGCGCCTTCGGCGCGGCAGCCACGTTTTACCCCAGCAGGCCCTTGCCTGTGACGGCCTCGATGGCCGCCGCCAGCACCGGGCGCACCGCCTGATAGCCGGCGTCGTTGGGGTGCAGCCCGTCGTAGGAATACCGCTCGTCCAGCCTGCCGTCCGCCGTGCACAGGGCAGAAAACACGTCCACATAGGTGTAGCCGTGCTCCTCCGCCAGGGCCTCCAGCCGGCTGTTGATGGCCCGGATGCGGCCTGTGGCGGTCAGGTCCGGCCCGTCCGCCACGGGGTAGATGGACTGCACCAGTACCGCCGCGTCCGGGAACCGGGCCAGGGTCCCGTCGGCGATGGCCGTCAGGTTGGCCACGATCTCGTCGTCGGACACGCCGGTGTACAGGTCGTTTATGCCCCCCAGCAGCACCAGGATGTCCGGCTCATAGGCCAGCACCGACCCGTCTAGCCGCTCCAGCATGTGGCCCGTCACATCCCCGGAGATGCCCTCGTTCACGGCGTTCAGCCCGGGGTAGTAATAGCCCAGGTCGCAGAAGTCCGTGATGCTGTCCCCCAGGAACACCGCCGTGCCGTCCCAATCGGCGAAGCTCTCCGCCCCGAACAACGTCCGGCGCAGGGCGCTCGCCCCGCCGTTTCCCAGCAGCAGGCCGCCCGCCCCCAGGGCCACCGCCGCGACGGCCAGCGCCAGCAGAAGCAGCGCCGCCCGGTGCGCGTGCTTATCCATGGCGCTCACACTCCGCCCACAGGGCGTTGTGGTCGCTCAGCTCCCGGCCCCCGAAGGCCGCCAGGGCAGAGCCGAGCGCGGCGAAGGGCCACTCCTCCCGGCAGGTGGAGATGTTCCGGCAGGCCGCCGGCTCCATCCCCCGGACCAGCAGCCAGTCCAGCCGCAGATCCAGATGCCCGCCCCCGGGCAGGGGCTTGCGCCGGGTGGGCAGCGGCCCGTTCAGCCCCTCCGGCACGATCCGCCAGCCATAGCGCTCCGCCAGGGGCAGGCAGGGTTCATACTCCTTCACTTGCTCCAAGCACCGGCGCTGCAGCAGCCGGTCGGCGGCGATGGACTGGATGGCGTCCTTGTCCCTGCCGTCGAAGGTGTTGGTGTTCAGATCGCCCCCCAGCACCGCCGGCATGTCCCCGAACATCTCCTCCGCCGCGTCCAGCACCGCGCGCAGCTGCGCCTCCCGGCCGGCGCCGTCGGTGCGGTTCTCCAGGTGGATCGACCCCACCCCCAGGGACATGCCCCCCATGTCCAGCACCGCCAGCACCGCCAGCCGGCCGCCGATGCGCCGCTGGCGGTCGAAGTACCAGTTATACCGCTCCGGCAGCCGCACCACCCGCGCATCCCGGATGGGCCAGCGGGAGAACACGGCGTTGCCGTGGTAGCCCTTGGGGTCGGCCTCGTTCACCAGCTCGATGAACTCCAGGCCGAAGGCGCAGTCCATGCCCAGCCTCTCCGCCAGCGCGGCGGCGGTGTGCACGCCCCCGGAGCGGACACACCCGTCGTCCAGCTCATTGGCCAGGATCACGTCGAAGGGCCGCGCCTCGGGGCAGCGCTCCAGAAATTCCCCGATCTCGGCCAGGTGGACGCCCCGCTCCATGTTGAACACCAGCGCCCGCACCGGTCCCGCCGGTCCGTCCGCCGGCGGGGCGAAACGGAAAAGCTCCGTCTGTGCGAACTGGGCGATATCGCCCATGACCTGGTCCTGGCTGCGGCTTTCCAGCAGCGCCCCCAGCCGGCGCCGCTCCTCCACAGGTATGGCTTTCATGCCGCTCCCCCCATTCCCTTTGGATACGACCATTCTATCCGTCCCTTGCGGACCCGTCAAGATGCATCCTGCCAAAATGTGCCCCTGCCTGACCCGACCCGCTTATGTGCGGAGCCGGGGCCGCGCGATGGGGCATATGCATACTTTTCATCAACGCAGATCCCGGGCTTTTGAAAAAAGCCCGGGATCTGGGTCTGTTCAGCAAATGTTTCACTGGTAACCGAGGACCGCCGCGATCGAGTTTCCGGTCGAGAGCAGAAACGGCACCAGGTCTTTGATCTTCGCCTCGGTCATCTGTTCATAGGGCATCGAGATGCTGATCGCATAAGACGGGGTTCCGATTTGGCCCTTTACGGCCATAGCTATGCAGCCAATCCCCAGGACATTCTCCTGGCGATCGATGGCGTAACCGTCCCTTCGGACCTGCGATATTTCTTTGAGCAGCGTATCCAGGGTGGTTATCGTATAAGGTGTTATCTGCGGTTTTTCGACCTCGTGCCAATAGCTGACGATCTCGTTGTTCGGCAGGGCCGCCAATATGCTCTTGCCCATGGCGCAGGTGTGCATGAACCGCCTGTTCCCTACGACAGAATTCATATGAAACGGCGCGGTGGGGTCCTCCTCCCGGCAAACATACACCACCTCGTTGCCCTCCCGTACCGTCAAATGGACAGGCTGATGCGCCACGAAGCACAGACGCTTCAAATGCGGCTGCGCCAGGCTGATGATGTTCGTCTTTTTGAGTACGCGCCGGGAGATCGTGCAGATCTTCAACGTCAGGTAATACTGTCCATACGTGTTCTGGGCCGCATACCCATTCTTCTTCAGGGACTTCAAAATGCGGAAGGCTGTGCTTTTGGAGATGCCGGAAAGGGTCGACACCTCTCCAAGAGAGAGGCTTTCACCGCAGTTGGCAAGTACATCAATAATACGGAAAGCACGGTCCAGGACCTGGATCGAGGCCTCGTTCTCCATGATCATCATCTCCTACAATATAGATTGCGGCAAGGTACACGGCAGCCAGCCGCGTTTTGCCAACTCAAAGCCGAAGCTGTAGAATG
>CANQXG010000033.1 GCA_947627735.1 uncultured Oscillospiraceae bacterium | reverse complement strand
AGCTGGGACTGGGCGGAGGAGGACTGGCCGATGAGGGCCTGCTTGCCGCTGTCCAGCTGGGCCTGGGCGTCATCCAGCTCCGCCTGGGCGTCCTCCAATTCTGCCTGGGCATCCTCCAGTTCCTTCTGGGCATCGTCCAGCTTCTCGTTCACCGCCGCGCTCATGCGCTCGTTGACCGCGTCGATCTTGTCCTGGCTGATGATCACGTTCACCTGCCGGTATATGGCGCCGCTGACGGATACGCTGGCCACGCCGGCCACGCCCTCCAGCTTGGGCACCACCGTTTCGTCCAAAAAGTCGGACAGCTCCGTGATGTCCATGTCCTTCTTGGACACGGAGGCGATGGCGATGGGGATCACCGAGGGGTTGATCTTCAGCACGTAGGGCGCGCCCACCGCGTCATCCCACTGCCCCTGCAGGGCGCTGATCTGCTGCTGGATGTCCACGCCGATGGTGTCCATGTTCACGTCTTCCTCGAACTCCAGCACCACCAAAGAGTAGTTCTCCCGGGAGGAGGACGTGACCTCCTTGATGTGCTCCAAGGTGGCCATGGACTGCTCCAGGGGACGGGTGATCTCCTCCTCCACGATCTCCGGGCTTTGGCCCGGATAGGTGGTCATGATCATCACGTAGGGGAAATCCATGTTGGGCAGCAGGTCCGGCGTCATACGTGTGAACGCCACCACGCCCAGAATGATCACCGCCAGCACCGCCACAAAGACGGTCAGGGGTTTGCGAACGCTGAATTTCGACATGAACGCTCTACCTCGAATCCAAAGGGTGCGCGGCGGAAAGGCGCCGCAAATGGTTTACATAAAACAATACCTATACTGATTAAATCATATCATAGCATCCACCCCGGGGCAACCGGCCCGGGAGAAGTTTTACAAACTGTTCAAAAACTCTCCCCCTTTCGCGCTCCGCCCGGCCCGGGCGCGGGGAAAGAGGCACTTTACATCTTCTGGCATTTATGCTAGAATGGTACTGGATTTTGAAACGGACTTTTGTAGAAAAATACATCCGCGCCTCTTCGGCGGGAAAGGAGTCAATATGGCAAAGAATAAAAACGGCGCGAAGTCGGCGGGCAGCGAGCAGGCCGCCAAGAAGAGCGGCATCCTCACCAGCCCCATCCGCAATATGCTGGTGACGGCCCTCGTTTGCGCGGCGCTGGGGGCGGCATTCCTGGTGCAGCCCGCGTTCGTGCGCGACTACTGCGGGTTCATCATCGGCGGGCTGATCTGCCTGATCGGCCTGATATACATCCTCATGTACTTCTGCCGCAAGCAGGTCAGCGGCATCTACCGCTCCGAGTTCGCCATGGGCGCCATCGCCCTGGCGGCGGGCGTGTATGTGATCCTGGCCAGTCTGCGGCCCGACGCCACCGGCATCAGCATCACCCTGTGGCTGATCGTCACCGCCCTGGGCGTGCTCATCGCAGTGGACGGCGTGCTGAAGCTGCAGTACACCTTCGACCTGGCCCGGATGCACTTCGGCGGCTGGTGGGTCGGCCTGATCGTGAGCCTGCTGGGCATCGCCCTGGGCGTGCTGGTGGCCATGGGCGTGGTGGTGAACACGGGCGTGCAGCTCCACCTGGGCGCGGACGACTTCACCAGCGCCATGATGCTGCTGGGCATCGGCTTCTGCGGCAACGCGCTGCTGGATCTGATCGTGCTGATCCTGGTGGCCGTGCGCAACCGGAAGGCCGCCAAGGCGGAGGCTGCCGCCGCGGCTGCTGCGGCCGCTGCGGAAGCGGCAGCGCCCATCCCCGCTCCCGCTCCCAGCTATTACGCCTCCCCCGCCCCCGCCGCCCCGGCGGCGGAAGCCGCGGCGAACGCGGCGCCGGTGGAGACCGTTTCCGTCAGCGACCCCTGACTCCCGCCTTATCATGAAGCCCGGCGCACGCCGGGCTTCTTTTCATAGGCGGGAATGCCGGCACTTGTAAATCGCCTTCGACAGGAATATAATATAGCAGATCTGATCTTCAGCATCGGCCTGCGGGCCTTTATCATCACGCGGGGTAATAACTATGACAGCATCCTTTGACGACTATCTCCACCCGGGAAAGCGGGGCTTCCTCATCGGCATCGGCGGCGTGTCCATGGCGCCGCTGGCGGAGGTGCTCCACGGGGAGGGGCTTCTCATCTCCGGCAGCGACATGCAGCTGTCCGACAAGGTCGCCCACCTGCAGTGCCTGGGCATCCCGGTGCACATCGGCCACGACGGGACCCACATCACCCCGGACATCGACTTCGTGGTGCGCACCGCCGCCGCCCGGGACGAGAACCCGGAGATCGTGGCGGCCCGGGCCATGGGCATCCCGGTGTTCGAGCGGACCCAGGCGTGGGGCGCGCTGATGAAGCGGTACAAAAACGCCCTGTGCATCGCCGGCACCCACGGCAAGACCACAACCACCTCCATGTGCACCCACATCCTCATGGCGGCGGAGAAGGACCCCACCGTGATGATCGGCGGCACGCTGCCCCTGCTCCACGCCGGCCACCGGGTGGGCCAGGGGGACACCATCGTGATGGAGTCCTGCGAGTATTACGACAGCTTCCTCTCCTTCTGCCCCACCATCGCCGTGATCCTGGACATCGACGCCGACCACCTGGACTACTTCTCCGACCTGGAGGCCATCAAGACCTCCTTCCGCCGGTTCGCCCGGCTGGTGGCCCCCGGCGGGATGGTCATCGCCAACCGGGACGACGCCAACACCATGAGCGCCCTGGACGGGCTGGACCGGCCCATGCTCACCTTCGGTCTGACCCCGGAGGCGGACGTGCAGGGCGTGAACATCGTCAGCCGGGGCGCCCAGACGGACTTCGACGTGCTGTACAAGGGCGAGTTCTTCACCCATCTGCACCTGCAGGTGCCCGGCGTGCACAACGTGAAAAACGCCCTGGCCGCGGCGGCCGCCGCCATCACCCTGGGGGTTTCCCCCAATGCGGTGAAGTACGGCCTGGCCGGCTTCCAGGGCGCCAACCGCCGGTTCGAGTTCAAGGGCAAGTATAACGGCGCCGACGTGTACGACGACTACTCCCACCACCCCGGGGAGCTGCGGGCATTGCTGGACGCGGTGGAGCCGCTGGGCTACAAGCGGGTGGTCATGGTCTTCCAGCCCCATACTTACTCCCGGACGAACGCCCTGTTCAACGACTTCGTCGAGCAGCTGCGCCGGCCCGATCTGGCCATCCTGGCGGAGATATACGCCGCCCGGGAGACCAACACCCTGGGCATCAGCTCCCGGTCCCTGTCCCAGCAGATCCCGGGGAGCATGTTCTTCCCCACCTTCGGGGAGATCGAGAGCGTCCTGCGGGCCAGCGTCCAGCCCGGCGACCTGGTGCTCACCGTGGGCGCCGGCGACGTGTACCGCATCGGCGAGGACCTGGTCTCCAGCGGGAAATAAGGAAGGTCCTCTGCCGACCCAAAGCCTCCCCTGTGTAAGGGGAGGTGGCGCGGCGAAGCCGCGTCGGAGGGGTTGTCGCGCCAGGATAAAACAATCCTCCAGTCAGCGCTGCGCGCTGCCAGCCCCCTTTACACAAGGGGGCCTCAATAAGGTGCTCCAAAAAGATAAGCGCTGCTTTCGCAGCGCTTATTTCTAATCCGCCGCGCAGCGGCATCCATATTGAACGGGGTCCCCGCGCGGCACGCCTGCCCTTTACATCCAATAACGCGAAGCCCGGTCAGGGCGAGCCGCGCGGCGGGCCGCGCGTGAAGTCAAAAGGCGCAGAGCGTCAGCCTTTTGACTTCCTGCCGGCGGGATTCACTTCCGCCGAGCAGTTTATGTTTTCCAAAACAAAAGGCACTGCAAATGCAGTGCCTTTTGTTTTGGAGCGGGCAACGAGATTCGAACTCGCTACCTCCACCTTGGCAAGGTGGCGCTCTGCCAAATGAGCTATGCCCGCATATATGGAGGCGCCATCCGGATTTGAACCGGAGAATCGCGGATTTGCAGTCCGCTGCCTTACCTCTTGGCTATGGCGCCAAAAAAGTGGTGCCTGGGGTCGGAATCGAACCAACGACACGCGGATTTTCAGTCCGCTGCTCTACCAACTGAGCTACCCAGGCACACCAAGGGTAAATGGAGCGGGCAACGAGATTCGAACTCGCTACCTCCACCTTGGCAAGGTGGCGCTCTGCCAAATGAGCTATGCCCGCATATATGGCGACCGAGAAGGGACTTGAACCCTCGACCTCCGGCGTGACAGGCCGGCGTTCTAACCGACTGAACTACCCGGCCAGGTAGTGGTGGGAACAACAGGACTCGAACCTGTGGCCCCCTGCTTGTAAGGCAGGTGCTCTAACCAGCTGAGCTATGCTCCCACACGCACCCGCTTTTCAAGCGGCTTTGCTATTATAAAGCACGATCGGCCCATTGTCAATAGAAAAAACCGGCCGCGCGGAAAAAATCCCCCTTACTTTTCCTCCTCTTCCAGCCGCTCGAACACCGCCGCATAGCCGTCGTGGCCGTACTGCAAGCTGCGCTTGACCCGGCTGATGGTGGCGCTGGAAGCGCCGGTCTCCTGGAGGATATCGTTATAGATCATGCCCTTGCTCAGCAGCCAGGCCACCTGGAACCGCTGCTCCATGGCCTGCAGCTCCGACACGGTGCACAGGTCGTCGAAAAACTGCTCGCACTCATCTATGTTTTTCAGCGACAGGATCGCTTTGTACATCATCTCATTGCGGGGTTTCCGATTGAGTTTGTTCATGGATGCTCCTCCTTTCCATTTCCAAACCTTATATTACATCATTAAATTCTGAAAGTAAAGAGTAATGTTATACTTTCCACTTTCTTTTTGTCGTATCAGATGGTATACTTATATTGAAAGGAGTGATAGCATGGTCATCCTGTGGATCGTGGCAGCGGTGATCTTTCTGATCGTCGAGGCCATCACAGCCGCCATGAGCTCCATCTGGTTCGTGGCGGGAGCGCTGGGGGCGCTGGTGTGCGCGGTACTCGGCGGGGCGGTGTGGCTGCAGGTGCTCATCTTCCTGGCCCTGTCCGGCCTGTGCTTCGCCATCCTCTACCCCAGGCTCAAAAACCTTCTGCGCCGGGATCGGCAGGCCACCAACGCCGACATGGTCCTGGGCCGGGAGTGCGTGGTCACCCAGCGGATCGACAACCTGGCCGGCACCGGCGCGGTGAGCGTGGGCGGAAAGACCTGGACGGCCCGGTCCGCCAGAGGCGAGACCTTCGAGCCCGGCGCCGTGGTCATCGCCGGCAGCATCCAGGGCGTGAAGCTGATGGTCCTGCCCGCTCCCGCGGACGCCAAGGCCGCCGCGCCGGACGCGGCCGTCCCATCCAATTCATAAAGGAGGAGATCTTATGGACAGCATTCTCAGCCGGGCCGCCGGCACCTTTGCCGCCATCGCCGTCATCGCGCTGGTGGTCATCGTCCTGATCCGCAACATCCGGGTGGTGCAGCAGGCGCGGGCCTTCGTGGTGGAGCGTCTGGGCGCTTACCACTCCACCTGGAACGTGGGGCTGCACTTCAAGATCCCCTTCATCGAGCGGATCGCCAAAGTGGTGAGCCTGAAGGAGCAGGTGGCGGACTTCCCGCCCCAGCCCGTCATCACCAAGGACAACGTCACCATGCAGATCGACACGGTGATCTACTTCCAGATCACCGACCCGAAGCTGTACACCTACGGCGTGGAGAACCCCATGCTGGCCATTGAGAACCTGACCGCCACCACGCTGCGCAACATCATCGGCGAGCTGGAGCTGGACGAGTCGCTGACCAGCCGGGACACCATCAACGCCAAGATGCAGCAGATCCTGGACGAGGCCACCGACTCCTGGGGCATCAAGGTCAACCGGGTGGAGCTGAAGAACATCACCCCGCCCAAGGAGATCCAGAACGCCATGGAGAAGCAGATGAAGGCCGAGCGGGAGCGGCGCGAGTCCATCCTGAAGGCCGAGGGCGAGAAGCGGGCCGCCATCCTGGAGGCCGAGGGCGAGAAGGAGTCCGCCGTGCTTCGGGCGGAGGCCAAGAAAGAGGCCGCCATATTGGAGGCCCAGGGCAAGGCCCAGGCCATCCTGGCCGTGAACCAGGCCACCGCCGAGGGCCTGAAGCTGCTCAATTCCGCCTCCCCCACCGAACCCATCGTCCAGCTGAAGGCCCTGGAGGCCTTCGCCGCCGCGGCCAACGGCCAGGCGACGAAGATCATCATCCCCTCCGAGATACAGGGTCTGGCGGGCCTGGCCACCGCCTTCAAGGAGGTCGTCCAGGACGAGGCGAAGAAGGCCTGACGCAATAATTGGATAGCAAAAGCGGGCGGCACATGCCGCCCGCCGGTTTTATTTTTATGTATCCGTCTGGCCCAGCTTTTTCTCCATGTCCCGCAGGGCCTTGCGCAGGAAGAAGGCGCTGGCCACCAGGCTCATCAGCTCCGCGATGGGGAAGCACCACCAGACGTTGTTCACGTCCCCGGTGAGGCTCAAAAGCCACGCCGCCGGGATCAGGGCCACCACCTGGCGCAGCACGCTGACGAAGAAGGAGTACATGCTCTTGTCCAGGGCCTGGCAGGCGGAGCCGGCCACGATGCAGAAGCCCGCCAGCAGGAAGCTGAGGCTGATGCGCCGCAGGGCGGGCACGCCGATGGCCAGCATGGCCTCCGACGGGGAGAAGATGCCCAGCACCACCTGGGGGAGCACCTGGAAGCAGAATACACCCAGCAGCATGAAGCAGGACGCATACACCACCCCGTAGCGGATAGTGCGGTAGATGCGCTGCTTTTTCCGGGCGCCGTAGTTGTAGCCGATGATGGGGATGATGCCGTTGTTCAGGCCGAACACGGGCATGAAGAAGAAACTCTGGATCTTGAAGTACGCCCCGTACACCGCCACGGCGGTGGAGGTGAAGGCCCCCAGGATGATGTTCATCAGATAATTGGTCAGCGACCCGATGGCCACCATCAGGATGGAGGGGAAGCCGATCCGGTAGATGTCCCGGACGATGGACCAGGGCAGGCGGACGTCCCGCAGGCGCAGGGGCAGCTCCTTATTCTTCTTGAAGTGGAAGAAGAACCCCAGCGCCGTGCCCACCGCCTGGCCGATGACCGTGGCGATGGCGGCGCCGGCGGTGCCCATGGCGGGCAGGCCGCACCAGCCGTAGATGAAGAAGGGGTCCAGCACGATATTGGTCACCGCCCCGGCCATCTGGGTCCACATGGAAAGCTTGGTCTGGCCGGTGGATTGGAGCAGCCGCTCGGCGCATATCTCCTGATAGACGAACAGCGACCCGATGGTGACGATGCGCAGATAGGAGTCGGTGTACTGGCGGATGCTCTCCACTTCCGTCTGGGAGCGGATGAACCAGTCGGCGGCAAAGATGCCGAACAGGGCCATCAGGCCCCAGCAGCATAAGCCCAGGGCCACGGCCGTGCCGGCCACCCGGCTGGCCTGTTTCGTGTCCCGGCTGCCCAGGGCGCGGCTGACCAGGGTGGACACGCCCACGCCGGTGCCGGTGCCCAGACCGATCATGATGTTCTGTGCCGGGAAGGCCAGGCTCAGCGCGGACAGGCAGTCCTCCGACACCCGGGAGACATACACGCTGTCCACGATGTTATACAGCGCCTGCACCAGCATGGACAGCATCATGGGCACCGCCAGGCTCAGCAGCAGCCTCCCCTCCGGCATCTCCCCCATGCGGCTGGAATCCAATCTCTTTTCCGTCTGCGCCATCGATCATGCTCCTTGCTGATTTCTTACTTTACCTATTATTATGAAGGATTATAATTTTCCTTACAAGTGACAAAATAGCCAAACCGTGTCCCCCACAGAGGGACACGGTTTGGCATCCGCCGACAGTGTGTGAAGTTTCCTTCCCGCCGGCATAGGTTCACTCGTCTTCCAATTCCAGGATATCGCCGGGCGTACAGTCCAGGGCCTCGCAGATGGCCGCCAGGGTGGAAAAGCGCACCGCCGTGACCCGGTTATTCTTGATCTTCGACAGGTTCACGTTGGAGATGCCCACCCGCTCGGCCAGCTCGTTCAGGCTCATTCGCCGCTCCACCATCATCCGGTCCAGCCGCAGCACGATCTTCTTTCCCATCTTACAGCAGCCCCTCCACATCGTCCTCCAGCTTCACGCCGTAGGCGAATATCTGGCTCAGCGCCAGCACGATCACCCCGGTGATGATGCCGCCGACGTCCACGACGAAGGAGTATTCCGGCCAGAAGGCCACGAAACCCACCAGGCTCACCGCCACCGTCACCAGGGGCGAGGCGATGAACAGCCAGCCGATCTGCTTGACCTTGTCCACCACCGGGCGCTGGAAGGGCGTGGAGGCCCAGCTCAGCTTGATGATCTGCCACACCCGCCGGAACACCACCGCCGTCAGCGCCAGCTCCGCCGCGCCCGCCGCGGTATACAGCAGATACAGCCCCTGATGCAGCGTCCCGTCCGGACCCGTGATATCCAGCCGGCCCAGCGACCCCGACACCATCGGCATCGACACTTTTGCGCCCGCCGTGCCCGTGTCGGACATCACGCTGATCGCCTCTGGATAGATGATCCCCGCCAAAAAACCAATTACCATCATAGCCGCGCAGAGCCACATGAGCACCTCCGCGATGTGGGCCAGCACATATCCGGCCTTTGCCTTCCCTTTCATGACAAAACCTCCACAATTCGTAGTTCGGTCCGGTCCGATGGATACAGCATAGCACTTCGCTTTATGTTTGTCAACAACTTTTTAATGTTTTACGTTAAAAATTATTCGTTCTGCATAAATTTCTCCCGGACAGCTCGCTGTCCGGGAGATCGGTATATGCTCTATTCTTTTTCCGCCCTCAGGCGACCGGCCCGTAGGTGAACTCCATGTAGCTGCCGGCGCCGTCGTCGATGCGGGTGAGATAGCCGTTGTCGTCATAGGTCAACTCCGCGTCGTCAATAGAATACAGGCGGTTGTTGTTCATATCGAAGACCGAATGCCCGGCGCTGTCCAGCAGCATGACGGTCAGGGAGTCCTCCCACCACTGGACCGTCAGCAGCGGCAGATGATAGGCGCCGGAGGAATAGCCGCTGTCGTCAGAGGTGACGGTGCTCTTCTCCGACAGGATGTTGCCGGCGTCGTCGTAGGTGTACTCCGTGTCGTACACGGTTGTGATGCTGCCGCCCGCCTGGTCCGTCTGGGTCCGCTCTTCATGGATCACGTTCCCATGTTCGTCGTAGGCGAAGGTACTCACGGCCTCAAAGGAGAACTCGTTTCCATCCGCGTCCGTGGAGATGTACGCATCCCGGATGCTCTTGCCATGGTCGTCGTACTCGTACTCGTAGGAGGCGGTGGAAGTGGTGCCGTCCTCATAGGCGTAGTCCATGTCGGAGCGGATCATGTTGCCCGCCTCGTCGTAGTTGTATTCGACGGTGCACGTGCCGGGTATCGACTTCTCGTTTATGTAGAACGTGGCGCTCCAGATCTCCTCCACCAGCCGTCCGTCCTCAAAGACCTGCGTGGTTTCCGACTCGGTGGTGACAGTGCCGTCCTCGGCGACGTGTCCGAAGAAGGTGTAGGTCGTGTTCCCGTCCTCGTCGTAGGTGTACTCGGCGTGGGCGCCGTCGCTGTCGTCCTTCGCGGTTATGCGCCCGGCATCGTCATAGACGATGGTCACGGTGGTCTCCTCGCCCCCGTCCAGCACCGTCCGCTGGAAGGAGGTGGGCAGGTACCCGCTCCCGTCATAGGAGAAGGTGTAGTCGTACTGGGCCCACATCTCGTCGGCAAAGCGCACGCTGGCGCTGGTCAGCCGGTACTCCGGCGCGGGGGTGGGCGCAGGCTCCTCCGGGGCCTCCTCCCCACCCTCCTCCGCCGGCTCGGCCGCCGCCGACAGGGGCATGAGCATAACGGGGGCCTCCGCCGGATCGGGTTTTGCCTGGGCGGACGCGCCGCCGCAGGCGGCCAGGGTGAGCAGCATAGCCGCCGCCAGGATCAGTGTCAGTGCTCTTTTCATTTTGTCGGTTCCTTTCTCTTTGTTTTCGCTCGGTCGTATACCATTATAAGTTACTCACTCCCCCGGCGCAAGTGTTTTTCCCGCATGGAGCCACAGAATCGGCGGGTGAAGCGGTGGGGGACCCGTCAGCCGCCGCGGCGAGAAAAGCGGAGCGGGCAAGGGCGAAAAGTATTGAAAAAAACGCAGACAGTGGTATAATGCCAGATATAGACGGATATGCTGAGCAGGAAGGATACGAGCCGGTGATCCCAGAGAAGTACAGAAACGATTTCACCGATTTTGAACCGCTGACCTTGGAACCGGAAGAAAAAGAGGCTCTTGCGGGGCTGCGGAAGCTGTCTGATGAGAGCGGTTTTGAGTACGGACAGGCGAAAACGGACGAAGGATTCTCTAAGACGTTCACGAGTTCGATCAGTAATGGTGTCCAGGTCCCGGAGGAGTTTCTTGATGGCCGGAGCGTGGAACTGTTCCATGCACACACCAATGTGACGCCGCTGTCTGGCATGGATTTCAGGCTGCTCACCAATCCGGGCGTAAAGCGAATGACTGTGATTTCCTCGAATGGAGATGTGTTTTCGGTTCGTGTTGGTGATGGCGACCGTCCCACGGCTGGCGAGTTCGACGACGTGATGGATTGGCTGCGGGATGATGTTGACGTGGGAATGGTCGATTGGCCGGAATACTTCGATTGGACGCCGCAAGAACTAAATTACATGTCCATCAGAGAACAGGCATTCAGGATCGCAAGGCTATTCAAATGGCATTTGGAAGGAGGAAAACTATGAGCAACCTATTCAACGAGAATATGACTTACCCCCAGGCTCGGACGATTTTCTTCCAGGCCGTGAAAGGGAAATCGAAGGATGAGATCGAGCGGATTAAGGCGGAATACCGCGCTGTCGTTCCCGTCATTACGAAGAAAGAGCGGAAAAAGTTCGACGGCTGGATGACCAGCGACACTGAGTAAGCGAGTCAACAACTGAATCACACATAAACGCACAGTGCTTTTGCACCGTGCGTTTTTTCCCGGTTCCATTTCCCCGGTGTCACACAGCACCACACGGCACCCAAACCATATCGCCCGGACAGTGACCTGTCCGGGCGATCGGTATTCAGGGCGCGGGTTCCTCCCCCTCCGCGGGGGGCGGGGGCGCCTCAGGCTCCACGGTGGGTTCGGCGGTGGGTCCCTCCGCGGGAGGCGGTTCTGTGGCGGGCGGCTCTGTGGGAGGCGGCTCCGTGGGCGGGGCGGCCTCCTGGGGCTGGAACACCGCATATATGGTGTGGTTGCTCTTCACGTCGGAGAAGGTGTAGGAGCTCTGTACCGACACCGGCGAGCCGTCAATGAGCAGCTGGCCCAAGCCATAGCCCTCGTTGGGGCTGATGGCGAAGGTGACGGACCCGCCCTCCTCCACGTCCACCGTGCCGTTGGGGCTGACGCTGCCGCCGGAGCCGGCGGTGACGGTGATGGTATAGGTCACCCGGGGCGTGGGCGAGGGAGTGGGCACCGGGGTGGGGCTGGGCGACGGCGCCGGGGTATTGGGCCGCAGCAGGCCCGCCAGATAGTCCGTGGGGGTAGGCTCCGCCGTGGCGGCGGGATCGTCGGAGCCGCCGGGGCCGGCGAACAGGCTCACCGCCAGCAGCGCGGCCAGGATCACCGCCGCCGACAGCATCAGCGCCACCAGCCACTTCAGGGCCTTCCCCCCGCCCCGCCGGGGCGGCTCCTGGCCGCCGTACTCCGACTGGGGGGTCACATACACCCGGGGCGTCGGCTCGGACACCACCACCTTGGGCCGGGGAGGCGGCTGCTGGGCGTATGCGGGCCGCACAGGCGCATCCTCCCGGTAAGGCTCCTGGCGATAGGCGTCCTCCCGCGCGGGCCGCCGGGGCGCGGACGCGCCGCCGGACAGGGTGAACCGCTGGGTGGGCAGGACATCGTCGTCCTCCTCATCCTCGTCCTCCTCCGGGGCGGAGCCGGGGGCCTCATGGCGGCCCCGCTCGCCGGCAGGTGCCCGGCGGGGCACATAGTCCGGCGGGAACTCCCCGTAGGCGTCCTTATCCAGCAGATCCTTCCCGTCCAGGGCGTCGGTGATCTTGTCCTCCAGGCTCTCGGAGCCAAGGAAGGCGGCAAAATCGAACCGGCTGTCCCGGCGGGAGGGTTCCTTTTTCCAGTCGGGACCGTCCTCTTCCGGCAGATCCCAGTCCTGGTCATCGCGTGCAAAACTCATTTTGTCCTACCTTTGGCGCGTGGGTTGTGTTACAATAGGGAAAACGATCATTGGAGGTCCATCATGGGAAAGACCGCCCTGGTCACCGGCTCCTCCCGGGGCATCGGCGCCGCCGCCGCGCGGCGGCTGGCCGCGGAGGGATGGTACGTGACCATTCATTATAACGACTCGGAGCAGGCCGCTCTGGCCCTGGCCCATGAGCTGGGCGTGCCCGCTCTGCGGGCGGACGTGCGCCGGCCGGAGCAGGTGGAAGCGCTGTTCCGGGCGGCGGGGCCGCTGGACCTGCTGGTGTGCAGCGCCGGCGTGGCCCAGTACGGCCTGCTCACCGACACGGACGAGGCCGCCTGGCGGGAGGTGCTGTCGGTGAACACCGACGGGGCCTATCGCTGCTGCCGGGCCGCCATCCCCGCCATGGTGCACAAAAAGGCGGGGAACATCATTCTCGTTTCCTCCGTGTGGGGGGTATACGGCGCCAGCTGCGAGGCGGCCTATTCCGCCTCCAAGGCGGCGCTCATCGGCCTGGCAAAGGCCCTGGCCAAGGAGCTGGGTCCCTCCGGCATCCGGGTCAACTGCGTGGCCCCCGGGGTCATCGACACGGACATGCTGGCCCGGTTCGACTTCGCCGACCGCGAGGCCCTGGCCGACGACACGCCCCTGGGCCGCATCGGCCGGCCCGAGGATGTGGCGGCGCTGATCGCCTTTCTGGCCTCCGACGAGGCCAGCTTCATCACCGGCCAGGTGATCGGCTGCGACGGCGGCTTCGGCCTGTAAATCTCAGAATACGTTGGGCAGGAACATCGCCAGCAGGAAATACGCCGCCGGCAGGGAGAACAGCATGCTGTCCATCTTGTCCATGATCCCGCCGTGCTCCGGCATCAGGTGGCCGTAGTCCTTCACCCCCGCCGCCCGCTTCATCAGCGACGCGGCCAGGTCGCCCACCTGCCCGAAGCAGCTGGCCACGAAGGCCACGCACACGCACATGCCAAGCCGCCAGCCCAGGATCCAGGCGATGAGCGCCCCCGCCAGCGCGGCGGACAGTCCGCCCACCACGGCGCCCTCCCAGGTCTTGTGGGGACTCACCACTGGAGCCATCTTATGGCTGCCCAGATACTTGCCGCCGATCAGGGCCATGCAGTCGCAGGCCCAGGTGCCCAGCACCCCCAGCGTCAGGGTCATCAGCCAGGCGTCGGACGCGGCGGCGTAGAGGATCACGGCATACAGCCCGAAGGGCCATGTCAGAGCGAACAGGTTGGCCGCGGCGAACTTCGCCCCCCGCTCCGGCTTCAGGATGGTCCAGAGCATGGCGGCGAACACCGCCAGGCAGTACAGCGCCACCATCCACCCCGCCGGGACCCGGCACAGGCACAGCACCGTCTGCACCAGGATATAGGCGATCACCAGCGCCTTGGACATGGGCATGTCCGCCTGGAACAGCACGTTTTGCAGCTCGAAGGCGGATACCACCGCCAGCGCCGCGAAAAACGCCACCCGGGTGAACCGGCTCAGCAGCACGCACACCAGCGTCACCACCACGATCATCACCGCGGGCAGCAGCCGTTTTTTGATATTCATACCCTTTTCCTCCCCTGACACACTATATTACCGTACATTATATTCCTTTTCCCGCCTTATTACAAGGGCCATTTCGCCCCGCGCCTTGACGGCGGACGGCGGCGGGATTATAATGGCATAAAATCAAACACACAAAGGAGGCCGCCCACTTGAACGCGAAAAAGACCGTGATATCGATCCTCGTCCTGGCCATGGCGCTGGCCCTGACCGCCTGCGCCGGCGGCGGCAACGCCATATTGGACCCCACCCCCACCCCGGCGCCCACGGCGGAGCCGACCCCGGAGCCGACAGCGGAGCCTACGCCTGAGCCGACCCCCGAGCCTACTGCCGAACCCACCCCGGAACCCACCGCCGAGCCGACGCCGGAACCCACTGCCGAGCCGGCAGCCAAAGCCAAGGCTTCCGCCGACGAGGAGGACGTGTTCGGCCTGACCGACGTCAACGTCTACCACAACGGGTATTTCGGCATCACCTGCGTCCTGCCCGAGAGTTGGACCGTGGCCTCCCAGGAGGACCTGCTGGCCCTGCAGGGCATGACCGGTCAGGTGCTGGAGCAGTATAACAACGATTACGCGGAGTATTACGACCAGCTATTAGAGGACAACACCATGTGCTACGTGCTGGCCGCCTATTCCGGCGACGGGACGAAGAACGTCATCATCCAGCTGGAGCACCTGGAGGGCGTGACCGGCCTGATCGACGAAAGCGACCTTCTGGACCTGGCCCTGGAGCAGATCGGCGACAGCCTGGACTCCATGGGCATGACCGCCGAGGCCAACACCTTCACCCTGGCGGGCCAGGAGCACGCGGGCCTGTCCCTGACCTCCGTCACCACGGTGGGTGAGCTGGAGTTCCCCATGACCCAGCAGATGGTGCTGATCCTCCAGGGGGATTACGCCCTGCAGATCACCATGACCAACGCCATGGACTCCTCCGGCGACGGCATCGCCGACATGGCGGCGTTTTTTACCGCCGATTGACCGTCGATCAATAATAACTATACGTATTTCCCTTGTTTTTGTCCGCAGCGGCAAAAGCAAGGGAAAATTTTTGCGCCGCCGCGCCAAATATTAAATAACAAGAAAAAATAATTCCTATTATTTAACTCCCTTTCAATGGACTTTCCCCCGCCGATCCGCTATACTGCAAACAGGATCGGTCCAGAACTCATAAGGAGGCACTGCACATGACCATCGGAGAAGTCATCAAAAAATACAGGAAAAGCAAGGGCCTGACCCAGGAGGAGATGGCCGCACGCCTCGGCGTGACCGCCCCCGCCGTGAACAAGTGGGAGCGGGGCAGCACGCTGCCGGACGTCGCCCTGCTGGCCCCCATCGCGCGGCTGCTGGGCATCACCACGGACGAACTGCTGTCCTTCCGGGACGATCTGACGGACGAGGAGATCAACCGGTACCTGTCCCAGCTCCAGGAGGACCTGGAAAACAAAGATTATCACGAAGTATTCCTCTCCGCGAAGAAAAAGCTCGAGGAATATCCAAACTGCGAAAAGCTGCTGTGGCAGGCGGCCGCCATCCTGGACGCGGGGCGAATGACGGCGGACCTTCCCGACGCAGACAGCTATGACGGCGCTATATTCGGCTGGTACGAGCGGTGCCTGCGCTCGGAGGACGAGAAGATCCGCACCCAGGCGGCGGATTCGCTGTTTCACATGTACATCCGGAAGGAGGACTATGAAAAAGCGGCCCGCTGTCTGGACCACTTCTCCTTGCAGGACCCGGAGCGCAAGCGCCTGCAGGCCCTCGTGGGCGGCAAGACGGGAAAGCGGCCGGAGGCCTACCGGGCCTGCGAGGAGCTGATTTTCACCGGATACCAGCACATACAGGCGACGCTGAACGATCTGCGCATCCTCTACATGGAGGACGGCGACCATGAGATGGCGCGAAAGCTGGTGGAGGTGTCCTCCGCCGCCGCGGCGGCCTTTGAGATGGGCCGATTCAATGAGGTCTGCTTGGGGCTGGACGTCGCGGTCTGGGAAAAGGACGTCCCCTGGACGGCGCGGCTCATGGGGGATATCCTGGAAAGCCTCGGCACTCTAGGCGATTTCGCTGGCTCGAAGCTCTATCAGCACATGGATATGAAGACCGTCGATCCCGATCTTACCGCCGGCATAAGGCGGGAGCTTCTGAAGTCCCTGGAGGATGAGAGCTACGACTATATGCGGGGAAACGCGGACTGGGAAAAGCTGAAAAGCGGTGCGACCGCCTGATATGGAAAAAGGACGGTATGGCGACTGCCATACCGTCCTTGATTTTTTCTTGCCTCCGTTTCGGGCCTTGCCTCACAGCAGGTTGATGCCCGCGGCCCGGCAGGCGGCGTAGGTGACCTCGTCCCAGACGCCGGACTGGACCTCCCCGATGTGGGCGCAGCCCATGAGCAGCATGCACAGCCGGCTCTGGCCGATGCCTCCGCCGATGGTCTGGGGCAGCTCTCCGGCCAGCAGCGCCCGGTGGAAGGGCAGCTGCCTCCTGTAGTCGCATCCGGCGGCGGTCAGCTGCTTATCCAGGCTGGCCGGGTCCACCCGGATGCCCATGGAGGAGATCTCGAAGGCCCGGTCCAGCACGTGGCTACGGAAGATGATGTCGCCGTTCAGCTCCCAGTCGTCATAGTCCGGCGCCCGGCCGTCATGGGACTTTCCGGAGCGCAGCTTCTTGCCGATCTGCATCAGGAAGATGGTCTCGTGGGTCTTGGTGAACTCATTCTCCCGCTCGGAGGGGGTCAGATGGGGGTACAGGTCCTCCAGCTCCTGGGTGGTGATGAAGGTCACGTCCCGGCTCAGCTCCGTCTTCAGCTGGGGGAACGCCCAGCGCACCTCGTCGCAAGTCATGCATATGGCGCTGACGATCCGCTGCACCGTGTCCTTCAGATAGGCCACCGTCCGGTCCGCCGGGTCCATGACCTTCTCCCAGTCCCACTGGTCCACGTACACGGAGTGGAGGTTATCCAGCACCGGCTCATCCCGCCGGATGGCGTTCATGTCGGTGTAAAGGCCGTTGCCCACCCGGAAGCCGTAAGAGCGCAGCGCCCAGCGCTTCCACTTGGCCAGGGAGTGGACCACCTGGTACTCCCCCGTGCCGGTGGCGGGCACGTCGAAGGACACGGGCCGCTCCACGCCGTTGAGGTCGTCGTTCAGGCCCGTATCCGCCCGCACGAACAGCGGCGCGGACACGCGCTTCAGGTTCAGCGCCGCCCCCAGATTGACCTGGAAGTGGGATTTGATAAATTCGATACACCGCTGGGTCTCGTAGACGTCCAGTACGGTCTTATATCCTTCAGGGATAGTCAGCATTGGTCTGCCTCCTTTGCATCAATAATATTATCACAGAGTTTTCGTCCGCAGGCAAAGCTCCTTGTTAACGAACGGAAAATAGCATCTCGCCGTAGGTGGGATAGGGCCAGTAGCGGGCGCTGGTGATGGTTTCCATCTCGTCCACATAGATGCGCAGCTCGCTCATGGTGGCGAAGATCTTGTCCCTGCAGAAGTTGCTCAGCTCCTCGCACCCGGTGATGGCGGAAGACTGCATGATGTACTCGTCCAGCATATCCGCGGCCCGTCCTGTCATGGCCGTCAGCTCCGACAGCCGCTTCAGCGCCGCCCGCTCATAGGAGCAGTCCACGCCCTCGAAGGCCTGCTTGGACGCCAGCGTCCGGGCCAGACTCCCGCCGTAGGCGCTCACCGCCGGCAGGATATCCTTGCGGACCATGTCGGAGGTGGTCATGGCCTCGATGCGGATGGTCTTGGCGTAGTTCTCCTGCATGATCTCGTAGCGGGCGCGCATCTCGGTCTCGGTAAAGACCTTGTTGCCCTCGAACAGCTGGATGTTCTTCTCCGCCAGGTAATAGGGCAGCGCCTCGGGGGTGGTGCGCAGGTTCAAAAGGCCCCGGCGCTGGGCCTCCTCCACCCAGGACTCGTCGTAGCCGTTGCCGTTGAACACGATCCGCAGGTTCTCCCGCACAGTCTGCTGGATCAGGTCATGCAGGTCGGCGTCGAAGTCGTCGGCGGCCTCCAGCCTGTCGGCAAACCGACGCAGCTCCTCGGCCACGGCGGTGTTCAGCACGATATTGGCCTCTGAGATGGACTGGGACGAGCCGGGCATACGGAACTCGAACTTGTTGCCGGTGAAGGCGAAGGAGGAGGTGCGGTTACGGTCGGTGGAGTCCTTGGGGAACCGGGGCAGCACGCTCACGCCCACCTTGAACGCCTCCTTGTCGGAGCCGGCATACTGCTCGCCGTGGCTGATGGCGTTGAGCACCGCCTCCAGCTCGTCGCCCACGTACACGCTCAAAATGGCGGGCGGGGCCTCGTTGGCGCCCAGACGGTGGTCGTTGCCGGCGGATGCCACGGAGATGCGCAGCAGATCCTGGTACTCGTTGACCGCCTTCAGCACCGCGCACAGGAACAGCAGGAACTGAGCGTTCTCAGCGGGGGTGTCACCGGGCTCCAGCAGGTTCTCGCCGCCGTCGGTGGAGATGGACCAGTTGTTGTGCTTGCCGCTGCCGTTGACGCCGGCGAAGGGCTTTTCGTGCAGCAGGCACTCCATGCCGTGGCGTTTGGCCACGGTCTTCATCAGCTCCATGGTCAGCTGGTTGTGGTCGGCGGCGATGTTCACGGTGCTGTACAGGGGCGCCAGCTCATGCTGGGCCGGGGCCACCTCGTTGTGCTCGGTCTTGGCCACCACGCCCAGCTTCCACAGCTCGTCGTTCAGCTCCTTCATGAACGCGGCCACCCGGGGCTTGATGGCGCCGAAGTAGTGGTCCTCCATCTCCTGGCCCTTGGGGGGGCGGGCGCCGAACAGGGTCCGGCCTGTGTAGATCAGGTCTTTGCGCTTGTCATACACGCTCTTGTCCACCAGGAAGTACTCCTGCTCCGCGCCGGCGGTGGCACGCACGGCCTGGGTGTCGTTGTCGCCGAACAGCCGCAGGATGCGCAGGGCCTGCTTGTTCAGCGCCTGCATGGAGCGCAGCAGCGGGGTCTTCTTGTCCAGCGCCTCGCCGGTGTAGGACACGAAGGCGGTGGGGATGTACAGCACCCCGTCCTTGACGAAGGCGTAGCTGGTGGGGTCCCAGGCGGTATAGCCCCGGGCCTCGAAGGTGGCCCGCAGGCCGCCGGAGGGGAAGCTGGAGGCGTCGGGCTCGCCCTGGATCAGCTCCTTGCCGGAGAACTCCATGATGGCCCGGCCATCCCCGGTGGGGTGGACGAAGGCGTCATGCTTCTCGGCGGTGACGCCGGTCATGGGCTGGAACCAGTGGGTGAAGTGGGTGGCCCCCTTCTCCACGGCCCAGTTCTTCATGGCGGTGGCCACCACGGTGGCGATCTCCGGGGTCAGGCGCTTGCCCTGGCTGATGGCCTTCACCACCTCTTTGTAGGTGGCGTGGGGCAGGCGGGCCTGCATGACCGCCTCGGAGAACACCATGCTTCCAAAGATCTCGGGTACGTTGCTCATAACTTCCTTCTCCTTTTATGAACGTGATATCGTTTTTCCGGACAAAATGAAAAAACGGCGGGCGTACGGGACCATCCGCGACGCCATTGCCGTTTCTGCTATGATTTTACTCTCATTTTGCCGGCGCTGTCAACCCCCGAAGCCACGGCAAAACACACAAAATCCGGCTGGTCGAAGGGGCCGTTCGTTGACAGATGCCCCATTCCGCCGGGAAGGGTTTGACAAACCGCCGGCGTGCAGGTAGAATGATCACAAAGCCCGCGGGCGTGCCCGTTCCGCCCACAGCCATGGTATGAAAGGAGGGTGAAGACGGTGCCTGTCCGCCCGTATGCCTCCCTCCTGCTGATCACCGCCTCCCAGGACACGGCGGCCCGTTTCGCCGCCTTCCTGCCCGCCGACCGGTTCGCCCCGGAGCTGAACGTCTGCTCCCCCCATGAGGCCGGCTATGTGCTGCAGGGCGTGGACTTCGACACCGTGGTGGTGGTGGACAGCTCCGTGCCCTCCGACCAGGGCGCCGCCCTGGCGGCCCAGGCCGCGGACAGCGGCGCGGCGGGGGTATTGATGCTGGCGGAGCAGGACCGCTACGGGTCCGTGGCCGCCTACGCCGACGCCCACGGTTTTCTGGCTCTGCCCAGCCCGGCGGACCCCACCCTTCTGAAGCAGAGCCTGGCCATGATGGCCGGCGTGTCCTCCCGGCTCCGCGATCTGTCCAGCCAGGCGGAGAAGCTGCGCCTGAAGATGGACGAGATGCGCCTGGTGGACCGGGCGAAGCTGCTGCTGATCCAGCGGTTCAACATGACCGAGAAGCAGGCCCACCGGTTCATCGAAAAGACCGCCATGGACCGCTGCGTCACCCGCCGGGCCGTGGCCGAAACCATCATCCGCACCTACGAGATCTGAACTATACTGAATACATATGAGCGAGGCGCCTATATGAAACACCAGACCATCCTTATCCTTGACTTCGGCGGCCAGTACAACCAGCTCATCGCCCGGCGCGTCCGGGAGTGCGGGGTGTACTGCGAGCTGGTGAGCTACACCGCCCCCCTGTCCCGGCTGAAGGCCATGGACCCCATCGGCATCATCTTTACCGGCGGGCCCCACAGCGTCTATGCCCCCGGCGCCCCCTCCGTGGACCCGGAGATATTCACCTGGGGCGTGCCCGTGCTGGGCATATGCTACGGCTGCCAGCTGATGGCCCACCTGCTGGGCGGCAGCGTGATCCCCGCCCAGGACGATTCTGCCCGGGAGTACGGCAAGACCCCCGCCCGTTTCGACACGGCCTGCGCCCTGTTCAAGGACCTGCCCGCCGAGAGCGTCACCTGGATGAGCCACGGCGACTACATGGAGCGCGTGCCCGACGGTTTCGTCACCGCCGCCTGGTCCGACGCCTGCCCCCACGCCGCCATCGCCGACAGCGTCCGGGGCTTCTACGGCGTGCAGTTCCACCCGGAGGTGAACCACACCGAGTATGGCCGGCAGATGCTCCGCGCGTTTTTGTACGACGTCTGCCACGCCACCGGCGACTGGACCATGGGCGACTTCAAGGACCGGTCCGTGGCCGCCCTGCGGGAGAAGATCGGCGATAAAAAGGTACTGCTGGCCCTGTCCGGCGGCGTGGACTCCTCCGTGGCGGCGGCTCTGCTGGCCGAGGCGGTGGGCAGCCAGCTGACATGCGTGTTCGTGGACCACGGCCTGATGCGCAAGGACGAGGGCGACGAGGTCCAGGCGGCCTTCGCCCCCTGGCCGATCAATTTCGTCCGGGTCAACGCCGAGGAGCGGTTCCTCGGGAAGCTGGCCGGGGTGACCGAGCCGGAGCGGAAGCGGAAGATCATCGGCGAGGAGTTCATCCGGGTGTTCGAGGCCGAGGCCAAGAAGATCGGCGCAGTGGACTACCTGGTCCAGGGCACCATATACCCCGACGTGGTGGAGTCCGGCACCGGCGACGCCGCCGTCATCAAGAGCCACCACAATGTGGGCGGCCTGCCGGACTACGTGGACTTCAAGGAGATCATCGAGCCGCTGCGGCTGCTGTTCAAGGACGAGGTCCGCCAGCTGGGCCGGGAGCTGGGCCTGCCGGAGTATCTCGTCTCCCGCCAGCCCTTCCCCGGGCCGGGCCTGGCCATCCGGGTCATCGGCGAGGTGACGAAGGACAAACTGGACACCCTCCGGGAGGCGGACTTCATCTTCCGGGACGAGGTGGCCAAGGCCCATCTGGAGGGCGCCATGGACCAGTACTTCGCGGTACTGACCAACATGCGCTCCGTGGGCGTCATGGGCGATGGCCGGACGTATGACTACACCCTGGCCCTGCGCAGCGTGACCACGGCGGACTTCATGACCGCCGACTGGACCCGCATCCCCTACGAGGTGCTGGACGCCGTTTCCACCCGTATCGTCAACTCCGTCCCCGGCATCAACCGCGTCGTCTACGACATCACCTCCAAACCCCCCGCCACCGTGGAGTGGGAATAACTGACAAAACCCGCAAAGCCTTGAAAA
>CANQXG010000032.1 GCA_947627735.1 uncultured Oscillospiraceae bacterium | reverse complement strand
GCCTCCTTGTACCGGTCGGCCAGCTCCCGCAGGTGCAGCACCGGCGAGCCGATGCCCACCACGCAGTGGATGCCCATGTCCTGCTCCAGGCTGCGCTGGATCTGCAGCGCCGTGCGCTCCAGCTCCGCCGCGTCAAAGCCCGGCTGCAGCTCCCGGATGATGACGATGTCCTTCTCGCTCATGCTCAGCACGAAGTCCCGATCCCTGGCGGGGAACAGCCCCTGCAGATACTCCAGCACCGTCATCTCCGCGCCGGCGTTCTGCCGCACCACGAACACGCCCCGGGGCATCTCCGCGTTGAAGCCCAGCTCCTTGGCCCGGACGTACACGTCGCCCGGGAGGATGTTGTCGGAGATGATGTTCTTGACGAAGGTCGTGGTGTCGTGCTTGTCGTCATAACTGCTCTTGGCCTCGGCCAGCGCCACGGAGATCAGGATGCAGATGCTGCGGGCGGTCTCGTCCTGGCCGTCCACGAACGCCACATACACCCCTCTGCCGTTGGCGCCGATCACCCGACAGGTCCGGCCCGCCACGACGAACAGCTCCGTGCCCGCCTCCTGGGCGGCCAGATGCACGTCGCCGATGGAGAAACCCATCAGGCTCAGATCACTGCTGGCGATCACATTGCCCTGCTCATCCACCACGCCGAAGCAGCGCTTGCTGGCGTCCTTCATCTGCAGGATCACGCTTTGAAAAATTCGGCTCGACATAACAATCCTACCCCCACAATATACGTGCGCTTATTGTACAACATTTGCCGTCAATTTGCAATAGAAAACTGCGCAGTTTTTGTAAACTTTTTTACCGCTTTGTCATCTTTTCTCCGCATGGTGCACAAATTCATTCGATTTCCTTATATAAAATCACGAAAAACCGCGTCGATTTCCTCTTTTTTCAATTTTCGGAACGCTCCAGGTACCAGCATTTTGTCCAAAGCCAGGCCGCCGATGCTGCGCCGGCCCATGGCCACGACGCGCCGTCCGCAGGCAGCGATGAGGTTTTTCACCTCGTGGAACCGCCCCTCCGTGACGGTCACCAGGCACCGGCAAGGGTCCTCCCCCGCCGGCTCCAGCCGGGCAGGCCGATAGGCGGTTCCGTCGGCCATGGTCACCCCGGCGGCCAGCAGCGCGGCGTGCTCCGCCGTCAGCGGTCCGTCCGCCTCCACCTCATACACCTTGGGCACCCCCGACCGGGGCGCGGTGAGCCGGTGGGCGAAGGCGCCGTCGTCGGTCAGCACCACCAAGCCCGTCACGTCCGCGTCCAGCCGTCCCGCCGGGAACAGCCCCCGCGCCCGCAGATGGTCCGGTAGCAGCGCCGTCACCGGCGGATAGGCCCCGTCCTCGGTGGAGCATATGTACCCGGCGGGCTTGTTCATCATATAGTACACGAACCGGTCCGTGTCCACCGCTTCGCCGGCGGCGGTGACGCTCCGCTCCCGGCTGATCTTGGCCTCGGGCCGCCGCTCCGGCACGCCGTCCACGGCCACGGCCCCGGCGCGGATCAGCGTCCGGGCCTGGGAGCGGGTATACAGACCGGACCCGGCCAGGATCTTATCCAGCCGCTCAAGTTCCATACATACCCTCTTTCCCTTCCGAATAGTCTGTACCATGAAAAGATGTTTGACACAAAAGACAAAGACCTTCCTGGTGGTCCTGAGCGCACTGGCGCTGCTGGGGGTGCTGCTGGCGGTGGGCTGCTCGGTGGGCGGCGTGAAGCTGATCGGCGGCGAGAACGCCTCCACGCCGGCCAAGCGGGCGGAGTTCCTGGCCGGATGCGGCTGGGAGGTGGACCTGGCCGGGGAGGCCTGCCAGCAGATCCTGATCCCGGAGGCCTTCACCGACGCCTACGACAGCTACAACGCCCTCCAGCGCCAGCAGGGCTATGACCTGGCGGATTACGCCGGCAAGGGCTGCACCCTGTATACCTACCCGGTGACAAATTACCCCGACAAGGAGCAGAACGTGCAGGCGGACCTGTACGTATACAAGGACAAGGTCATCGGCGGGGACGTGCACTCCACCAATCTCAACGGCTTCATGGTGGGGCTGAAGTAAAATACAAGAGGCGAGAGGCGAAAAATTCCCGCGGCGAATGCCGCGCACACGAGGTGATAACGGAAAAAACTCCCGCGGCGAATGCCGCGGGAGTTTCGTTATTGGGATTACTCCTGGACCTCGATGACGACGCCGGAGCCCACGGTACGGCCGCCCTCACGGATGGCGAAACGCAGGCCGACCTCGATGGCGATCGGGGTGATCAGTTCCACGTTCATGTCCACGTTATCGCCGGGCATGCACATCTCAACGCCCTCGGGCAGGTTGATGACGCCGGTCACGTCGGTGGTGCGGAAGTAGAACTGGGGACGATAGTTGTTGAAGAACGGGGTGTGACGGCCGCCCTCGTCCTTGCTCAGGACGTAGACCTGGCCCTTGAACTTGGTGTGGGGATGGATGCTCTTGGGAGCAGCCAGCACCTGGCCGCGGACGACGGCCTTCTTGTCGATGCCGCGCAGCAGGCAGCCCACGTTGTCGCCGGCCTCGGCGTACTCCAGGGTCTTGTGGAACATCTCGGTGCCGGTCACGACGGTCTCCTGGGTCTCCTTGATACCGACGATCTCCACCTTGTCGCCGACCTTGACCTGGCCGCGCTCCACACGGCCGGTGACCACGGTGCCACGGCCGGAGATGGTGAACACGTCCTCGATGGGCATCAGGAAGGGCTTATCGGCGGCGCGCTCGGGGGTCTTGATCCAGGTGTCGACGGCGTCCATCAGCTCCCAGATGCAGTTGTAAACGGGGGCGTGAGGATCCTTCTCGTCGGAGACCAGGCACTCCAGAGCGGAGCCCTTGATGATGGGGGTCTCGTCGCCGGGGAAGTCGTACTGGTCCAGCAGCTCGCGCACTTCCATCTCCACCAGCTCCAGCAGCTCGGGGTCGTCCACCTGGTCGCACTTGTTCAGGAACACCAGCACGTAGGGCACGTTCACCTGGCGGGCCAGCAGCAGGTGCTCACGGGTCTGCGCCATGGGGCCGTCGGAGGCAGCGATGACCAGGATGGCGCCGTCCATCTGCGCAGCGCCGGTGATCATGTTCTTGATATAGTCGGCGTGGCCCGGGCAGTCCACGTGGGCATAGTGGCGGGCCTCGGTCTGATACTCGACGTGCGCGGTGTTGATCGTGATGCCGCGGGCCTTCTCTTCGGGGGCCTTGTCGATCTGATCGTAAGCGGTATATTCGGCAGCAGTGGGGTCAGCCATGTTCAGGACCTTGGTGATGGCCGCCGTCAGGGTGGTCTTGCCGTGGTCGATGTGGCCGATGGTGCCGATGTTCACATGGGGCTTGGTACGGTTGAACATTTGCTTTGCCATTTTGCTTTGTCCTCCTAAAAAGTAGAAAATAATAGATGTCTAAAGTCTGAGGAGATTATACAGTATACAGGGAGATTTTGCAACCCCTTTTAAGGCCTGCGGTGGCTGCCGATCAGCTTCTCCCGCAGGTTTTGGGGCAGCTCGATATAGTGGCTGGGTTCCATGGAGTAGTTGGCCCGGCCCTGGGTGCGGCTGCGCAGATCGGTGGCGTAGCCGAACATGGCGGACAGGGGCACGTTGCACTCGATGACCACCACGCCATTGCGAAATTCCTGTCCCAGGATCTGGCCCCGGCGGGCGTTGATGTCGCCGATCACGTCGCCCATATACTCCTCGGGGGTGGTGACCACTACCTTCATGATGGGTTCCAGCAGCGTGGGACCCGCCTTCTCGCAGGCCTCCTTGAAAGCCATGCTGCCGCAGATCTTGAACGCCATCTCGGAGGAGTCCACCTCGTGGAACTGGCCGTCCAGGACGGTGGCCTTCACGTCCACCACGGGATAGCCCGCCAGGATGCCTCCCAGCATGGCCCCCTGGATGCCCGCGTCCACGGCGGGGATGAACTCCCGGGGAATGGCGCCGCCGGTGACGGCGTCCACGAACTCGTAGCCCTTGCCGGATTCGTTGGGTTCGATCATCAGCTTCACCTGGGCGAACTGGCCCTTGCCACCGGTCTGACGGGCGTAGCGCACGTCCACGGTGGCGGGCCGGGTGATGGTCTCCTTATAGGACACCTGGGGCTTGCCCACGTTGGCCTCCACGCGGAACTCGCGCAGCAGCCGGTCCACGATGATCTCCAGATGCAGCTCGCCCATGCCGGCGATGATGGTCTGCCCCGTCTCCTGGTCCGTATAGGCCTTGAAGGTAGGGTCCTCCTCCGCCAGCTTTGCCAGAGCGACTGTCATCTTCTCCTCGCCGGCCTTGGTCTTAGGCTCGATGGCCACGCGGATGACCGGTTCGGGGAACTCCATGCTCTCCAGCACGATCTGGTGCTTGTCGTCGGAAAGGGTGTCGCCGGTGGTGGTGTTTTTCAGCCCCACCAGGGCGACGATGTCGCCGGAATAGATGGTGTCCAGATCCTGGCGGTGGTTGGCGTGCATCAAAAGCACACGGGCCAGCCTCTCCCGCTTTCCCTTGGAGCTGTTCATCACCGTGGAGCCGGCGGTGGCGGTGCCGGAATAGACCCGGGCGAAGGTCAGCTTTCCCACGAAGGGGTCGGTCATGATCTTGAACGCCAGGGCGCAGAACGGCGCGTCGTCGCTGGACTCTCTGGTGACCTCCTTGTCGCTCTTGGGGTCGATGCCCTTCACAGGGGGCACGTCCAGCGGCGAGGGCAGGAAGTCCACGATGGCGTCCAGCAGCTTCTGCACGCCCTTGTTCCGGTAACTGGTGCCGCAGGTGACGCACACCAGCTTGCCGCTGATGGTGCCCTGCCGCAGGGCGGCGCGGATCATGTCGGCGGGGACGTCCTCCCCCTCCAGGTACAGCATGGCGATGTCGTCGGAGAAATCCGACGCCGCGTCGATCAGCTTTTCCCGGTACTCCTTGGCCAGGTCCATCATGTCGGCGGGGATGTCCTCCACCTTCATGTCCTTGCCCAGGTCGTCGTAGTACACGTCCGCCTTCATCTCCACCAGGTCGATGATGCCGCGGAAGTCCGCCTCACGACCGATGGGCAGCTGGATGGGCACGGCGTTGCACTTCAGCCGCTGGTGGACCATGTCCACCACGTTGAAGAAGTCGGCGCCGGTGATGTCCATCTTGTTGACATAGATGAGGCGGGGGACGTTGTAGTTGTCGGCCTGGCGCCAGACGGTCTCCGTCTGGGGCTCCACGCCGCCCTTGGCGCACAGCACGGTCACAGAGCCGTCCAGCACGCGCAGGGAGCGCTCCACCTCCACGGTGAAGTCCACGTGGCCCGGGGTGTCGATGATGTTGATCCGGTGATCCCGCCAGTGGCAGGTAGTGGCGGCGCTGGTGATGGTGATGCCGCGCTCCTGCTCCTGCTCCATCCAGTCCATGGTGGCGTTGCCCTCATGGACCTCTCCCAGCTTGTAGTTGACGCCGGTATAGAACAGGATGCGCTCGGTGGTGGTGGTCTTGCCGGCGTCGATGTGGGCCATTATGCCGATATTTCGGGTTTTTTCAAGGGAATACTCTCTCGGCATGTTCGATCTTCCTTACAGGGGATTAATAGCGGAAGTGCGCGAAGGCCTTGTTGGACTCGGCCATCTTGTGGGTGTCCTCGCGCTTCTTCACGGCGGCGCCGGTGTTGTTGCTGGCGTCCATGATCTCGCCGGCCAGGCGCTCCTTCATGGTCTTCTCGCCGCGCTTGCGGGCATAGCCCACCAGCCAGCGCAGACCCAGGGTCTGACGCCGCACGGGGCGCACTTCGATAGGCACCTGGTAGGTGGCGCCGCCCACGCGGCGGGCCTTCACTTCCAGGCTGGGCATGATGTTGTTCAGGGCCTCGGTGTAGGCCTCCATGGGGTCCTTGCCGCTCTTCTCCTTGATGATGTCAAAGGCGGCGTACACGACCTTCTGGGCCACGCCCTTCTTGCCGTCCAGCATCACCTGGTTGACCAGCTTCGTCACCAGGATGGAGTGATACACAGGATCCGGCAAGATCTCTCTTTTGGGAACGTTACCTCTTCTGGGCACTTTAACTTCCCTCCTTCATAAGAATGAATTCACCGGTACTCGAAAGTGTCTTTCGACTTCCGTTCGCGCCCTGACGTTCCCATACGGACCAAAATGGCAAATATAGAAACCAACAGGGACGCTGTTGGGGATATGCGTTTACTTCTTGGGGCGCTTGGCGCCGTACTTGGACCGGGCCTGACGACGGCCGTCCACGCCCTGGGTATCCAGGGAGCCGCGGATGATGTGGTAACGCACGCCGGGAAGGTCCTTCACACGGCCGCCGCGGATCATCACCACGGAGTGCTCCTGCAGGTTGTGGCCGATGCCGGGGATATAGGCGGTCACCTCATAGCCGTTGGTCAGACGCACACGGGCGATCTTCCGCAGAGCGGAGTTGGGCTTCTTCGGGGTGGAAGTACGCACCGCCGTGCACACGCCGCGCTTCTGGGGAGAGCTGAGGTCGGTCTCCCGGTTCTTCAGGGTGTTCAGGCCCTTCTGCATGGCGGGGGACGTGGACTTGTAGGTCACCTTCTCGCGGCCTTTGCGGACCAGCTGGTTAAAAGTAGGCATATTTTATCCTCCTTTCCTCAAAAATTTACGCTATCACGCAAATTAGGATTCTAACAGAAAAACCCTGATGTGTCAAGCAAAAATCCCCCTAACAGCGGGAATTATTCGCCCTTCCGGCCCTCGGGACGCACCGCTTTCGGCCCATCCGGCAGGAACCGCTCGAATATGACCGTCCCGCCCTCGGCCTCCAGCCGGAGCATGGTCTGCTCGTCCCGGACAGTCCAGTACACCTCGTGCACGCCGTACAGCCGGCGCATCAGCCGCAGGGACGGCTCGTCCCGGTCCCGATAGGCGTACGCCACGAAGTCGGGCCGGCCCAGGGCGCACACAAAAAGGTGGGTCATGGCCCAGTCCGCCGCCCGGCCATGGCCGGACCGGTCCTCCGGCCCGAACCGCTGGCTCAGCTGGCCCCGCAGCACCGCCGGCCAGCGCTTTTTCAGCTGCCGCACCACCTCTGGGTGGAAGCTCTCCAGGCAGTATGTCCCCCGCCAGCCGCCGAGCCGGGCCATCACCGCCTCGGTGAGGGCGGCGGCGTTTCCCCGGGCCGTCTTCAGCTCGATGATGAGTCCCGCTTTGCCCTCGAACAGCGCCAGCACCTGCTCCAGCAGGGGGATGGTTTCCCCCGAACCCAGCAGGGGCCAGTCCGCCAGATCCTCCCGGCGCAGGTCCTCGATATGACCGCTTTTGCCGCACACCCGGGCCAGGTCGCTGTCGTGGACCACCGCCAGGGACCCGTCCGCCATCAGGTGCACGTCCAGCTCCGCGCCGAAGCCGGCCTCCGCCGCCGCCCGGAAGGCGCTCATGGAGTTCTCCGGCCTCCCGGCGGAGATGTCGTGCAGCCCCCGGTGAGCGTAGCGCGTGTCCGCCAGGGCCTCCCAGCCGGGCCAGTTCCGCCTGGGCCGCACGCACTCACACCACAGCAGCGCCGCCAGCGCCGCCGCGGCCAGGATCAGCAATACGATATGCATCCGCTCCATCCTCTCTCTTTACTCTCGCCGGCCCCTGGCCGGACAACGGCACAAGGGGCCTGCTGTTTGCAGCAGGCCCCTCGGTTTCTATGGGTTACAGCGCGTTGGTGCGTCCCACCAGGGCGGACAGGTCCACATACTCCTCCGCCTCGGCGGCCTTCTCCTCGTCGGTCTCCACGCCCACGTTCCGGTACATATCCAGTCCGGAGCCGGCGGGGATGAGCTTGCCGATGATAACGTTCTCCTTCAGGCCCACCAGGTGGTCCACCTTGCCCTTGATGGCGGCGTCGGTGAGCACGCGGGTGGTCTCCTGGAAGGAGGCGGCGGACAGGAAGCTCTCGGTGGCCAGGGAGGCCTTGGTGATGCCCATGATGATCTGGGTCCAGGTGGCCTTTTCAAGGCCCTCCTCCCCCGCGTCGATCCGGGCCTGGACCTTGTCGTTGGCCCGCCGGACCTCGCTCAGGTCGATGACGGCGCCGCTGAGGAGGTCGGTGCTGCCCGGCTCCTCCACGCGGACCTTCCGGAGCATCTGGCGGGCGATGACCTCGATGTGCTTGTTGTTGATATCCACGCCCTGCTGGCGGTACACCTTCTGGACCTCCTGGACCAGATAATTGCGCACGCCCTGCCGGCCGAACTCGTCGTCGTCCACGCCCCGGATGCGCAGCACATCGTGGGGGTTCAGGGCGCCGCGGGTCAGCTCCTGGCCCTTCTGGACATGGTCGCCGTCGGCCACCAGGATGCCGCTGGCATAGGGGATCTGATAGACCACGGTCTCGCCGTCGGCCTCGCTGGTGATGGTCAGGGAGCAGATGGTGTTCTTCTTGGCGTCCTCCATGGAGACTACGCCGCTGATGTCCGCCAGGATGGCCACACGCTTGGGCCTGCGGGCCTCGAACAGCTCCTCCACACGGGGAAGGCCCTGGGTGATGTCCTCCACGTCGGAGCCGGCGGCGCCGCCGGTGTGGAACGTACGCATGGTCAGCTGGGTGCCCGGCTCGCCGATGGACTGGGCGGCGATGACGCCCACGGCCTCGCCCGGGTCGACGGGCTTGCCCACGGCCAGGTTCATGCCGTAGCACTTGGCGCACACGCCGCTGCGGGCCTCGCAGCACATGACAGAGCGGACCTTCACGGAGAAGATGCCGTTGTCCTCCAGAGTCTGGGCGTCCACGGGCATGAGCATGTGGTCGGTGTCGAACAGCACCTCGCCGGTGGCGGGGCTGACGATGGGCACCGCGGGGAACCGGCCCCGGATGCTCTCGCCGAAGGTCTGGGCCGCCGCGGCGGCGTCCACCTCGTCGATGCCGGCAGCCACAAGGGCGGCCACGTCGGACTTGGAAAAAGCCTTGTACTTGGGCACCACCACCGCGCCGGTGGCGGGGTCGGTGATGTCGTGGGGAGCGAACTTGCCGGACAGGCTGTCCTCGTTCACCCGGGCGCGGACGATCTTGTCCAGGATCACCCGGGCGTCGTTGCCGGCGGTGGTGCCGCAGTCCCGCTCACGGATGATAACGTCCTGGCTCACGTCCACCAGACGCCGGGTCAGATAACCGGAGTCGGCGGTACGCAGGGCGGTGTCGGCCAGGCCCTTGCGGGCGCCGCGGCTGGACACGAAATACTCCAGCACGGTCAGGCCCTCGCGGTAGTTGGCCTTGATGGGGATCTCCAGGGTCTTGCCGGCGGTGTTGGCCACCAGGCCGCGCATACCGGCCAGCTGGCGGATCTGGTTCATGCTGCCGCGGGCGCCGGAGTTGGCCATCATATAGATGGGGTTGAACTCGTCCAGGTTGTCCTGCAGGGCGCTGGTGACGGCGTTGATGGTCCTCTCCCACTCGGCCACCACCAGGCGGTAGCGCTCGTCGTTGGTGATGAAGCCCCGGCGGTACTGCTTCTCGATATAGGGCAGCTTATCGCTCTCGGTCTCGGCGATGATCCGCTTTTTCGCCTCGGGCACTACCATGTCGGAGATGGAGATGGTGATGGCGCCGATGGTGGAGTACTTGTAGCTGAGGGCCTTGATCTTGTCCAGCACCTCGGTGGCGATGGTGAAGCCGTGCTTGTCGATGCACCGCTGCACGATCTTGCCCAGCAGCTTTTTGTCCACCCGGAAGCTGATCTCCTGCAAAAAGGCGTTGGCCGGGTCGGAGCGGTCCACGAAGCCCAGGTCCTGGGGAATAGGCTCGTTGAAGATGATGCGGCCCACGGTGGTGTCCACCAGCTGGTAGCGCACCTGGCCGTCGATGCGGCGGGCAAAGCGGACCTTGATGGGGGCGTGGATGCCCACCACCTTCTCGTTGTAGGCCATGATGGCCTCGGCGGGGGTGGCGAAGCACTTGCCGGCGCCGGGTTCGTCGTCCCGGATATAGGTCAGGTAGTAGGAGCCGAGGACCATGTCCTGGGTGGGCACGGTGACGGGCTGGCCGTCCTGGGGCCGGAGCAGGTTGTTGGCCGACAGCATCAGCACCCGGGCCTCGGCTTGGGCCTCGGCGGACAGGGGCACGTGGATGGCCATCTGGTCGCCGTCGAAGTCGGCGTTGTAGGCGGTGCACACCAGCGGGTGCAGCCGCAGGGCGCGGCCCTCCACCAGCAGCGGCTCGAAGGCCTGGATGCCCAGCCGGTGCAGCGTGGGGGCGCGGTTGAGCAGCACGGGGTGCTCCTTGATGACCACCTCCAGGGCGTCCCAGACCTCGGTCTTCTGCTGGTCCACCTTCTTCTTGGCGGCCTTGATGTTGCTGGCCTGGCCGTCCTCCACCAGCTTCTTCATGATGAAGGGGCGGAACAGCTCTATGGCCATCTCCTTGGGCACGCCGCACTGGTACAGCTTCAGGTCCGGGCCGACCACGATGACAGACCGGCCGGAGTAGTCCACGCGCTTGCCCAGCAGGTTCTGGCGGAAGCGGCCCTGCTTGCCCTTGAGCATGTCGGACAGGCTCTTCAGGGCGCGGGAGTTGGCGCCGGTGACGGCGCGGCCCCGGCGGCCGTTGTCGATCAGGGCGTCCACGGCCTCCTGGAGCATACGCTTTTCATTGCGGACGATGATGTCCGGCGCGTGCAGCTCCATCAGCCTCTTCAGACGGTTGTTGCGGTTGATGACCCGGCGGTACAGGTCGTTCAGGTCGCTGGTGGCGAACCGGCCGCCGTCCAGCTGGACCATGGGCCGCAGCTCGGGCGGGATCACCGGCAGCACGTCGATGATCATCCACTCGGGCCGGTTGCCGGACTGGCGGAAGGCCTCCACCACCTCCAGGCGCTTGAGCAGCTTGGCCTTCTTCTGGCCGTTGGCCTCGGCCAGCTGCTCACGCAGCTCGGCGGCCAATTGCTCACAGTCGATGTCCGCCAGCAGCTTCTTCACCGCCTCGGCGCCCATGCCGGCCTCGAAGTCGTCCTCGTACTTCTCCTTCATGTCCCGATACTCTTTTTCGGAGAGGATCTGGCACTTCTGCAGCGGGGAGAAGCCGGGGTCGGTGACGATATAGGCGCCGAAGTACAGCACCTTTTCCAGTACCCGGGGGGTCAGGTCCAGCAGCACGCCCATCCGGGAGGGGATGCCCTTGAAATACCAGATATGGCTCACCGGGGTGGCCAGCTGGATATGGCCCAGCCGCTCCCGGCGGACCTTGGCGCGGGTGACCTCCACGCCGCAGCGGTCGCAGATCTTGCCCTTGTAACGGATCTTTTTATACTTGCCGCAGTGGCACTCCCAGTCCTTGGTGGGTCCGAATATGCGCTCGCAGAACAGGCCGTCCCGCTCGGGCTTGAGGGTGCGGTAGTTGATGGTTTCCGGCTTTTTCACCTCGCCGGAAGACCAGGAAAGGATCATCTCCGGGGACGCGATGCCGATCTGGATCGCCTCAAAGGGTGCGTAACTCATATGTCGATGTCCTCCTCTCCGTCGTCGGTATAGTCGTCGTCAATGGGGCCGTCCTCGCTGCCGAAGTCCAGGTCCAGCTCGCTCTCGTCGATCTGGTCGATGCTGTAGCCGGAGCGCTCGAACTCCCGGTCGTCGGAGCGGCTGTTCTCCACCGAGCCGAAGGTGGGGGTGAAGTCGTCGTCCTCGTCGTCCTTCAGCTCGATCTCCTGGCCCTCGCCGTCCAGCACCTTCACGTCCAGGCACAGGCTCTGCAGCTCCTTGACCAGGACCTTGAAGGACTCGGGCACGCCGGGCTGGGGGATGTTGTGGCCCTTGACGATGCTCTCATAGGTGCGCACACGGCCTGTGACGTCGTCGCTCTTGACCGTGAGGATCTCCTGGAGGGTGTAGGCCGCGCCGTAGGCCTCCAGGGCCCAGACCTCCATCTCGCCGAAGCGCTGGCCGCCGAACTGGGCTTTGCCGCCCAGAGGCTGCTGGGTGACCAGGCTGTAGGGGCCAGTGGAGCGGGCGTGGATCTTGTCGTCCACCAGGTGGTGGAGCTTGAGGAAGTACACCCAGCCCACGGTGACGTCGTTGTCGAACGGCTCGCCGGTGCGGCCGTCACGCAGCTGGATCTTGCCGTCCTCCCGCAGGCCCGCGTCCTTCAGGCACTTGCGGATGGACTCCTCGTTGGCGCCGTTGAACACGGGGGTGGCCACCTTCCAGCCCAGGGCATGGGCGGCGTAGCCCAGGTGCACCTCCAGCACCTGACCGATGTTCATACGGGAGGGCACGCCCAGGGGGTTCAGCACGATGTCCAGGGGCGTGCCGTCGGGCAGATAGGGCATATCCTCCCGGGGCAGGATGCGGCTGACCACGCCCTTGTTGCCGTGGCGGCCTGCCATCTTGTCGCCCACGGAGATCTTCCGCTTCTGGGCGATGTACACCCGGACCACCTGGTTGACGCCGGGACTCATCTCGTCGCCGTTTTTGCGGGTGAACACCTTCACGTCCACCACGATGCCGCTCTCGCCGTGGGGCACCTTCAGACTGGTGTCCCGCACCTCACGGGCCTTCTCGCCGAAGATGGCCCGCAGCAGCCGCTCCTCGGCGGTGAGGTCGGTCTCGCCCTTGGGGGTGACCTTGCCCACCAGGATGTCGCCGGAGCGGACCTCGGAGCCTACGGTGATGATGCCCCGCTCGTCCAGATATTTCAGCGCGTCGTCGCCCACGCCGGGGATGTCCCGGGTGATCTCCTCGGGACCCAGCTTGGTGTCGCGGCTGTCGCACTCGTGCTCCTCCACGTGGATGGAGGTGTACACATCCTCCATCACCACCCGCTCACTGAGCAGGATGGCGTCCTCGTAGTTGTAGCCCTCCCAGGTCATGAAGCCCACCAGGATGTTCTTGCCCAGGCTCAGCTCGCCGTCCTTGGTGGACGGGCCGTCGGCCAGCACGTCGCCCTTTTTCACCTTCTCTCCGGCGGACACGATGGGCCGCTGGTTGAAGGCAGTGGACTGGTTGGACCGGGCGAACTTTATCAGGGTATATTCCTTGACCTCGCCGGTCTGGTATTTCACGGTGATGTGGTCCGCGTCCACGGCCAGCACCACGCCGTCGTCCTCGGCCAGCACGCACACGCCGGAGTCGATGGCGCACTTGTGCTCGATGCCGGTGGCCACGATGGGGGCCTCGGTGGTCAGCAGAGGCACGGCCTGGCGCTGCATGTTGGCGCCCATCAGGGCGCGGTTGGCGTCGTCGTTCTCCAGGAAGGGGATCATGGCCGTGGCGATAGACACCATCATACGGGGGCTGACGTCCACATAGTCCACCTGCTCGGGGGGCACGGCGATGATCTCGTCCCGGTGGCGGCAGGTGACCCGGTTGTGGATGAACCGTCCCTCGCTGTCCACCTCGGAGGCCTGGGCCACGAAGAACCGGTCCTCCACGTCGGCGGTGAGGTAATCCACGTCGGCGGTGACCAGGCCCGTGGCCTTGTCCACCCGCCGGTAGGGGGTCACCAGGAAGCCGTACTCATCCACCCGGGCGAAGCTGGCCAGGTAGGAGATCAGGCCGATGTTGGGTCCCTCGGGGGTCTCGATGGGGCACAGCCGGCCATAGTGGCTGTAGTGCACGTCACGCACATCGAAGTTGGCCCGCTCCCGGCTCAGACCGCCGGGACCCAGGGCCGACATGCGCCGCTTGTGGGTCAGCTCGGCCAGGGGGTTGGTCTGGTCCATGAACTGGCTCAGAGGGGAGGAGCCGAAGAACTCCTTGATGGCGGCGGACACGGGCCGGATGTTGATGAGGCTCTGGGGAGTGATCACGTCCAGATCCTGCAGGGTCATGCGCTCGCGGATCACCCGCTCCATGCGGGCAAAGCCGATGCGGAACTGGTTTTGCAGCAGCTCGCCCACGCTGCGCACCCGCCGGTTGCCCAGATGGTCGATGTCGTCGGCGGTGCCCACGCCGCTGGCCAGGCAGTTGAGGTAGTTGACGGAGGCGAACACGTCGTCCGCCACGATGTGCTTGGGGATGAGTACGTCGATGTTCTCCGCGACGGCGTCCTTCAGGGCGGCCTCGTCGTCGCCGAACTGCTCCAGCAGCTGGCGCAGCACCAGCCAGCGCACGTTCTCCTTCACGCCCAGCTCCGCCGGGTCGAAGGACACGAAGGGCGCCATGGGCACCATGCCGTTGCCGAACACCCGCATGGTGTAACCGTGCTCGTTGGTCACGGTGGCCTCCAGCAGGCCCCGGGCCGCCAGGGCCTCAGCCCGCGCCCGGGTCAGCTTCTCCCCCGCCTCGGCGATGATCTCGCCGGTCTGCAGGTCCGCCACCGGGGCGGCCAGGGTGGCGCCGATGATGCGGCTCCACACCGCCAGCTTCTTGTTGATCTTATACCGGCCCACATTGGACAGGTCATACCGCCGCCGGTCGAAGAACAGCCCGTCCAGCATGGCCTCGCTGGTCTCCACCGTGGGGGGATCGCCGGGGCGCAGCTTCCGGTAGATCTCCAGCAGGGACTCCTCCCGGCTGTGGCAGGTGTCCCGCTCCAGGGTGCTCACCATCCGGGGGTCCTGGCCGTACACCTCCAGCAGCTGCTGGTCGGTGACGGCGCCGGCCTCGGTGTCCGATACGCAGGTCAGCCACGTATAGGGCTTGTCGGGCTTATACTCGCCCAGGGCACGCAGCAGCCAGGTCACCGGGATCTTCCGGTTCTTGTCGATGCGCACATAGAAGATGTCGTTGGCGTCGGTCTCATACTCCAGCCACGCCCCGTGGTAGGGGATGGTGGTGGCGCCGTAGAGGTCGGTGCCGGCCTTGTCCTGGTGGGCGTCGAAGTACACGCCCGGGGAGCGGACGATCTGGGAGACGATGACGCGCTCCGCGCCGTTGATGATGAAGGTGCCGCTGTCGGTCATCAGGGGGAAGTCCCCCATGAAGATCTCCTGCTCCTTGATCTCCTCGGTCTCCTTGTTGCGCAGCCGCACGGAGACCTTCAGGGGCGCGGCGTAGTTGGCGTCCCGGCTCTTGCACTCCTGCACGGAGTACTTGGGCTTCTCGTCCATGGTGTAGTCCACGAACGACAGCTCCAGGTTCCCGGAGTAGTCCGTGACCGTGGCCACGTCCCGGAACACGTCCCGCAGACCCTCCTCCAGAAACCACTTGTAGGAGTTCTTCTGGATCTCCAGCAGGTTGGGCATGTCTTGGATCTCATCCACCCGGGCAAAACTCTGTCGGACAGTCTTGCCATAGCTGACTTCCTTCGGCATGTAATTCGATCACTCCTTCGGTAAATGATACGCCAGGATAGGTTGTTATAAAATGTATGGACCGCCTTGATTTTTTCTGTGAATGTGGTAGAATAAAGACGATCTTAAAGATGGGTCGGAATGCCTGTCTTTTGAGCATGGCGTAATATTCTATCATTTTCCATGTCTTATTGTCAAGACAAATATTGTGAATTTTTGCGGCGGGGGCATCTCGCCGTTTTTTTCTTATGGAGGTGGGCGGATTTGGACTGGAGAGCGACCATTCTCCTGTACGGCGAGCTGCTGCTGGCGCTGTGGCTGCTGTGGCGGGAGGGTCTGCTGCGGGACCGGGGGATGCTGGCGGCGGCGCTGACGGCCGTGCCGCTGGCCTTCGCGCTGCGGTACTGCTTCCTCACCTATGAGACCCTGGATTTTCAGGACTGGATCGAGGTCTGGATACAGTCCCTGCGGGAGAACGGCCCCTGGCACGGCCTGGGTCAGGAGATCTGGAGCTGCAACTACAACGTACCTTATTTATATTTCCTGTCGCTCATCTCCGTCAGCCAGGTGAAGGATGTGCTGCTGGTGAAGGTGGTGAGCATCTTCTTCGATGTGGTGCTGGCCTGGGGGGCCATGAAGCTGACCGGCATTCTCACCGAGCACAGCCCGGGCCGGAAGCTGACGGCCTTCGTGCTGACGCTGTGGCTGCCCACGGTGATCCTCAACGGCTCCCTCTGGGGCCAGTGCGACAGCATCTACGCCTCCTTTGCGGTGCTGGCAGTATACTTTGCCCTGTCGGACCGACCCACCCTGTCGGTGGCGGCCATCGCCCTGAGCGTGTCGTTCAAGCTCCAGGGCATCTTCCTGCTGCCGGTGTATTTCCTGTTCCTGGTCAAGGGCAAGATCCGCCTGCGCCACATCCTGGTGTTCCCGGCGGTGTACATCCTCTCCATCCTGCCGGCGGTGTTCGCCGGGCGGGGGTTCTGGGAGCTGCTGACGCTGTATCTGCGCAACACCAGCACCATCGGCGAGGGGCTGAACTACAACTCCTCCTCCCTCTATGCCCTGGTGAACTTCGACGCCCTGTCCCCCGCCGGCGGGGAGCGGGTGGGCATCGTGCTGGCGTTCTTCTTCTGCTCGGGGCTGTATGTGTGGCTGACCATGCACCTGAAGCGGCTCAACGACCGGGCGCTGTTCGGCGCGTGCGTGCTGTTCGCGGTGGGGGTGCCCTTCCTGCTGCCCCACATGCACGACCGGTATTTCTTCCTGGCGGACACGCTGACCCTGGTGCTGGCGGTGGCATGGCCCCGGATGGCAGCAGTGCCCCTGGCGGTCAGCTTCGGCTCCCTGCTGGGCTACCACGCCTATCTGAAGATGCGCTATCTCATGCCCATGCGCTACGGCGCCGCGGCCATGCTCCTGGCATTGGTGCTGGTGCTTGTCCACACGGCCCTGACCCTGGACAGGCCCGCCCCGGAGGAGGCCGCGCCGTAGAGCCGGTCTTAACAACGACAAAACGTCCCGCCCATCCGGGCGGGACGTTTTTTCTGTCTGCGGGGCATCAATAATAACGGGGCTTGTTCAGCTCGTCCAGCACATCTTCCGCGTCCTTGGACCCCTGGGCAGCGGCCTTCCGGAGCCACTTTCTCGCGTCACTCTCGGCCAGTGTGGATTCGGTGATCCTGAACTGCTCATAGTACATCACACCGGCGTTGTACTGGGCCTCGACCATGCCCTGCTCGCCGGCCTTCTCGAACCAGTACAGGGCCTTTTTGTTATCACCTGACACGCCCTTGCCGTAGTAGTACATCCGGCCGCATTCGAACTGGGCCTCGGCCACGCCTTGGTCGGCGGCCTTCTCAAGCCAGGAGAAGGCCTTTTTCTTGTCCATGTTCGTGCCCTCGCCTCTGTCGTACATCCGGCCCAGATAGTACCTGGCCCGGGCGTGGCCCTGGTCGGCGGCCTTCTGGAACCAGTGCAGGGCCATGGGGAAGTTCTGCGACGTGCCTTCGCCCTGATAGTGCTTCAGGGCGTAATAGAACTGGGCGTCCTTATCGTCCTGCTTGGCGGCTTTTTCATACCAGTACAGCGACTTTTTCTTATCGACCTCCGTGCCCCTGCCGAGGCTGTACATGAGGCCGCAGTTGAACTGGGCCGGGGACACGCCCTGCTCCGCCGCCTTTTCGTACCAATACAGGGCCTTGGACAGGTCCGGCTCCACGTCGAAGTAGCCCTTGTCGTAGATGACGCCTGCGGCGAACTGGGCATGCTCGTTGCCCTTCTCCGCCAGCCACAGGTATTGCAGCAGATAGGACCTCCGCATCTTCGGGTCACTGGTCTCGTTGTCCTTCTTCGGGTCCGCCACCAGCATCATCAGATCAAACATCGGCGCGGCGTGCCAAGCGAAGTATTCCGGGTAGTCCGGATTCTTATATTCGTAGCCGATCTCCTCCATCAGCTTCTTCAGGCGCTCCACTTCCTCCAGCTTTTCCCTGGCCTCCCTGACGCCCTCCTCGGCGGCGATGGTGAAGCAGTGTCGGGCGGCCTCGATCTCTCCGGACCGGGCAGACAGCATGCCCAGGGCATAGGCTGCCCGCCTGTCGCCGTTTTCATGGGCCTTGATGTACCAGTCTATGGCCTTCTTCTCGTTCTCCTCGCGCTTTTTCTGCTGCTCTTCTTCGCTGAGGTTTTTGTCGATAAGTTCGTTGCTCTCATAGCAGGTGCCGCAGGCGTACTGGGATCTGGCGTCGCCCTGCTCCGCCGCCTTTTCGTACCACTCCAGGGCCTTGGCTATGTCCTTGGCCACGCTCTCCCCGTGCTCGTACATCACGCCGAGGGCGTACTGGGCACGGTCGATACCCTGCTGGGCCGCCTTCTCATACCAGTAAAAGGCCTTGGCCTCGTCCTTGTCCGTGCCCTCGCCGAGGTAGTAGCCGTTGCCGCAGTTGAACTGGGCCTGGGCGTCGCCCTGTTCGGCGGCCTTCTCGTACCACTCCAGAGCCTTGGCCTTGTCCACCGCCGTGCCCATGCCCCGAGCGTACATGTTGCCGCAGTTGAACTGGGCCTGGGCGAGGCCCTGCTCCGCAGCTTTTTCATACCAGGAAAGCGCCTTGGCCATGTCCTTCTCGGTGCCCTCGCCGATCTCATACATGATACCGCAGTTGAGCTGGGCCCCGACGTTGCCCTGCTGGGCGGCCTGCTCATACCAGTACAGGGCCTTGGCCTTGTCCGCCGCCGTGCCCACGCCATCGTCATACATCTCGCCGCAGAGCTTCTGGGCCCGGACGATGCCCTGCCCGGCGGCCTTCTCATACCAGTACAGGGCCTTGCCCTTGTCCGCCGCCGTGCCCATGCCCCGGAAATACATGTTGCCGCAGTTGAACTGGGCCTTGGCATTGCCCTGCTCCGCCGCCTTCTCGAACCAGTACAGAGCCTTGGCCTTGTCCATGGCCGTGCCCTGGCCGCTTTCATACATGACGCCGCAGTTGAACATGGCTGCGACGTGGCCCATCTGGGCGGCGCGCAGATACAGCTCCAGCTCCCGGACATGGTCGCCGGCCTTGTCCGCCTCCACGCCCTCGCTGAAAAGGCGATCCGCCTCTTCCTGCCGGGCCTGGGCCTCGGCCTTGGCCCGCTCCTTCTCCCGGGCCTGGGCCAGCTTTCCCTCCAGCACGGGGATCAGGGGGGCGAGCCCGGCGTCGTTCAGCTCCCGGGCATAGTCCAGGGCCGTTTGGTAGCTCTCCGCGCTGGCGTCGTCCTTCCGGGCCGTCAGGCGGACCACCCCGGCCTTGCCGTCCCGGTCTCCCATCATGGCGGCGATGTTGTAGTGGCTGCTGGCCCAGGAGCTCTTCCCGCTAATGCCCCGCTCGTTCTCATACATCCATGCCAGGGCGGCGTGGGCGTCGGCCCAGCGCTTTTTCCCGCGGGCGAGGATGGGGCTGCAGTCCTTCAGCAGCGGGAACGCCTCGTCGTACTTCCCGGCCCGGTACAGCTCCATGCCCCGGACGTAGTGCTCCTCCCGTTCCCGCTCCCGCTGGTCGGCCTTGGCCTGGGCGTCGGCCTCCTCCTTCTCCAGGGCGGCCACCTTTTCCAGCATCTCCTTTGCCCCCGCCTCATTCTGGGCGGCGGCCTTTTCCAGCCACTGGCGGGCCTTGGCCAGATCCTTGGTCACGCCGTCGCCCTTCATGTACGAAACGCCCATGTTGTACTGTGCCTGGGCGATACCCTGCTGGGCGGCTTTCTCGTGCCAGTAAATACCCTTGGCCTTGTCCACTGCCGTGCCCCTGCCCGTAAAATAGTCGTTGCCCGTGTTGAACTGGGCCGGGGCATAGCCCTGCTCCGCCGCCTTCTCATACCAGTACAGGCTCTTGGCCAAATCCTTGGCCGTGCCCTCGCCCTTTTCGTACATGATGCCCAGGCAGAACTGGCCGCCCATATGGCCCTGCTGGGCCGCCTTCTCATACCAATAGACGGCCTGTTCCTTGTCCATCGCCGTGCCCTCGCCGTTGTCATAGGCGTAGCCGCAGCTGAACTGGGCCTTGGCATAGCCCTGGTCCGCCGCCTTCTTATACCAGTAGAAGGCTTTTTTCTTGTCCACCGCCACGCCTTCGCCGGTGTCGTAGCCGCAGGCGAGGTTGAACTGGGCAGAGGCAAGGCCCTGCTCGGCGGCCTTTCCATACCAGTACATGGCCTTTTCCTTGTCCACGGCCGTGCCCTCGCCGAAGTCGTAGTCGCAGCCGCAGCAATACTGGGCCTTGGCATGGCCCTGCTCCGCCGCTTTCTTGTACCAGTAGAAGCTCTTGGCCTTGTCCACCGGTGTGCCCTCGCCTCTGTCGTACATCGAGCCGCAGTTGAACATGGCCTTCACGTGGCCCTTTTCGGTGGCCTGCAAAAACAGCCCCAGCGCCCGCTCATACTCGCCGGCCTTGTCCGCCGCCACGCCCTCGCCGAAGAGCCTGCGCCCCTCCTCGATCTCGGCCTCGGACAGCGCCGGGGCCTTGGGTGCCTCCTGTTTCTTCTTTCCGAATCCGAACAGTCCCATGGTCAGATCTCCCTTTCAGATGATGTCGTTTCTTATCTCGTCCATGTACGCCTCCGCTTCCTCCGCCGTCATGTCGGGGGTCTTATGGCGCCACATGTCGCTGTCCACCTCGCTGACCGCCTTTCTCAGCTTATCCTGCATCTGGACGCCGTCCGCCAGGGCATATGCCTTTTGGAACCACAGCTTCGCCTTGGGCAGGTCCTGCCGGACGCCCTCGCCCCTGTAAAGCAGCAGCGCGCAGTTGGTCTGGGCCTTGGCGTGAGCGCGTATGCCGGCCTGCTCGTACCAGCGCAGGGCCATGCCCCTGTCCGCCTCCGTGCCCCGGCCCTTGGAGTACATGTTGCCGCAGTTGAACATGGCGCTGACGCTCCCCTGCCGTGCGGCGTGCTCGTACCAATACAGGGCCTTGGCCGGGTCCTCCGCCGTGTCCGGGCCGCCGTCGTACATCGCCGCGCAGGCGAACTGGGCGTCCCTGTCGCCCTGCCGGGCGGCCTTTTCATACCAGGCAAGGGCCTTGGCCCGGTCTGTTTCCGTGCCCTCGCCTTTTTCGTACAGGACGCCGCAGTTGTACTGGGCCTCGGCCATGCCCAGCTCGGCGGCCCGCTGGTACAGCGCCAGCTGCCGGGCATGGTCGCCGGCCCGGCCCGCCGCCGCTGCGTCCGCGAAGAGGCCCTTCGCCTCCTCCAGACGCCGCGCCGCCCCGGCCTCGTACCGCTCCTGGTCCTGTGCCTTGGCCAGCTTCTCCTCCAGCGCGGGGATGAGGGCGGTGAGCTTTGCGTCGTTCAGCTCCCGGGCATATCCCAGCGCCGCCTGCAGATCCGCGGCGGAGATATCCTCCCGCCGGGCCGCCAGGCGCGCCATGCCCGCCATACCGTCCCGATCTCCATACCGCGCGGCGGCGCGGTAGCATCGGTAGGCCGCCTCCGGGTCCGGCGCGGCGTCCTTCCGGTTCTCATACAGCCACCCCTTGGCCGCCCAGGCGTCCGCCGGATACTCTCCCCAGTACCCGTCGGCGCTGTCGCACAGCTGGGCCAGCAGGGGGAACGCCCCGGCGTACTTCCTGGCCCGGTACAGGGCCATGGCGTCATTATACCACTGCCCCCGCTTCGTTTTCAACGACCGCTCCGCCTCGCTTATCAGCCCGTCCAGCGCGTCGTCACCGATCAGGCCGGCGGGGCCTCTGCCCGCCGCCCTGTCCCGGGCGGCCAGCGCTTTCAGCGCATCTTTGGCGTTCTCGCCGTTTCGGATGAGGGCGCTCTCTATCTTTTGCAGCCCCTTGGCCCTGTCCACGGGCACGCCGTCGCCCAGGGCGCACATGACGGCATAGTTGAGCTGGGCCTGGGCGACGCCTTTTTCGGCAGCCAGGCCATACCAGAACAGGGCGTCAGCCGGGTCCCGGTCCGCGCCGTCGCCGGCGTAGCGCCTGTCGCCGCAGGCCATCTGGGCCGGGGCATAGCCCGTCAGGGCGGCCTTTTCGTACCAGTCGTATGCCTGGGCCGGGTCTTTTTCCGCGCCCTTGCCGGTTTCGTACATCTCGGCGCAGCGGAACATGGCCGGCATATTGCCGAACTTGGACGCGCAGCGGTAAAGCCGCAGCGCCTGTTCATACTCGCCGGCCCTGTCCGCCGCCTGGGCCTCGGCCAGCAGCAGGCTCCCCTCTGACTCCTGCCGCTCCACCTCATCCTCGCGCCAGTCCGACGGCGCCTTGGGCGGCTCCTTTTTCTTCTTCCCCAGACCGAACAGTCCCATGGACGGACCTCCTTAAACACAACATCGCGCCGGGGCGCGAAGATGAACTGTACCAAGCGAAACGGACAGGGAAAAAGCCCCCTAGTGTAAGGGAATAAGTAGACGGATGTGTGAAGG
>CANQXG010000031.1 GCA_947627735.1 uncultured Oscillospiraceae bacterium | reverse complement strand
TTCACACATCCGTCTACTTATTCCCTTACACTAGGGGGCTTTTTCCCTGTCCGTTTCGCTTGGTACAGTTCACTGTCGCTCCGGCGGCGTATTCTCTTATGCTTCCGGTTCCTTGACCGTCACGGTCAGCTCCCCGTCCGCCACGTCCACCGTCAGGGTGGAGCCGGCGGGGATGTCCCCGGAGAGGATCTTCTTGGCGATGAGGGTCTCGGCGGTGGACTGGAGGTACCGCTTCAGGGGCCGGGCGCCGAACACCGGGTCGTAGCCCCGGTCGATGATGAGCGCGCATGCCTGCTCGGTGAAGGTCAGGCCCAGGTCTTTGTCCTCCAGGCGTTTGCGCAGTCCCTCGGTGAGGATGGCGATGATGCCGGTCAGGTCCCGGCGGGTCAGGGGCTTGAAGAACACCGTCTCGTCCAGGCGGTTCAAAAACTCCGGCCGGAAGGAGCGCTGCAGCTCCGCGCGGACGGCGGCCTTCGCCTGGTCGGTGATGTCCCCGTCGGGGCCGATGCCGTCCAGCAGATAGGGGCTGCCCAGATTGGAGGTGAGGATGATGACCGTGTTCTTGAAGTCCACGGTCCGGCCCTGGCTGTCGGTGATGCGCCCATCATCCAGCACCTGCAGCAGGATGTTGAACACATCCGGGTGGGCCTTCTCGATCTCGTCGAACAGCACCACGCTGTAGGGCCGGCGGCGCACCGCCTCGGTGAGCTGGCCGCCCTCGTCATAGCCCACGTATCCCGGAGGGGCGCCGATGAGCCGGGAAACGGAGAACTTCTCCATGTACTCGGTCATGTCGATGCGGACCATGCTCTTCTCGTCGTCGAACAGGGCCTGGGCCAGGCTCTTGGCCAGCTCCGTCTTGCCCACGCCGGTGGGACCGAGGAACAGGAACGACCCGATGGGCCGGTCCGGGTCGGCGATGCCCGCCCGGGAGCGGAGGATGGCCTCGGTGACCAGGCGCACCGCCTCGTCCTGGCCCACCACACGCTCATGGAGGATGTCCTCCAGGTGCAGCAGCTTCTCCCGCTCGCCCTCCATCAGCCGGGCCACGGGGATGCCCGTCCAGCGGGCCACGATGCCGGCGATCTCCTCCTCCGTCACCGCGTCCTGGACAAGGCTGCCGCCCTTTTTCGGCGCGGCCTCCGCCTCGGCCAGCTTCTTCTGCAGGGCGGGGATGGTCTCGTACTTCAGCCGGGCCGCCGTTTCGTACTCGTAATTCTGCTGGGCCCGCTCCATGTCGGCGGTCTGGCGCTCGATCTCGGCCTTCAGGCCCTTGACCGCGTCCACGTCCGACTTCTCCGCCTCCCAGCGGGCCTTCATCTCGGCGAACTTCTCCTTCTCCGCGGCCAGCTCGGTGCGCAGCTTCTCCAGCCGGTCGGCGCTGAGCCGGTCCGTTTCCTTTTTCAGGGCGGTTTCCTCGATCTCCATCTGCATGATCCGCCGGCGGATGTCGTCCAGCTCCGAGGGCATGGAGTCGATCTCCGTGCGGATCAGCGCGCAGGCCTCGTCCACCAGGTCGATGGCCTTGTCCGGCAGAAACCGGTCGGAGATGTACCGGTTGGACAGCGTCGCCGCCGCCACCAGCGCCGCGTCGTGGATGCGCACGCCGTGGTAGATCTCATAGCGCTCTTTCAGCCCCCGGAGGATGGAGATGGTGTCCTCTACCGTAGGTTCGGAGACCATCACCGGCTGGAACCGCCGCTCCAGCGCCGCGTCCTTTTCGATGTACTTGCGGTACTCGTCCAGGGTCGTCGCGCCGATGCAGTGCAGCTGGCCCCGGGCCAGCATGGGCTTCAAGAGATTGCCCGCGTCCATGCTGCCCTCGGTCTTGCCCGCGCCCACGATGGTGTGCAGCTCGTCGATGAACAGCAGTATCTTGCCCTCGCTCTTGGCGATCTCCTCCAGCACGGCCTTCAGCCGCTCCTCGAACTCGCCCCGGTACTTGGCGCCGGCCACCAGTGCGCCCATGTCCAGGCTGAATACGGTCTTGTCCTTCAGCCCCTCGGGCACGTCGCCGCGGACGATCCGCTGGGCCAGGCCCTCGGCGATGGCGGTCTTGCCCACGCCCGGCTCGCCGATGAGGACGGGGTTGTTCTTCGTCTTGCGGGACAGGATGCGGATGACGTTCCTGATCTCCGTGTCCCGGCCTATCACCGGGTCCAGCTCGTTGTCCCGGGCCCGCTGGACAAGGTCGGTGCCGTACTTCTCCAGGGCGCCATAGGTGTCCTCGGGGCTGTCGGTGGTCACCCGCCCGGTCTTGACCTTGGCCAGCTCCGCCGTGAAGCCGTCCTTGGTGATGTTGTACTGCCGCAGGATGTCCCGCACGGCGGATGTGGGGTGGGCGAAGATGCCCAGCATCAAATGCTCCACGGACACATACTCGTCCTTGAGCTTGGCCGCCACCTTCTGGGCGAAGTCCATGATCCTGCCGAACTCGTTGGAGGGGTATACGCTCTGGGCGCCCTGGACCTTGGGCAGGCGCTCGATGGCCCCGTCCAGGGCCGACAGCACCCCGTCGCAGTCCACGCCCATCTTCCCCAGCAGGGTGGGGATGAGGCCGCCGTCCGCGTCCACCAGGGCATACAGCAGGTGCTCGGGGGTGAGGTACTGGTTGTCGTTTTCCCGGGCCATGGCCGTGGCGGCGTTGATGGTCTCTATGGTCTTTTGTGTCAGCTTATCGCTGTTCATGTAAGGTCACTTCCTTTTATCGCAAAGTCACATATCACAAGATGATATTGCCCTCGTGCAGCCAGTCCATATACCCGCTCTCCACGTCCCGGGGCGACAGGCTGCCGGCCAGATAGCCCTTCATCAGCCGGTCGAACAGCCGCACGTAGGCGCTGATGGCCCCGGCCACGTCGGCGCTGGCGTAATCCCGCCGGCCTGGCAGGTCCAGCGTGCGGGTGAACCGGCCGGGGTACAGGGCGTACTCCACCGGCACGGCGTGATAGGGCGCCACCAGCTCGTCCTCCACCTCTTTCCACAGCCGGAAGAACCGGCCCATGGCGTCCAGCAGCTCCTGGGACTGGGTGCGGAACACCACCGCCAGCTCCCCCAGGGCCCCGTCCCGGTCCTGGTACAGCTCCACGGAGTATTTCACCGTGGGCCGGTAACGGTACTGCAGGCTGGATTTCATGCTCATGCTCATGGCGTTGGGGGCGATGAAGGGCACCAGATCGGTGTCCGCGTCCAGGATCTGACCGATCTGGCGGAAGATGTCCTGGACCCGCCGCTCCGGCGTCACCATATCGGTGTACTCGGCCAATATCTGGTTGACCAGGGCCGAGCGGTTGGTGCCCATCCGGTGGGCCAGGGCGTCCACCGCCCGGACCACGTCGTCGGAGAGCATCAGGCTGTACAGGGTCTTTTTCATTGTCTTTCACCTCGAAAAACATGTTACACCGGTTTATAAACTTTGTCAAGCGATTTATATAAATTTAGAAAACATTTTTTCTCCTGCTTGTGCTCTGCCCGCCGGGGTGGTATACTTGGACCATCCAAATACGATCTGAGGTGAAAAGATGATCTCTGCTTCCTTCTGACAGCTTGGCATGACGGGGCAAAATAGCCCGGCGGCGGGAGCCGCCCTGTTGTCATGCCGGTCTCGGGGGGAGCGGCATTCTTTTCAACTGACTTTGGCATGGCGCCGGCCATGCCCTCCGTCGGCTGTGGGAGCGTTCTCCCGCGGCCGATTCTGATTTTTTAGGAGGGCATGGCATATGTCACTGATCGACGTTTCCGATCTTTCCTTCGCCTACGACGGCGGATACGACTACATCTTCAAAAACGCCAGCTTCCAGATCGACACGGACTGGCGCCTGGGCTTCACAGGCCGTAACGGCCGGGGCAAGACCACGTTCCTGAAGCTGCTCATGGGCCGGTACCCCTACCAGGGGACCATCAGCGCGTCGGTAGATTTTGAGTACTTTCCCTACCCGGTGGAGGACCCGGACGCGGACACGGCGGACGTGCTGGCGTCGGTGTGCCCCGACGCGCCGGCGTGGAAGCTGCGCCGGGAGCTGGGAAAGCTGGCGGTGGACGAGGGGGCGCTGTACCGGCCCTTCTCCACGCTGTCCAACGGCGAGCGGACGAAGGCGCTGCTGGCGGCCATGTTCCTGCGGGAGAACGCCTTTCTGCTCATCGACGAGCCTACCAACCACCTGGACATGCGGGGCCGGGCGCTGGTGAGCGAGTATCTGTCCCGCAAAAAGGGCTTCATCCTGGTCAGCCACGACCGGACGTTCCTGGACGGGTGCGTAGACCATATTTTGTCCATCAACCGGGCGAATATCGAGGTGTGCAGGGGAAATTTCTCCACCTGGTGGGCCAACAAGCAGGACCGGGACCGGCTGGAAACGGAGCAGAACGAGCGGCTGAAAAAGGAGGTCAAGCGCCTGAAGGCCGCCGCCCGCCAGAGGGCGGAGTGGGCGGATCGGGTGGAGTCCACCAAGATCGGCCAGGGGACCTACGACAAAGGCTATGTGGGCCACCAGGCCGCCCGGATGATGCAGCGGTCCAAGGCCATCGAGGCCCGCCGGGAGCGGGCCGCGGAGGAGAAGTCCAAGCTTTTGAAAAACGTCGAAACGGCGGAGGACTTAAAGCTGACCCAGCCGGCGTACCGCAGCCCCCGGCTGCTGTATCTGAAGGACGTGACGGTGGATTACGGCGGCGGGCCGGTGAGTCCGCCGGTGTCCTTCACCCTGGAGCGGGGGGACCGGATCGCCCTGCTGGGGGCCAACGGCGCCGGCAAGAGCAGCATTTTGAAGCTCATCTGCGGCCAGGATATCCCCCACACCGGGCAGGCGGAGGTGGGCGGCGGCCTGGTCATATCCTACGTGCCCCAGGACACGGCGGGCCTGGCCGGGAGCCTGACCGATTACGCGGAGAAGCACGGAGTGGACGTGAGCCTGTTTTTGGCCATACTGCGGAAGCTGGACTTCGAGCGGGCGCAGTTTGAAAAGGACATGGCGTCCTACTCCGCCGGCCAGCGGAAAAAGGTGCTCCTGGCCCGGAGCCTGTGCGAGAAGGCCCATCTGCTGGTGTGGGACGAGCCGCTCAATTACATCGACGTGCTCAGCCGGATGCAGATCGAGCGGCTGCTGCTCCAGGCCGCGCCCACGGTGCTGTTCGTGGAGCACGACCGGGCCTTCTGCGACCGGGTGGCCACCGCCGCGGTGGAGCTGTGACACACCGCAAAACAAAAAACGGACGGCATGGCGTTCACCATGCCGTCCGTTCCTTATCGGCTTTTTCAGTCCAATCCCCGCTCTTTTTTCAGCAGGCGGATGTCGCTGCCTACGAAGGTGAGGGTCTGATACTCCCCCTCCAGGCGGCTCATAAGCTGGGGGGTATAGAGCCGGGCCATCTGGGCGGAGGAGAGATTGGTGCTGATGACCGTGCGCCTGTGGCCGGTCAGGCGGCTGTTCACCAGCTCGTACAGGGCCGAGCGGGTGAAGTCCGTCACCATCTCCGTGCCCAGGTCGTCCAGGATGAGCAGGTCGCACCCGTGCATCCGCCGGACCTGCTCCGCCGCGGCGGCCAGGTCCGTCCCCTCCCGGCGGAACTGCTCCGCCTCCATGGCCCGCATGGCGTCCACCGCCGTTTCATACACCACGGAGAAGCCCTGCTTGGACACCTCCCGGGCGATGCAGGCGGACAGGAAGGTCTTGCCCAGGCCCGTGCCGCCCCGGAACAGCAGGTCCATCCGGCTGCTGCCGAAGTGGAGGGCGTAGTCGTAGCATATGCCGAACACCGTTTCCATCTGGGTCCGGGGGGCCACTCCCGACACCGGGTCGGGCCGGTCGTCGTACAGGCCCAGGTCGAAGGTGCCGAAGCTCTCGCTGCCCAGTTTCAGCAGCGCGGACAGGTTCCGGGTCTGGGCCTTCTCATACAGCGCCTGCAGGCAGGTGCACATCCGGCCGTGGATATAGCCGGTGTCCCGGCACTTGGGGCAGTCCCACGCCCCGTCCAGCCAGTCCATGGGCCAGCCGTTCTCCACCAGCAGCTCCGCCCGGCGGGCCTGCAGATCCAGGCTCTCCGCCCGCAGCGCGTCCAGGTCCCGGCCCATGCCCATGGCCGCCGCGGCTGCCTGGGGCACCAGCGCGGCGATGCGCTCGTCCAGCCGCTTCAGCTCCGGCACCCGGGCATAGGCCTGCTCGTGGCGCAGCCGGTCCGTCTGCACGGCGCGGCGGCGGATATCCTCTTTTTCCTCCCTGGCCTGGGCCAGCAGCTTTCCGTCCATATCCGTTCCCTCAGTGCTGCTCGTGCAGCTTTTCCCGCAGCCGCTTCATTCTCTCCAGCTCTTTCGCGTCGGGGGAGGCGGCGGCGATCTGCCGCCGGTCGGTCCGCTCGGGCCGCCGGTCCCCCTGCTCGATCTGCTCCACTGTGTGCAGGCCCTTGCTGTGCCAGGACCGGACGATGGAGTCCATGTACCGCCACTTCAGCCCGCCGGTGTTCTCCACGGTCCGCTCCGCCGCCAGGGCCAGCGGCTCCGGGCCGAAGCCCAGCTCCAGCCAGCTGTAGATGTATCGGCGCTCCGTGGCCGTCAGATCCCGGCCCCGCAGGCCCAGGGCCTGCTGCACCTGGCCGGTCAGGCTCTTGCGCCGGGCCAGCTCCTCCAGCCATGCCTCCGCCTGCTCATAGGTGACGATCTCCCGGTCGAACCAGCTGTACGCCTCCTTCTCGATGGCGGCGAAGCCCAGGTTCCGGCCGGCGCCGTAGCGCTCGTCGTGCTCCTCCCGGCAGTGGTGGATCAGCAGCATGATAACGTCCGCCGGCAGGGCCAGATCGTCGTAGATGCCGAACAGCTTTTTCAGATCCGTGGAGCTGAGCACCCGCCCCAGGGCGGCCTGGGCCTCCTTCACCAGATCCCGGAAGGCCGGGTCCGACCGGCTGCGGCGCACCACGTCCGCCGCCTGGTACTCGGGGATCTCCCGGGCGGGGGCGGCCGGGCGCTCCCCCCGGTCCAGCAGGCCCATCCGCTCCAGGCGCAGGGCCAGCGCCTCCACGGCGTGGACCGACAGCCGCAGCTCCGCCGCCGCCCGGTCCGGGTCCAGGACGCCGCCGTTTTTCACCAGGTGCAGATACAGCAGCGCGCAGTCCCCGTCCCCGGCCTCCAAAAGCCGGTCCGCGTCCTGCAGCGGCACCGCCAGAAGGCGGGGACTGTTCAGTTTCAGCTTGGCGTCGTCCATGTGGTGAGCGTCCTTGTCTTTGGTGTGGGGGAGTATGGGTGTGTCGTCGGCATCCTGTGATAACGATTTGCAGCTATTATATCATCGGCGGCGGAAACTTACAAGTTTTGCTTAAAAGCCCTCACCGTGGTATAATGACCTTTGCCATGAAGCAAAAGCGAAGCCGGAGGGAGCCTATGGACAGGATCGATCTGCATGTGCACACCACCGCCTCGGACGGGACGCTGACGCCTCGCCGGACGGTGGAGCTGGCCCGTAAGCTGGGCCTGGCGGCTGTGGCCGTGACGGACCACGACACCATGGCGGGCCTGGACGAGGCCATGGCCGCGGGCCGGGAGCTGGGGGTGGAAACGGTGCCCGGGGTGGAGGTCTCCGCCGGATACCGGGACCAGGGCGTGCATATCCTGGGCTATTTCATCGACCCGGCCGCGCCGGCGCTTGCGGAGGCGCTGGAGTGGTTCCGCCGGGAGCGGGAGCGGCGCAATGAGGCCATCGTCCAGGCCATGGCGGCGGACGGCTTCCCCCTGTCCATGGACCGGCTGAGCGCCGCCTTTCCCCACGCGGTGCTGGGCCGGCCCCACATCGCCTCGCTGCTGGTCCAGGCGGGGTGCGCGCCATCGGTGGGGGATGCCCTGGCCAAGTGGCTGAACCGGGGCGGGACCTATTACCAGCCCCGGCGGCGCATGCCCCTGGAGCAGGCGGTGGCGGCCATCCGGGCCGCCGGCGGCGTGGCCGTGATCGCCCACCCCTATCAGTACGGCTGGCGGGGCGATGACCTGGCGGCGTTCGTGGGTGACTGCGCGGCAGCGGGCTGTCGGGGCATGGAGTGCGTCTACTCCGGCTACGGCCCGGAGCAGAACGCCGAGCTGCGCGCCCTGGCGGGCCGGTTCGGCCTGGCGGAGAGCGGCGGCAGCGATTTTCACGGCGAGCGCAAGCCCTATATCCACCTGGGCTGGGGCATGACCGGGGAGGTGGCGGTGCCCTATCCCGTGCTGGAGGGGCTGCGGGCGGCCAATTTTTAAGTTTTTGTAAAGGCCGTTCTAAATTGGGATTTTCTCTTGTTTTGTCAGAGATTTGTGTTTATAATGTAAAGGATTGTACGGTCCTGGGACCGGTATCTGCCCGGCTGTTCAAGGCCGGATGAACGCGAGGGATTTATGCTGCAGATTCTTGCGCCCGCCGGGAGCATGGAGGCCGTGATCGCCGCCGTGCAGAGCGGGGCGGACACGGTATATATTGGCGAGGGGCTCACCGTCCCCGGCAGGTCCGATCAGACCATGGACCGGGACACCCTGGCCCGGTCCATCCGCTACTGCCGGGTGCGCGGGTGCGTCGCGGCGGTGGCCGTGGACGGCCTGTACACGGACGAGAGCCTTTCCCGGGCGCTGGAGCTGGCGCTGTTCGCCGCCCGGGAGGGGGCGGGAGCGCTGGTGGTCCGGGACATGGGGCTGATCTCCGCGCTGCGGCAGGTGCTGCCGGATATGCCCCTGTGGGGCGGTGCACGCCTGGCGGTCAGCAACCTGGACAGCGCGGCTGCCGCGGCGGCCATGGGTCTGAGCATGGTCACCCTGGCCCCGGAGCTGAGCGGCGAGCAGATCGCCGCCATCGCCAAGGCCAGTCCCATCCCCGTGGCGGTGTGCGTCCACGGACCGGTGTGCGTGGCCCAGGCAGGCCGCTGCTACATAGGGTCCATGGCCCATGAGCACAAAGGCGACAGCTGCCTGCGCTGCGCCATGCCCTGCCGGGGCCGGTTCTCCCTGGGCGGGCGGATGGACGAACACCCCCTGTCCATGGCGGACGTGTTTTTGGTGGACCGGCTGGAGGAGCTGGAGGCTGCCGGGGTGGCCTGCGCCCTCATCGAGGGCCGGGGCCGCAGGCCGGAGTATGTGGCCTACGTCACCCGGCTGTACGCCCGGACCGTCCGGGAAAAGCTGCCTCCCTCCCCGGAGGAGAGGACCTATCTGCAAAACGCCTTCGGGGCCGTGGGCCTGTCCGACGGCTACTATACCGGCGAGGCCGGGCCGGCCATGTTCGCCCCCGCCCCCGCCGCCGACAAGGTGCCCCAGAAGTTTTTCACGGAGCTGCGCCGGGGCTATATGAACGGGGAGCTGCGCCGGGTGCCGGTGAAGTTCTACGCGGTGCTGGAGCAGGGAAAGCCCGCCCTGTTCGCCGCCGAGGACGCCCTGGGCCATCGGGCGGTGCACAAGGGCTTCGAACCCATCGACCTGGGCCGCCAGGGCATATCCGACGGCAGGGTCCGGGAGATCCTCCAGCGCACCGGCGGCACGCCCTTTCACTGCACCGAGGTCAACTGCGCCATCGCCCCGGGACTGGACTATCCCGACGAGGCGGTGGAGGAGGCCCGGCGGGAGCTGCTGGGCCAGATCAGCGACAAGAGCCGGGAGCCGGTGGCCGTGCGGGTGGGGGAGCGCCCCCTCCGGCCGGAGGACCAGCCGCCCCCGGGACCGCCCAAGCTGATCGTGCAGGTGTCCGGCGAGAGCCAGCTGACGCCGGAGTTGGCCGCCACGGGGCCGGACCTGCTGTATGTGCCGGCGGAGGTGCTGGCGGCGGGCGCCCAGGGCGTGGAGCATTTCCGCTCCCGGGGCACCCAGATCGCGGCGGTGCTGCCCCCGGTGCTGAGCCAGGCGGAGATGCCGGTGCTGACGGAGCTGCTGGCCACGCTGCAGGCCATGGGCGTGCGCCAGGTGGTGGCCGGGAGCATGGGCCTGCTGCCCGCGGCCCGGCGGGCGGGCATGGCCGTGCATGGGGACCTGGCCCTGAACGTGGCCAACTCCCTGACCCTGGACCGGCTGGGCCGGGCGGGGTTCGTGTCCGTCACCGCCTCCTGCGAGATGTCGGCAAAGCAGATCGCCGCTATGGCGAAATCCGCCCCCACCGAGATGGTGGTCTACGGGCGGGTGCCGGTGATGGTCACCGACCACTGCCTGATCCGCAACAGCGCCGGGCGGTGCTCCTGCGCCACCCCGGCCAGCATGGGCGACGCCTTCGGCGGCGTGTACCCGGTGGCGAAGGAGTTCGGCTGCCGGAACACGGTCTATGACAGCCGGAAGATATTCCTGGCCGATAGGCCGGAGCAGTATACGGCCTCGGGCCTGTGGGGCCTGCGGCTGCTGTTCACAACGGAGAGTCCCCGGGAGTGCGTGCAGGTGACGGAGCGGTACAAGCAGCAAAACGACTATGTGCCCATCAACGCCAGCCGCGGGGCCTATGCGAAAGGAGCCCTATGGAGCTGATCCTTGCCTCCGCCTCCCCCAGGAGGCGGGAGCTGATGACATATCTGGGCCTGCCGTTCCGCATCGTCCCCGCCCCGGGGCCGGAGGTGCCGCCGGACGAGGCGGACGCGGGTCGGACGGCCTGGTACCTGTCCCTGCAGAAGGCCGTGCAGGTGGCCCAGGCCCACCCCGAGGCGCTGGTGATCGGCGCGGACACGGTGGTGGAGGTGGACGGCCTGATCCTGGGCAAGCCCCATGACGAGGCCGACGCCCGGCGGATGCTCCGGCTGCTCTCCGGTCGGGAGCACCGGGTGTACACCGGCGTGAGCCTGGTGCGGTACGGCGTGTATCCCACCGTCGGCTCCTACAGCGATACCCGCATGGCCATGACCCGGGTGTTCTTCCGGGAGCTGACCGACGCCGAGATCGACAGCTACGTGGCCACGGGGGAACCCATGGACAAGGCCGGCGCCTACGGCTATCAGGGCCGGGCGGGGCTGTATGTGGAGCGGATCGAGGGGGACTACTACAACGTGGTGGGCCTGCCGATGTGCCTTTTGGGGCAAATGCTTTCTAAAGCGGGAGTCGAACTGCCTTGAAGGAATATATCAGGAAAAACGGGATACGGGTGGGCGCCGTGGTGATCGCCGTGGTGCTGATTGCCGCGCTGGCGGCCATGCTGCTGGGAGGCCGGGCGGGCCTGCTGGCCAACGTGACCGGCTCGCTGTCCGGGGCCGTGGGGCAGGCCGCCTCCTCCGCCGTGGAGTGGATCGAGGGCATCTACGGCTATATCTACCAATACGACCAGCTGGTGGCGGAGAACAACGCCCTGCGCGCCCAGCTGGCGGAGGCCCAGCAGGCGGCCATCAACGCCTCCGAGTTCGAGGAGGAGAACGTCCGGCTGCGGGAGCTGCTGGGCTTTAAGGAGAAGCACACCGACTACGTCCTGGAGTCGGCCAAGATCACCGAGTGGTCCAGCTCCAACTGGGAGAGCACCTTCCGCATCTCCAAGGGCTCGTCCAACGCCACCAACCCCATCGAGGTGGGCGACTGCGTCATCACCGAGTACGGCGCCCTGGTGGGCCAGGTCATCGAGCTGGGCGACACCTGGTGCACGGTGCGCACGGTGGTGGACTCCGGCATCGACGTGGGCGCCCTGGTGGGCGAGGCCGGCGCCGTGGGCATGTGCGTGGGCGAGTTCTCCCTGATGCAGCAGGACCTGCTGCGGCTGACGTATCTGTCCGAGAACGCCCAGCTGATCGAGGGCGAGGCGGTGCTCACCTCCGGCCGCGGCTCCATCCCCCAGGGGCTTGTCATCGGTTACATCAACGCCGTGCTCAGCGAGGGCAACGGCCAGACCATCTACGGCGTGGTGGAGCCTGCCTGCGACCTGGGCAGCCTGACCCAGGTGTTCGTCATCACCGACTTCGCCATCCAGGAGTAAGACCATGCTGCTTGACCTTATCGACCTGTCGAAGCTGCGGCGGGCCATCGCCTACGGGCTGATGCTGACGGTGCTGTTCGCGGTGCAGAACCTGGTGGCGGTGCACATCCCGCTGCTGGGCGTGCGCGCCATGCTGGTGCCGGCGGCGGTGGTGGGCGTGGGCCTGTTCGAGGGCGGCGTATGGGGCGGCTTCGTGGGCCTGGCGGCGGGGATATTCTCCGACATCGCCTACGCCGACCACCTGATCCTGTTCACGGTATTGCTCCCCACAGCCGGATTTTTTGCCGGCGTGCTGGGAAAATATATGCTCCACAAGGGATTCGTGTCCTATCTGGTGCTGGGGGCGCTGACGCTGAGCGCGGTGGCCCTGTGTCAGATGGTCCCGTTCCTGTTTTTCCTGGACGAGGAGACGAAGGCCTTCCGGGCGGTGCTGCTGGGCGCCGGCGGAAGCTGGCCCGTGTGGCGCACGGGCCTGATCCAGACCGGGTACAGCCTGGTCTGGGCCATGCCGCTGTATGTCCCCTGCAAGCTGATCGCGGCCCGGCCCATGGGCCGGTGAGGTCATTGAAAGGAAACCCATGAGAAAGCTTATCAGTCCCGGAAGGCTGGTGTTCCTGGGCCTGGTGATGGCGGCGGTGCTGGCGATCTTTTTCGCCACGCTGTACAAGCTGCAGATCACCGAAGGGGACCAGGCCTACGAGGAATCCACCCACTCCATCGTCACCGAGGAGACCATCATCGCCGCCCGGGGGAACATGATGGACCGGTACGGCCGGCTGCTGGTGTCCAACCGCAACTGCAACAACCTGCTCATCGACACCAACGAGCTGTTCTACTCCGGCCTGGACAACAACGAGATCAACGCCGACATCCTGCAGATGTGCCAGATCATCGAGGCCAACGGCGACCACTATAACGACGAGCTGCCCGTCACCGCCTCCACCCCCTGGGAGTTCACCGACATGTCCGCCACCCAGCGGCTGCTGCTGAACGCCTGGCTGGACGCCAACGAGCTGGACGAGAACGCCACCGCCGTGGAGGTCATGGCCGAGATGCGCACCCGCTACGGCATCGACGGCAACTACTCCGCCGCCGAGATGCGCATCATCGCCGCCATCCGCTACGCGGTGAACGTGCGCTACGACATCGACACCGCGGACTATATCTTCGCCCAGGACGTGAACATCGGCACCATCACCTCCCTGATGGAGGCGGACCTGCCCGGTGTGGACGTGCAGGTGGGCTATATCCGCGAGTACAATACCGCCTATGCCCCCCACATCCTGGGCTACACCGGCCTGATGAGCGCGGAGGAATATGAGGATTACAAGGACAAGGGCTATCCCCTGAACGCCACGGTGGGCAAGGCCGGGGCGGAGGCCGCTTTCGAGGAGCTGCTCCACGGCGTGGACGGCAAGGCCAAGATCACCAGCACCAGTGAGGGCGTGGTCACCAGCACCGTCTATGAGAAGGTCCCGGAGCCGGGGGACAACATATATCTGACCCTGGACATCGAGATGCAGAGCGCCGGCGAGACCGCCCTGGCGTCCTATATCACCGAGACAAACGCCCAGACCGAGATCGACAACGCCCAGCACCGGGCGGCGGGAGAGCTGGATCAGCTGCGGGATCTGATCGAGGGCGGCTCCCTGGTGGTCATCGACGTGAAGACCGGCGAGCCGCTGTGCATCGCCTGCTACCCCACCTATAACCTGGAGACCTTCCTGCAGGATTACGCCACCCTCATCGAGGACGAGAGCCGGCCCATGCTGAACCGCGCCCTCCAGGGCCTTTACTCCCCCGGCTCCACCTTCAAGCCCTGCATGGCCCTGGCGGCCCTAACGGAGGGCTTCATCGACGAGGAAACGGAGTTCACCTGCACCGGCTGGTACGAGAAATACAAGGACGCCGGCTACGCCCCCGGCTGCACCGGGCGGCACGGGGCGCTCAACGTGCAGAAGGCCCTGACATACAGCTGCAACTTCTTCTTCTACTCCACCGGCGACCTTATCACCATCAAGAACATCGACAAGTACGCCGGCATGCTGGGCCTGGGCGAGTCCACGGGCATCGAGCTGTACGAGGAAACGGGCCAGGTGGCCTCCCCCGAGTACAAGGCGTGGCGCTATGAGGGCAAGCGGGAGGCCAGCTGGTTCGCCGCCGACACCATCCAGGCGTCCATCGGCCAGGGCCTGACCCTGGTGACCCCCCTGCAGCTGGCCCGGTACGCGGCGGCCATCGCCAACTCCGGCACCACCTACAACTGCTCCATCCTCAAGTCTGCCTCCAGCTACGACTACTCCGAGAGCGTGTACGAGCGGGAGCCGGAGGTGCTCAGCACCATAAAGTCCTCCCCCAAGAACTGGGAGCTGATCCACGAGGGGATGCGGGGCGCCGTCACCGACCGCTCCGGTACCGCCTATCTGCCCTTCGCCACCTTCCAATACAGCGTGGCCGCCAAGACCGGCACCACCGAGACCGGCTTCGGCACCAACGACGCCTTCTTCATCTGCTACGCCCCCTATGAGGACCCGGAGATCGCCGTGGCCGTGGCGCTGGAGAACGGCGCCCGCGGCGCGAACCTGGCCACCATGGCCCGGGAGGTGCTGCAGTATTACTTCGACTTCAAGATGAGCACCCAGCAGACCGAGAACGAGCTGACCCTGCTGCATTGAGGAAGTCATCGACACCCAAATCCCTGCCGACCTGACAGGCAGGAACTCATTCATCCAGCGAAGCCCGGTCAGGGCGAGCCGCGCGGCGGGCCGCGCGTCGATCCAAAAGCCGTAGAACGTCAGGCTTTTGGATCATGCCGGCGGGATTCATTTCCGCCGAGCAGATAAAATTGGCCCGGATAGAACACCAAATCCCTGTTTTTGCAACAGGCAGAATCTATAGATCGGAGTGTTTATATGAATATCGCATTGATGGCCCATGACGGGAAGAAGGAACTGATGGTACAGTTTTGCATCGCCTACTGCGGCATCCTGGCCGAGCACAACATCATCGCCACCAACGCCACCGGCAAGCTGGTCAGCGAGGCCACGGGCCTGCCCATCGAGCTGTACATGGGTTCCGCCCAGGGCGGCGTGCAGCAGATCGGCGCGCGCATCGCCTACAACGAGATCGACCTGGTGATGTTCTTCGCCGACCCCTACCACCCGGAGCTGTTCGGACCGGTGAACGAGATCGCCCTTCTGTGCGCCAACCACAACATCCCCTTCGCCTCCAACGTGGCCACCGCCGAGGTGCTGGTCCAGGGCCTGCGCCGGGGCGACTTTGCCTGGCGCGACATCGTCAACCCCAAGACGAAAACGAGATAAAAAACCAGTGCGGGCGGCGGCCGGACAGGCTGCCGCTCACGCCGCTTATCATTACCTTAGGAGTATTGTATGGAACGTATCAAGCCCCGGACCCTGTCCGGGTTTATGGAGCTGCTGCCCGCGCCCCAGGCCCAGATGGACGCGGTGATGGACGTGCTGCGCCGGACCTATGCCCTGTACGGGTTCACCAGCATCGACACCCCCGTCATCGAGTCGGCGGAGGTGCTGCTGGCCAAGGGCGGCGGCGAGACGGAAAAGCAGATCTACCGCTTTTCCAAGGGCGACAGCGACCTGGCCCTGCGGTTCGACCTGACGGTGCCCCTGGCCAAGTATGTGGCCATGAACTACGGCCAGCTCACCTTCCCCTTCCGCCGGTACCAGATCGGCAAGGTCTACCGGGGGGAGCGGGCCCAGCGGGGCCGGTTCCGGGAGTTTTACCAGGCCGACATCGACGTGATCGGCGACGGGGCGCTGGACGTGGCCAACGAGGCGGAGATGCCCGCCATCATCTGCCAGGCCCTGCGGAACCTGGGCCTGGAGCGGTTCTGCATCCGCATCAATAACCGAAAACTCCTTAACGGGATATTCGATTTCTATGGGATCAAGGACCACGTTTCGGCGGCCATGACGGTCATCGACAAGCTGGAGAAGATCGGCAAAGAAAAGACCGTCGCGCTTCTCTGTGACGGGGAGATAGGCATGGACCAGTATGCGGCGGAGAGCCTGCTGCATCTGCTCTGCGACGACGATCCGCTCGTGACGCTGGAAAGGGATTTTTCCAGCCACGATCCCATCCGGGAGGGCCTGGCGGAGCTGAAGGCCGTGACGGCGCTGCTGCCGGAGCTGGGCGTGCCCGACGACAAGTGGCGGGTGGACCTGACCATCGCCCGGGGGCTGGACTACTACACCGGCACGGTGTATGAAACGGCCCTTCTGGACTACCCGGAGGTGGGGTCCGTGTGCTCCGGCGGGCGCTATGACGACCTGGCGGGGTACTATACGGACAAAAAACTGCCCGGGGTGGGACTGTCCATCGGCGTGACCAGGCTGTTTTACATCCTGCAGGAGCAGGGGCTGCTCAATCCCGCGCTGCCCACCGCCCCCTGCGACGCGCTGGTGATCCCCTTGGACGACGGGCTGGACTACGCCATGCGCTGCGCCGCGGCCCTGCGCGCCGCCGGGGTCCGCACCCAGGTGTACACCGAAAAAAAGAAGACAAAGGCGAAGTTCGCCTATGCCGATAAGCTGGCCGTCCCCTACGCCGTGGTGGTGGGGGAGAGCGAGCGGGCAGCCGGGACCGTGGGGCTGAAGGACCTGCGCTCCGGCGGCCAGGTGACCGTGTCCTGTCAGGAGGCGGCCGCTATGATAAAAGAGAACTTGAATAAGCCGGTGACCCCGGTGAAGGAGAACGAAACATGACACAGATGCGCACCCATACCTGCAACGAGCTGCGGCTGGAAAACGCCGGGCAGAAGGTGAAGATCGTCGGCTGGCTGGAGAATGTCCGGGAGGTGGGCTCCGCCCTGGCCTTCGCGGTGGTCCGGGACTTTTACGGCACCACCCAGGTGGTGGCCGAGACCGAGGACATGGTCCGCCGGTTCCGGGCCATCACCAAGGAGAGCACCGTCTCCGTGACCGGCACGGTCCGGGAGCGGGACAGCAAGAACCCCAAGCTGCCCACCGGCGACATAGAGATAGTGCCCGAGGCCGTGGAGGTGCTGGGCCGCTGCCACTACAACGAGCTGCCCTTCGAGATCAACCGCAGCCGGGAGGCGGATGAGGCCATCCGGCTGAAGTACCGTTATCTGGACCTGCGCAACCCGGCGGTGAAGAAGAACATCATCCTGCGCTGCAGCGTGGTGGCCGCCCTGCGCAGCGCCATGATCGACCACGGCTTTTTGGAGATCACCACCCCCATCCTGACCGCCTCCAGCCCGGAGGGCGCCCGGGATTATCTGGTGCCGGCCCGGAAGCACCCGGGCAAGTTCTATGCCCTGCCCCAGGCCCCCCAGCAGTTCAAGCAGCTGCTGATGACCTCCGGCTTCGACCGGTACTTCCAGATCGCCCCCTGCTTCCGGGACGAGGACGCCCGGGGCGACCGCTCCCCCGGCGAGTTCTATCAGCTGGATATGGAGATGGCCTTCGCCGGCCAGGAGGACGTGTTCGCCGTCATCGAGGACGTGCTGCCGCCGGTCTTTGCCAAGTACGGCACCTATGACATCGCCTCCCAGCCCCCCTTCCGGCGCATCAGCTACAACGACGCCCTGGACACCTACGGCACCGATAAGCCGGACCTGCGCATCGACCTGACCGTGAAGGATATGACCGCCCTGGCCAGGCAGACCGAGGGCTTCCAGCCCTTCCAGGACGCGGCCATGGTGAAGATCGTGCCCTGCACCGGCTCGGAACTGACCCGCAAGCAGATCGACAAGCTCTGCGACGACGTGGCCGTCCAGGCGGGGGCCAAGCCCTATTGGGTGCGCATGGATGAAAATGGCGCCCTGGTGGGCGGCGTTGCCAAGTTCCTCGCCGGCCATGAGGACGCCCTCAGGGACCTGGGCATGGCGCCCGGCAGCCTGGCCTTGATCGCCGCCGGCACGAAGGATGCCGCCCGCAAGACCGCGGGCGTGGCCCTGAAGATGCTGGGCGCCGCCGTGCCCGGCCACATGGACGAGAAACGCTATGAGTTCTGCTGGATCGTGGACTTCCCCATGTTCGAGATCGGCGAGGAGTCCGGCCAGCTGGAGTTCTGCCACAACCCCTTCTCCATGCCCAACGGCGGCCTGGAGATCCTGGAGAAGGCCGAGCGGGGCGAGGTGGACCCCCTGGACATCTACGCCTACCAGTACGACCTGGTGTGCAACGGCGTGGAGCTGAGTTCCGGCGCGGTCCGGAACCACGACCCCGACATCATGGTCAAGGCCTTCGAGATGGTGGGCCTGGGCGAGGCGGACGTGAAGAGCAAGTTCCCGGCCATGTACAACGCCTTCTGCTACGGCGCGCCCCCTCACGCGGGCATCGCCCCGGGCGTGGACCGGATGGTCATGCTGCTGGCCGGCGAGGCCTCCATCCGGGAGATCATCCCCTTCCCCATGAACAAGAACGCCCAGGACGTGATGATGGGCGCCCCCTCCGCTGTGGAGCAGAAACAGCTGGACGAGTTGCATATCGTCGTCGCTCTCGAACCAGGTCTCCCCTCGTCGTAAACGACGAGGCTCGAGTGGTTCGAGGCTCCTCCTCTCCCCACGCGGCAGGCGTGCCGCGTGGGGACCCCATTCAACAAAGTCGCCCTTCGGGCATTTTAGGCGAAAGGAAGTGGCCCCATGTACGCGCGCATACGCTCCCTTGGCATCAAAGGGATAGGCGGCTATGAGGTGGAGCTGGAGGTGTCCGTCACCTCCGGACTGCCCCGGCTGGACATGGTGGGCCTGCCTGACGCCGCCGTGAAGGAGGCCGCCGACCGGGTCCGGGCCGCCATCAAATTCAACGGCTGGGACTTCCCGGTCAGCCGGATCACGGTGAACCTGGCCCCCGCGGACACGAAAAAGGCCGGCACGGTCTATGACCTGCCGGTGCTGCTGGGCATCCTCGCGGCCACGGGCCAGATCCCCCCGCCCCGGCAGGAGGATATGTTTTTCGGCGAGCTGTCCCTCACAGGACAGCTCCGGCCCGTTTCCGGTGCGCTGCCCATGGCCCTGGCGGCGGAGGCCGCCGGAGCCAAGCGGCTGTTCGTGCCCCGGGACAACGCCGCCGAGGCCGCTTTCGCCCAGGGGCTGGAGGTCTATCCCGTGGACAATGTCCGCCAGCTGGCGGCGTGCCTGGCGGGGGAGCGGCCCATCGAGCCGGCTGCCCCCGGCGTCATCGACCCGGGCAGCGTGCCCGTGCCGGACTTTGCCGAGGTGAAGGGCCAGGAGAACGTGAAGCGCGCCCTGGAGGTGGCCGCCGCCGGCGGCCACAACGTGCTCATGGTGGGTCCTCCGGGGGCGGGCAAATCCATGCTGGCCAAGCGCCTGCCCGGCATATTGCCGGACATGACCCGGGAGGAGGCCCTGCGCACCACGGCCATCTGGTCCGTGGCGGGCCTGACCACCGCGGCCAGCCCCGTGGTGGTGCGCCGGCCCTTCCGGGCGCCCAACCAGACCGCCTCCCGCCAGGCCCTGTCCGGCGGGGCGGACCTGAAGCCCGGGGAGATGAGCCTGGCCCACAACGGGGTGCTGTTTCTCGACGAGCTGCCGGAGTTCCACCGGGACGTGATCGACCTGCTGCGCCAGCCTTTGGAGGAGGGGGAGGTCACCGTTTCCCGGGCCAGCGGCTCGGCCACCTACCCCAGCCGGTTCATGCTGGTGTGCGCCATGAACCCCTGCCGCTGCGGCTGGTACGGCCACCCCTCCGGCCGCTGCCGGTGCTCGCCCCGGTCCGTGGCGGAGTATCAGGGCAAGATATCCGGCCCCCTGCTGGACCGGATCGACATCATGGTGGAGGTCCCGGCCCTGGAGTATGAGGAGCTGGAGGCCAAGCCCGGCGGGGAGTCCTCCGCCGCCATCAAGGCCCGGGTGGACGCCGCCCGCACCGCCCAGCGGGAGCGCTTCGCCGGCTCCGGCGTGGACGCCAACGCCCGGATGGGTCCGGCGGAGATGGAGGCTTTCTGCGCCCTGGACGCGGAGGGTTCCGCCCTGATGAAGGGCGCCTACGAGGCCCTGGGCCTCACCGCCCGCAGCTATGACCGCATCTTGCGGGTGGCCCGGACCATCGCAGACCTGGACGGCAGCCCAAATATCCGGCCCGTGCACCTGGCCGAGGCCATCCAGTACAGAACATTCCAGTTAAAGTGAGTTTGTGATATGACCGATATGATCCTCCTGAAGGAGGGCGAGGTGGTGCTCAAGGGGCTGAACAAGCGGGCCTTTGAGCAGAAGCTGCTCTCCAACATCCGCCGCCGCCTGAAGCGCTTTGGCCGCTTCGAGGTGATCGCCCACCAGTCCATCATCTACGTGGAGCCACGGGAGGAGACCTGCGATGTGGACGGGGCCTTCCAGGCCCTGCGGCAAGTCTTTGGCATCATGACCATGACCCGGGCCGCCGCCTGCGAAAAGACGCCGGAGGCCATCCTGGCCAAGGCCAAGGAGTACCTGTTCGACGAGCTGTCCGCCGCGAGGACCTTCAAGGTGGAGTCCCGCCGGGGGGACAAGTCCTTCCCCATGACCAGCGTGCAGCTGAGCCAGTACGTGGGCGGGGAGCTGAACGACGCCTTTGAAAACCTGACCGCGGACATGCACCAGCCGGAGTTCACCGTGCAGCTGGAGGTCCGGGACCGGGCGGCCTATGTCCACGGTGCGCCGGTGGAGGCCGCCGGCGGCCTGCCCGTGGGCACCGCCGGGGCGGCGGTGACGCTGCTCTCCGGCGGCATCGACAGCCCCGTGTCCACCTGGATGATGGCCAAGCGGGGCATGCGGCTGATCCCTATACACTTTTTCTCCTTCCCCTACACCTCGGAGCTGGCCAAGCAGAAGGTGCTGGACCTGGCCAAGCTGCTGGTGCCCTGGTGTGGGCGGATGAACCTGCAGATCGTGCCCTTCACCCATATCCAGGAGGAGATCCGGGACAAGTGCCCGGAGGATTACTTCACCCTCATCATGCGCCGGATGATGATGCGCATCGCCTGCGCCGTGGCGGCGGACAACAACTGCGGCGCCGTGATCACAGGGGAGAGCCTGGGCCAGGTGGCCAGCCAGACCATGGAGGCCATGGCCGCCACCGAGGACTGCGCCGACCGGCCTGTGCTGCGGCCCCTGGTGGGCATGGACAAAAAGGAGGTCATCGCCGTCGCCGAGCGCATCGGCACGTTCCAGACCTCCATCCTGCCCTACGAGGACTGCTGCACCGTGTTCACCCCCCGGCACCCCTGCACCCACCCGAAGATCAAGAAGGTCCGGGAGGCGGAGGCCGCCCTGGACGTGGACGCGCTGGTGGCCGAGGCCCTGGCGGGGATAGAGTTCGTGAAGATCGGATACGAGGGAGTTTATCATGGTGGAGAACTTTGACGCGAAGCTGAATGAATACGCCCACCTGCTGGTGGAGATCGGCATGAACGTGCAGCCCGGGCAGACGGCGCGGATCAACGCGCCGGTGGCGTGCGCGCCCCTGGCCCGGATGTGCGCGGCGGCCTGCTATGACTGCGGCGCCCGGGAGGTGATCGTGGACTGGCACGACGACCAGATGACCCGGGAGAAATACCTGCGGGCGGATGGGGCGGTGTTCTCCGAATACCCGGCCTATATGAAGGCGAAGTGGGACTGGCTGCTGGAGAAGAAGTCGCCCAACCTGGCCATCATCGGCGAGGACCCGGAGCTTCTTAAGGGCGTGGACCCGAGGCGCATCCAGACCTGGCAGCGGGTGGCAGGCGAGGGCAATAGGGCCTATTTTGAAGCCATGACCGCCAGCCGCTTCCAGTGGTCCATCGGCGCCTATCCCGTCCCCGCCTGGGCGGCGAAGGCCTTCCCGGACCTGCCGGCTGCCGAGGCCATGGACGCGCTGTGGGACGCCATCTTCGACGTCTGCCGCATCACCGGCGACGGCAGGGCGGTACAGCGCTGGCGGGAGCACATCGCCACCGTGGCCCGGCGCTGCGAGATGCTGAACGGCTATGACTTCGAGAGCCTGCACTACACCAACTCCCTGGGCACGGACCTGACCATCCGGCTGCCCGAGAACCACATCTGGCAGGGCGGCAGCGAGGCCAGCGCCGACGGGATCGAGTTCGTGGCCAACATCCCCACCGAGGAGATATTCACCGCGCCTAAGTGGGACGGGGTGGACGGACGGGTGTACGCGGCCCTGCCCCTGGCCCTGGACGGGAACCTGGTGACGGATATCCGCATGGACTTCAAGGCGGGCCGCATCGTGGACGTGCACGCGGCGGAGGGAGAGGACATCCTGCGCCGGTCCGTGGACCTGGACGAGGGTTCCCACTACCTGGGGGAGGTGGCCCTGGTGCCCTACGACAGCCCCATCCGCAGCAAGGGCATCCTGTTTTATGAAACGCTGTTCGACGAAAACGCCTCCTGCCACCTGGCCTTCGGTTCGTCCTACCCCACCTGCGTGAAGGGCGGGGCGGACATGACGGAGGACCAGCAGAAGGCCGCGGGCCTGAACCAGTCCATCAACCATGTGGACTTCATGGTGGGCACCACAGACCTGTCCATCGTGGGCACCACCCGCGACGGGCGGCAGGTGCCGGTGTTCGTGAACGGAAATTTCGCGTTTTGATTTTTTAATCTCTCCCCCAGTCAGCGCCTGCGGCACTGACAGCCCCCTCGTCAGAGGGGGCCGGATTCTGGGATGGGAGAGAATATGCCTCCCTCTGACGAGGGAGGTGGCACGGCGAAGCCGTGACGGAGGGAGAGATACCATGAACTGCGAGATACTTTGCGTGGGCACGGAGCTGCTGCTGGGCAACACCGTCAACACCGACGCGGCGGACCTGAGCGACATGCTCTCCGGCCTGGGGGTGAATGTGTTCTGGCACACGGTGGTGGGGGACAACCCCGCCCGGCTGGCCGAGGCGGTGGAGATCGCGAAAAAGCGGGCCGACCTGATCATCACCACCGGGGGGCTGGGACCCACCTACGACGATCTGACGAAGAACGTGCTGGCGGAGTGCTTTGGCCGGAAGATGGAGTACCACCCCGAGGAGGGGGAGGCCCTGAAGGCCTGGTTCGCCAAAAACGCCGCCAACCGCTTCACCCAGAACAACATGCAGCAGGCATACCTGCCGGAGCGGTGCACGGTGCTGCACAACGACTGGGGCACCGCGCCGGGCTGCGCCTTCGAGGAGGGCGGCGTGCACGTCATCATGCTGCCCGGCCCGCCCAACGAGTGCGTGCCCATGTTCCGTTACCGGGCCGTGCCCCACATAAAGAGCCTGTCCGACGAGACTATCTTCTCCCACCAGATCCGGGTGTTCGGCATCGGCGAGAGCGCCGTGGAGGACCGGTTCCGGGACAAGATGGAACGCATGGCCAACCCCACCCTGGCCACCTACGCCAAATTCGGCGAGGTGATGCTGCGTGTCACCGCCAAGGCCCACACCGAGGCGGAGGCGGAGGCGATGTGCGCGCCGGTGGTGGAGATGGTGCGCCGGGAGCTGGGCAGCGCCGTCTACGGCGTGGACGTGGACAGCCTGGAGGCGCTGTGCCTGGACCTGCTGAAGGAAAAGGGCCTCACCTTCGCCACGGCGGAGAGCCTGACCGGCGGGCTGATCGGCGCGCGGTTCACCGCCCTGGCCGGGGCCTCTGCGGTCTACAAGGGCGGCGCGGTGACCTACTGCAACGAGGTCAAGGCCCATATGCTGGGCATCGACCGGGACATGATCGAGTCGAAGGGCGCTGTGTCCTATGAAACCGCCGCGGCCATGGCCAAGGGGGCGCGTCTGGCGGTGAACGCGGACCTGGCCCTGTCCGCCACGGGCCTGGCCGGCCCGGACGGGGACGGGGTCCATCCCGTGGGCACCGTGTTCGTGGGCCTGGCGGACCGGGACAACGTCTGGGTGCGGCAGCTGAAGCTGGGCACCCGCCGCGCCCGGGTCCGGCAGCTGGCCGCCAACCACGCCTTCGATATGCTCCGCCGGTACCTCCAGGGCCTGCCCATTATAGAGGGCTAAAACAAAACGCATGACCGCCTCCCTGAACTGTACCGGGAAAAACAGACAACAGGAAAAGCCACCCCCTGGTGTAAGATAGAAAACACCAGGGGGTGAAGT
>CANQXG010000030.1 GCA_947627735.1 uncultured Oscillospiraceae bacterium | reverse complement strand
GTTATGCCATCTTGCGGTTCTACTTCCTTGCTTCCTATTCATCTAATTCGGGCTTGACTTTTAATAGTTAGTCTTTCTATGTACTCCCTGGGATATTTGGGGTTGATATGCCGGCGGACGGAGCCGTCCGGGCCGGTGATCTTAGTGGAGGCCCCCGCCCCCATGGCGATCACCGGGGCCAGCTCCTCCATCATGAGCAGGTTATAAAGGTTCCGGTGCCCGGGCTTTGTCCAGCCCACGTTTTCGAACCCGCCGGACATGTACTTCTGCCGGTAGAGGTAATACGGCTCATAGCCCGCCGCCGCCAGGGCGCGCCCCGCCCCGTCCAGCATCCGCCCCACCGCCTCGCCGTCGGGCAGATCGGCCCGATTCTGTGCCAGGAAGGAGCCGTTTTTGATGGCCAGGGTGTGCACGGTCACATTCTCCGGCGCCAGATCCAGCACCGTTTCCACCGTCCGGGCGAAGGTGTCCGGATCGTCCCGGGGCAGCCCCGCGATCAGGTCCATGTTCACCGCGAAATCCCCCGCCGCGCGCACCAGCGCCAGCGCCTCCGTCACGTCCCGGGCCGTGTGCCGCCGACCGATGGCCTCCAGCACCCGGTCGGACATGGTCTGGGGATTGACGGACACCCGGCTGACGCCCCGGGCGCGGAGCACCGCCAGCTTCTCCGCCGTGATGGTGTCCGGCCTGCCGGCCTCCACGGTGTACTCCCGCAGAGCGGACAGGTCGAAGTGCCGCGCCAGCGCCGCGCACAGCGTGTCCAGCTGCTCCGCCGTGAGGGTGGTGGGTGTCCCCCCGCCCAGATACAGGGCCACGGGCCGCTGTCCCGCCGCCTTCACCGCCGCGCCGGTGCGCTCTATCTCCCCCAGCAGGGCCGCCAGATACGGCTCCATCAGCTTTTCGTCGCTGCCCACGGCGCTGGAGATGAAGGAGCAGTAGGCACACCGGGTGGGGCAAAAGGGGATGCCCACATACAGCCCCACGTCCCCGGGCGCCAGGGAGGCCTTCGCCTCCAGGGCCGCCAGGGTGGTGGCCCGGCACAGCGCCGCCCGGTCCGGGTCCACGTCGAAGTCCCGGGCGAAGTCCTCCGCAGTCCTGCCCTGGGTCAGGTACCGGGCCATGAGCTTTCCCGGCTTGACCCCGGTCAGTGCGCCCCAGGCGGGTTTGCGCACCCCGGCGGCCAGACCCGCCCGGTAAAAGCTCAGCTTCACCGCCTGCTGCTCCAGCCGGACCCGCTCCCGGGCATTGGCCGCCCCAGGCACATCCGCCCGGCCGACAAAAGCCTCGCCGCCCCGGATGAGGCGGCACACCGCCTGCCCCGGCTCCAGACACAGCTCCGCCCGGTCCCCCGCCGGGTCCCCGGCGGCATACACCGGCCTCTCGTCGGGGTACAGGGTCAGGAGCATCTGCTCGGCGGCATACTTATAGTTGTGTCCTATCAAACGAAGCTCCATGGGTCCCGTCCTCTTGACAGCGGCGATTTATCCGTGGTTTAATAATAGTGTAACATAAGTATAGCATACTTTCGCGCCGTGCGCATCACTTTTCGCCCCAGGGGAGGAAAAACCGTGAAGACCGATATCGCCATCGTGGGCGCCGGCCCCGCCGGCATCTTCACCGCCGTGGAGATGCTGCGCCAGGGCAGCAAAAAGAAGATCGTCATCCTGGAGAAGGGCAAGAGCGTGGAAAACCGCCGCTGCCCCAAGGCCCAGACAGGCCGGTGCATGAACTGCCGGCCCTACTGCGCCATCACCACCGGCTTCTCCGGCGCCGGGGCCTTCTCCGACGGGAAGCTGTCCCTCAGCTGCGAGGTGGGCGGGGAGCTGCCCTCCCTCATCGGCGAGGGCCTGGCCCAGGATACCATCGATTACGCCGACAAGATCTATCTGGAATTTGGCGCGGACACCCATGTGGAGGGCCTGGAGGAGTCGGAAGAGGTGAAGGCCATCCGCACCCGGGCCATCCGGGCGGGGCTGAAGCTGGTCAGCTGCCCCATCCGCCACATGGGCACGGAACGTGCCCGCCAGATCTATACGGACATCGAGCACTGGCTGATGGACCGGGGCGTGGACATCCACTTCGACGCCGAGTGCACCGGCATGATCATCGAAAACGGCGTCTGCCGGGGCGTCACCTTCTCCGACAGCGCCGGGGAGCATGAGCTGCTGGCCGAGCACACCGTGGTGGCCACGGGCCGCCGGGGGGCGGACTGGCTGGAGAGCCAGTGCTCCACCTACGGCATCGACCACGTGCCCAGCACCGTGGACATCGGCGTGCGGGTGGAGGTGCGCAACGAGGTGATGGACGTGGTGAACCGGACGCTGTACGAGTCCAAGCTCATCGGCTACCCCGCCCCGTTCAAGAACAAGGTCCGCACCTTCTGCCAGAACCCCGGCGGGTTCGTGGCCCAGGAGAACTACGACAACGGCCTTGCCGTGGTCAACGGCCACTCCTACAAGGAGATCAAGAGCGCCAACACCAACCTGGCCATCCTGTGCTCCCACAACTTCTCCGTGCCCTTCAACCAGCCCATCGCCTACGCTCAGAAGGTGGGGGAGCTGACCAACATGCTGGCCAACGGCCAGATCCTGGTGCAGCGCTTCGGGGACATCCTGGACGGCAAGCGCACCTGGCAGAAGGAGCTGGACCGGTCCAACGTCCGCCCCACCCTGCCCGACGCGGTGGCCGGGGACATCACCGCCGCCATGCCCTACCGGGCCATGCTGAACATCATCAACTTCATCCGGGCCATGGACCAGGTGGTCCCCGGCTTCGCCGCCTACGAAACGCTGCTGTACTCCCCGGAGCTGAAGTTCTACTCCAACCGCATCCGCATGGACGCGGACTTCAACACCAACGTGGCGGGCCTGCACTGCCTGGGGGACAGCTCCGGCTGGACCCGGGGGCTGATGATGAGTTCGGTGATGGGCGTGCTCATGGGCCGGAAGCTGGCGTAAGGCGCCCGCCGCGGGACATACTCATTTCGTAAAAACCATATCTTTAACGGAGGGATATCATGGCAAGCAAAGTCTATTTCACCCGGGACCTGACCCCCGCCGGGGCGCTGAAGGTGCTGGACGCGCTGGGGAAGGACCTGCCCGGCAAGGTGGCGGTCAAGCTCCACTCCGGCGAGGTGGGCAACCAGAACTATCTGCGGCCGGAATTTTGCAAGCCCATCGTGGAGAAGGTCTCCGGCACGGTGGTGGAGTGCAACACCGCCTATGACGGGGGCCGGGACACCACCGAGAAGCACTGGAAGACCATGGACCTGCACGGCTGGAGCCGCTACTTCACCGTGGACATCCTGGACGCCGAGGGTCCGGACAAGGTCCTGGACATCCCCCACGGCGCCGAGATCAAAAAGAACTACGTGGGCAAGCACATCGACAACTACGACTCCGTCCTGGTCCTGACCCACTTCAAGGGCCACCCCATGGGCGGCTACGGCGGGGCGCTGAAACAGCTTTCCATCGGCTTCGCCTCCTCCTACGGCAAGAAGTATATCCACGGCGTGGGGGACCCCGACAACTTCTGGCACTCCGACCACGACAGCTTCCTGCGGGCCATGGCGGACGCCGCCTCCAGCGTGGTGGCCTTCTTCGGCGGGCGGATCGCCTATCTGAACGTGATGAAGAACATGTCCGTGGACTGCGACTGCTGCGAGGTGGCCGAGGACCCCTGCATGGCGGACATCGGCATCCTGGCAAGCCTGGACCCGGTGGCCATCGATAAGGCCTGCCTGGACCTGGTCCGCGCCAGCGACGATCCCGGCCGGGACCACCTGCTGCAGCGGATCGACTCCCTCAACGGCCCCCTCACCGTGGACGCCGCCGCGGCCCTGGGCATCGGCTCGAAGGAGTACGAGCTCATCGAGCTGTAAGATCATTCCCCCCTCCCCCGGCTTTTGCCGGGGGATCTTTTTGTCAATTCTATCGTTTGACCACTTAACGAATAAAAAACTATTGCAAAAAACGCCGTTATGATATAGGATATACTTGTGAATTATCCACAAACGCGGGAGGTGCGAACAGATGGAATTCAAAATGCCGGAATATACGATCAACTACGAAGTGAACAAGCAGGACCCCTATCCTCTGCTGAGCGAGGGGATGCGCCGGGTCATCGACTACCAGGCGGAGAACGCCAAGGACGCCTTCGTCACCGACTGCTCCTGGGATGAGCTGCGGGCGAAGTATGTCCAGGAGCGCCGGTTCTGGAACGAGGGCGGCCCCGAGGCCTTCAAGACCGTGGAGACCACGGTGGAGGGTCCCATCGGCCCGGTGCCCGTGCGCATCTACTACCCCGACGACGCCCCGGTCCATCACGGCCTGGTGTTCATCCACGGCGGCGGCTTCACCGTCGGCAGCGTGGACACCCACGACCGCATGATGCGCTCGGTCATGGCCTCCAGCGGCTGCGCCGTCATCGGCGTGGACTACCACCTGGCCCCTGAGGCGAAGTTCCCCATTCCCCTGTATGAGTCCGCGGCGGTGACCCGCTACTTCCACGAGCACGGCGAGAAGTTCGGCATCCTACCCGACAAGATGGCCATCGGCGGCGACTCCGGCGGCGGCAACCTGGCCCTGGCGGTGAACCTGTATCTGCGGGACGTGTTCGGCGGCAACGACTATATCGCGGCGCTGCTGCTGTACTACGGCTCCTACGGCATGATGGACTCCGCCTCCTACCGCCTGTTCGGCACGGAGCTGGACGGCATGCGCAAGGCGGACATGGCCTACTACATCTCCTGCTATCTGGACCCGGAGGCCCACGACGAGGAGAACCCCTATTTCGTCACCCTGAACAACGACCTGACCCACGGCGTGCCCGCCACATACCTGTGCTGCGGCGACCTGGACCCCCTGCTGGACGACTCCCGGACCCTGGAGCACATCCTGCGTGTCCACGGCGTGCGCACCCAGTTCGACATCGTCCCCGGCGCCCTGCACGCGTTCATGCACTACGGACGGATGATGGACGAGGCGGTGCAGTGCCTCAAGCGCAGCGGCGAGTTTTATAAGTCCGTGATCGGCGCCTGACAGACCCGATATAGTTATTTTTCACAAACCGGCCCCGCGCGGCACCCCGTGCGGGGCATTTTTCGGGGAAAAATGCCCCCGGAATTTTAACGTTAAAACGCTCCAAACCGCCGTTTTTTCCCAATTTTTCGGCTCCCGCCCGGGGAGGTTTTTACGTAAAAGTTATGAGAGTTTCCATAAATCCCTCAAAATTCTATGCAAAGTGTACAAATATAGCGTCACAAAAATGTCAATATGACATTTGCACTTCCCCACTGTATCTGTTATACTAGACATACGTATAACCGACCTTTTTGCGGGCGTCCCCTATCCGCCCGCGGACCGTCGCTATCCCATAAAGCGGAGGCGAGCCGTCGCCTTCCAAATATACCCGGGGAGGGGAACCTTCCTGCAACAAAAAAGGAGGAAAAATCATGTCGACTCACAAGAGCAAAAGAAACCAGATCGTGACGCTCGTGCTGATGATGCTGAGCCTGAACACGATCTACCAGCTGCCCTACCTGATGTACTACTACTACACCCCCCTGCAGGAAGCCATGGGGCTGATAGGGCGCGACGCCGACTACGGCCGGCTGCTGAACGTGTACGGCATCGCCAACGTCATCCTGTACCTGCCCGGCGGATGGATCGCCGACAAGTACGACTCCAAGAAGCTGCTGGTCGTGTCCATGATCGGCACCGGCCTGCTGGGTCTGTGGGAGTCCATGTTCCCCAACTACACCATGCTGATGGTGATCTTCGTGCTGTACGCCGTCACCACCGTGCTGACCTACTGGTCCGCCTCCATCAAGATCATCAACGTGGTGGCCGGCTCTGATGAACAGGGCAGCATGTTCGGCACCCTGGAGGCCGGGCGCGGCGTCGTGGGCCTGCTGATCACCACCGCCGCCGTGGCTGTGTTCACCTCTCTGGCCGCCAACAGCAAGCTGGCCATGACCGTGCTCATCGCCGGCATCAGCGTGATCATGATCATCGTGGGCGTGCTGATGGCCCTGTTCCTGCCCAAGGCGAAGGTGGAGAACACCACCAACGCCAGCATCGCCGACACCTTCAAGGCCATGGGCCACGCCTTCAAGCACCCCTCCACCTACCTGCTGGCCGGCATGATCTTCTGCGGCAGCCTGACCCTGGCTTCCGCCTCCTACTATGCCCCCTATCTGGAGCAGGTCTGCGGCATGAGTTCCACCGTCACCTCCGTGTTCGCCAACTACCGCTCCGTGCTCAGCGGCCTGATCGGCGCCTCCGCCGCCACCGTGCTCGCGGTGAAGATGAAGCGCTCCTCCGCCCCCATGATCGGCGCCGGCATCATGCTGATCGCCTGCTTCGTGCTGCTGCTGCTCATCCCCGGCTCCGCCGCGGTGATGTGGCCGCTGCTCATCATTATGATCCTGGCCTCCCTGGGCACCTCCGTGTACCGCGCTCTGTACTACGCCACCATCGACGAGTCCGGCGTGTCCAAGAACATGGTGGGCAGCCTGATCGGCATCGCCTCCATCCTGGGCTTCCTGCCCGACACCTTCTACACCTCCATGGCCGGCGGCTGGCTGGACAAGTACGGCGTGGGCGGGTTCAAGTACATCTTCATGGCCTGCATCGCCTCCTCCGCCCTGGGCCTGGTCTGCTCCTTCATCAGTGACCGGCAGATCAAGAAATACCGCAAGGATCACCCCGTGGAGTCTGAGAACTGATAATAACCCATAACCGGATCGAGGCCCCCTTCCTCGCGAAGGGGGCCTCTGTCATATCGGAAAAGGAGGACCGACCGATGAAATACGATTTTGAGACCTTTCATCCCCGGGCGGGGATGGAGGCGGCCAAGTGGGACGCCCTGGGCAACGACGCCGGCGAGGGGATCGTGCCCCTGTCCGTGGCGGACATGGAGCTGCTCAGCCCGCCCCAGATCATCGAGGAGCTGAAAAAGACCGCCGAGTTCGGCATGTGGGGCTACACCTGGTGGAACGAAAAATACGCCGCCGCGGTGAAGCACTGGCTGGCCACCCGCCACGGCTGGGATATCCAGTCCGACTGGATCGTGCAGACCAACGGCGTGGTCCAGGGCATCTACGCCGCCGTGCGGGCCTATACCGCCCCCCAGGACAAGGTGCTGCTGATCACCCCGGTGTATTACCCCTTCTACCGGGCGGTGAACCTCAATGGCCGCACCGTGGTGGAAAGCCCCCTGAAGCTGGTGGACGGTCGGTATGAGATCGACTTCGAGGACCTGGACAAAAAGGCGGCGGAGTGCAAAATGCTCATCCTCTGCAACCCCCACAACCCGGTGGGCCGGGTGTGGACGGCGGAGGAGCTGCGCCGGGTGGGCGACATATGCCTGGCCCATGACGTGCTGGTGGTCAGCGACGAGATCCACTTCGACATCATCATGCCCGGCAATAAGCACACCAGCTACCCCACCCTGGGGGAGAAATACGCCAACAACTGCGTGATGTTCACCGCCGCCAGCAAGACCTTCTCCCTGGCGGGGCTGTGCGTGGGCAACGCCATCGTCCCCAATCCCGATCTGCGCAAAAAGCTGGACGACGAGGTGAACGTGTCCGGCTGCTACAGCTACAGCATCTTCGGCATCCGTGCCCTGGAGACCGGCTACATGCAGTGCGCCGACTGGGTGGACGAGCTCAACGGGCACATCTGGGGCAACTACCAGTATTTCAAGTCCTTCATGGCCCAGCACTTCCCCGACGTGTGGGTGGCGGACCTGGAGGGCACGTACCTGTGCTGGTTCGACTGTCGCTGCTTCGGCATGCCCGGCCAGGAGCTGGCAGAGTTTTTGCAGAAGAAGGCCAAGCTCTACTTCGACGACGGCTTCATCTTCGGCCCCGCCGGCGACGGCTTCGAGCGCATCAACCTGGCCTGCCCCAGGAAGGTCCTGGCCGACGCCCTGGACCGGTTCAAGGCGGCCATGGAGTCCCGGTAAAGCATCCCCGCAACAGCATCCGCGCCCCCTCCGTTCGGAAGGGGCGCGGTTTTTTTTGGTTTTCACAGCTCGATATACTGGGGCGACTCAGGCGGTATCACGATCCGGTTATTGGCTAACGTTTCGCCCCGGATCTGCCGCAGCAGCAGCCGGGCGGCCTCCTCGCCGCCGTACAGGAACCGGGGCCGGCTGATGAGCACCCGGGACTCCGCCAGCAGCGGCGTCTCCCCGGCGGACAGGCTGGCGATCTTCACGGACCGGAGCGTGCCGTTCAGCGCCGAGGCCAGGTGCCGGGCCATGACGCCCCAGGCGCACACCACCGCGTCCCCCGGCTGGAACTGGGCGATGCGGGGGATGATGTCCTGGACAAGATGCTGCTTGCACAGCTGGCTGACCTGGGAGTGGCTGAACACGTCCGCCCCGTCCTCCGCCGATTCATAGGGCAGCGTGGACACGATCACCTCCGTGCCCGGATAGAGGGCGGAGGCCTGGCGCAGGCCCTCCTGGCGGTACTGCTCCTGGTCGGTCTGGACGCTGGGCCGCCAGTAGAGGATGCGCCGGGCGCCCTCCCCCAAAAGCCGGCAGCCCACCTCGAAGGCGCCCCGCTCATAGTCGAAGCTCACCGAGGCCAGCTCCTCCTCCGGCGGGCAGCAATCGCACCCCACGAAGGGCAGGTGGTTGGACAATATGCTCTCCCGCCACTCCGGCTCCGGGTCGGAGCCGTCGGAGGAGATATAGATGATCCCCTCGCTGCGGCTTTGCAGCACGCTCTCGATGAACTCCGGGTACAGCTGGCCCCGGCTGTCGAAGTCGAACAGCATCAGCCAGTACCCCTCGGAGCGCAGGCCGTTGCGGATGCCCTGCAGGAGGGTGCCGAACCGGGCCTGGGTCAGGGTCTTTTCCAGCGCCACGCTGACGCAGTGGCTGCTGTTGTTACGCAGCGCCCGCGCCGCGCCGTTGGGGATATACTGCAGCGCCTTGGCCGCCTGCAGGATCGCCTGGCGGGTCCCCTCGGAGATCTTGTGATTGGCGCTGTCGTTGAGCACATAGGACACCGTGGAGGGCGATACGCCCACCTGGGCGGCGATGTCCTTGATGGTAGGCCGCGCTTTCATATTTCAGCTCCCTTTCCGGTGAACAGATTCACCGACCATAGAGAATTTTTTCCGTAAGCCGGTTTAATATAACAAAGAGATTCACAAATGTCAACAGAAATTTCAACATATCGTGCAAAAAAGACCCGCCGGGATGACGTATGCCGTCCTGGCGGGCCTTGCTGGCTCAGTGCAGCAGATTCTTTTTGATCTTCCCCGTGGAGGTGCGCTCAAAGCTGCGCACGAACGCCACCTGGGAGGGGACCTTAAACTTGGCCAGATGGCCGACGCAGTAGTCGATGACCGCCTCCTCCGTCAGGCATGCCCCCTCCCGGGGCAGGACGAAGGCCTTGATCTTATAGTCCCGCAGGGGATCGGGCACGCCGATCACCGCCGCGTCGGCGATGTCGGGGTGGGAGGTGAGGATGCACTCCACCTCCAGCGCGCTCACGTTCTCCCCGGAGCGCTTTATCATGTCCCCGTCCCGGCCCAGGAAGAACAGCCACCCGTCCTCGTCCAGGTAGCCCTTGTCCCCGGAGCGCAGCCACTTTCCGTCCTCATACAGGTTCCGGGTGGCCTTCTCGTTGCGGTAATAGCCGGGACACAGCGTCCGGCCCGGCACGCCGCCGATGCATATCTCCCCCACCTCGCCGGGGGCGGCCTCGGAGCCATCCTCCCGCCGGATCTTGATCTCATAGGAGAGGGCGGGCCGGCCCACGGAGGGCCAGCGCTGCTCCCCCGTCAGGGGGACGCAGGTGACGGCGGTGACCGTCTCGGTCATGCCGTATGTATTGAGCAGGCGGACGCGGAAGCGGCTTTCAAAGGCCTCCTTCTCCTCCTCGCTCAGGCCCATGGAGAAGTAGATCTGCTTCAGACAGTGGTCCTTCTCCCAGGGCTGCACCGGCTGCAGGAGTATGGTGCGGTTCATCACGGACATGGTGTCCGTGTAATTGGCCCGGTACTGGCATATCTGCCGCCAGAAGCGGCTGGCGCTGTAGTGCTCCACCATGATCAGGGTGCCGCCGGCACATATCACCGGCATCACCGCCATCTCCTGGAAGTCCATGTGGTAGCAGGGCATGGCAGACAAAAACCGCTCGCCGGCCCGCATGGACAGCTGCTGGACATGGAATATGCCGCCGTAGACCACGTTGCAGTGGGTGTATATCGCCCCCTTGGGGAAACGGGTGGTGCCGGAGGTGAACAGGACCACGGCCATGTCGTCGGAGGCGACAGGCCGGTCCTGGAGCAGGGTATCCGGCTGATAGGCCATCTCCTGCTCCAGGTTGTATACGTTGGGATAGGCGCTCACGCCCCGGCTGAGGATGATCGTGTCCAGCTCCAGCTCGTCCCGGTGCTGCACGTACATGCTCTCCGCCCGGGGTTCGGTGACGATGCGGCGGATGCCGTTCCAGCGGAGGATCTCCCCGCTCTCCCCCACCCGGTAATACTCGTTCAGCGGCGCGGACACCGCCCCGATCTGGGCCAGCGCCAGCCAGCAGACGATATACTCGGGGGAGTTGTGCATGTGCAGCGCCACCAGCTCGCCCTTTTCCACGCCCAGGGAGAGGAAGAAGTTGGCCGCCCGTTTCACCAGCCGGTCGAACTGCGCGTAGGTATAGCGGGTGACCTGGTCCTGGGTGGAGATGAACTCCAAAAACAGGCTGTCCGGGTAATACCGGACGGTCTCGTCCCACTGGCTGCGCAGTGTGCGGCTGCCCACGATATCAGCTATGATGACCGCCCCCCTTCCTGTCCGACAGGCACGCCCGGGGTATCAGGAGAGCTTTTCGATCAGCGCGGGGACGATCTTGTAGATATCGCCCACCAGGCCGAAGTCGCAGTTCTTGAAGATGGGCGCGGCCTTGTCCTTGTTGACCGAGATGATAACCTTGGACTTGTTGATGCCGCCGATGTGCTGCACCTGGCCGGACACGCCCAGGGTGATGATGAAGTCGGGCTTGACCTGCACGCCGGTGATGCCCATGTAGTTGGCCTTGGGCAGCCACTTGTTGTTCTCCGCCACGGGACGGGAGCAGCCCACCTCGGCGCCGATGACCTTCGCCAGGGCGCGGACCATCTCCAGGTCCTCCTTGGCCGCCAGGCCGCGGCCCACGTCCAGGATGCGCTTGGCGGCCACCAGGTTGGTGCCGCCCTCCTTCTTCTCGCTGCGGGCCACGCGCTTGATCCCCGCGGCGGGAGCGCCCTCGATGGGGGCGATGTCGGTGGTGGCCGGCAGGGTCACCGGCTCGAACACGCCGCCGGACAGGGTGGCCACCCCATAGGGCTTGGAGAAGCTCTCATGGCGCTGGGCGGTGCCGCCGTACACCATGCGGCGGTACACCAGCTGCCCGTCCTGCTCGGTCAGCTCGTTGACGCTGGTGAGCACGCCGGTGTCCAGCATCACGCCCAGGATGCCCGCCAGGCAGCGGCTGCGGATGGAGTTGTTGAACAGCACCGCCGCGCCGCCGGTCTTTTTCACCTCGTCGGCGATGGCGCCGGCATAGTTCTCCGGCGCGCCCGCGTCGTCCAGCGGGCAGTATATCAGCCTGTCCGCCCCGCAGGCGGCGGCCTGCTCCGCCGTATCCGCGCCGCCGAAGACGATGGCGGTCACCTTGTCCGCCATGGGCTTCACGCCGCCGCAGATCTCGTTCAGAGCGCCAAGATCGTCACTGATAACAAATATGGACTGAATGCTCATCTCGTCGACCTCCCTCTATCAAAGACACTCTTTTTTCAGGAACTGGACCAGGGCCTCGATGGCCTCCTCGCCGTCGCCCTCGATGACGTGCTGGCGGCGGTCCTGCTGCTCGGGCGCCAGCTCCGACAGCGTGGTCAGGCTGGTCTCGGCGCCGTCGCTGCCGGACAGCACCTCCACCGGCTTCTTGCCGGCCCGCATGATCTCGCGCATGGCAGGCACGGCGGGGATGTTGATCTCCGAGGAAACGCTGAGCACCGCCGGCAGGGTGACCTCCAGCACTTCCACCTCGTTCTCCAGGGTGCGCTCCACCCGCAGCAGGCCGTCCCCCGCGGGCTGGATGTCGGTGACGTTGTTGAGCACCGGCAGACCCAGCAGTGCGCCGGTCTGGATGCCCACCTCCTGCTGGTACAGGTCGCTGGAACCCATGCCGCACAGGACCACGTCGAACTGGCCGATCTCCTGCAGGGCGCCGGCCAGGGCCTTGGCAGTCTGCAGGGAGTCGGAGAAGTCACGCCCGCCGTCGATGACCAGCTTCAGGTCGTCGGGTCCGCGGGACAGCACGTCCTTGCGGATCTTGCTGGCGTCCAGGGCGGCGGGGCCGCCCACGCTCAGGGCGGTCATGGTCCCGCCGGTGGCGGCGGCCAGCTGTTTGCCGCTCTCCAGCGCGTTCAGGTCATACTGGCCGATCTTCCAGGAAGCGGCCGACAGGTCCAGCTTCCGGTCGCCAAGGACCGTGATCTCCTCCTCGTTGGGGACGATTTTGCAGCATACGATAATTTTCATATAACCACCTTATTCCTTTACGATTTTTTCCTGGGTACACAACGGATTCCGACGGGATGTGAAACGTTAAAATTTGGTTTTTGAACGGACGTTACATAGGTATCTTATATTTTAGTAGATAAGCTTGACAATGTCAACATAGAATCCAAAATTTCAGCTTGCAATTTTACGTTTATGTAATTCATGCACAAAAACGATATGTTATTTATGTGACAAATTATAGTTGAAGATAAGTGAAACGTTTGATATATTAAATATAGATAAGTATATTGGTCAACATGTTCACCGACGAAAAGCCGCTCCGGGGCCGGAGGGGGACCTCTCCGCCGCACCCGCGCGGCCAGCTTGAAAGAAGGAGCGCCTGTATGAAACCGCTTGTCAATCTGAAGGTATTGGATCTGACGGACGGCTGTCCGTACATCACCTCCATGTTCGCCGACTACGGCGCGGAGGTGGTCAAGATCGAACCCCCCGGCCGGGGCGACGCCATGCGCAGCCGCGGCTCCGACGGCCCGGACAGCCTGTATTACGCCTACTATGGCCGCAACAAAAAGAGCGTCACCGTCAACTGGGACGACCCCCGGGGCCAGGAGATCATCCGGCGGCTGGTCCCGGACACGGACATGATCGTGTTCAACTGCGCCGAGGCCCACGCGGCGGAACGGGGCCTGGGCTATGAGCAGCTGAAAGCCCTCAACCCCCGCCTGGTGTACGGCGTGCTCACCCCCTTCGGCGAGGAAGGTCCCTGGAAGGACGATCCGGACTATGACCTGCTGGCCATGGCCCGCTCCGGACTGCTGGAAAAGACCGGCTTCCCCGAGCGGCCCACCAAGTTCGGCTTCCCCCTGGGCTACTTCTACGCCAGCTGGCACCTGGCCTCCGGCATGCTGGCGGCCTACCTGCGGGCCTGCGACACCGGCGAGGGATGCAAGGTGTCCACCAGCACGTGGCACACGGTGTTCTCCCTGGACGACACCTTTGCCGAGTGCCTGCAGGGGCTGAACACCCTGCCCCGGCGGCTGGGCAACGGCTTCCCCACCACCAACCCCACCGACACCTTCAAGTGCCGCAACGGCTGGTTCTCCCTGAGCATCGGCAGCGACGACCAGTGGCTCAGCTTCGCCGCCTGCGCCGGCCGGCCCGACTGGGGCGAGGGCACGGTGTACGCCCACGACCCGGACCGGTCCATGAAGCACTACTTCGGCGACCTGGACCAGCAGCTGCGGGACTATTTCGCCGGCATCACCATCGAGGAGGCGGACCGCATCTGCCAGCAGGCCATGGTGCCCGGCGGCCCCTGCAACACCGTCAAGGAGCTGGTGGAGGGCAACGAGCAGGTCCAGGCCCGGCACATGCTGGTGCACGTCCCGGACCCGGTCCACGGCGACACCCTCCAGGTGGGCCTGCCCGCCAAGTTCCTGCGGGACGACGAACATGACGACGACATCGCCCCCGCCTCCCCTCTGGGCGCGGACACCGGGTCCGTCCTCGGTCTGACCGGGGCGGAGCTGGACGCCCTGCGGGCCGGCGGCGTGGTCTGAAGCAGACGGTGAAAGGAGGTCTTGACAGTGTCTGAACAGAAAAAAGGCGTTCTCAGCGGTCTGAAGGTGCTGGATTTCACCATCGCCCTGGCCGGGGCATATACCGCCTGGCAGTTTGCCGACATGGGCGCGGAGGTCTGGAAGGTGGAGCGCTACGGCTCCGGCGACCAGGCCCGGTACTGGGACCCCTGCGTGGCGGAATTTGGCGGCCAGAGCACCCTGTTCATCGCCTACAATAAAAATAAGGAGAGCATCGAGATCAATCTGGCCAAGCCGGAGGGCAAGGCCATCATCTACGAGATGGCAAAGCAGGCCGACGTGGTGCTGGAGAACTTCAAGAGCGGCTCCATCGACCGGCTGGGCCTGGGCTATGAGAAGCTGAGCCAGATCAACCCCAAGCTGGTGTTCGTCTCCCTCAGCGGCTTCGGCGGGTCCGGCCCGCTGATGAAATTCCCCTGCTACGACGCCATCGCCGCCGCCCGCAGCGGCTTCGCCGGCAGCAACGGCGAGCCGGACGGCGCGCCCATGAAGGCGGGCAACGCCAACGGCGACACCCTCACCGGCGTGTACGCCCTGGGCGCGGCCCTGATGGCCCTGGTGGAGGCCCGCCGCACCGGCAAGGGCTGCCACATCGACATCGGCATGACCGACGTGGGCATGCTCAGCTGCGCCGAGACCATCATGGACTATGGCCGGGACGGCTCCACCCAGACCCGCTTCGGCAACCATGACCGCTTCATCGCCCCCTACGGTCTGTTCGAGACCCGGGACGGCTGGGCCGCCATCATCGCGGACAGCCAGCCGCGGTGGGCGTCGCTGTGCGCCGTGCTGGGCGCGGAGGCGCTGAAGGACGATCCCCGCTATGCCGACAACGCCGCCCGCATCGCCCACCGGGACGAGCTGGCCGCCAAGCTGGAGGAGATCACCCGCACATGGAAGCGGGCGGATCTGGAGCGGGAGCTGCTGGCGGCGGGGGTGCCCGCGGCCCAGGTGCTGCCCTTCATCGAGTCCTACACCTCCGACCACGCCGCCGCCACCCAGGCCACCACCCTGGTCCACCAGGAGAAGGTGGGCATGATGCGCTTTTACAACAACCCCCTGCGCTTCGACGGCGAGCTGTGCCCCATCCGCAGCGGCGCGCCCCTGCTGGGCCAGCACACCCGCGCCATCCTGGAGCGCATCGGCTATAGCGCCGAGCAGATCGACGAGCTGTACGCCGACGGCGTCGTCACCAGCACGCTGATCTGACCGGGCCGGAGAGGAGGGATCGCCACGGAGCTGCAGATCGAATCCATCGTCCTGGGGGAATACTACACCAACTGCTATATCGTCCGCGCCCCCCAGCCCGGCGCCTGCCTGCTGATAGACCCGGCGGATAACGGTCCGCGGCTGGTCTCGCTGCTGGAGGAAGAGGGCCTGACCCCCGCCGCCGTGCTGCTGACCCACGGCCACTATGACCACATCCTGGCGGTGCCGGCGCTGCAGAAGCGCTGGCCGGACCTGCCGGTGTGGTGCCACCCGCTGGACGTGCCCCGGGAGATGACCGAGCGGGACATGGGCCGGGTCTACCCCACCGTGGCGGCCTTCCGGAACCTCCGCCCCCTGGCGGAGGGGGACAGCCTCACCGTCGCGGGGCTGCGGATCGACGTGATGCACACCCCGGGCCACACCCCCGGGTCCGTGACGTTCCGCATCGGGGACGTGCTCTTCACCGGGGACACCCTGTTCTGCCGCAGCATCGGCCGGACCGATTTCGCCGGCGGCGACGACAGCCAGATGGCCGCCTCTCTCCGGCGCCTGGCGGCCCTGCCGGGGGATTACCGGGTCCTGCCCGGCCACGAAGAGGCGACGGTATTATCGCAGGAGAGGCTCTATAACCCCTACCTGCGGATGTAAGATATCCACCAATATTCAGAAGAAAGGGAGTTGATACCATGGACACCAAGAGCGTTCTGACCGAACTGAAAGACGGCGTGCTCATCATCACCATCAACCGCAACGAGCGCCGCAACGCCATCGACCCGGACACCGCCCGGCTGATGGAGCAGATCCTCAACGACGCGGAGAAGGACCCCGCCGTGGGCGCCATCCTGATAACCGGCGCCGGTGACCGCAGCTTCTGCGCCGGCGAGGACCTGGCGGCCCTGGGGGAGAACGGCGAGTGCCTCACCGAGACGGAGCACGGTTTCGCCGGCATCACCGAGCGGCTGTGCCCCAAGCCCATCGTATGCGCCTGCAACGGCACCGCCGTGGCCGGCGGGCTGGAGATCGCCCTGGCCTGCGATGTGATCGTGGCCGCCGAGCACGCCCGCTTCGGCCTGACGGAGGTGAAGGTGGGCCTGCTGGCCACCAGCGGCGGACTGGTGCGCCTGCCCAAGCTGATCCCCGCCAAGATCGCCGCGGAGATGTGCCTGACCGGCACCCTCATCAATGCCCAGCGGGCCTATGAGATCGGCCTGGTGAACCACGTCCTCCCGGCGGACCAGGTGATGGACAAGGCCATGGAGCTGGCCCGCCAGATGGCCGCCAACGCCCCCATCTCCCTGCGCCTGACCAAGCAGCTGCTGCACATGGCCCCCCATATCTCCGAGGAGGACGGGATGCGTGTGTGCCGCTACATGGCCTGGAAGTACGTGGAGGGCACCGAGGACGCCGTGGAGGGTCCCAAGGCCTTCCTGGAGAAGCGCAAGCCCCAGTGGAAGAACCGCTGAGAAACCTTTTCGCGGTCGCGGCCAGGGGCCGGGTCCGCGGCATAAATTCGTAAAAAAGTTTTGATTTAAGGAGGAAAAACCATGGATTTTCGCATCACGGAAGAGCAGGAACTGATGGTCCAGGCCATCGAGGAGGCCATGACCCGGGAGAATCTGGAGACCTATTTCCAGGAGTGTGACCGGGAGCACAAACACCCCCAGAAGTGGTGGGACATCATGAAGGACCTGGGTCTGTTCAGCATGTTCCTGCCGGAGGAGGCGGGCGGCGACGGCGAGGGCGCCGTGACCATGTTCCTGGTCATGGAGGCCCTGGGGCGCTGCGGCGGCCCCATCTACCTGTTCTGGGACCATGTGAAGGCGGACGCCCTGCTGGAGAACGGCACCAAGGAGCAGATCGACAAGTTCATGCCCCTGTTCTTTGAGGGCAACGGCGCCTTCGCCCAGGGCTTCTCCGAACCCACCGCCGGCACCGACCTGTCCCCGGCCACCATCCTGACCACCTACACCCGCCGCAACGGCAAGGTGTATATCAACGGCCACAAGCACTTCATCTCCGGCGCCCAGGACAACGACTACTGCCTGACCCTGGCCAAGAACGCCGACAACCCCGAGCAGCTCACGCTGTGGTTCGTGCCCACCAACGTCCCCGGCTGCAAGAAGGAGCCTATGGAGAAGATGGGCATCAACATGGAGAACGTCAACGACGTGTGGTTCGACGACGTGGAGATCGACGAGTCCGACATGTTCTCCTTCGAGGGCAACGGCCTGATGGCCACCTCCAAGGGCTTCGACTACGAGCGGCTCATCGACGCCTTCAATGCCTACGGCCAGGCCCTGTGCGCCTATGAGGACGCCTGCCGCTACGCCAACCAGCGCATCGTCAAGGGCCAGGAGATCGGCCGGCTGCAGCTGATCCAGAACCACATCATGGAGATGACCATGCGCATCGAGGCCATGCGCAACATGCTGCTGCACTACGCCTGGAACAAGGACAACGGCTGCCTGACCCGGGCCGAGGCGTCCATCGCCAAGCAGTACTGCTCCGAGTCCGCCAATGAAGTGGTGGACCACGCCCTGCAGATCCTGGGCGGCATCGGCTACTGCGGCAGCCGCGTCAGCCGCATCTACCGCGACCTGCGCATCACCCGCATCTCCGGCGGCACCGGCGAGATCCAGACGGTCATCGCCGCCCGTCAGGTGCTGAAGAAGTACCGCTGATACCGCTCCCCCGCCCCCGCGCCGGCCGCCGGCGGACAGGCCCGCGGCCGGCAATCAAGACTGTGATAAAGGAGTATCGATATGGATTTCAAGCTGAATGACGAGCAGGAACTGCTCCAGAGCATGTTCCGTGAATTTGTGGACAAGGAAGTGCGCCCCCTGGCCGCCGAGCTGGACGAGCAGGAGCGCTTCCCCGCCGAGCTGATCCCCCAGATGGGCGAAATCGGCCTGCTGGGCATCCCCATCCCCGAGCAGTACGGCGGCGTGGGCATGGGCAACCTGGAGTATGTCATGGCGGTGGAGGAGGTCTCCAAGGCCTGCGCCAGCACCGGCGTCACCATCTCCGCCCACACCTCCCTGTGCTGCTGGCCCATCCTCCACTTCGGCACCGAGGAGCAGAAGCAGAAATACCTGCCCCCCCTGGCCACCGGCGAGAAGCTGGGCGCCTTCGGTCTGACCGAACCCAACGCCGGCACCGACGCCTCCGGCCAGCGCACCTCCGCCGTGGACAAGGGCGACCACTGGCTGCTCAACGGCTCCAAGATCTTCATCACCAACGGCGAGGTGGCCGACACCTACGTGGTCTTTGCCATGACCGACAAGGAGGCCGGCACCCGGGGCATCAGCGCCTTCATCCTGGAGAAGGGCATGCCCGGGTTCCACTTCGGCAGCCATGAGAAGAAGATGGGCATCCGCGGCTCCTCCACCTGCGAGCTGGTGTTCGAGGACGTGAAGGTGCCCAAGGAGAACCTCCTGGGCGAGCAGGGCAAGGGCTTCAAGATCGCCATGATGACCCTGGACGGCGGCCGCATCGGCATCGCCGCCCAGGCACTGGGCATCGCCCAGGGCGCCATCGACGAGGCCGTGAAGTACGTCAAGGACCGCGTCCAGTTCGGCAAGCCCATCGCCTCGTTCCAGAACACCCAGTTCACCCTGGCCGACATGCAGACCCGGGTGGACGCGGCCCGGCTGCTGGTCTACCGGGCGGCGGCCAAGAAGGACGCCGGCGAACCTTACTCCGCCGAGGCGTCCATGGCCAAGCTGTTCGCCTCTGAAACGGCCCGCGAGGTCACCTGGCGGGCGGTGCAGCTGTTCGGCGGCTACGGCTACACCCGCGACTATCCGGTGGAGCGCATGATGCGCGACGCCAAGATCACCGAGATCTACGAGGGCACCAGCGAGGTGCAGAAGATGGTCATCGCCGCCAAGATGGGGCTGAAGTGACCGCATAAAATGCTGCCGGGCCGCCCATACCGGCCCGGCGGCACCCTTCTATCCGCCCATATTAAGAGGAGGTGAGCATATGGGGGAGATCATCTTTTCCATCTGCATAGGCGGCTTCCTGGCGATAGCCGGTGTGCTGATGAATGTCGTACTGCGCAAAGAGGAGAAGCAGCTGAAGGAGAAAAACGAGCTGCTGGAACACAGTGACAGTGATAAGTGATAGGAGGTACCATGAATATATTTTTGATCGGCGTCATCATCAGTATCCTGGCCTATCTGGTAGTGGGCCTGTATGCCGGCCGCTCGGTCAAGGACGTCAATGACTATTATGTGAGCGGCCGCAACGCACCGACCCTGCTGATCTCCGGCACCCTGTTCGCGTCCATGCTGTCCGTCAACGGCTTCATGGGGGACCAGGGCTTCTGCTACACCGGCAACATCACATCCCTGGTGCTGCTCAACTCCCTGTGCGCCGTGGGCTATGTGGTAGGCCCGCTGGTGTTTGGCCGGTATCTGCGCCGGAGCGAGTGCACCACCATGCCGGAGTATTTCGGCACCCGGTATAACGACTTCCGCAACCGTCGGCTGGCCGGCGTCATCACCATCATCTCCCTGACGGCCTATCTGCTGGCGTCCATCACCGGCGTGGGCATCCTGATGCAGGAGCTGACGGGCCTGTCCTACGGCGTGTGCCTGTTTTTGGCGTGGCTGTGCTTCACGGCCTTCACCTTCTACTCCGGCTCCAAGGGCGTGGTCATCACCGACACCATGATGTTCCTGGTGTTCCTGCTGGCCTCCATCATCGCCGGCCCCTACATCTTCAACGCCCAGGGCGGTCTGGGAGAGCTGCTGAACAACCTGATGCACAACCCCAACATCCCGGACAACCTTCTGGACTTCTACGGCAACATCCCCGGCACCGGCGCCACCGACATATTCGGCGCGGTGATGTACGCCGTTTCCATGGGCCTTGTGTGGCTCATCACCGTGGCGGTGTCCCCCTGGCAGGCGGGCCGTAACCTGATGGCCAAGAGCGAGCACGTGACCTTCCGCTCCGGCGCCATCGCCGCCATCTGCACCGTGGTGTTCCTGCTGTATCTGAACCTGCAGTCCATCACCGTGCTGAACCTGAACCCCAATCTGGAGGACGCCCAGCGGGTACTGATCTGGGCCGCCTTCAACACCATGCCCAAGCTAGTGGGCACCATGGTCCTGGCGGGCATCATGGCCGCGGGCCTTTCCTCCGCGTCCACGTTCCTGTCGGTGGTGGGCTTCTCCGTCACCACGGACCTGTTCCCCACCAAGTTCACCTCCGAGAAGCAGCAGCTGCACACCAGCCGCATCGTCATGCTGGTGGTGGGCGTCATCGCCCTGATCCTGGCCTACATGGGCCTGGGCGGCGTGCGCGTCATCAGCTGGTTCGCCTCCACCATCATCGCCGCCAGCTGGGTGGTGCCCGGCGTGGGCAGCGTGGTGAGCAAGAAGCTCTCCGCCACCGGCGCCCGGTGGGCCATGCTGGCCGGCTTCCTCGGCTTCATCATCCCCAAGTGCCTGGTGGGCTTCGGCGTTGCCCCCTTCAACACCATCTTCATCAACTTCCTGGACCCCTTCTTCCTGGGCCTGTATCTGAGCCTGCTGTTCGCCGTGATCGGCTCCAAGGTCCACCCGGTGACCCAGACGGAGAGCGACTACCGCACCAACCTTCTGGTCATCCCCAGGACGGAGCGGGTGGCGGCGGAGTACCGCCGCGACCGGGTGTACGGCTACGTGCTGATCGTCGCCGGCATCCTCACCACCCTGTTCCTGCTGTTCGGCTGGGCGCTGCCCTATAACGGACTGATCTGAGGCGCCCGCCGGGAGGAAATACAAAGATAACATGCTTGGCAAAGCAAACCTGAGCGACGTGGCCGTGCAGAAGCTGTGCAATCTGGGCGGGATACTGATGTACTCGCTGGCCCTGGACCTGTTCCTGGTGGGCCACGACATCGCCGCCGGCGGACTGTCCGGCATCGCGGTGGTGCTGCGTCAGTACCTGCCCCTGCGGGTGGGCACCATGGTGTTCATCATGAACCTGCCCATCCTGGCGGCGGCCATGTTCCTCAACGGCTGGCGATACACCCTGGCCACCGTGGTGGGCACGGTGCTGTACTCCCTGGTCACGGACCTGCTGTCGTTCCTGCCGACCCTCACCACCGACCCTCTGGCGGCGGCGCTGTTCGGCGGCGTGATGTACGGCGCGGGCATGGCCCTGCTGACGGTGGGCAACGGCTCCACCGGCGGGACGGACCTGCTCATGCGGCTGCTTGTAAAGCGCCACCCCACCTTCAGTCAGGGCAAGATGAGCGCCATCATCGACGGCAGCGTCATCGTGCTGGCCATGATCTCCTTCGGCAACGTGGAGGTGGGCCTGTACGCCATCATCACCCTGATGGTGTGCTCGTTCGTGTGCGACCGCATCCTGACGGGCTTCAAGCGCGGCTCGCTGTGCATCATCGTCACCTCCCACCCCGCCCACGAGGTGGCCGATCCCCTGATGAAGGCCCTGGGCCGGGGCGTGACGGACCTCAACGGCGTCGGCATGTACTCCGACACCGCCCGCAGCGTCCTGCTGGTGGCGGTGCGGCCCCAGGAGCTGTTCAAGGTCAAGAGCCTCATACAGGACCTGGACCACGACGCCTTCGTGATGATGCTGGGCGCCAACGAGCTGGTGGGCGGCAATTTCCGCTCCCACCTGCTGCGCACCAGACGGCCCTGACCTACGCGGCACGCAAAGCCGCGGCAAAACGATTCGGAAAACTTTATTTGGAAGGAAACACAAGATATGAACATTCTGGTTTGTGTCAAACAGGTACCGGATACGACCCAGGTAAAGATCGATCCGGTGACCAACACCCTGATCCGCGAGGGCGTGCCCGCCATCGTGAACACCTTTGACGCCTTCGCCCTGGAGGCGGCCGCCCGCATCAAGGACAAGCACCCCGACACCAAGATCGTGGTCATGTCCATGGGTCCCGAGAACGCCAAGAACGCCCTGAAGGAGTGCCTGGCCATCGCCGCCGACAAGGCATACCTCATCTCAGGCCGGGCCTTCGGCGGCTCCGACACCCTGGCCACCAGCTACATCCTGTCCAAGTCCGTGGGGAAGGTGGAGGCCCTGGAGGGCCACTTCGACGCCATCTTCTGCGGCAAGCAGGCCATCGACGGCGACACCGCCCAGGTGGGGCCGGAGCTGGCCGAGCACCTGGGATATCCCCAGGTCACCTGCGCGCTGGAGGTGCTGGACTGCGACGAGGCGCATCTGGAGGTGCTCAAGGAAGACCAGGATGCCAACATGGTCATCGGCGTGAAGTTCCCCTGCGTGGTGACCTTCACCAAGCCCGCCTGGGACCCCCGCTTCCCCACCATCAAGCGGAAGCTGGCCGCCAACCGGGCCGAGATCCCGACGCTCAGCGACGCCGACTTCTCCGACGAGGAGATGGACAAGACCAGCATCGGCCTGAAGGGTTCCCCCACCCACGTGAAGAAGTCCTTTGTGCCCAAGAAAAAGAGCGGCGGCCTCATCGTCAGCGAGGAGACCGTGGAGCAGTCCGCCGCCAAGCTGATCGCCCTTCTGAGCGACAGCCATGTGATCTGATCAGGAGGGTATCGTAATGGAAGCTAAGACGAAAGACCTGTGGGTATTTGTTGAGACCAAGGCGGACGGCTCCGCCCGGAACGTGGGCATCGAGCTGCTCAACCCCGGCCGCCGGCTGGCGGACAAGCAGGGCGGCGCCCTGGTGGCGGTGGTCATCGGCTGCCACACCGACGAGGCGGTGAAGGCCGCCGCCGCCCATGACGCGGACAAGATCATCGTGGTGGACGGCCCGGAGTATGAGTTCTTCTCCACCGACGCCTACGCCAACGCCATGTATCACCTGGTGGAGAAATACGGCCCCACCACCCTTATGATCGGCGCCACCCCCAATGGCCGCGACTTCGGCCCCCGGGTGTCCTGCCGGCTGAAGACCGGCCTGACCGCCGACTGCACCAGTCTGGACATCGACGAGGAGTCCGGCGACATCGCCTGGACCCGTCCCGCCTTCGGCGGCAACCTGATGGCCACCATCCTGTGCTCCAACACCCGGCCCCAGATCGGCACGGTCCGCCCCGGCGTGTTCAAGAAGGCCCCCGAGGTGGCCCCCCACGCCGAGATCATCTGGGAGGATTACCATGTTCCCCCCGAGGACATCCGCACGGAGCTGATCCGCGTCATCCATGACGCGGCGGAGGAGATCGTGGACCTGGAGGGCGCGGACATCATCGTGTCCGGCGGTCGGGGCGTCGGCGGTCCCGAGGGCTTCGAGACCCACATCAAGCCTCTGGCGGAGGCCCTGGGCGCCACCGTGGGCGCCTCCCGCGCGGCGGTGGACTCCGGCTGGATCAGCCACGCCCACCAGGTGGGCCAGACCGGCAAGACCGTGGCCCCCAAGCTGTACATCGCCTGCGGCATCTCCGGCGCCATCCAGCACCAGGCCGGCATGAGCGGCGCGGACTGCATCGTGGCCATCAACAAGGACCCGGACGCGCCCATCTTTGAGATCGCCCACTACGGCATCGTAGGCAACCTGTTCGAGGTGCTGCCCCTGCTGACGGCGGAGGTCAAAAAGCTCAAGGCGTGACAAAAAACGCCGCCCCACCGGCGGCAGCAAAAAGCCGAAGACCTTCGGGTCTTCGGCTTTTTTGTTCCCCGTTCACTTTCAATGGTGTTCATCTGATCCGCAGGATATCGTCATATTCCGCCTGCTCGAGTATGGAGCTGATCAGTTCATTGGCCCCGGTGACGACCACATGGCCCACCCCCAGGCGCTTCGTCATGAAGAGCAGCACCCGCAGACCGGCGGAGGATATGTACGCAAGGCCGGACATATCCACCTTGGCTGCCGTGAAAGCGTTTTCTTTCTCGGCCTTCTCAAAAGCCGCCAGAAATGCAGGCGCGGTGAGGGAATCCACCCGGCCCCGGAGGGTGATGGTGAGTTCCGAGCCGTTCACGGCGGTGTCCAGGCCGAAGGCGGCGCCTTTTTCCGGGGCGGGACCGGTCCAGTCCTCGTCCGGGGTCAGCTCCCAGAGCACCAGGCCCTTGTACAGCTTCTTCACGGCCTGGCGCTGCTGCGCATTGAGCTTGGCAAACGCCTTCAGCTCCGGCATGTGCTCGCCCATAGGGATCTTCTTCACCTTCAGCCCCACCTCTTTCAGCAGGGCCTCGGCTTTGGGCGGGTCCTCCTTATGCCCATAGCGTATCACCATGTCGTTGTCGCCCACCACCACGTCCGACTGGCTGGAAAGAGTGGTGAAGAC
>CANQXG010000029.1 GCA_947627735.1 uncultured Oscillospiraceae bacterium | reverse complement strand
TCCACCCCCTGGTGTTTTCTATCTTACACCAGGGGGTGGCTTTTCCTATTGTCTGTTTTTCCCGGTACAGTTCAATGTCCCTGCCGGTCTTTTTTCATTTTTCAGCGGGCCAGGTATTTGTCCGCCAGCGCGGCCACAGCCGGGTCATCGTCGGTGCAGGCGGCCAGGTGGTCCAAAAAGCCGTCGATGGTGGCGACCCGGAAGCTCTCCTGCTCATACCAGGAGCTGAGCATGGCGAAAAACGCCTCGTCGCCCATGACCTGCCGCAGATCCCAGAGGAGATCGCGCCCCAGCGCGTAGATGGACACGTAGTAGTAATAATTGCCGTATTCCCCGTCCCCGGCGAAATAGTCGCCGTAGCTGCGGTCGATGCGGTACATCTCGTCCTCGTCCAGCCATTGCCGGTAGTCTATGTCCACGGCGATGTCCTCCGGGCTGTCGCCCCGCACATACTGCCGGTACAGGGTCTCGCAGAAGCTGGCGAAGCTCTCGTCCAGGAAAGGCTCGTCGTACTGGTCGTTGCCCACCACCGCGTAGAACCACTGATGGGCCACCTCGTGGGTCACGATGATGTCCAGCATCATCGAGAGGGGCCCGTAGGAGATCTCCACCAGGCCGGGGTGCTCGATGCCGCCTATCTCTGCCGGCATGCTGACCATGCAGATGTCCAGCTCGTCGTAGGGGTACTCGCCGAACAGCCGGCCGTACAGCTCCACGCTGTCCAGGGTGATTTGGAGGGACGCCTCCGTCTGCTCAGCCTGGTCCGGGGTGCCCCAGCTGCGGACCGTGACGCCGTCCACCTGGCCTGTACAGGGTTCGGTGAACTCCGTGGAGGCGGTGACCACCAGGTCCCGCATGTTTTCCCCGGTGACCTGCCAGACGGCCTGGCCGTCCCCGGCGGAGAGAAGCGCCTCGGCCCCGGAGGCGACCACGGTGAAGTCCTCCGGCAGCCGGAGGGTGAGGGCGTAGTCGGCGCACTCGGTGAAGAACGCCTCCCCGGCGAAGACATAGGGGTGATGGACGAATCCCCCGTCCCGCCAGACGCACAGCATGGGGTAGAAGTGGCACAGCCGGAAGGTGATCCCGTCGCTGTCCGGGAAGCTGGCGGCCTGGAACCGCTCGCCCTCGACCCGGGGCACGTCCGCTTCATAGGCGACGGTCACCGTGTCCGTCCGGCCCGGCTCCAGCGGCTGGGGCAGCGTCACGGTGAGAAGGCCCTCGTCCCGGCTGTAGGTATGGTCCAGCGCTTCGCCGTCCGCGCCGGTGACGGCGGTGACGGCGGAGGAGCAGCCTTCTACCCCGGCGTGCTCCTGCATGGCGGGGACGAAGTCACTGAAGCATACCGCCGGCCAGGGCGTGTCGCTGTCGTTCATAAAGGTGACCGTGACCGTTTCGGTGTACCGGGACGCCTCCGTGTCCAGCGTCACGTCCATGACGTATTGGCTGCGGCCATCCGGCAGGGGGGCGTCCTCCGCCGGGGCCGCCGCGGCGCACAGCGCCGGCAGCAGCGCCAGCACGCACACGAACGCCAGTATCCTCCCCATGGGATCACACTTCCTTTCCTCTCAAAAAAAGCAAGCCCCGGCCCTTCAAGAGCCGGGGCGCCTGGTGCCGGATCAGCCCTTCAGGCCGTTTTCCTGGCGCTCCATGTTCTCCACCACCACGTCGAAGATGTCCCCCAGGCCGGAGGCGTACTCCAGCACCTTCCAGGGCACGTTGGTGTGGAAGTGGATCTTGATAAGGTCCTCGTCACCCACCGCCAGCAGGCAGTCCCCCGGGATGTTCTCCATGATGTAGTCGTGGATGGCGTCCTCGTCCAGGTCATGGCCTTCGATGAGCAGCTGGGTATCAAAGCGGTACTCGAGCATGGATATGTATCTCCCTAGTAATATATTGTTCGCCGGCGCACCGGCGGATATACGCGCGGGAGATATTGTATCATATTATTTCGACGCTGTCAAAACATGCCGTGCGAGAGGGGGCGAAAATCAAAAGTTAGGTTTGGTAAACCTAACAAATTTGTCTCCGCCGGGCGGGCGGATTCGGGCAAGGCGACGAAATGTGCCGGCGGGGCGGCGATTTGGGTTGACATTTGAGTTAGTCATGACTAAAATAGCTACGGTGTTAGGGGAACCTAACGATGCCGCCCGCTCATCGGGTGGGAATTTATACCGCGGGAGGACAGACCTATGCCGCTTACGATGCTGCGCCAGGGGGAGAGCAGTCTTATCACCCACATCGGCGGAAAGCCGGAGACGAAGGCGTTTCTGGAGAATCTGGGCTTCGTGGTGGGCAGCCCTGTGACGGTGGTCAACGCCCTCGGCGGCAATCTGATCGTCTCCGTCCGGGACTGCCGGGTGGCCATCAGCGAGGAGATGGCGAAAAAGATCTTCGTCTGAGCCGGCCGGAGGGGACAAGACCGAGGAAAAGAGGAAAGGAGGAGGACCATGACACTGAGAGAGGCAAAGGTGGGGCAGACCGTGCGCGTCACCGCCCTGGAGGGCGCCGGCGCGGTGAAGCGCCGCATCATGGACATGGGCATCACCAAGGGGGAGTCCATCTATGTCCGCAAGGTGGCGCCTCTGGGCGACCCCATCGAGATCACCGTCCGGGGCTATGAGCTGAGCCTGCGAAAGGCGGACGGCGAGATGATAATAGTCGATTGAAAGGAGCGAGCTCCTTTCAATCGAGAAGGCTGCGGCTCACATACGCGCACTCGCTTGCGCTCGCACACTCCGTGAGCCGAGAAGAATGATTTCCGACGTACACGCCGCCGGAAATCATATCCAAATTTCTTTGCGCCTGCGGGCGCAAACTCTGCGAGGCTGAAAGAGAGGCGACAATATGGAAAAGAATTTGACCATCGCTCTTGCCGGCAACCCCAACAGCGGTAAGACCACCCTGTTCAATGCCCTCACCGGCTCCAGCCAGTATGTGGGCAACTGGCCCGGCGTGACGGTGGAGAAGAAAGAGGGACACGTCCGCGACCACAAGAATGTGACCGTCACGGACCTGCCGGGCATCTATTCCCTGTCCCCCTATACCCTGGAGGAAGTGGTGGCCCGGAACTATCTGATCGACCAGCGGCCCGACGCCATCCTGAATATCGTTGACGGCACCAACCTGGAGCGGAACCTGTATCTGACCACCCAGCTGGTGGAGCTGGGCATCCCCGTGCTGGTGGCTGTGAACATGATCGACGTGGTCCGCAAAAACGGCGACCGGATCGACCTGAAGGCCCTGTCCAAGGCCCTGGACTGCCAGGTGGTGGAGATCTCCGCGCTGAAGGGCGACGGGGTGAAGGCCGCCGCCGACGCGGCCGTCGCCCTGGCGGAGAGCGGCCGCCGGACCGTGCCTCAGCACCGGTTCGCCGGGTGCGTGGAGCACGCCCTGGCCCACATCGAGGAGGTGGCGGTGCACCACCTGCCCCCGGAGCAGCAGCGCTGGTACGCCATCAAGCTGTTCGAGCGGGACAGCAAGGTGGCCGAGAAGCTGGCCCTGTCCTCCGACGTGGCCGCCCACATCGAGCAGGACATCCTGGACTGTGAAAAGGAGATGGACGACGACGCCGAGGCCATCATCACCGCCCAGCGGTATGACTACATCACCTCCGTCATCGGCCAGTGCTATACGCGCAAGAATCGGGAGAAGATGACCGTCTCCGACAAGATCGACCGGATCGTCACCAACCGGTGGCTGGCCCTGCCCATCTTCGCGGTGGTGATGTTCCTGATCTACGCCATCGCCATGGGCACCCCGCCCCAGGACGGGGGCATCGGCATCGGCTCCATGGCCACGGACTGGACCAACGACGTGCTGTTCGGCGAGCTGGTCCCGGGCTGGGTGGACGCCCTGCTGGGGGCGCTGGGCGTGGCTGAGGGCGGCTGGCTCTACGGCCTGATCCAGGACGGCATCGTGGCCGGCGTGGGCGCGGTGCTGGGCTTCGTGCCCCAGATGCTGGTGCTGTTTCTGCTGCTGTGCATCCTGGAGGACGTGGGCTACATGGCCCGCATCGCCTTCATCATGGACCGCATCTTCCGCCGGTTCGGCCTGTCGGGCAAGAGCTTCATCCCCATGCTGGTGGCCACCGGCTGCGGCGTGCCGGGGCTGATGGCCTCCCGGACCATCGAGCAGGACCGGGACCGGAAGATGACCCTCATGACCACCACCTTCATGCCCTGCGGGGCCAAGGTGCCCATCATCGGCCTGGTGGCCGGGGCCCTGTTCGGCGGCTCCGCCCTGGTGGCCGCCTCCGCCTACTTCATCGGCATGGGTTCCATCGTGGCCTCCGGCATCATCCTGAAAAAGTGCAAGGCCTTCGCCGGCGAGCCTGCCCCCTTCGTCATGGAGCTGCCCGCCTACCATGTGCCCAGCGCGGGCAACGTGCTGCGGGGCACCTGGGAGCGGGGCTGGAGCTTCATCAAGCGGGCCGGGACGCTGATCGTGCTGGCCTCCATCCTGATCTGGTTCTTGCAGGCCTTCGGCTTTGGGGGCGGCTTCGGCCTGGTGGAGGACAACGACAACTCCCTCCTGGCCGCCATCGGCCGGTCCTTCGCCTGGATCTTCGCGCCCCTGGGCTTCGGCAACTGGCGGGCCGCCGTGGCCACCATCACCGGCCTGGGCGCCAAGGAGATCGTGGTGGACACCTTCGGCATCCTCTATCACTACGCCGGCGACGTGGATCTGCTGGAGGACTCCAGCCCCCTGTGGGCCATGGTCGCGGCGGATTACACCGCCCTGAGCGCTTACTCGTTCATGGTGTTCAACCTGCTGTGCGCGCCCTGCTTCGCGGCCATGGGCGCCATCAAGCGGGAGATGAACAACGCCAAGTGGACCCTGGCCGCCATCGGCTACATGTGCCTGTGGGCCTACGTGGTGGCGCTGATCGTCTACCAGCTGGGCAGCTTCTTCGCCGGCGGCGGCTTCGGCCTGGGCACGGCGGCGGGCCTGGCGGCGCTGGCGGCGGTGCTGTACCTGCTGTTCCGTCCGGCGCCCAAGCTGGAGGACGTGGCTGCCCGGTCCATGCGCAGCGTGGCCGCCCAGGGGTGAGATCATGAGCGCGTTCGTGAGCCAATACGGCGGCACCGTGCTGGTGTGCCTGGTGCTGGCCGGCGCCGTGGCCGCCATCCTCCGGGGCATGATCCGGGACAAAAAGTCAGGCAGGAGCGCCTGCGGTGGGGATTGCTCCCGCTGCGCCGGGTGCGCCATGAGCCGGACGCAAAAACAACGCTGAGCATCTCCTTACCATATATACCTCCGTTTTCCCCGCGCGGTCCGGCGGCCCGGCCATAGCCGCCCGGACCAAAAGCGAGCGCACCGTCACGAAAGGCGGTGCGCTTGTTTCGTCCTGCGGGAAAAAGTTTGCGGAAGCACTTTTCCTTTCCCGGCGGATGTGGTAAGATAACCATGCATCTATGTCTAACGAATGACAGGGGGAGGTCATATGAGCAACGGGTATCAATACGGTTATAACAGCTCGCCCTCGCCCGGGCCTGGTCCGGGCACGCCCGGCCCCCGGCCTCCCAAAAAGACCGACTGGGAGGGGGTCAGCTGGGCCATCGGCGTGGCGCTGATCTTCGTCTGGTTCCCGGTGGGCCTGTTTCTGACCATCCTCCACTCCACGGGCCATGACCTGCTGGGCAACCTGCTGAGCAGCCTGTTCGGCAATAAGGCCCCCCGGCGGAACACCGCCTCCGCCTCCCGGACGGCGGGCGGCTATACCACGCCGGGCCAGGCCCCGGCCATGGAGCAGCAGAAGAGCCGGTTCTCCGGCGTGCGCCGGGCGGACGCCGGCGCCACGCTGAAGGCCGTGTTCGGCTGGATACTGGTGGGCTTCGGGCTGATGAGCACCATGGGCGCCGTCATGACCCACGAGGGGGTCTGGGCCATCCTGAGCATGCTGAGCGTGGCCCTGGGCGGCGGGGCGCTGGCCCTGTCGGGCATCCTGGGCCGCCGGAAGGAGGCCAAGTTCCGCCAGTGCTTCACCGTCACCGGGGACCGGGGCGTGGTGGACATCCGGGGGCTGGCCAAGACCCTGGGGGTCAAGCCGGAGGAGGCCGACAAGCTGGTCACCGAGATGGTGGACCGGGGCTATTACGGCGACAAGGCCTATGTGGACCGGGGCCGGATGCTGCTGGTGATCGACGTGGCGGACATGCGGGACGTGTACCGCCGGGAGGATGAGCAGGCCAAGGCCCGTCAGAGCCAGGCCGAGGCCCAGGCCCGGGAGAAGATGAGCGAGTATGAGCGCTACGTCGAGCGCATCCGCCAGGCGGACGAGGACATCGAGGACGAGGCCATGAGCGAGAAGATCCGGCGGATGCAGAATCTGACCGCGTCCATCTTCGCCGAGGTGGAGGCCCACCCGGAGAAGAAGCCCATGATCGACCGGTTCATGACCTACTACCTGCCCACCACGCTGAAGCTGCTGGAGTCCTATGCCCGCATCGAGGCCCAGGGGGTCTCCGGGGAGAACATGGCCAAGGCCAAGGCGGACATCGAGGGCATCGCGGACACGCTGGTGGCCGGGTATGAAAAACAGCTGGATAAGCTCTATCGGGCGGAGGCCATGGACATCGCCGGCGACGTGAGCGTGATCGAGAGCATGCTCAAGCGGGACGGCCTGTCCGGCAAGGACGACTTTGGACAAAAGACAACTGCGGGAGGACATTGACATGGAGAACTACTACGAAAAACTGCTCCGCTGCCGGGACGCGGTCCGGGCGCGGACGGACTTCCAGCCCCGCATCGGGCTGATCCTGGGCTCCGGACTGGGGCCTGTGGCGGAGACCATGGAGGTGGTGGCCTCCGTAGACTACAAGGACATCCCCGGCTTCCCCGTGTCCACGGTGCCGGGCCACGCGGGCCGGTACCTGTTCGGCTACATCGGCGGCGTGCCCGTGGTGTGCATGCAGGGCCGGGTCCACTACTACGAGGGCTTCGACGTCCACGACGTGGTGCTGCCCATCCGGGTGATGGGCCTGCTGGGCATCAAGACGCTGTTTCTCACCAACGCCGCCGGCGGCCTGGACCCCAATATGGAGATCCCGTCGCTGATGGTCATCCGGGACCACATGATGTTCAACTTCCCCAACCCCCTCATCGGGCCTAACCTGGACCAGCTGGGACCCCGGTTCCCGGACATGAGCCAGATCTATGACCCGGCGCTGCGCCAGGTGCTCCACGACACCGCCGCCAAGCTGGGCCAGAAGCTCAGCGAGGGCGTGTACATCCAGCTCACCGGCCCCAGCTTCGAAACCCCCTTCGAGGTGCGCTATTACGGCGCCATCGGCGGCGGCGCGGTGGGCATGTCCACCGCTTGCGAGGCCGTGGCCGCCCGGCACATGGGCCTGCGGGTGTGCGGCATCAGCTGCATCGCCAACCTGGGGGCGGGACTGTCCGCGGCGCCGCTGAACCACGAGGAGGTCATCGCCGCGGGGGATATGATCGCCGAGCGGTTCTCCGCGCTGGTCACCGCCGCCATCCCCGCCATCGACGCGGTATGCTGAACACGCCGAAAAACATCGCGCTCTCGCCCGACGGGAGCGCGGTGCGCATTATCGATCAGACCCTCCTGCCCGGCAAGCTGGAGTACATCGAGCTGCGGGACCGGGAGGCCATGTACGAGGCCATCCGCTCCCTGCGGGTCCGGGGCGCGCCGGCCATCGGCATCTTCGCAGCCTATTGCGTGTATGTGCTGGCCCGGGACTACGGGGAGAGCGAGTTCTTCTCCCGGCTGGACGTGGACTGCGACTACCTCATCTCCTGCCGGCCCACGGCGGTGAACCTGAGCCGCCAGGTGGAGCGGATGCGCGCGCTGGCCCGGTCCATGGCCGGGGAGCGGACCCAGACCATCGTGGGCGCCCTGGGCCGGGAGGCCGAGGCCATCCACGGGGAGGACGCCGCCATGTGCCGGTCCATCGCGGAGGCGGGGCTGAGCCTGCTCCACGAGGGGGACACGGTGCTGACCCACTGCAACGCCGGGCCTCTGGCCACCAGCGAATACGGCACGGGCCTGGGTCCGCTGCTGCTGGCGGCGGAGCGGGGCATGGACATAAAGGCCTATGTGGACGAGACCCGGCCCCTTCTCCAGGGGGCGCGGCTGACGGCCTGGGAGCTGATGAACGCCGGCGTGGACTGCACCCTCATCTGCGACAACATGGCCGCCCTGGCCATGGCCCAGGGCCGCGTCCAGGCGGTGCTGGCCGGCTGCGACCGCATGGCCGCCAACGGGGACGCCGCCAACAAGATCGGCACCTCCGGCGCCGCCGTCATCGCGAAGCACTACGGCGTGCCGGTGTACATCCTCCTGCCCTCCAGCACCATCGACATGGCCTGCCCCACCGGGGCGCAGATCCCCATCGAGGAGCGGGACGGGGAGGAGATCCGCTCGCTGTGGTACGCCCGGCCCATGGCCCCGGAGGGGGTAAAGTGCTGGGACCCGGCCTTCGACGTGACCGACCATGAGCTGATCGCCGCCATCGTCACGGAAAAGGGCGTCATCCGCCCGCCCTACGACGTGAACCTGAAAAAACTGTTCGGATAAAAAAACACCGCCGCCCCGCCGGGCGGCGATGTTTTTCAGTTTGGCTCGTCTGTCAGACACAGGATGTAGTCCGTGCTCACGCCATAGAACTGAGCCAGCCTGACCAGCAGCTCGTCGGTCAGCGGCTGGGTGCCGGTCTCCACATAGCTGTATTTTCGCTGGGTGATGCCTAGGGCATCCGCCACCTTCTGCTGGGTCAGATCGTGATCCTCCCGCAGGTCCCGCACGCGGTTCCTCATGGCATCCACCCCCCTTGTCCGGCCATTCTCCTGCCCTCAACTATAGCCCAGGGCTGCCCGCCCTATTGACTTTTAGATAAATTTTATCTACAATGTGGGCAAAGAAAGAACCGTATGGGGGCGTGTGAGGTGCCGGACTATCGGAGGATGTACTATACGCTGTGCGCCGGCGTGTCGGCCTTGCTGGACGACATACAGGCGGACGGCGCCTATCAGAGCATTTATCGGCGGCTGGAGCTGCTTTTGCAGGAGGCGGAGGACATCTATATCGAAACGGCGGGCATTATCCGGCTGGAGGACCGCCTGCCGGGCGATAAAACGAAAAATGAATAAGCTCGCCGCCCTGCCGGGCGGCGAACATTATTGTGACGTGGCCCTCTCCCTGTCTTGCGCGGCAACGGAGGGACGTGCTATAATAGCCGCAGAGCGGCTATTATACACGATTTTGGCAGTTTTGCTCCCGGCTTCGCCGGAACCGCAAAACATGCCGCATTATAGCATTCCGCCTGCGGCGTTATGTTATAATAAGAATCAAACTAACATTGACCGCGAGGAGACGCATATGATCCGATTTTACAATGGCCGGACGCTGGAGCCGTCCGGCGTGACGAGCAACGAGGTTTGGGTGGACGGCGCCGCCATATCCTACGTCGGTCCCGCCCGGGGGGACATGCCCGCCTTTGACCGCGAGATCGACCTGCGCGGCGATCTCATCATGCCCGGCTTCAAGGACGCCCACACCCACTCGGGCATGACCTTCCTGCGCTCGGCGGCGGACGATCTGCCCCTGCAGGAGTGGCTGGAGAAGCAGGTGTTCCCCAAGGAGGCGCTCCTGACGCCGGAGAGCAGCGGCGCGTTCGTGAAGGTGGCGTTCCTGGAGTACCTGGCCAACGGCATCACCGCCTGCTTCGACATGTACTACCACACCGACGAATTTGCCCGCATCGCCCGGCAGTGGGGCTTCCGGGCGGTGCTGTGCGGCAGCTTCACCGCCGGCAACGACTGGTCGGAGCTGTATGATTTCTATAAACACTACAACCATGACTACGGCCCGCTGGTCACGGCCCAGCTGGGCTTCCACGCGGAGTACACCACCAACCGGGAGAAGCTGGAGGACCTCTCCACGGTCTGCCACGATCTGAAGGCCCCGGTGTGGTGCCACAACTCCGAGACGGTCAGCGAGGTCCGGGGCTGCATCGAGCGCCACGGCATGACCCCCACCAAGCTGTTCGACACCCTGGGCCTGTATGACTACGGCGGCGGCGGCTACCACTGCATCTACATGACCGAGGAGGACCTGGACATCTTCGCCCGGCGAGGCCTGACGGCGGTGATCAACGCCTGCTCCAACGGCAAGCTGGCCAGCGGCTTCTTCCGGCTGAAGGAGGCCGCGGCCAAGGGCGTTCACCTGGCGGTGGGCACCGACGGCCCCGCCTCCAACAACGCCCTGGACATGTTCCGGGAGATGTACCTCATCAACATCATGGCCAAGCTGCGCCAGTCCGACGCGGCGGCGGGGGACCCGGCGCTGATCCTGGACGCGGCGGTGTCCGGCGGCGCCCGGGCCATGGGCCTGGCCGACTGCGACGCCATTGCCCCGGGAAAGCAGGCGGACCTGGTCCGCATCGACATGGACCGGCCCAACATGCGCCCGGTGCACAACGTGGTGAAGAACCTGGTCTACTCCGGCGACCCGTCCAACGTGCGCATGACCATGATCGCGGGAAAGGTCCTGTACGAGGACGGCGCGTTCCACGTGGGCGAGGACGTACAGGACGTCTACCGGGCGGCGGAGGAGTACGCCCACGCCATCGTGGACGGCTGAGGAGGCGCGATGGAAAGGATAACCTTCAAGCGGCAGCTGACGGACTGCGCGGTGCTGATGGCCCTGGGCGTGTGCCTGACGCTGGTGTTCCACAAGCACATCATCTGGCAGATCTGCCTGGTGATATGCGGGCAGATGTTCACCATCAACCCGGTCTGTCCCCCGGGCCTGACGGGGCCGAAGGGGCCGGTGATCATGCGCCTGGCGGGCCTGGCGGCCACGGCGCTGGCGGTGGTGCTGCACTTCGCGATCAAATAAACATCCGTCCCCCGGACCGCGTGTCCGGGGGACGCTTTTTCGGCGCGGGACAGGGGCCGCACATTTATCGCGCCAGCGCTCCCTCGTGCTGCAAAAGCCAGCTCTTGGCCGAGATGCCCGCCGCGTAGCCCACCAGCCGGCCGCCCGCCCCCACCACCCGGTGGCAGGGGATGATGACGGAGATGGGGTTGTGCCCCACGGCGCCGCCCACGGCCTGGGCGGACATGGCGTACCGGCCCATGCGCCGGGCGGCCCGGGCGGCCAGCGCCCCATAGGTGGTCACCTCCCCGTAGGGGATGTCCAGCAGCATCTGCCACACCATCTGCCGGAAGGGGCTGCCCGCCGGGGCCAGGGGCAGGCTCCTCCCGTCCGGCGCCTGGCCGGCGAAGTAGCTGTCCAGCCACCGGCGGGCCTCCGCCAGCACGGGGTCGTCCTCCCGCGGCTCCATGGGCCGGGCGGGGAAGTATTTCTGTCCGGCGAACCATGCGCCGGTGAGCGCCTGGCCGTCGCCGGCCAGGACCATCGGACCGATGGGGGAGGGGTAGTCGCAGCAAAACATCCCCATCACCTCACGTGGCCTTCGTCTGGTACAGCTTCATCAGCCACGCCACGCAGGCGCTCTCCGACCCAATGGGCCAGGCGCCGCCGTAGGCCTCCCAGACGGCCTTGTCGTTGGCCCGGTGGGCCTGGCGCAGCTCCGGGGGCATGGTGATCTCGTCGTACAGGTCCGCCAGGGAGCTGTCCGGATACAGGGCCCGGGCGTCCAGGATGGCCTGGGCGGTCAGCTCGATCTTCGCCCGCTGGGCCTCCGTGGGCTCCGGCCAGGGGAAGTTGTTGTAGACCACGTCCTTGGAGTAGCGGTAGTCGCTCTTCAGCCGACCGCACACGGCCCGCATCCAGGCCATGTGGATGTTGGAGGTCAGCACGCCGAAGTGGTAAAGGGAGGCGTCGGGGATAAGCTGCACGGCGTCGCTGGCGATGGTATTCTTGTCCTCGAAGCCGATGGGGATATACCGCCGTCTTTCCGACGATACACGCGGGACCAGTATGTAATCCGTGTCGGGCTGCGCTATCTGGCAAAACAGGGCGGGCGTCTCCGCGAACTTCCTCGTGGCGGCCGCCTTGCTGGAAGCACGGAAATCCCGAACGGCCTCGATGCGGCGCATGACCTCTTTGCAGGAGCGAAGCTCATTGGGGGACGCGCCGACCAGCCACAGGCAATATCGGGTTTTCCCTTTTATAAATTCTTCTGCGCCGAGATAGGGTCTGATCCACTTGCCGGCCAGAGGCTCCTTTTCCAGCAGGGCAGAGCGCTCTTCCTCGCTGAGGACGAATCCGCCGCCGTCCCGGGGCATGCTCCCGAACCGCATGGGCGGCACGTCGCACAGCGGTGTGCTCCGGCTGTCAACGAAAACACTGTCCGCGTCCAGCAGGTAGCCGTTGATGTTCGCCGCCGTCTGGACCCGGTCGCTGGTGTAGATCACCCGGGGCGCGTCGTTGGCCGCCGCGCTGAATCCCACGATCACGCAGTGGACGTGGGCTTTGATCTTGGCCTCGCTGTCCCAGCGGAAGGTGCGGTGGGCGAAGTCGATATGTATGCCCATGTCGAACAGCGGCTTCCAGACAAAGGACACCGACTGCCCCTGACAGATGGAATTGGTGGACACGAACGCGCAGCGGATGGCCGTGTCCTGCATGTAATGGGCTGCTTTTGCGTACCAGCCGGACACGTAATCGACTTCTCCGGGCTTCGTGCACTCCGGGAAGGAGGCGGCCAGGTCCTCCCGCTGGGCGGGCGTCATCATCATGCCGCCCACGAACGGGGGGTTGCCCATGATGTAATGCAGCTGGTTCTTGGCCGCCACGCTCTCCCAGTCCAGCCGCAGGGCGTTGCCCTCCACGATGTGGGCGTTTGTCTTCAGCGGCAGGAAGTCCAGGTCGTGGCGGACGATGGCCTCCGTCTCCCGCATCATCTGGCTCTCCGCGATCCACAGGGCCGTCTTGGCCACCGTCACGGCGAAGTCGTTGATCTCGACGCCGTAAAACTGGCCGATGGACACCCGGATGGGATTGTCGTATTCGCCCAGCACGACCTGGCCGTGCTGCCGGGCGGCGATGGCCTCGTTCTCCAGCCGCCGCAGGGAGAGGTATGTCTCCGTCAGGAAGTTGCCGGAGCCGCAGGCCGGGTCCAGGAACGTGAGGGAAGCCAGCTTTTCCTGGAACGCCGTCAGCCGCGCCGCCCGGGTCCTCTCCACGGCGATGGCCTCGATCTGGGCGAACTCCGCCTTCAGTCCGTCCAGGAACAGCGGGTCGATCACCTTGTGGATGTTCTCGATGCTGGTGTAGTGCATGCCCCCGCTGCGCCGGGTCTCCGGGTTCAGAGTGCTCTCGAACACGGCCCCGAAGATGGTGGGGCTGATGGCGGACCAGTTGAAGTTCTCGCTGGCGTCCGCCAGCAGCAGCCGCTTCAGCTCCGCCGTGAACGGCGGTATCTCCACGCTCTCGTCCGCGAACAGGCCCCCGTTGACGTATGGAAACGCCGCCAGCAGGGGGTTATCGTCCGCCAGGTACTTGTCCCGCCGCTCCGGCGGGGTGTCCAGGATGCGGAACAGCTCCACCAGCGCCTTGCGCACGCCGCTGGCCGGCACGTCCCGCAGATAGTCGTGGAACATGCCGTGGCCGCCGAAGATGCCCGCGTCCTCCGCGTACAGGCAGAACACCAGCCGCACGCACAGGGCGTTCAGGCTCTTCAGGGTTTCCGGGGAGGCGGGGTCCTTATACTGGCGCAGCAGCGCGTCGTAGAGCACGCCCACGATCTCGCCGGCCTTTAAGGAGACCTCCATCTCCTTTTTGATGTTCTCATCGCCGGTGTCCACGAGAAACTGCAGCCGGTGATATTCCCGCTCCAGGTCAGCCAGCGCCACCGTTTCCGGCTCGTCGTTGGGCCGGTTCATATCGTGGATCTCAAAGGTCTGGAAGTTGCAGACGACGATCCACCGGGGGTTCTGGTCGTGGGGCAGGTACCCGGCGTAGCGCCGGGCCTGCTGGAAGGGGGTGAGGAACGAGCCGTCCGACTGGGCGGCGCCCTTGTGCAGGTCGATGTCCCGTCCCTTCTGCTCGATGAGCACCCGGGTGTCCCGGATCAGGCCGTCGATGAAGCTGGTGTGGTCCAGCTTCACGGGCACCTCGAAGTCGATGAACTTCTCCGGCTCCGCTATGCCGTATACGGTGCGCAGCAGCGCCAGCCAGAACGACTGGGTCTCCTGCTTTTCGTCGCCATGGCCGGCCCAGTCCGCGGCGAACTGCCGCGCGGCCAGTTTCTGTTCGGTGTCGGTCATAAAACGCGCCCCCTCTCCCTGCGAGTATAACACACAAAGGGAGAAGGGGCAAAGCTTATTTCTTCGCCGTCCGCCGGTGCAGCGCCAGACCCAGCCCCGCCAGGGCCAGGGCCATGGCCAGCCACAGAAGCGGCGCGGCCTGCCAGCATGTCAGGTACCCGCCTATATGCACCAGCCGGTCGTCAAAGACGATGCTGTTGTTGCCGAACACCCCCGGCAGCAAGCTCCACAGCTGGCTCGCCGCCCGCCAGTCCCGGGGCAGGGAATAGACCATGATGAACAGCATCATGGTGCCGAAGCACACCGCCATGGCGGTCGTGCCGCCCCGGGTGAGAAGGCTCACCGCCATGACGAAGACGGCGTGGATGAGGCTGGCCGCCAGATACGCCCCGCAGAGGATGAGGGCCAGCTGCCGCACGGTCATGGGCGCGCCGAAGGCGGGGGCGATGAGCTGCTGCACGGCTGTGGCGGCGTCCTCCGGCCCCTGCAGGATAAGACAGGCGGCGGCCATGGCCCCCAGGATGACGGCCCCGCCGGCAAAGCTCACCGTCAGCCCCGCCAGGAGCTTGGCGGCGTACAGGGGCGTGCCGCCGTTCCGGGCGCAGGCGGCCAGGGCGTCCGTGCGCCGCTGCCGCTCCATGGGGAACAGCCCGGAAAGCGCGATGATGGCGAACAGGAAGATGAACAGATTCGCCACATAGGCCGTCTCGGCCATGGCCGTCCAGCCCCCGTTGGGATAGCCCGTCACGGTCAGGGGTGTTTCTATCTTCTCTGACTGCTCCGCCCACCAGGCCCTTTCGCCCTCCGACAGGCCCCAGCCGTCATAGCCCGCCGCCCGGTCAGCGTCCACGGCGGCGTAATACGCTTCGCCGGTCAGGCTGTCCGTCATGTCCTCCTGGCCCACCACGGACTCCACCGTGTCCCAGATGTCCCAGTACTCCCCCTGGATGGTGTAGCCGTCCAGGGTCCAGCCCATGGCGTCCGGGTCGGTCTGCCGGACGGTGAAGGCCGCCCCGCCGCCGTCCGCCTCGTCGGTCCGGCGTATCACGTCCATCGCGCCGATGGCCTCCCGGATCAGGTCCGTGTCCAGCTTCCGGCCCTCCAGGCCCGCCGGGTCCTGGCGCCGGCGCTGCACCAGCTCGTAGTGGGTGTATACCTGTAGCTCCTGGCCGGTCACCTCGGAGGAGATGTACATCTTCCCGATCACCGAGGACGCGGGGGGCAGGATCACCGCCGCCGTCAGGATGGCCAGGGCGATCCAGAGCATCTTCCGCTGCAAGAGCTTTTTCAGCTCGAACCGATAGAGCGTGCCGAAGTCAGCCATGGTCCGCCTCCTCTCCGCACAGGGACAGATAAAATCTCTCCAGGTCCTCATGCCGGTCCCACGCCCCGTCGTGGACGATCTGTCCGGAGCGCATGATGAGCACCCGGTCCGCGATGTGCTCCACGTCGGACACGATGTGGGTGGAGAGCAGCACCACGCTGTCCCGCCCCAAGTCGGCGATCATCTCCCGGAACCGCACCCGCTCTTTTGGGTCCAGTCCCGCCGTCGGCTCGTCCAGGATGAGCAGCTTCGGGTCGTTCAAAAGCGCCTGGGCGATCCCCAAACGCTGCCGCATGCCCCCCGAATAGGTCTTAATTTTCCTCCCGCATACCTCTTTTAGCCCTACAGTGTACATGATCTCCTCGCTTTTTCGCCGTCCCTGGGCCTTGCCGAGGCCCTTCAAAGCCGCCATATACCGCAGAAAATCCAGCCCTGTGAAGTCCGGATAGTACCCGAAATCCTGGGGCAGATACCCCAAAACTGCCCGAAAACTCTCGCTTTCCGCCTCTTTCCCGTCAAAGGTCACGGACCCGGCGGTGGGCTTCAAAATGCCGCAGATCAGCCGCATCAGCGTTGTTTTTCCTGCCCCGTTCGCCCCTAGCAGGCCCGTCACGCCCGGCCCTAAGCGCAGGCTCACCCGGTCCACGGCGATCTTGTTTTGAAATTGCTTGGAAAGCCTGTCGATCACAAGCTCCATGACAGTTCCTCCGTTTTTCGTATGGTTTTGATGTACTCCCGTCCGGTGCATCCCGCCGCCAGGAGCAGCGCCAGCAGCCACCAGCGGAAGCTGGCCGGGTCATAGGCCCGGACGCCGGACAGCCCCGCGCAAAGCCCCGCCGTCAGCGCCGCCGCGCCGGCGCAGGCGTACAGCCCCTCCCGGCCCCGCAGCCGCCGCACGGCGGCCAGGCCCAGCAGGTCGGCGGCCAGATAGGGGGTGAGGATATATACCCCCGTCCGGAAAAAGCTGCCGCCGCATGCCGCCGCCAGCAGGATGAGCAGCGCGGCGTGGACGAGGCCCACCGCCCCCATCCGGGCCAGGGTCACGCTCTTCAGCCCGAACCGGGCGGACAGCTCCAGCTCCTCCATGCCGTACAGGGCCGAGCGGCCGCTCTCCGCCGCCGCGATCATGGCCGCGAAGGGGCTCAGGGCCGCGGCGGCCCACACCGCGTCCGCCGGGAACATCCGCCCCAGAGCCATGGCCAGGGCGAACACACCCGCCGACGCCGCCCAGGTCAGGGGCCGGATATAGCCCGCCTGGTCCAGCAGCAGCCGCATGTGGCTCACCGGGGCCGGGGGAAGCGCGCGGAGGAATGCCCGCTTCCGGTCCGGGTCCGGCCCGGGCGCCCCGTCCATCAGGCGGCGGCGCAGATCGTGGTCTTTCATGGCTCGTCCTCCTTCAAAAGTGTGCGCAGCTTCGCCAGCGCCGCGGCCGTGCGCCGGTACACCGCGAAGCGGCTGATGCCCAGCGCCGCGGCCACGGCCTTTACGGGCGCACCGTTCATGTACCGCATGAGCACCAGGTCCCGCTCCTGATCCGTCAGGGCGGCCAGGGCCGCGCGCAGATCCAGCCGGTCCAGCAGCGCCGCCTCCGTCTCCGGGGCGGGCACCTCCTCCGGCAGGGCGTCCTCCGCCGGGCGGCGGAAGTGGTCGGCGCACAGGTTGCGGGCCACGGTGTAGAGATAGGCCAGCGCCCGGCCCTCCTCCCGGTAGCCCTCGGCGCCCAGCCACCGCAGGAAGGTCTCCTGGGTCACGTCCTCCGCCAGGGCGGGAGAGCCGAGCCGGTGGCAGCAGTAGCGGTATATCCTGTCGTACTGTTCGTCGATGTCCATGGTGTGAAGGCTCCTTCACTGTGTATAACGGCCGGGGAATGAAAATGTGCGGGGACCCGATAAATTCTAGCATAATTTTCCCCTGTGTGGTACAATGGACAGTAATTTGACGGGAGGCGCTGCGTATGAGCTTTTTATATGTTTTGGAGGGGATGCGTACCCCGATCCTGGACGGGCTTTTCTCCGCGGTGACGTTTCTGGGCAGCGAGGGGGCCTTCATCGCCCTGGCCATCATCGTGTACTGGTGCATCAACAAGCGCAGCGGCTATTATCTCATCGCCGCGGGCGTGGGCGGCACGGTGCTCAGCCAGAACCTGAAGATCCTCTGCCGGGTGCCCCGGCCCTGGGTCCGGGACCCGAACTTCACCATCGTGGAGAGCGCCCGGGCGGGCGCCACGGGCTATTCCTTCCCCAGCGGCCACAGCCAGAACGCCGTGGTGGCCCTGGGCGGCGCGGCCCGGTTCGCCGAACGGAAGTGGCTGAAGGCGCTGCTGTGGGTCCTGGCGGCGGCTGTCGGCTTCTCCCGGATGTATGTGGGGGTCCACACCCCGGCGGACGTGGCGGTGGGCGCGGCCATCGGCCTTATCCTGGTGTTCGGGCTGTATCCCTTGTTCCGGAAGGACGACCCCCGCGTCATGGACGGCGTTTTCGTGGTGGTGTTCCTGCTGACGGCGGCTGCATGCCTGTTTGCCGGACACATGCCGGCGGGGGCGGACCCGGAGAATCTGGCGGAGTTTCAGAAAAACAGCTACACCATGTTCGGCGTGGCGGCGGCGGTTCTGATCGCCGCGCCCATCGAGCGGAAGTATATCCGCTTCGACCCCCGTGCCCCCTGGTGGGCGCAGATATTGAAGTGCGCCCTGGGCCTGGCCCTGGTGATGGGCCTGCGCATGGCGCTGAAGGCGCCGCTGAATGCCCTGTTCGGAGGGCGGCAGGCGGCCAACGCGGTGCGGTATATGCTGATGGTGCTGGCGGCCATCCTGGTGTGGCCGCTGACCTTCAAATGGTTTGGAAAGGGGTGCCCTATGGGAAAGAGAGGAAAGAAGGCGCTGAAGATCGTGCTCGTCGTACTGCTGGTGCTGGCGATACTGGCGGGGCTGGCCTGCTGGGCGGTGACCCGGGACAGCTCCATGCCGCCCCGGGACTTCCCGGAGGCGTCCAACCCGCTGATCACGCCCCTGGGTGTGACCATGCTGTCCGGCCACCGGGCCGGCGGCGGCGTGGCCCCGGAGAACACCATGATGGCCCTGAGAGGCAGCGCCGAGAACCCGGACTACCACCTGGACGTGTTCGAATTTGACGTGCACCTGACCGCCGACGGGGTGCTGGTGCTGCTCCATGACGGGACGCTGGACCGGACCAGCGACGCGGTGGAGGTGTTCGGCCGGGAGAACGTGGACGTGGGCAGCCTGACCTTCGACGAGCTGCACCGGCTCAACATGGGCGCCCAGTTCACCGCCGAGGACGGCTCCATGCCCTACGCGGGCCTGAAGGGGGACCAGGTGCCGGACGATCTGCGGATCATCAGCCTGGACGAGGCGCTGGCCTATCTGGAGAGCGCCGGCCATTTCCGCTACATCATCGAGATCAAAAACGAGGGGGACCTGGGCTTCGAGGCGGCGGACAAGCTCTACGCCACGCTGAAGGAGCACGGCTGCCTGGAGCGGACCGTGGTGGGCACGTTCCACAACGAGGTCACCGACTACCTGGACGGGACATACCCGGACCTGCCCCGCAGCGCCGGCGTCAACGAGGTGGTGCGGTTTTACTTCTCCGCCCTGCTGGGGCTGAAGCTGGACAAGGCGCAGCTGCACTATAAGGCCCTGCAGATCCCCACCACGGACTATTTCGTGAATCTGGGCACCAGCCGGGTGGTGAATTACGCCCACGAGCGGGACATCGCCGTGCAGTACTGGACCATCAACGACCCCGACGAGATGGCCCGGCTGCAGTCCATCGGCGCGGACGCGGTCATGACGGACCTGCCGGACGTCGGCGCGACGGTATTGAACCAGCCCTGACGGGCCAAATAACGAAGCGGGCGAAAAAATTTTTTCGCCCGCTTGTAACGAATGAAGGGAAAAAACGTCTAACTGTCGAATGGAGGTGGAGGCGCTGGACTATGAGGGGCTGTATGACGCCTGTTACATGCAGGTGTACTCCTACCTTCTGACCATGTGCCGGGACCGGAGCCTGGCCGAGGAGCTGACGGCCCAGACCTTTTACAAGGCCATGACCGCCAAGAGCGAGTTCCGGGGCCAGTCCGAGGCGCTGACATGGCTGTGCGCCATCGCGAAAAACTTATACGCCGACGAGCAGCGCCGCCGGGCACGTCAGACCGACGCCCCCGCCGAGGAGGTGGCCGCCGCCGGCGCCATGGAGGACAGCGCCCTGGACCGGGACATGGCGTTTCGCATCCACCTGATCCTCCACGATATGCCGGAGCCGTATAAAGAGGTGTTCCAGCTGCGGGTGTTCGGCGAGCTGGGCTTCCGGGAGATCGGGAGCATTTTCGCCAAGACCGAGACCTGGGCCCGGGTGACCTACCACCGGGCCAGGCTGAAGATCCAGGAAAGGATGAACAGCGATGGATAACGATACATGCGATATGGTCCGCGACCTTCTGCCGCTGTATGTGGACGGCGTGTGCAGCGACGCCAGCCGCCGGCTGGTGGATGAGCATGTGGCCGGCTGCGCGGCGTGCGCCGGGATGCTGAACAAGCTGCGGGACAGCGCCTGCGAGGACAGCCTCCGCCAGGAGGCGGCGGCGGTGATGGCCCCCCGGAGGTGGCGCAACCGCGCCTTCGCCACCAGCTGCTCGCTGGCGGCGTTCCTGTGTGTGCCCGCCTGTCTGGCGGCGGTCCTGGGCCGGGGGCCGGGGGCGGATTTCCCCCTGAGCTGGTTTTATCTGCTGGCCCCGTCGCTGCTGGTGGTCATGTCCGCCACCATGCTGCCCCTGCGCTCCCGGCGCTATACGGGCCGGTGGACCCTGCTGGGGTATACGGCGAGCCTGCTGCTGCTGCTTCTGGCCTGTTGCGCCTATACGGCGGAGGGTGCGCCGGAGGTGAGCGGGACCACCAAGCTGTTCGGCTGGACGGCGCTGGCGCTGTATGTGCTGTCGGCGGTGGTGATCGTTCCCTGGGCGCTGCGGAAGCTGCCCATGCAGGGCGCCCTGGCCAAGCGCCGGTGGCTGGCGGCCCTGCTCTGGGACGGACTGTTTGCCCTGCTGACCGCCATCTGCGCGGGGCTTATCGCCCCCGGCGGCATGCCCCTGGTGCTGGGCATCTTAGGGCTGCTGGCGGCCTCCGCCGGGACGGTATACGTCCTGGACCGGTACCTGCCCATCGCCCGGACGGCCCGGCTGGGCCTGTGCGTGACCTTCGCGGGCAACGCGCTGTGCTGGCTGGCGGGGGCGTTCATGCGCCTGGTCGGCGCGAGCGAGAGCGTGGCCGGCTGGAGCCGGACCATCACCACGGTCCTGCTGGTGCTGAGCACGGCGGCGGGGCTGGTCCTGGTGGCGGACGGCGTCTGGAAGGCATACAGGCGCAGCGTGAAAAAGAGCGGCTGAGGCCGCCTTGGAGGACCCATGGAACAGATGCGCACGGCCGCCGTCATCCACCTGGACCGGCTGGCCGCCAATGTGGAGAACATCAAAAAGCGGCTGGGACCCGGCGTGGAGCTGACGGCGGTGCTGAAGGGCGACGCCTACGGCCACGGCATCGGGGGCGTGTACCCCACGCTGCGGGCCGCGGGGGTGCGGAGCTACGCCGTGGCCTACTGGCAGGAGGGCGCCGCCCTCCGGGCCGCGGGGGCGCAGACGGAGAGCATCCATCTTCTGGCCCCCATCCGGGATGAGGAGCTGCCCCACGCGGTGGAGCACCGTCTGGCGCCCAGCCTCTTCTGCCTGGAGCAGGCGCGGCTGCTGGACGGTCTGGCGACCGCCGCCGGCGTCGTGCAGCCCGTGCAGATCAAGATCGACACCGGTATGCACCGCATCGGCTTTCCCTGGGGAGAGGCCGCGGTGGAGCCTGTACGGCGCATCGCCGGGATGGAGCACCTGCGCCTGGCCGGGATATTCACCCACTTCGCCCGGGCGGATGAGCTGGACTGCCCCATGACGGCGCAGCAGCACGACAGGTTCCGCGTGACCTTGGCGCTGCTGGAACAGGCGGGGGTCCGCCTGCCGGCGGTGCACGTGTCCAACAGCCCCTCCATCCTGCTGCGGCCTGAGGAGCAGATGGACGCGGTCCGGGCGGGGGACGTGCTGTTCGGCCTTTGCCCGGTGGAGGAGGAGCTGTGGCCCGGCCAGGGCCTGGCGGAGGTCATGACCTGGGAGACATACGTGGCCATGGTCAAGACCGTCCCCGCCGGGGAGCCGGTGGGCTACGGCGGCACCTACGTCACGGACCGGGACAGGGTCATCGCCACCATGCCGGTGGGCTTTGTGGACGGCTTCGACCGGAAGCTGTCCAACCGGGGACAGGTGATGATCCGGGGCCGGCTGGCCCCCATCGTGGGCCGGATATGCATGGACCAGTTCATGGCGGACGTCACCGATATCCCCGGCGTGGCCCGGGGGGACCGGGTGGAGCTGCTGAACGGACGGGAGCTGTCCATCCTGGCCATGGCGGATATGCTGGAGAAAAACGTGGATGAGATCGTCTGCGGCGTGTCCAAGCGGGTGCCGCGGGTATATGTACAGGGATAAAGACCATACTTTCCGATAAACGAACAGAGGAGCACATCATGGCAGACATCAAATACTACATGCGCCGGATCGCCGGCATCAACCTGGACCACCTGAAGGAGGCGGTGAACGCCGTCCACGAGCGCTCCGGCAAGGGCCGGGTGTCCACCTTCTTCGACATGCTGGGCTGCATGTTCCGGTACGGCGCGGGCTATTACGACTACCTGATCTTCGACTTCGCCCACCTGACGGCGGCCCAGCGGGCCACCTTCGTCACCCGGGGCGTGAGCCGGAAGATGAACGTGTACCTCAACGACCCCGCCTACACCCACATCTTCGACAACAAGGACGAGTTCAACAAGCTCTTCGCCCGGTTCATCCGCCGGGGCTGGCTGGTGCTGGCCGAGAGCAGCGAGGAGGACGTGCGCCGCTTCGTCCAGGGGAAGAAAGAGGTGTTCGTGAAGATCCTGGACGGGGAGTGCAGCCACGGCTGCGAGCGCATCCACATGGAGGACTGGCCCGACTTCGACAAGCTGTATGAGCACATCCGCTCCGGCGGCTTCGGCCTGCTGGAGGACGTGGTGGACCAGCACCCGGCGGTGGAGGCCCTCCACCCCGGCTCCGTCAACTGCCTGCGGGTGATAACCCTGCTGGACGACGACGGCGCGCCCCACTGCCTGTACGTGGTGCAGAAGATGGGCATGGGCGACAGCTTCGTGGACTGCAACTGCATGTTCACCCCTGTGGACGTGGAGACCGGGAAGATCCTCTATCCCGCCCACTCCGGCAACACCCCCCTGGGCGTGGTGTATGAGGAGCAGCCGGACAGCCACGTGAAGCTGCCGGGCTATCAGCTGCCCTTCGTCAAGGAGGCGGTGGACATGTGCCTGGAGGCGGCCACGGCGGTGCCCCAGATCCGCTACGTGGGCTGGGACGTGGCCATCAGCAAGACCGGCCCGGAGTTCATCGAGGGCAACACCTACTGCGCCCACGATTTCTGGCAGCTGCCGCCCCACACCCCCACCAAGACCGGCATGCTGCCGGTGGTGTGCAAGTACGCCAAGGGGTTCAAACGCTGACATACGCCCGGCCGGGCACATGCCCGCCGCGTATATAACCAAGAGGAGGAGTTATCCATGTTCGCAAAGATCAGCGCCGCCGTCGTCGCGGCCAACGACTTCATCAACGGGATCGTCTGGGGGCCGGCACTGCTGGTGCTCATCTTCGCCACGGGGCTGTACTTCGGCGTGCGGCTGGGCTTCCCCCAGTTCACCCACGCCGGGTTCCTGGTCAAGGAGACCATCGTCAAGGCGTTCAAAAAGAAGGACGACGCCGACAAGGCCCCGGGGGAGTTGACCAGCTTCCAGGCGGCCATGACCAGCGTGTCCGCCATCGTGGGTTCCGGCAACATCGCCGGCGTGGCCACCGCCATCGTGGTGGGCGGCCCGGGCGCCCTGTTCTGGATGGTCATCGCGGCCTTCGTGGGCATGACCAGCAAGTTCGCCGAGATCGCCCTGGGCATCAAGTACCGCCAGTTCGACAAAGACGGCTCCATCCAGGGCGGCGCCATGTACTACCTGTCGAAGGGCCTGGGCCAGAAGTGGCTGGGGGCGCTGTTCTCCGTGCTGGTGATCCCCTTCGCCTTCGTCATCTCCGGCATCGTGGACACCAACACCATCGCCCTGTCCGTGCAGGCCCGCTTCGGCGTGCCTACCATCTGGACCGGCGTGGTGCTGGCGGCCCTGACGGCGGTGATCGTGTTCGGCGGCGTCAAGCGCATCGGCTATGCCTGCGCCGTGGTGGCCCCCTTCATGGGCGGGGCCTATATCCTGGCGGGCCTGGCCATCATCGTGCTGAACATCACCAAGCTGCCCAGCGCCGTGGTGGACATCGTCCGCTACGCCTTCACCCCGTCGGCCCTGGCCGGCGGCGCGGTGGGCAGCGTGTTCACCTGCATCCGCAACGGCGTGGCCCGGGGAATGTACTCCAACGAGGCGGGCCTGGGCACCGCGGCCATGATCCACTGCGGCGCCAAGGTGAACCACCCCATCGAGCAGGCCGTGTGGGGCCCGGTGGAGGTGTTTCTAGACACCGTGGTGGTGTGCACCATCTCCGGACTGGCCATCGTGATGAGCGGCCTGTGGCAGACCGGCCTGGACGGGGCGGAGCTGACCATGGCGGCCTTCGAGCAGCTGCTGCCCGGCAGCGTGGGGGCCTATATCTGCCTGGGGGCGGTGATCCTGTTCGGCTTCTCCTGCCTGATCAGCTACTATACATACGCCGAGCGGGCGGTGGAATTTTTGTTCGGCGGCGGCAAGCTGGTGGTGAAGGTGCTGTGGATCGCAGCCATCGTGGTGGGGTCCCAGACCACCCTGGGCTTTGCGTGGGACCTGGCGGACACCTGCAACGGCCTGATGATAATCCCCAACCTGATCGGCATCCTGCTGCTCAGCGGCCAGGTGGTGGCCCTGAAGAAGGAGTATTTCAGCGAGCATCTGCCCGCCCACAAATAAGCAAAAGCAAACGCCGCCCCAGGTCCGTGAACTGTACCAAGCGAAACGGACAGGGAAAAAGCCCCCTAGTGTAAGGGAATAAGTAGACGGATGTGTGAAGGC
>CANQXG010000028.1 GCA_947627735.1 uncultured Oscillospiraceae bacterium | reverse complement strand
TCCACCCCCTGGTGTTTTCTATCTTACACCAGGGGGTGGCTTTTCCTATTGTCTGTTTTTCCCGGTACAGTTCAATGACCGGAGACGGTGTTATTTTGTTTTTCAGGCCCCCGCCCGGGCGGCCTTGCTCAGGCTCAACAGCTTCCACCGGCCGGAGCGGTACCGCAGCGCCATCAGCACCGTGCGCAGCAGCTGGTCGGACACCAGGGCGATCCAGGCGCCCCACAGGCCCATGTGGAACACGTTCACCAGCAGTATGCACAGCATCGCCCGCACGCCCAGCACCGTCACCGCCATGACCACCGCCGGGAAGCGGGTGTCCCCCGCGCCCCGCAGGCCGCCGGCCACGATGAACTGGTCCGCCTGGAAGGGCTGGCTGGCCGCCAGCAGGATGAGGATGGGCGCGCCCATGGCGATGATCTGGGGGTCGTTTTTGAACAGGGCGATGATCTGGTCGTTGAACAGCACCATCAGCGCCATCAGCACAAAGGACGAGGCGATGCCCATGTCCCGGGTCTTGCGCATATACACCGCGGACATGTCGTAGCGCCGCTTTCCGATGGACTGGCCCATGAGGGTGGTGGCGGCGGTGGCGAAGGCCTGGCCCATCATAAAGGTCAGGGACTGGACGTTCATGCACACCTGATGGGTGGCGTAGACCGTGTCGCCCAGGCCGGCCACCTGGCGGACGTAGATGATGATGCCCGCCCGCAGGAACAACTGCTCCATCATGGAGGGGATGCCGATGCCCACCACCTGGGCCATCAGCCGCCGGTCGAACACGAACCGCTCCCGCATGTCCAGATACACGTAGTGCTTGCGGCGCAGGGACACAGCCATGGCGATGAAGAAGGCCACGGTCTGGCCGATAACGGTGGCCCAGGAGGCGCCCGCCACGCCCATCTTGGGCACGCCAAAGTGGCCGTAGATCATCACATAGTTGAAAAACAGGTTGACCACATTGGCCAAGGTGTTGTAGAGCATGGGGGTGCGTGTGTCGCCGATGCCCCGCAGGGCAGCCGTCACCGTGATGCCCAGACACAGGGGGATGAAGCCGTACAGCTGGATGTTCAGATAGGTCACGGCCATGTCCAGCGTCTCGTCGCTGATGCCGGAGCCGCCCATGAACCGGATCATGGGCCGGCAGCAGAGCAGCCCCACCACCATGAACAGGGCGCTCATCAGCATGTTCAGGATCATGGCGTGCTTGAACACCCGATTGGCGCCGGGCCGGTCCTGCTGGCCACGGAAGCGGGCGATCATGGCCGTGGAACCCACGTTCATGGCCTGGATCATGGTCATCAGCAGGAACTTGGGCTGGGCGGCCAGGCCCACCGCGGCCAGGGCCATGATGCCCTCCTGGCCGGGCAGCCGGCCCACCATCACCTGGTCGGCCATGCTGGTCAGCTGGGTGAGCAGCAGCTCCACCAGGCTGGGCCAGGCGATGAGGGCCACGTCCCGGAAAAGCCGCCGGTTGCTGATCCCCTCCGGGACCTTGATCCGGCCCACCCGGCCGGTGGCGTCGGGGGAGTCCATCTCGCCGTAGTCCAGATCGTCCAGAGCCGTATAGACCGTTTTTCCCTCCAGCCTGTTCTTTCCGTCCACGCCCGGTGCCTCCCACATAAGAATACGCGCCCCGCCGAAACGGCGGCGCTGCACTATATATTGTAGGCTCGACTTTTTTCGCTGTCAATACCCGGCGGGGAAGTTCGTTATCTTGCACAAAATGTAAATCGCGGGACCGGCGACAGCCGGTCCCGTTTGGTATATGTTTTCGCCCGTCAGGACTCCATCTGCCGCAAGGCCTTTTTGAACTGGAAGAAGAACAGGATGGCCGTGAAGGTGACGGCCAGGGTGTCCGCCACCGGCTCGGCGGTGTACACCGCCATGGTCTTGTCGGCCATGAACAGGGGCATGATGTAGATCAGCGGGATCAGCAGCACGAACTTTCGCACCACCGCCACCGTCACCGACGCCTTGGCATTGCCGAGGGACATGAAGGTCATCTGGCAGGCGATCTGCACGCCGAACAGGAACATGGCCCCGCAGTAGACCCGCAGCGCCCGGGAGGCGAAGTCCAGCAGCGCCGGCACCGCGGTGAATATCCCCGCGAAGGCCCGGGGGAAGAGCATGATCGCCGCCCACAGGGACACGGCGTAGACCACGCTGCAGATCAGCAGCAGCCGGAAGATGGCCTTCACCCGGGCAACGTTTTTGGCGCCGAAGTTGTAGCTGGCGATGGGCTGGGCGCCCTGGGACAGGCCCTGCAGGGGCATCATGGCGAACTGCATCACGCTGGTGAGGATGGTCATGCTGCCCACGGCCAGGTCCCCGCCGTATTTCAGCAGCGAGGCGTTGAAGCACACGGAGATCACGCTCTCGCTGGCCTGCATGATGAACGGCGCCACGCCCAGAGCCACGCAGGGACCCACCAGCTCCAGGCGGATGGGGAGGGTGCTCTTCTTCAGCCGGAGGATGGTCTTGTTCCCCGACAGGAACCGGACCACCCACACGCAGCTTACCCCCTGGGACAGGATGGTGGCCAGGGCCGCGCCCCGCACCCCCATGTGCAGCAGGAAGATGAAGATGGGGTCTAAAATGATGTTGCACACCGCGCCGATGAGCACGGTGAGCATGCCCATCTTGGCGAAGCCCTGGGCGGTGATGTAGGCGTTCATGCCCAGGGTCACCTGCACGAAGGCGGTGCCCAGGGCGTAGATCTGCATGTACGCCGATGCGTAGCCGATGGTGTTCTCGCTGGCGCCGAAGGTGAGCAGCAGGGGCCGGTGGAACGCCAAAAGCACGGCGGTGGTCACCAGCGACACGATCACCTGCAGGGAGAAGCAGCTGCCCATGGTCTTTTCCGCCGTCTCCGGCTCGCCCTTGCCCATGAAGATGGACGCCCGGGGCGCGCCGCCGGAGCCGATGAGGGCGGCGAAGGCGGACACGAACAGGATCACCGGCATGCACACGCCCACCCCCGTCAGGGCCAGGTCGCTGTCCGCGCCCATGTGGCCGATGTAGATCCGGTCCACGATGTTGTAGAGCATGTTGATCAGCTGGGCCGCGATGGTGGGGATGGCCAGCCGGAACAGGAGCCGTCCCACCGGCTCTGTGCCCAGGAAGCTGTTGTCTTTTTCCAAGATGTGAGCGGTCCTTTCCGAAGGTTTTTTTCCGACCGGCGGTCCTTTACAACCGCTGCCCGGTCTGTTATACTGATTATATACCAGCGAATTGCACAGTGTCAACGCCCCGTCGCGCGGACACGGAAGGGGAAGAGAAATGAAACACGCCAATCCGCTTTTGAAGGGCCAGGCGGGCCGGCGGTTCATCACCTTCGGCGAGGTGATGCTCCGGCTGACGCCCCCCAACTATGAGAAGATCCGTATGGCCAGCAGCTTCGAGGCCAGCTACGGCGGCAGCGAGGCCAACATCGCCCTGGCCCTGGCCAACCTGGGCGTGGACAGCACCTTTTTCAGCGTGGTGCCCAACAACTCCCTGGGCAAGAGCGCGGTGCGTATGCTCCGGTCCAACGATGTCCACTGCACGCCCGTGATCCTGGCCACCCCCGAGGAAACCCCCACCCACCGGCTGGGCACCTATTACCTGGAGACCGGCTACGGCATCCGGCCCAGCAAGGTGACCTATGACCGGAAGCACTCCGCCATCACCGAATACGACTTCAGCAAGGTGGACCTGGACGGGCTGCTGGACGGGTTCGACTGGCTGCACCTGAGCGGCATCACCCCGGCGCTCAGCCCCAGCTGCGCGGACTTCACCCTCCAATGCATCCGCGCGGCCAAGGAAAAGGGCCTGATCGTCAGCTTCGACGGCAACTTCCGCAGCCGCCTGTGGTCCTGGGAGGAGGCCCGGGACTACTGCACCCAGTGCCTGCCCTATGTGGACGTGCTGCTGGGCATCGAGCCGTACCACCTGTGGAAGGACGAGGCGGACCACGCCAAGGGCGACTGGAAGGATGGCGTGCCCCTGCAGCCCAGCTATGAGCAGCAGGACGAGATATTCCAGCACTTCGTGGAGCGCTATCCCAACATCTCCTGCATCGCCCGGCACGTGCGCTACGCCCACACGGGCAGCGAGAACAGCCTCATGGCCTATATGTGGTACCAGGGCCACACCTTTGAAAGCAGGCTTTTCACCTTCAACATCCTGGACCGGGTGGGCGGCGGCGACGCCTTCGCCAGCGGCCTGATCTACGCCATGATGAACGGCTACAAGCCCATGGACATGGTGAACTTCGCCGTGGCCAGCTCCGTCATCAAGCACACCATCCACGGCGACGCCAACATCACCGACGACGCCGAGAGCATCCGCAGCATCATGAACATGAACTACGACATCAAGCGCTGAAAAACGCAAAAAGCCCCCGGACGGCTGTCCGGGGGCTTTTTTTTCGTGGGGATCAGTAGTTCTGGGCGTGGACCTCGAAATAGGCCTGGGGGTGGTTGCAGGTGGGGCAGACCTCGGGGGCGGCGGTGCCCACCACGATGTGGCCGCAGTTGCGGCACTCCCACACCTTGACCTCGCTCTTGGCGAACACCTGGGCGGTCTGGACGTTGTTCAGCAGCGCCCGATAGCGCTCCTCATGGGTCTTTTCGATGGCGGCCACCAGCCGGAACCGGACGGCCAGCTCATGGAAGCCCTCCTCGTCGGCGGTCTTGGCAAAGCCGTCGTACATGTCGGTCCACTCGTAATTCTCCCCGTCCGCGGCGGCGGCCAGGTTCTGGGCGGTGTCGCCGATGCCCTCCAGCTCCTTGAACCAGAGCTTGGCGTGCTCCTTCTCGTTGTCGGCGGTCTTCAGAAACAGGGCGGCGATCTGCTCAAAGCCCTCCTTCTTGGCCTTGGAGGCGAAGTAGGTGTATTTGTTGCGGGCCTGGCTCTCGCCGGCGAAAGCGGCTTGCAGGTTCTTCTCGGTCTGGGTGCCAGCGTACTTCGACATGGTTCGGTCTCCTTTGCATCAGATTGGCGGCCCCGCCGGCGTGGGCGGGGCGCCGGGATAGGATGATTTTACCATAGCCCGGTGGGAGCTGTCAATGCGCCCGGCGGGGTGCGGCGTCAAACTTGCATTTTTCCGGCAAGTATGGTAATATACTTCTTTAGTGAACATAACACCGCCCGGCCTGTCCGGACGGAGGGGAGGGACCCATGAATATCCTGTACGCCGCCCTGCTGGGGCTGGTCCAGGGGGTGGCGGAATTTCTGCCCATCTCCAGCTCCGGCCACCTGGCCCTGCTGGAGAACGTCCTGGGGGCCAACGGGCTGATGGAGCTGGACGGCAGCGCCTTTTTCAACATCCTGCTGCACCTGGCCACCCTGGCGGCGGTGATCGCCGCCTACCGCCAGGACATCGCGGATATGCTCTTTGAGGTGGGGGACATGGCCTCCGACCTGGTCCATGGCCGGGGACTGTCCGCCCGGGGAAAGCCCACCCGCCGGCTCATATACATGATGCTGCTGGCCACGGTGCCGCTGTTCGTCATCGTGCCCTTCAACGACGCTATCGAGAGCCTCAACGCCATCCCCTGGTTCATCGGCGCGGCCCTGATCCTGACGGGGACGCTGCTGTACATAGCCGACCGGCTGCCCCGGGGGAACAAGACGGCCGCCACCATGACCGTGGCGGACGCGCTGATCATCGGCCTGGCCCAGGGCCTGGCCACTATCCCGGGCCTGAGCCGGTCCGGGACCACCATCGCCGCCGGCATGGGCCGGGGGCTGAAGCGGTCCTTCGCGGTGCGCTTTTCCTTTTTGATCAGCCTTCTGTCGGTGGCCGGCGCGGTGGTGCTGCAGGTGCTGGACGTGCTGGAGGAGGGCATCGACACGGCCATGCTGCCCGCCTATGGGGTGGGCATGGTAGTGGCCGGCGTCACCGGGTATTTTTCCATCCGCCTGCTGCAGCGGATCGTGCGCAAGGGTAAATTCGGCGGCTTTGCTTACTACTGCTGGATCGTGGGTGTGGTGAGCATCACCGTCTGGTTCAGACTGAACGGATAACGGAGGATCTATGGCACAGAAGAAGACCACCTCCCGGTCCGGCGGCGGGACGAAAAAGTCCTCCTCCGGGCGCGGGAGCAGCGCGAAAAAAACAAGCTCGTCCCGGTCCGGCGGCGCGGCGAAAAAGCCCGCGTCCCGGAGCGCCTCCACGGCCAGCCGCTCCGGCAGCCGCGGCGCCTCCGCCGGGCGCAGGACCCAGCCCCAGCCCCGCCAGCCCATCCGGCGGCAGGTGGGGTGCGTGGTGCTGCTGTTTTTGGGCATCATATCCGCCATCGGCTACTTCCCGGTGGAGGGATGGCTGGTGAGCGCGCTGCGCCGGCTGTGGTACGGCATGACGGGCTGGGGCTTTTACCTGGTGCCGGTGTGCCTGCTGTGGGGTTCGCTGATACTGGGGTTCCACCGGGGCAGGCCGGTGGCGGCGCGGCTTACCTGCGTGCTGCTGATGCCGGTGGTGTTCGGCGCGTTCATCCACGCGCTGCTGTTCGCCCGGGAGGGGCTGTTCGCCGCGGGACTCGGCAACGCGGTCAACACTCTGTGGACCCTGGGGCAGGACGCGTCGGAGCACTGCGGCGGGGTTTTGGCGGGGTCCATCGGGACGCTGCTGCGCACCTCTGTGGGCGTCATCGGTAGCTTCCTGCTGCTGACGGCGGCCTTCATCCTGCTCATCGTGGAGGGGGCCAGCATCTCCGTGGTGGAGCTTCTGGCCCGGTACAAGGCCCGGCCCCGGCTGAGCTATGAGCTGCAGCCGGAGGAGGAGCCGGACGAGAGCGACATCATCACCGACGAGGACTATTTCTTCCCCCTGGGCGGCGGCGACCCCATCCCCCGCACCGATACCCCGGGACCGGCCATCCCCCGGGAGAAGAAGCCGGCGGCGAAAAAGCCCGCCACTCAGACCAAGAAGCCCGCCCGGCCCAGCTTTTATGACCAGAGCCGGGAGGAGGCCAAGGACGAGCTGTTCGCCCAGTTCGACGTGGACCCGGAGGCCATGGCCCGGGTGACGGCGGCCCTGGACGCCAAGAGCGCCGCCAGGACGAAGAAGCCCGCCTCCGCCAAGAAGGCGGAGGACAAGCCCGCCCCCGCCCCGGTGCGGGAGACCAGGCCCTCGCCCACGGTCGAGGCCGAACCCATGGACATCGACGAGGCCGCGGCCATCGCCGGGGTGGAGCTGCACTCCGCGGACATGGACCAGGGCGCGGCGGCCCCGGTGAAGAAGGAGAAGATCGACGCCGACGCGGAGGCGGCCGCCGTGGCCAGCCAGATCCAGGCGGAGGAGGCGGAGGACAAGCCCGCCTATGTGTTCCCGCCGGAGGCGCTGCTCAACCGCAGCGGCGACGAGGAATACGGAGCCGACGGCCAGGACGAGATGGCCGAGCAGCTGGAGGGGGCCATCCGCTCCTTCGGCGTGGGCGCCAGCATCACCGGCTCCGTCCACGGCCCCACCATCACCCGCTACGAGCTGAAGCTGGAGCAGGGGGTGAAGCTGAACAAGATCACCAACCTGGCCGGGGACATCGCCCTGAGCCTGGGCGTGACCAGCGTGCGCATCGCGCCCATCCCCGACAAGATATCCACCGTGGGGGTGGAGGTGCCCAACCGCCAGACCAAGACCGTGTGGCTGGGGGACCTGATCGACTCCGACACCTTCCGCAGCGCCAAGAACAAGCTGTCCGTGGCCCTGGGCAAGGACATCGGCGGCAAGATCATCGTGGGCAACATCGCCAAGATGCCCCACGTGCTCATCGCCGGCACCACCGGCTCGGGCAAATCCGTGTGCATCAACTCCCTGATCCTGAGCCTGCTGTACAAGTCCACCCCGGACGAGGTGCGCATGATCATGATCGACCCGAAGATGGTGGAGCTGGGCATCTACAACGGCATGCCCCACCTGTACGTGCCCGTGGTCACCGACCCGAAGAAGGCTGCCGGCGCGCTGCAGTGGTCGGTGGTGGAGATGCTCAAACGCTACAGGCTCTTCTCCGACGCGGGCGTCCGGGACCTGGCGGGCTATAACGCCGCCCAGCGGGCCATGGACGAGCCGACCCTGCCCCAGGTGGTCATCATCATCGACGAGCTGGCGGACCTGATGATGGTGGCGTCCAAGGAGGTGGAGGAGGCCATCTGCCGGGTGGCCCAGATGGGCCGCGCCGCGGGGATGCACCTGGTGGTGGCCACCCAGCGGCCCTCGGCGGACGTTATCACGGGCCTGATGAAGGCCAACATCCCCAGCCGCATCGCTTTTGCGGTGTCCAGCGCGCTGGAGAGCCGCATCATCCTGGACCAGCAGGGGGCGGAGAAGCTGGTGGGCGCCGGCGACATGCTCTACTCGCCCATCGGCAGCAAGCCCATCCGTGTCCAGGGCGCCTTCGTCACCGACGAGGAGCGGGAGGAGATCATCAACTTCGTGAAGAAGGAGGCCGAGGCGGAGTACTCCGACGAGATCCTGGCCCAGATCGAGAAGGCCGCCGAGGAGAAGGACCAGAAGGCCGCCTCCGCCGAGGAGGAGAGCGCCGGCAAGAGCGATTACGACGAGCTGCTGCCCCAGGCGGTGGACGTGATATTCGAAACCAAGCAAGCCTCCGTGAGCATGCTCCAGCGGCGGCTGAAGCTGGGCTATTCCCGGGCCGCCCGGCTGATCGATCAGCTGGAGGAGGTGGGCGTGGTGGGTCCCTACGAGGGTTCCAAGCCCCGCCAGATCGTCATCACCAAGCAGCAGTGGCAGGAGATGCAGTACGCCCACGGCACCGCGCCGGTGGACACCATCGCCCAGGAGTTCGCCCAGGTGTCCGACAGCGAGCAGTTCGTCTCCGAGGCTGACGAGCCGGAGGAGGATATGCCGCCGGCGGACGCGCTGAGCCTGGCCGACGGGGAGGATGAGCTGCTGTGACGGACGCTGCGATGGCCCCCGAGGCCCTGCGGACCATGGGCGGGCTGGAGCTTGCCTATGTGGGCGACGGGGTGTATGAGCTGCTGACCCGCACCTACCTGGCCCGCCATGGCGGCGGCCGGGTGGGGGACCTGCACCGGGCGGCGGTGGACATCGTGTCCGCCCCGGCCCAGGCGGCGGCATTGGAGGCGTTGATGCCTCATATGACGGAGGAGGAGCGGAAGGTGGTCCACCGGGGCCGCAACGCCCACGTCCACGGCTGCCCCGCCGGGTGCACCGTGGCCCAGTACCATGCCGCCACGGCTCTGGAGGCCCTGTTCGGGTACCTGTGGCTGTCCGGCCAGGCGGAGCGGGCACGGGAGCTGTTCGGAAAAGTGCTGGAGGCGGCCCATGCCTCTTGACAGTGTATTTATAGGGCAACTGTGCCAGGAGCTGGCCCAGCGGCTGACGGGCAGCCGGATCGATAGGGTCCACCAGCCGGAGAAGGACACGGTGGTGCTGTCCCTGCGGGGAGCCGCCGGGACGGAGAGATTGGTCATGTGCTTCGGCTCCGGCTCGGCACGGGTGTGTCTGACGGCGGCGGAGTATGAAAACCCCGCCCAGCCGCCCATGTTCTGCATGCTCCTGCGCAAGCACATCCTGGGCGCCCGCATCCAGTCCGTGACCCAGCCGGAGGGGGAGAGGATGCTCCTGTTCCAGCTGGCCGCCTTCGACGAGATGGGCCAGCCGGTGACAAAGACCCTGGCCATGGAGATGCTGGGACGCAACGCCAATCTGGTGCTCGTGGACGGCACAGGCCGCATCCTGGATGCGGCCAGGCGGGTGGACGGGGAGATGAGTCCCATGCGGCAGCTGCTGCCGGGGCTGATCTACCGCATGCCTCCCCGGCCTGAGCCGGGGAAGTTCTCCGGCCTGTCCCCGCTGATCCGCCGGGAGATGGAGTGGCGGGGCCTGCCCCAGGACCCCAGCGGCCTGGAGGGCCTGGCGCTGACGCCCACCATGCTGGTGGAGGACGGCGCGGCGGTGGACTTCACCTTCCTGCCGATCCTGCAGTACGGACCCCGGGTGGAGAGCGTGACGTACCCCGGGTGGTCGGCGCTGCTGGAGGCGTTTTACGCCGAGAAGGACCGCACGGCGCATCTGAAGAGCCGGGCCAGGAGCCTGACGAAGCTTGTCCGGGGCGCCAAGACCAGGACCGAGCGGAAGCTGGCCCTGCGCATCCAGGAGCTGGAGGCGGCGGCGGACCGGGAGACGGACAAGCGCCGGGGCGATCTTATCACCGCCAACATTTGGCGGGTGAAGCCGGGCGCGGACGCGGTGACGGTGGAGGATTTTTATGAGCCGGACAGCCCCCTTGTCACCGTGCCGCTGGACCCCCGTCGCTCCCCCCAGCAGAACGCCGCGGCCTATTATAAGCGCTACACGAAGAAAAAGACTGCCTATGAGCACCTGACCGGCCTGATCCGGGAGAACCGCTCGGAGGCGGAGTATCTGGCCAGCGTGGCGGCGGAGCTGGACCGCGCCCAGTCCCAGGCGGACCTGGACGGCATCCGCCAGGAGCTGGTGCGCATGGGATACCTGCGGGAGGGCCGGCCCGGCAAGGGCAAGCGCCGGGAAAAGCCCGCCCAGCCCATGCGGTTTCTCACCGCCGGAGGACTGGAGGTGCTGGTGGGGCGCAGCAATCTGCAAAACGACGAGCTGACCTTCCACACCGCCCGGCGGACGGACCTGTGGCTGCACGCGCAAAAGCTCCACGGCGCCCACGTGATCCTCCGGTGCGACGGGACCCAGCCGGACGAGCAGAGCGTGTACCAGGCGGCGTGCCTGGCGGCGTTTTACTCCGAGGGCGGCCAGGCAGGCCGGGTGGCGGTGGACGTGACCCAGGTGCGGAACGTGAAGAAGCCCAAGGGCGCCCGGCCCGGTATGGTGATCTACACCGACCAGCGCACCGTCATGGCGGAGCCGAAAAAGGAGCTGTGAGAGCGCAGACGGTATATGGAACGCGGACCCGTACTCTTATGAAGGAGTACGGGTCCGCTCTATCGTTTTTTACTTGTTCTGATCGGACAGCAGGCCGATGGTGTTGGCCAGCAGCTCCGCCGCCCCGGCGCGGGTCAGGGGGGTTTCCACGTCCTGCCAGTCCCGGGCCATCACGCCGCAGGCGGTGAGGTTCGCCACCGCCTGTGCCCAGCTCTCGCCGCTGTGCTCATCGCCCACATAGGCCGCGGCGCTGACCACGTCCGTGACGCCCAGCACGGAGTTGAGGGTCACGCAGGCCTCCCGCAGAGTGATGGTCTCCGCGGCGTCGAAGGTGGCGCCGGCGGGGGCCGCCTGGCCCTGGATATAGCCGTTCATCAGGGCCGTGGCCACATAGGGCTTCAGCCACGGGCCGATGTCGCTGTCGTCCCGGAAGCCGGTGGAGCTGACGCCCTTGAGCAGGTCGCAGCCCGCCGCGGTCATGCACATGGACAGGAACTCGCCCCGGGTGATCTCCGCGTCCGGGTTGAACACGTAGTCGTCCCCCACGTACTCCCCGGTGAACACCCCGTTCTCCGTCAGGACGATGGCTGCGTACTCGCTGCCGTTGCCGGACAGGTCGGAGTAGGTGACCTTGGACTTCTGCTTGACCAGCTTGATGATGACCGTGCCCTCCTGGGAGGCGTTGCCGGCGGCGTCGGTGGCCCGGAAGCCGAAGTAGTCCTTGCCCCGCTTGCCCTCCTTGGGGGTGTAGACGAAGCTGCCGTCCGGGGACAGGGTCACCGTGCCCTTCATGGGCGGGGTGACGATCTCAAAGCTCAGCGCATCCCCGTCCGGGTCATGGGCGGTGAGCTTGCCGCCCACGGACACGCCCCGGTAGGTCTCCAGCTGCTGGTTCTCCGCCACGGGGGCGGTGCTGCCGGAGGCGGGGGCGGAGCCGGCGTCCGTCCGTCCGCTGACGGATACGATGGACTGGTTGGGGGCGTATGCGTCGGCCTCGGGGGAGGGATCGGCCTCCGCCGGAGCGTCGGCGCCAGGGGACGCCTGATCCCCGGGGGATACGGAGGCGTCTGCGGGCTGCACCGGGCCGTCCTGGTTCAGGACGGACACATCCCGCAGGGGCACGGCCGCCAGGGCCGGCGTGGCGCCCAGGAGGAAGAGAAAGAGCATGGCCCATGCGATTGTACGTTTCATGTAACGACCTCCATGATGATTTGTACCGTTATTGTGTTCGGCGGCGGTGCAAAATATTCCCAGCGGGCCGCGCCGCCGGGCTTGGCACATTCTGAGATATCATAATCGCCGCCGGCGCGGGATATGACAGCAAATCGCCCCCGCCCGGAAAAGGGGGGGCCACAGAAAAAAGCCGCTGCTTTACGCAGCGGCTTTTTGGGGATGGGGTTTTCTTATTCCACGTTGGGCTTGATGCCCGCGGCCTTCAGCTGGGCCTGCAGGTCCGCGATCTGGGTGCGCTGGACCACGTGGCGGTTGCGGATGGTCAGCTCCCCGGCTATGAACAGCACGATCAGCAGCGCCAGGCAGATGGTGGTGAAGGGATTGGAGTGGTCCACCTTGCCGCCGTCCAGCATCGCCTGGATGCTGTAGGCGATGCGGGCCACGGTGTAGGGCACCGCGTAGCACACCGCGCACACCACGGCCATCAGCTTGGGCACCAGGAAGCGGCGGCGCCGGTTGGCGAACTTCCGGAACAGGGGGATGATAAGCGCGATGATGGATATCGCGCAGGCCGCCACCACGATGTAGGTGATGAAGGGCGCCGTCTGCCGGCAGATCTCATACATGGAGTAGAACGTGACGGACGCGGCGGAGCCTTCGGCGACGCCGCCGGTCACCCGGATGGACTCCCAGAACCAGAACGCGATCAGCGCGCCGTTCAGAAGGATGGCCAGCACGCAGAAGATCACCGCGAACACCCGCCAGGCGTTCACATAGCTCTTCCGGGGGGTGGGCATGGGGCCGGTGGGCACGCCGGGCACGGCGGGCTGCGCCCCGGGGACCGGGGTGCCGCAGGTGGGGCACACCCTGGCCAGAGGATTGAGCTCGTGCTTGCAGTTGGAACAGACCATGGATCGGACCTCCTTATATTGATATGGGATCGGATGTATGTTTTACAGCAGACCGCCCAGGCCGCCCAGACCGCCGGTCAGACGGCTCATGGACTGGGCGGAGGCCTCCTCCGCCTTGCGCATGGCCTCGTTCACCGCGGCCACAACCATGTCCTGGAGCATCTCCACGTCGTCGGGGTCCACGGCCTCGGGGTCGATGGTCAGCTCGGTCAGCTCCCGCTTGCCGCTGACGGTGGCGGTCACCACCCCGCCGCCGGCGCTGGCGGTATAGGTCTGCTGCTGCAGGTCCTCCTGCATCTGCAGCAGGTCCCGCTGCATCTTCTGCGCCTGTTTCATCATGGCGGCCTGGTTCATGCCGCCGAAGTTGCCGCCGCGGAAATTATTTCTGCCCATAGTCGAAACTCTCCTGTAAGATCATTCAAATTTGATGTTGCCGAACTTGCTCAGGGCCTCCAGCTTGGCCATATCCGGCTTCACCGGCTGGCCGTCCGGGCCGCCCTCGGTGAACACGATGCGCATCTCATGGCCCGCGATGGCGCGCAGCTGCTCCTGCATCAGGCCCATCACCGCGGGGGTGCCCAGCATCATCTTGGCGATGGGGGTGGCGAAGCGCACCGTCAGGGTGTCCGCCGTGGCCGTGCCGGACACCTGGGTGGGCGTCTTGAGCATGGCGTAGGCGCCCATGTCCATCCGGCCGTGAAGGCCGGCCACCAGCGCCTCCCAGACCCCCTCCGCCGCCGGCGCGTCCGCTGGGGGCGCGGCCGGGATCGGCTCCGCCGGGGCCGGTGCTTCCGCCGCCGGCGCGGGGGCGTACAGCCGCTCTATCTCCGCCTCGGAGGCCGTGGCGTCCGCCGGGGGCGCGTCCTCGTCCGTATACCAGGGCGGGGCGTCCTCCGCCGGGGCAGGCTCCTTCGCCGGGACATCTTTCCTCGGCGCGGGGATATCCTCCGGCGCCGGGGCATCCTTTGCCTCCGGAGCCGGGGCGGACAGGGCCGCGCCGCTTTGCAGCGCTGCCTCCAGCTTGGCCACCCGGTTTTTCAGCCCCTGGAGGCTGTCGCCGGTCTCCGGCACGCACAGCTCCACCAGGCACATCTCCGCCGCCCGCCGGGGGTCGGACCCGCCGGTGTCCGCGGCGCGGATGGCGCGCATACCGTCCATGAGCCGGGCGCCGGGGATCTTGTCGGCAAAGCGGCGCAGGGTCTTCAGGTCATATATGCCGCTGAGCAGGGCCTCGCCCCCCTTGGGGGCCACCTGCAGCAGCAGCACGTCCCGCATCAGGCCCGCCAGCTCGTCCAATATGCCCGCCGGCTCCTTGCCGTCCTGCCACAGCGCCGCAAAGCCCCGCAGGGCACGCTCCGTGTCGCCGGCGGCCACTGCGTCCAGCAGCTCCGCCGTCCGGCGGCTCCCCGCCAGGCCCATGGCGGACAGCACGGCGGCCTCGTCGATGTGCTCGCCGGCGGCGCACTGGTCCAGCAGGCTCAGCGCGTCCCGCATGCCGCCGTCGGCCATCCGGGCCAGCAGCGCCGCCGCATCCGCCGTCAGGTCCATCTTCTCCTGACCGGCCACGTACAGCAGCCGGGCGGCGATGGCGTCCGGCTCGATGCGGCCGAAGCTGTGGCGCTGGCAGCGGGAGACGATGGTGGGCAGGATCTTCTGCGGCGCCGTGGTGCACAGGATGAACATCACGTGCTCCGGCGGCTCTTCCAATATCTTCAAAAGGGCGTTGAACGCCATGGAGGACGTGGCCAGGGAGTGGGCCTCGTCGATGATATAGACCCGCTTCTTCACGCTGGCGGGGGAGAACACCGCCTCGTCCCGCAGGGCGCGTACATCGTCCACGCCGTTGTGGGACGCGGCGTCCAGCTCCACCACGTCCAGGACGCTCTCGTCCAGGATGCCCCGGCAGGCGGCGCATTGGTTGCAGGGGTTGCCGTCCACAGGGTGCTCGCAGTTCACCGCCCGGGCCAGGATGCGGGCGCAGGTGGTCTTGCCCGTGCCCCGGGTGCCGCTGAACAGATAGGCATGGGAAAGCCGGCCCGTCTGGACCTGGCGCTTCAGGGTGGAGGTGACATGCTCCTGGCCCACCACGTCGTCGAAGGTCTGGGGCCGCCATTTTCTGTACAGTGCCTGATACATAGCCTCGCGGCGTCCCCTCGGCGGGACGCCTGCATCCTTTGAAAAATAAAAGAACTGTACACCCGCCTTTGAATACCCGACACATCCGTTACCGGGGCAGTTGGCTCAGACCCAGCGACCTCACGGCACACGCAGGTTTCCGCTTAATGCTGCTCGGTTCCCCGCCTGACATGGTTCACGGGCCGGCGTTGCGCGAGACCAGGCCCTCATCGCCACTTACCGCGGTCAGACGACACATCGGAATATCCGGGGGCGGGAGTTCATCCCCGCTGTAGCGGATTGCGGGTGCAGGGCACCGCTGGCTCCCCGACTAGTACAGTTCCTTTGTTATTATACGCCATGGGCGGTTTTTTCGCAAGTGGGACTTTACAAATCCCAGATTTGTGTTATAATGCTTTAGCAATGCGTGGGGGCGTAGCTCAGCTGGGAGAGCGTTCGGTTCGCATCCGAGAGGTCGAGGGTTCGAATCCCTTCGTCTCCACCACGTCGAAAGGCTTCTGAAGATTTGAGGTCCTGGCAAAGCCAGCCCCCTCATCGGTCAGAAGCCTTTCTCCTTTTCCCCGCGCGGCAGGCGTGCCGCGCGGGGCGGCGGGGGAGATGGTGCGCGACGGCGCGCGAACATTAAAATTGGGCTGAGGGTCCCGAGGGACACGTCGCAGGACGTGTCCTTTCATTTGGGTCCGGGCCGGCGGAGCGGGCCGGGCACCGATCAAGTTCTTAACGGCAGGGAGGGGCTTGACAGGGATGTATCGAAGTGATATCATATTAATATCATCAAAACAAGGAGGTCCCCCATGGAAAAGAAATATACCGAGGAGATCGTTCTGGGCAAGCGGAAAAACGGCATGGCCATGCTGCTGCTGGTGCTGGCGCTGTATGCGGCGGCGGTGGCGGCCATCATCGTCACGGTCTCCACAACGGAGTCGGAGGCTGTGATAGCGGCGGTGCTGGTGGTGTGCATCGGCTGGTGCGCCTTCGGCTGGATATTGCTGCTGGGGCTGAAGGTCCTCAAGCCCCAGGAGGCGCTGGTGCTGACATTGTTCGGCAAGTACATCGGCACCCTCAAGGGCGAGGGCTTTTACTGGGTCAATCCCTTCTGCTCCGCCGTGAACCCCGCAGCGGGCACCAAGCCCAGCACCGGCAGCACCAACACCACCGGCAGGCGCAAGAGCGAGGGCGGCGTGAGCATCAATCTCAACGACGAGAGTTTGGCCATGCCCAGCAAGAAGCTGAGCCTGAAGGTCATGACCCTGGACAACAACAAGCAGAAGATCAACGACTGCCTGGGCAACCCTGTGGAGATCGGCATCGTGGTCATCTGGCGGATCGTGAACACCGCCAAGGCCGTGTTCAATGTGGACAACTACGTGGAGTTTCTGTCCATCCAGACAGACAGCGCCCTCCGCAACGTGGTGCGGCTGTATCCCTACGACGTGTCCCCCAACGTGGACACCACCGGCGACGGCGTGGCCGACGAGGGAAGCCTGCGCGGCTCCAGCGAGGTGGTGGCCGAGCGCATCCGCAAGGAGATCCAGGGCAAGGTGGACATGGCCGGGCTGGAGATCCTGGAGGCCCGGATCACCTACCTGGCCTACGCGCCGGAGATCGCCGCGGTGATGCTCCAGCGGCAGCAGGCCAGCGCCATCATCGACGCCAGGAAGATGATCGTGGACGGGGCCGTGGGCATGGTAGAGATGGCCCTGGACCGCTTGAACAAGGGGGGCATGGTGGACCTGGACGAGGAGCGCAAAGCCGCCATGGTGTCCAACCTTCTGGTGGTGCTGTGCGGCAATAAGGACGCCCAGCCCATTGTCAACTCCGGGAGCCTGTATTAAACCGGCATGGCGTCCCCCAACGAGAAAAAACAGCTGTTGCTGCGCATATCCCCGGGGCTTTACGAGGCCCTGGCCGCCTGGGCGGAGGACGACTTCCGGTCCGTCAACGGCCAGATCGAGTATCTGCTGACCCAGTGCGTGCGGGAGCGGAAAAAGTCCGGGCGGTATACGCCCCGACAGGAGGAATGAGGAAAAAGCGGGCCGTAACGCCCGCTTTTTCCCAAATTATGGGTTCTCCGATTCGGAGAATGGGCCGCTGAGCGGGCCGGAAGGCTTGCGTTTATTTTCATTGTCTGATATAATCACCCGGAAAATTCCACGGGAGGTTCGATCCAATGAGCAAGATCGCCGTCGCCACGGACAGCAACAGCGGCATCACCCAGGCCGAGGCGGCCAGGATGGGCATCCGGGTGCTGCCCATGCCCTTTTTCATCAACGAGGAGCTTTTCTTCGAGGACATCACCCTGAGCCAGGGGGAGTTCTATGAGCGACTGGACCGGGACGCGGACATCTCCACCTCCCAGCCCGCGCCGGGGGATGTGATGGAGCTGTGGGACGATCTGCTGCGGGAGAACGACCACGTCATCTACATACCCATGTCCAGCGGCCTGTCCGCCTCCTGCGAGACGGCGGAGATCCTGGCGGCGGAGGAACCCTACGCCGGGCGTGTGCATGTGGTGGACAATCAGCGCATCTCCATCACCCAGCGACGGTCGGTGCTGGACGCGCTGGAGATGGCGCAGCGGGGCATGAGCGCGGAGCGGATCGTGGAGGTGCTGATGCGGGAGAAGCTGCAGAGCAGCATCTACATCACCGTGGACACCCTGAAGTATTTGAAAAAGGGCGGCCGGGTCACCCCTGCCGGGGCGACGCTGGGGTCGGTGCTGAACATCAAGCCGGTGCTGCAGATCCAGGGGGAGAAGCTGGACGCCTTCGCCAAGGTCCGGGGCATGAAGGCGGCGAGGCTGAAGATGCTGGACGCCATGGAAAAGGACGTGCGGGAGCGGTTCGCCGGCCATAAGGTGCACCTGATGGCGGCCTACACCTGCTCGAAGGAGGAGGCGGCCGGCTGGGCGGAGCAGATCCGCCAGCGGTTCCCCGACCTGGAGCTGGAGCGGGTGGACCCCCTGTCCCTGAGCGTGAGCTGCCACATCGGCAAGGGTTCCATGGCCATCGCCTGCAGCCGGGTGGTGGAGGCGGACTGACCGGGACCGGCCTCGGTAGGATTGAGCTAAATAAAATTTCGGGGCGCCGATGGGCGCCCCTCTTGTTTTTCCACGGTGGATATGCTATAATTCGCGTCTGTGTGAATCACCGACTGAAATGGAGCGTAGAGCATGATCCTGGGCAAGCACATCAACGGATACTACATAAAATATAGCGCCCGGCTGCTGCTGGGTCTGGCGGCGCTGTTCACCGTGGACTACATGCAGCTGCTGATCCCCAACCTGTACCAGATGGTCATCAACGGCATCAACGACGGCCAGGTGCTGGTGGACGGCGCGATGGTGCCCTTCGACATGGACTTTCTGCTGGACGGCATATGCCTGCCCATGGTGAAGATCATCCTTATGATCGTGCTGTGCCGGTTTTTGTGGCGCATCTGCTTTTTCGGCGCCGCCATCAAGGTGGAGGCAGGGCTGCGCAACGAGATGTTCGACCACGCCAAGGACCTGAGCCGGGAGTTTTACCAGGTCAACAAGGTGGGCAACCTGATGAGCCTGTTCACCAACGACCTGGACACGGTCCAGGACTGCTACGGAAACGGCCTGCTGATGATGTTCGACGCCCTGACCCTGGGCAGCATGGCCGTGTGGCGGATGTGGCAGATGGACCGGCTGCTGACCGGCCTGGCCATGATCCCCATGGCGCTGCTGCTGGCCTCCAGCGCGGTGATCGGCCGGTACATGATGAAGAAGTGGGACATCCGCCAGGAGGCCTTCTCCCGGCTGAGCGACTTCTCCCAGGAGAGCTTCTCCGGCATCGCCGTCATCAAGGCCTTCGTCAAGGAGGCCCGGGAGCTGATGGCCTTCAAGGTGCTGAACAAGGAAAACGAGAAGGCCAACGTGGACTTCACCCGCTCGTCGGTGCTGCTGCGCATTTTGGTGACGCTGTTCGTGGAGAGCGTCATATGCATCATTCTGGGCTACGGCGGGTATCTGGTGTGGCACGGCGCGTTCAACGCCGGGCAGCTGATGGAGTTCATCGGCTACTTCAACGCCATCGTCTGGCCCATCATGGCCGTGTCGGAGCTGATCGACATGACCAGCCGGGGCAAGGCCTCCCTCAAGCGCATATCGGAGCTGCTGGACGCCAAGCAGGACGTGGTGGACCGGCCCGTGGTGGACCGGCTGGACCATGTCCAGGGCAGGATCGAGTTCCGCCACCTCACCTTCCGCTATCCTGGCGGGGAGTACGACGCGCTGGAGGATGTGTCCGTCACCATCGAGCCGGGGGAAAGCGTGGGTCTGGTGGGCAAGACCGGCGCGGGCAAGACCACGCTGGTGGACCTGCTGCTGCGCACCTACAACGTGCCGGACGGGACGGTGTTCGTGGACGGACGGGACGTGAACGACGTGGCCATCCGGGATGTGCGGGCGGCCATCGCCTACGTGCCCCAGGACAACTTCCTGTTTTCCGACACCATCACCCGCAACATCGGCTTCGCCGTGGACGACCCTGACCCGGCGCTGGTGCGCCAGGCGGGGGTCCTGTCCGACGTGGACGGGGACGTGCAGGAGTTCACCGAGGGCTATGAAACGGTGCTGGGGGAGCGGGGCGTGACCGTCTCCGGCGGCCAGAAGCAGCGCATCTCCATCGCCCGGGCGCTGATGAAGAACGCGCCCATCCTCATACTGGACGACTCGGTGTCCGCCGTGGACACCTCCACGGAGAAGGCCATCCTTGCCAACCTCCGGTCCACCCGGGCCGGCAGGACGACCATCCTGATCGCCCACCGCATCTCCACGGTGGAAACATTGGACAAGATCATCTACCTGGCCGACGGCAGGGTGGAGGCGGTGGGCAGCCACGAGCAGCTGCTGGCCTCCTGCCCGGATTACCGCCACCTGGTGGAGCTGCAGAAGCTGGAAGAGGAAGGAGGCGGTCTCAGTGCATGAATATCTGCCCCTGCTCATCATGGGGGCCATCATCGGCGTATTCACCGCGCTGTTCATCGGGCTGCATTTCTACGTGAAGAAGTGTCGGCCCCAGGTGAGCCTGGACAGGAACATGGCCGACTCCGAGATCATGGCCCGCCTGGCCAAGTACGCCAAGCCCTACTGGCGGCAGTTTTTGCTGGTGCTGGTTATCATGCTGCTGTCCATCGCCTATTCCCTGGTCTCCCCGGCCCTGGTGGGCAGGATCGAGGAGCTGATAAAGGGCCGCTTCGAGCTGGCCCAGCTGTGGAGCATGGTGACGGTGTACGCGGCCATGCTGATCGTGTCCATGGTGTGCACCTATCTGCAGTCCATCATGCTGCAGAAGCTGGGCCAGAAGATCCTCTCCGCCCTGCGACAGGACCTGTTCACCCACATCCAGAGCCTGAGCCACAGCCAGCTCAACGCCATCCCCGTGGGCAAGCTGGTGACCCGTGTGGCCAACGACACCAACGCCATCTCCATGATGTTCACCAACATCCTGGTGAACATGATAAAGAACGTGTTCATCCTGGTGGGCGTGCTGGGGGCCATGCTACTGCTCAACTATGAGCTGACGCTGATGGTGCTGTGCTTCGCGCCGCTGCTGGTGATATTCACGGTGATCTTCCGCAAGCTCACCCGCCGGGCCTTCCGCCGGGTGAAGGACTGCACCACCGACATCAACACCTTCCTGTCGGAGAACCTGTCGGGCATCAAGATCACCCAGGTGTTCAACCGGGAGCAGGCCAAGATGAACGAGTTCCTGGACAAGAGCGACAAGCTGAAGTTCGCCCGGCAGCAGCAGATGTACGTGTTCGGCATCTTCCGGCCCACGGTGTACATGCTCTACATCTCCTCGGTGATGTGCCTGTTCTACCTGGGCGGCCGGGGATACATCCACAACACCTCCTTCCTGGGCCAGACCATCACCTCCGGCACGGTGGTGTCGTTCTATCTCTACATCTCCAAGTTCTTCGACCCCATCCAGATGCTGGCCGAGCAGTTCAACATGCTCCAGTCCGCTTTCGCCTCGGCGGAGAAGATCTTCGCCGTGTTCGACATGCAGCCGGAGCTGGTCGACGAGCCGGACGCCATCGAGCTGGACCACATCGAGGGAGAGATCGAGTTCAAGGACGTGTGGTTCGCCTACAACCCCGGCGAGTGGGTGCTCAAGGGCGTCAGCTTCCACGTCCTGCCCAAGCAGACCGTGGCTCTGGTGGGTTCCACCGGCTCCGGCAAGAGCACCATCCTCAGCCTGATCTGCCGCAACTACGACATCCAGAAGGGCCAGATCCTCATCGACGGCATCGATATAAAGCACATCAAGATATCCTCCCTGCGCCGGCACTTCGGCCAGATGCTCCAGGACGTGTTCCTGTTCTCCGGCACCATCCGGTCCAACATCGTGCTGCGGGAGGAGCGCTTCACCGACGAGGAGATATGGCAGGCCTGCCGGTACGTCAACGCCGACCACTTCATCAACAAGCTGGACGACGGCCTGGACGAGGTGGTCCGGGAGCGGGGCAACAACTTCTCCGCCGGCCAGCGGCAGCTGCTGTCCTTCGCCCGCACCATCATCCACCGGCCGGAGGTGATGATCCTGGACGAGGCCACCGCCAACATCGACACCGAGACCGAGATCCTCATCCAGGACTCCCTGGAGAAGATGAAGAACATCGGCACCATGCTCATCGTGGCCCACCGGCTCAGCACCATCCAGCACGCGGACAACATCATCCTCCTCAGCCACGGCCAGATCAGGGAGCAGGGCACCCACCAGCAGCTTCTGCACCTGCATGGCCGGTACTACAAGCTCTACATGCTCCAGTACGAAAAGCAGGCCCGCCAGGAAAAGCTGGGCGCGTGAGAGCGTTTGGCGTCATATCCGTCCCCCGCCGGGCATAGGCTGTCCGGCAGGGGGCGTTTTTTATGATCGTGTACGTTTACGCCATCGCCAAAAATGAGAGCCGCTTCGCCCGCCGGTGGATGGATTCCATGGCCGAGGCGGACGGGGTGTACGTGCTGGACACGGGCAGCACCGACGGCACGCCGGACATCCTGACAGGGCTGGGGGCACACGTCACCGCGGCGCGGATCGAGCCGTGGCGGTTCGACACTGCCCGGAACCGGTCCATGGACCTGGCGCCGGCGGACGGGGAGATCCTGGTGTGCACGGACCTGGACGAGGTGCTGTGCCCCGGATGGCGTTCGGCGCTGGAGGCGGCTTGGAGGCCGGGGTGCACCACCGCCCGGTATGAGTACGTGTGGTCGTTCAACCCCGACGGGTCCGACGGGATGAAGTTCTGGTACGAGAAGGTCCACCGGCCCGGGGTGTGCCGATGGGCGCACCCGGTGCACGAGGTGCTGCGCTACACCGTGCCCAAGGTGAGCTGCCACGTGCCGGGCATGCGCCTGGAGCACCACCCGGACCCGGACAAGGACAGGGGGGACTATCTGCGCCTGCTGGAGATGGCGGTGGCGGAGGACCCCTCCGACGCCCGGGACAGGCACTATCTGGGCCGGGAGTACATGTTCCGGGGCCGGTGGGAGCTGGCCGTGCGGACGCTGAAGGACCACCTGGCCCTGCCCGGGGCGGTGTGGAGGCCGGAGCGGGCCGCCTCCATGCGGTACATCGCCCGGTGCCAGGAGCGGCTGGGCAGGCGGGAGGAGGCGGAGCTGTGGCTGCTGCGGGCGGCCTTCGAGGCGCCGGAGCAGCGGGAGCCGCTGACGGATCTGGCGGCCCTCATGGCCCGGCAGGGGCGCTGGCCGGAGTGCGAGCGGTACTGCCGGCGGGCGCTGGACATCAAGGAGCGGAACATGAACTATGCCACGGAGCCGGCGTCCTGGGGGGCGGGACCCTGGGCGCTGCTGGCCCGGGCATGCGATGAGCAGGGGCGTACGGAGTGGGCGGCCAACTGCGCCCGCATGGCCCTGCGGCTGGGGCCGGCGGACGAAAATACCCGGCAGAGGATGGAAGCGCTGGCAAATAAAGGATAAGCGCCTGCGGCAGAACATACAAAAATTTTGATAAAAACTGTGCTGTTTTTACAAGAACTAATGCTTGCAAAACCACCGGTTATCGTTTATATTATAACTATAAGGTCTGGCACAGACCGGGGATCAAGTTTATATTGCCAGAGGAAACCGGCAGGACCATCGGAACCGCCGGTGGATGGGATTCTGGAGAAGCCCGCCTGCGGGGCGGGGGCCGAAGGGGCAAGGCAGAAAAACGCTCAATCTCTCAGGCAAAAGGACAGAATACGCCCGTCGTCCAGCGGGCGGACTGTTTGGAGTCTGAGCTTACCCTTTCGGGCAGGCTCATTTTGTTTATCCCCGGATCGTGCCGCGGAAGTCATCCACACACACGACGTATAAGAGGAGAGATGAACATGGTAGAAATGATCGAAAAAGTCAACAACGCGATCAATGGCTTCGTATGGGGCCCCATCATGCTGATCCTGCTGGTGGGCACCGGCATTTACCTGACCTTCCGCACGGGGTGGGTCCAGGTCCGCTGGTTCGGCTTCATTATGAAGAACACGATCGGGTCCGTTTTCAAGAAAACGGACAAGAAGAAGGACAGCAACAACCTGACCCCCTTCCAGGCCATGACCACCGCCCTGGCGGGCACCGTGGGCACCGGCAACATCGCCGGCGTCACCGGCGCCGTGTTCGTAGGCGGCCCGGGCGCGGCCTTCTGGATGTGGGTGTCCGCATTCTTCGGCATGTGCACCAAGTACTGCGAGATCGCCCTGGCCATGAAGTACCGTGAAAGGGACGAGAAGGGCGCTTACTCCGGCGGTCCCATGTACTACATCCGCAACGGCCTGGGCAAGAACTGGAAGTGGCTGGCCGTGATCTTCGCCATCCTGGGCGGCCTGGCCTCCTTCGGCATCGGCAACATCGCCCAGTCCAGCGAGATCGCCGGCGCCATGAGCGGCCTGTTCAACGTCAAGCCCCTGATCACCGGCATCGTGCTGGCCATCGTGGTGGCCATCGTCATCCTGGGCGGCGTCAAGCGCATCGGCACCGTCACCTCCTACCTGGTGCCCTTCATGAGCATCTTCTACATCCTGGCGGGCATCGTGGTGATCCTCATGCGGCTGCCTCAGCTGCCCGCGGCCTTCGCCACCATCTTCAAGAGCGCCTTCAGCTTCAAGGCTGTCGGCGGCGGCGTGTTCGGCTACGCCATCATGGTCGCCATGCGCCAGGGCGTCGCCCGCGGCGTGTTCTCCAACGAGGCCGGCCTCGGCTCCGCGCCCATCGCCCACGCCGCCTCTTCCACCGAGGAACCCTGCGAGCAGGCCATCTGGGGCGTGTTCGAGGTGTTCGTGGACACCATCATCATCTGCACCATCACCTGCCTGACCCTGGTCCTGTCCGGCTTCGAGCTGGGCGAGGAGGCCCTGGCCACCTACGCCTCCAACGGCGCCGCGGCCGTGGCTGCGTTCAACTCCATCCTGCCCGGCACCATCGGCGGCCTGATCATCCAGATCAGCCTGATCTTCTTCGCCCTGTCCACCTGCATCAGCTGGAGCTACTATGGCGACCGCTGCTGGGGCTATCTGACCCACAACAACAAGTATGTGTCCTGGGGCTACAAGATCATCTTCTGCCTGGTCTGCATCGTGGGCGCCACCGGCTCCGGCAAGCTGATGTGGGACATCTCCGACACCCTGAACGGCGCCATGGCCATCCCCAACCTGATCGCCCTGCTGCTGCTGTCCGGCGTGATCGCCAAGATGAGCAAGGATTACTTCTCCGGCAAGAAAAGGATCAAGTAAATCCCTCCCCGCGAAAACAAACGACCCACCGCCCCCGGAGTGAACTGTACCGGGAAAAACAGACAACAGGAAAAGCCACCCCCTGGTGTAAGATAGAAAACACCAGGGGGTGAAGT
>CANQXG010000027.1 GCA_947627735.1 uncultured Oscillospiraceae bacterium | reverse complement strand
CCTTCACACATCCGTCTACTTATTCCCTTACACTAGGGGGCTTTTTCCCTGTCCGTTTCGCTTGGTACAGTTCACATTCCGGAGGCGGCGCTTTTTATTTGTATCTGTCCTGCAGCCATGCCAGGACCTTCCCGGCCAGCAGCCGGTGGCCCTCCGGCAGCAGGTGGATGCCGTCCGGCGCCAGGGGCAGCGCCCCCGCGTCCAGAAATCCAGCCCCCACCCGGCCTGCGCACGCCTCCATGGCCCGGCTCAGGGAGCCGGACACGGTGGAGAACTTCGCGTAATACCGGTCGGCGCCGAAGTCCATATAGGGCGGCGCGATGATGAGCGCCTCCACCCCCGCCAGGGGGCCGGCCATGGCCTGGGTGAGAAACTCCTCCATCCGCTCCCCCACCCGCTCCGGGTCCGGCCTGGACGCGGACAGGTGGTCGTTGGTGCCCAGCATCACGGCGAACAGGTCCGGCCTGCCGCAGCTGTCCACCGCGGCGGCGAGGGCCTCCCACTCGAAGCGCAGCGTGGGGATGCACCGGCCCGGCAGCGCGTCGGTGTGCACCTGCCAGGACCCCTCCAGGGCCTTGGCCAGGATGTCCGGCCAGCGGTCCTCGGCGGGGTAGCGGCCGCCCCGGTTGCCCCAGTCCGGGTCGAAGCCGTAGCTGTTGGAGTCGCCCCACACCAGGAGCCGGCGGCTATGCTCCCTGGACGCCATAGAGCTTTTTCACCAGATTCACCAGCTTCTGGGCCGCGTCGGAGGTGGGCCGGATCTGGCTGGTGACCACGTATAGCCTGCGGAACGAGCCGCTCTCCCCCAGCCGGAACTCCAGCACGTCCCCCCGGTCGATGCTCTCCTGGGCGGCCAGGCGGCTGATCACCGACACGCCGATGCCCTCCCGCACGCTCATCAGCACCGCGTCGGAGTTGGCGAAGCTGGCGATGACCCGCAGCTTGCCCTCCTCGATGCCCATGCTCTTCAGGTGGGCCATGGCCTCCCGGCGGGTGCCGGAGCCGTCCTCCCGCAGGACGAAGGGTTCGTCCTGCAGCCAGGCCACCGAGGGGGCTTCCTGGCGCAGGAGCCGGTATTTTTCCGTGTTGGGCGTCACCGCCACCAGCTCGTCCTCGAAAAAGGGGATATACTCGCAGTTGGCCCGGGGCAGGGCCGTGCCCACGAACCCCACGTCCGCCCGGTGCTCGGCGATGTCGGAGATGACCCCCTCGCTGTCCGATTCGATGACCCGGAAGCGGGACTGGGGGTACCGGCGGCTGTACTCCGCCAGTATCCGAGGCAGCAGGTACTGGGTGGGGATGGTGGAGGCGGAGATGATGATCTGCTTCTCCGGCTCCTCCTGGCCGTCGTCCCGGAACATGTGCTGGATGGTGTAGGCCAGGTCCACCATCTCCCGGGCGTACAGGTATATGCGCCGGCCATCCTCCGTCAGCTCCACCGCCTTGGTGGTCCGGGCGAACAGCTGCACGCCCAGCTCCTCCTCCAGGTTGTTGATGTATGCGCTGACGGTGGGCTGGGTCAGGTACAGCTCCTTGGCCGTGCGGGAAAAGCTGTTGTTGTTGGCGATCTTCACGAACGCCTCTATCTGTTTCAGATTCACTGCTCTCTCCTCCCGGACGCATCCGTCATCGGAACGCCACCCGTTCCGTTTCCGCGCCCACCTTCTTCGTCACCTTGATGGAGTCCATGTACTCCACGATGGGCTTGGCGCACTTGCGGCTGCATCCGCACATCTCCTTCACGTCCTTGATGGTGATGAGGTCATTGGTCTGGAAATGCTTCAGGACCATGTCCCGGGCGTCGTCCATGAAGTGCTTCATGGTGTACAGCTGCAAGCTGTCCCCCACCCGGACGCAGCGCCCGTCCTCGATGAGCAGGGACAGGATGTCCATCACCGTTTCGTCGGGATATCTCTTCTTGTCGATCTCGCTGAAGCGGAGCATCTCGTATCCCGCCGTTTCAAAGGTGTCGATGAGCAGCTTCTCCACGGCCAGGTAGGTCTTGTCGTGGGGGATGTCGAACTGGGCCAGCATGAGATACTCCCCGTGGAGCTTGAAATAGCCCTTGTCGATCATGCGCCGGATGATCCGGTCGAAGATATTGGTCTTGACCCGCTTCAGGTAGGTGTGGTGGATGGTGGCCTTGCTGATGCCGAAGCGGTAGGGATACTTGTAGTGGTACTCCTTCAGGGCGTTGGAGATCTCCTGGCGGGCCTTGAAGGCCGCGTCGGAGTGCCAGTAATACACGTCCGAGGTCATCTCGTAGGCCTCGATCAACTCATCCTCCGCCAGCTGCTTCAAGTGGGGCAGCAGCTCCTCCTTGGAGTGGGCCACGGCCTTGGCCAGCTCCGACAGGGTGATCATGCTGTCCCAGGCCTCCCGGATCTGCAGCTCGGCCAGGTCCGCCAGAGAGCCGGACTCCTTCCGGTTCAGCTCGTCCAGCACGCCCTCCTGGAAGCGCTTGCGCTTGCGGGAGTTGGCGCCCAGCACCGTCCCGCCGCCGATGGTCTCCAGGGGGGAGTAAAACCGCACCACGAACCGGTCCCCCCGCTTGACGGTGAGCACGTCCTCCAGGATGAGCTGGGCCAGGCCCTCCTCGCCGGGACCCAGGTCGTCCTTGTCCAGCAGCACCGCCCGGCACAGCACCTCGCTGGTGCCGATGAACAGGTGCAGCCGCTCCCGGTTGCGGATGACCCGCTCGGAGCTGTCCAGCACCCGCAGGCGCACGTCCAGAAGGCGGCTGTTCTCCATGCTGTCCGGCGGGGCCAGGCAATAGCCCCGCTTGATCTCGCTCTTTTTCACGTTGGACAGGTTGATGGCCACCCGCTGGCCCGCCTCGCAGACGGTCTGGTCCTTCTCATGGACCTGGATGTTGCGGATCTTGCACATCTTCCCGGTGGGATACAGCTCCAGGTCGTCGTTTTTGGTGATGGTGCCGCTGAGCAGGGTGCCGGTGACGATGGTGCCGAAGCCGGAGATGGTGAACACCCGGTCGATGGGCAGGCGGGGGATGCTGTTCACGTCCCGGGCGGGGACCTCGTCCCGGACCATCTTCCAGATGATGTCCTTCAGCTCGTCGATGCCCGTGCCGGTGGTGGAGGACACCCGCACCGCCGGCGCGCCGTCCAGGATGGTGCCCTTCAGCCCGTCCTTGATCTCCTCCTCCATCATGTCCAGCCACTCCGGCTCCACCAGGTCGCACTTGGTGATGACCAGCACGGTCTTTTCGATACCCAGCAGCTGCAAGATGTCCAGGTGCTCCCGGGTCTGGGGCATGATCCCCTCGTCGGCGGCGATGACCATGAGCACCAGGTCCATGCCCACCACGCCGGAGACCATGTTGTTGATGAACTTCTCGTGGCCGGGCACGTCGATGATGCCGCAGCGGGTGCCGTCCTTCAGGTCGAACCAGGTGAAGCCCAGGTCAATGGTGATGCCCCGGCGCTGCTCCTCCTCCAGCCGGTCGGTGTTCCGGCCTGTGAGGGCCTTGATCAGGCAGGTCTTGCCGTGGTCGATGTGGCCGGCCGTGCCGATGATCACGTGCTTCATCCCAGCACCTCCCCCAGCATGGCGGCCACGGCGGGGAAGTCACCGCTGTCCACGGTCCGCACGTCCAGCAGCACGCTGTCCTCCGTCACCCGGGGCACGATGGGCACCGCCAGCGCCAGCATCCGCCGCTCCAGGGCGTCGGCGCTCATGTCCCACGGCTCGATGGCCACGCCGGCGCTGTCCAGCCGCTCCAGGGGCAGGCTCCCGCCCCCCACCTGGCTCCGGCAGGGCCGCACAGATATGTCCGCCCGGGGGCAGGACGCGCGCAGCAGCACCGCCAGCTCCTCCGCCCTGGCCCGGATGGAGGGTTCTTTCTCGCTGATCATGCGCAGCACCGGCACGTTCCGGGCCACGCTCTCCTTTTTCAGGTACTCCAGCAGTGTAAGCTCCAATGCCGTGACGGTGAACTTGTCCACCCGCAGCGCCCGGGTCAGGGGATGGCGCTTCATCCGGGCGATGTACTCCTTCTTCCCCAAGATGATGCCCGCCTGGGGGCCGCCCAGCAGCTTGTCGCCGCTGAAGCACACCACGTCGATGCCCGCCCGGACGGACTCCTGCACCGTGGGTTCGTGGCTCAGGCCGTACTGCTCCAGATCCACCAGAACGCCGCTGCCCAGGTCCTCGATCATGGGGATGCCCCTTGCGTGGGCCAGCTCCGCCAGCTGGGCGGCGTCCACGGACTCTGTGAAGCCCACGATCCGGTAGTTGCTGGTGTGCACCTTCAGTATGGCCTTCGTCCCGTCGGAGAGGGCCTCCTCATAGTCGGCGAAGTGGGTCTTGTTGGTGGTGCCCACCTCCCGCAGCTCCGCGCCGCTCTGCCGGCACACGTCCGGCACCCGGAATTTGCCGCCGATCTCCACCAGCTCGCCCCGGCTCACCAGCACCTCGCCCCCCGCGGCCAGGGTGCTCAGCACCAGCAGCACCGCGGCGGCGTTGTTGTTGACCACCATGGCGGCCTCCGCGCCGGTGAGGCGGCACAGCAGCCCCTCGAAGTGGGCATACCGCTCCCCCCGCCGGGCGTTTTCCAGGTCATATTCCAGATTGGAATACCCGGTGACGATCTCCGTCAGCTTCTCCGCCTGCTCCCGGCTGATGGGCGCCCGGCCCAGGTTGGTGTGCAGCACGGTGCCTGTGGCGTTTATCACCTTCCGCACCCGGGGGGCGCACTGCCGCTCCAGGCTCCGCTCCACGTTCCGGACCAGGTCCTCCACCGCCTGCCGGGCGGCGGACTCGTCCGTGCCGCCGCGGATCATCTCCCGCAGCAGCTCCGTCTGCTCCCGCACGGCCTCGGTCACCAGCGTGCGGCCATATCTCTCCGTCAGGGCGGCCACGTCCTCCCGCTCCAGCAGGACGTCCACCTTGGGGATGCTTCTGAATAGTTCGTTTTTATCCATCGTTTTCTCCGCTTCGTCACTTCTCCCGCCCTTATGCGGGGCGGGAGAAGCATTTTCCTGTGTTGCTTTGAAAACCTTTCAGACCAGCCGGATGAGCTTGTCGCTCTTCTCCGCCGCGTAGCCGATCACCGCCGCAGCGGTCTCCAGCCCCGCGTCCGCCAGCCGCTCCATGGCCTTGTCCGCCAGCGCGCCGTCCAGGCTCACCAGCAGGCCCCCGGAGGTCTGGGGATCGAAGAGCAGGTCCATCCGCTCCTCGGGCGTGTCGCCCACATCCACCTTGGGCAGATAGTACCCCCGGTTCCTGTAAGCGCCCGCGGGCACCAGGCCCATGGACGCGTAGTCCAGCGCCTCGCCGATCAGCGGCACGCGCCCGGCCTCAAGGCACAGCGTCACATCGCTGGCCTCGGCCATCTCCACGGCGTGGCCGATCAGGCCGAAGCCGGTGACGTCCGTGCAGGCGTGGATGGGGAACACCTCCAGGGCCTCCTTGGCCCGGCGGTTGAGGGAGCGCATGACCTGTATGGCCTCGGCGGTGGCCTCGTCCGAGGCCAGGCCGCCCTTCACCGCGGTGTTCACCACCCCGGAGCCCAGCTGCTTCGTCAGGATCAGCGCGTCCCCCGGCCTGGCGCCGAAGTTGCGCCATATCCTGCCGGGGTGCACGAACCCGGACACGCACAGCCCGTAGATCGGCTCCTCCGTCTGGATGGAGTGGCCGCCGATGAGGATGGCGCCCGCCTCCTTGACCTTGTCCGCGCCCCCGGCCATGATCTGGCCCAGGATCTCGGGGTCCAGGCAGCTGGGGAAGCCCACCACGTTCAGGGCCACCCGGGGCGCGCCGCCCATGGCATAGGCGTCGCTGAGGGCGTTGGCGGCCGCGATCTGGCCGAACACATAGGGGTCGTCCACCACGGGGGTGAAGAAGTCCACCGTCTGGATCATGGCCAGATCGTCCGCCACCCGGTATACCGCCGCGTCGTCGGAGGTGGCCACGCCCACCAAAAGGTTTTCGTCAGAAAATGCCGGCAGCTTGCTCATCACCTGAGCAAGGGTCTCAGGACCTATCTTTGCCGCTCAACCCGCCGCCTTCGTCATCTGGGTCAGACGAACCTTTTCCGCCATGGCGCACCACCTCCTCTCCGCGTATCAGACGCCTTTAGCCCACGTAGCCGGCGTCCTGCAGGGCCTTCACGGCCCTGTCCTTATTGGCCTCGGAGACCAGCACGATGGGGCCTGTGCAGCCCATGCCGCTCTCCGCGTAGACGCCCATCTTCCACAGCACGCGCACCGCGTCGTCCAGATCCATGACCTCGATGCCCGGGATCTGGGCGGTGACGACCTCCTTGGCCGGCGCCTTCACTTCCTCTTCCTTCTCCGTGCTCTTGGCGGCGCTCTTCAGCCCCGCCAGCAGCTCCTTCAGCCCCGCCTTGTTGGCGGCGGCGAACTCCTCCTTGGCCACCTGGAACACGTTGCCGCGCACCAGCTGGGCGGCGAAGCGGATGGCATTGGCGATCACCGGCGCGCCGGAGGCGCGGGAGATGATCATCACCAGCTGCTCATAGCCCTCGCCGATGCCCGGGCCGTAGCCGTAACCCACGGCCTCGAAGCTGCCGCCGGTGGAATAGGCGCTGAGCAGCTTGCTCATCACGTTGCCGGTCAGGGAGTCCATGACCATCACGTCCGCGGAACCCTGGAGCACGTCGTTGCCCCGCATCACCGCGCCGCCGTCGGCCCGGGCCGACTGGGCGAAGCGGATGGGATAGCCGTTTTCGGCCAGCTGCCGCAGCAGCTTCTCCGTCTGGCGGGCGCCGTCCACGTTCAGGATGCCCACGGTAGGCTCCGCCACGCCGCAGGCCTTGGCGGTGATGATGCCGGCGACGGTGTTGCGCACCATGCCCTCGATCCGGTCGGTGCTGGAGGTGCCGGTGGTGTTGGCCAGATACATCTCCCTGCCGAAGGCGGGCGTCACGGCCCGGCCCACGGTGGACACGCCGATGGGGAACGGGAAGTGCATGGTGACAGCGCCGTCCACCTCGCCGGCCTTGAGGAGCTGCTCCATTTTGGCGTGGCCCTCCTCGTCGTCGGCCACATGGACGGTCTTCACGCCCTCTGCCTCCAGAGAGCCGATGTACCAGACCTCGATCCCGTCCCGGGCGGCGGCCACGGCGGCGGCCATGGCGTTGGTCTCGCCGTGCTCGGAGCCCATGCCCGTCAGGGCGATCTTAGGCTTTTTGCCATAGCTGCCGCTGGTGAGGCCTTCCGCCATCTCCAGGAAGGTCTCGGCGATCATTTTTTCGATCTTTCCTGCCATGACTCAGCCCGCCTTATTCTTTCGCCATCAGCACGGCCGCAAATTCCTTCATGGCGTCCGCGATCATGCTGCGCACCTTGGATTCGCTGACTCCGCCCTCTTCGCTGTCGCCGGCGGTATTGGCCTGGATGACGAAGGACACGCCGTCGAACAGGTTGGTCATGCGGCCCAGGAACAGGCTGCCCTTGCCGATAATCATGGCGTTCTTGATCCTGCCGGCCATGATGTCCTCCCGGGCGAAGCCGATGTAGGGCACGCCGGAGGGGATGTGGCCCTGGGTGGGAGCGAAGCCCACCAGGCCGTGCTTGGAGGCAAAGGTGGCCAGGTCCTTCTTCTCCAGCTCGCCCCGCTTCACCGCCAGGGCGGCGATCATCTTATAGTTGGCCTGGGGCACGTCGCCGGCGCCCGCGGGCTTGGTGATGTCGGGGTTCTGCATCTCGGGGGAGTACTTGTCGATGTCGGTGATCTTCAGGCCGTTGCGCTCCAGGGGGTCCGCCACCAGAGAGCCGATGACGTTCTGAGGCGCGGAGCCGGTGCCCACGGTGTGGCGGCCCAGGATGTCCAGGTTCACCTCGGGGCTGACGCCGTCGTTGGCGGACAGGATGACGCAGAAGCCGCCCAGGCAATCCTCCAGGGCCGGCAGGCCCTTCTTCACATGGTCCTTGCCGTTCATGCCCAGCTTGGCGGTGCATCCGCCGCCGGTGACGGCCACGGTCTTATAGGCGCCGGCCTTCACCAGGGCCGCCGCCTCCACCACGGCGTGGGACGGACCCGCGCAGAAGCCGCGGGTGTCGGAGCCGGTGGCATGGGACAGCCCGGCGATCTCCGCCGCCGCCTTGGCAAAGTTGCCGCCGCCGCGCTGGTTCATATCGCCGCAGGCCTCCTCGGAGCAGTCGATGACGTACTCCACGTCGTCCTTTTCGATGCCGGCGTTGCGCACGGCGTACAGCAGCGCCAGGGTGTTGCTGGCCTTGTTGACCAGGTTCTCATGCATGACCTCGGCGTTCAGGTTCACGTCGATGTCATGGGCGCGCTTGACGCAGCCCACCAGCTTGCCGCCGGCGTACAGCCCCTCGGCGTGCTCCTCGTTGACAAAACGCTCGATGTCGGCCTGGTCCGCGCCCTCCTTGATCCGGGCCACGATGTCCTCGGTGATGATAGGGTCGGCGGCCAGAGCGTCCTTATGGGCGGCGACGAAGCCCTTCTCCAGCAGCAGCACGTCGAACACGTCGGCGCACTGCATCAGCAGCAGGAACTCCTCCTCGGGCATGATCTCGCCGAACTTGCCGTACCGGTCCGCGCCGGCCAGGGGCTTGTCGTAATAGGGGAACTCCACCTCCGCCAGCTCGCCGGGGGTCTTGTTGCCGATGTAGACCTGATTGGGCCAGTATTCCACCGCCTGGGTGTAGCTGCGCAGATGCTCCGGCAGCTGCTTGAGGTATTCAGATTCGGGGTTGACGATCCGCTCCGTGATCTGGGTGGAGCCGTTGTGGATCACCATGCCCGGCACATGGGCCAGGATATAGCTGGCCCCCTTGATAACAGCATTCATAGATAAATACCAACCTTATCCAAAATATATAGAGAAACTCTATTCAGAAAAAGGCGGTGAGAGATCTCACCGCCTTCTTTTCGAGTCCTCGAATCAGAAAGCGCGTGTCTGTGCTCTCCAGTTCAATTCTTCTTTTTACAAGTACTTGCAGTACTCATCCCTGATTGCGCTCATCTCGTTCACGATGTCGTCAACATCCAGGACCATCTCCATCATGCTGATCTGATCTTCGTAAACGTCCGGATCAAACTCTTCTTTGATCTCGGGCTCGCAAACATGGTATACCGTGAGTCCAAGCTGGACCCCTGTCAACGGACCTGCAAACGTCGGATCGCCGGCGGTAACGGTCTCTGCGGCCAGGCCAGCGGCCTCGCCCTCAGAAGCGCCCAGTACCACGACGACATTTTCCGGGCCATACTTTTCGGCAAATTCTTTGACCCGCCTCTGGTTTTCCAGATCCATTGCGCCTGCGCTCGTTCACACGAAGCACTCGGTGGAAGAGAACACTACCTCGCCGCCGGCGCTCTCAACGCACGCCGCGATCGCAGGCCCCGGGATACCGTCGCGGTCGCCAATGATCACGACTTTCTTATCCTTCAGGATCGCCATTTTCTGATTGTTACTCCTTTCTTCAAGAATGGTTTTATTTCATCCCCCTTGCCATTTGCCGGGCGCCGGGGCGAAATAAGCATAGCTCGTCCTCTCTCAGGAGGCGTACTTCTCCACCAGCTTGCGGATGTTCTCCTCGGTGGCGTCGTCCTTCACCAGCTCCTCGACCTTCTCGCCGCCCTTGTAGATGGCCATGACCGGCAGGCCCAGCACCTTCTGGGCGATGGCCAGACGGCGGGCCTTGGTGGTGTTCAGCTGGCAGAACTTCAGCTTGCCCTCGAACTCGTCCGCCAGGGCGTGCACGAAGGGCATCAGGGCCTTGCAGGGTTCGCAGCCGTCGCCGAAGAAGTCCACGAAAACATAGCCCTCGGCCTGCAGCACCTCTGCCTCAAAATTGGTCTTATCCAGTTCCAGCATGATCTAGTTCCTCCTAAATTATAATTTAAGCGTGCTCGTTGATATATTTTTCCGCCTGGGTGGCGGCGATGGCGCCGTCCGCTGCGGCGGTGACCACCTGGCGCAGGCTCTTCACCCGCACGTCGCCGGCGGCAAAGACGCCGGGGATATTGGTGTGCATATCCGCGTCCGTGGGGATATAGCCGGCCCGGTCCATCTCCAGGCCGCTGTCCTGGAACAGGGCGGAGTTGGGCACCCGTCCGATGAAGCCGAACACGCCGAACAGCCCGTCGTCCTCGTCCGCCTCATAGACGGTCTCCTCGCCGGTCTTGACGTTCTTGACTTTCATGGTCTGGAGGATCTCGTCGCCCCCCAGCTCCTCCACGACGGTGTCCCACATGAAGTGGAGCTTGTCGTTTTTGAAGGCCCGCTCCTGGATGGACTTGGCCGCCCGCAGCTCGTCCCGCCGGTGGATGATGGTCACCTTCCGGGCGAACTTGGTCAGGTACATGGCCTCCTCCACGGCGGCGTCGCCGCCGCCCACCACGAACACCTCCAGGTCCTCGAAGAAGTTGGCGTCGCAGGTGGCACAGTAGCTGACGCCCTTGCCCATATACTCCTGCTCGCCCTTGCAGCCGATGGGCCGGGGATAGGCGCCGGTGGCGATGATGAGGGTCTTGCCCTTGTAGGTGTCCTTGGCGCCGGTGAGGACCTTCACGTCCCCGTTCAGCTCCACGGACTTGATGGTGTCGGCCGCGCGCTCGCAGCCGAAGTTCTCGCACTGCTTGGTCATACGGGCGACGAGGCTGGGTCCGCTCTCGCCCTCCAGCACCTGGCCGGGGTAGTTCTCGATGTCGTTGGTGATGGCGATCTGGCCGCCGTCCTGGCCCTTCTCGATGATGAGAGTGGACAGCCTGGCCCGTCCGGCGTAAAGGCCCGCCGCCAGGCCGCCGGGGCCAGCGCCGAGAACGATCACGTCATACAGTTTGTCCATTAAAATTCCTCCTAAAATTATCGTGATAGCGGCTGCGCTGCTAATGGGTCTCCCATTAGGAAGGGATCGGCGGGGAAGCCGGGGCATCTATAACAAATTTCTATATATAAGCGCCCAGCTCTCCCTCTGCCCTCTCTTTCAAGCAGTCATTATATCACATGATGGCAAAATTGCCAAGTACCGGAAGCGATTTCTTATAAATAATTGTGAGATTTTTCGCCGCCGCGGCGCCTCTGTCCGCCCATTTCGGGGCCGCGGCCATTTATAAGACCTTTCAATTTGTCAGGTCACGAGGGGGATGTTACAATATATTCACAGAGAAGTCAAGCCTCAAGGAGGAATAAAACATGACAAATTCTTTGGACTGCCGCGGCATGGCCTGTCCCCTGCCCGTGGTGAACGCGAAAAAGGCCCTGGACGCCTTTACGGAGGCCGGGACCCTGACCGTGCTGGTGGACAACCCCACCGCCGTGGAGAACCTCTCCAAGCTGGCCGCCTCCCGCTCTCTGGCCGTGTCCCACGCCCAGACCGGGCCTGCGGAGTACACCGTGACCATCCAGGTCCAGTCCGCCGGGGAAGGGGCGCCGGCGGCGGAGGCCCCCGCGCCCGGCGCGGTGGTGGCCATCGGCTCCAACACCATGGGCGCCGGCAACGACGAACTGGGCAAGGCGCTGATGAAGGCGTTCGTCTTCGCCCTGACCAACGCCGACACTCTCCCCGAGCGGATCATCTTCTACAACTCCGGGGCCTATCTCCCCTGCGAGGGCTCCGACAGTCTGGAGGACCTGAAGAACCTGGAGAAGGCCGGCGTGAAGATTACCGCCTGCGGCACCTGCCTGAACTTCTACGGGCTGACGGAAAAGCTGCAGGTGGGCACGGTGTCCAATATGTACGACATCGTGGAGGCCCTCACCGCCGCCCGGACGGTCATCCGCCCCTGACAACACTGAAAACGCCGGCACAGCCGGCGTTTTCCATAGGAGGAGCCTATGAACATCCTGCACATCTCCGCCCAAAAGCCCTTCGGCACCGGCAGCGGCACCGTGTTCACGGCCCTGATCGGCGCATTTGCCGCCATGGGCCACCGCCAGGCCGCCGTGGCGGGCGTCGTGGCGGAGGACCGGGCGGTGCTGCCCGGGGACACACCCTTCTACCCCGTGCGGTTTGAAACGCAGGCCCTGCCCTTCCCCGTGGCGGGCATGTCCGACGAGATGCCCTACCGGAGCACCCGCTACAAGGACATGACCCCGGAGATGGTGGCCCGGTTCCGGGCCGCTTTCCTGGACACGGTCCGCCGGGCCGTGGAGGAGCTGGACCCGGAGCTGATCCTGTGCCACCACCTGTACCTGCTCACCGCCGCCGTGCGGGAGGCCTTCCCGGACCGGCGGGTGTACGGCATATGCCACAACACGGACCTGCGCCAGATGGAAAAGCACGCCCTGGAGCGGGAGGCTATCTGCCGGGGCGTCCGCGGCCTGGACCGCATCCTCATCCTCAAGCCCGGCCAGCGGGACCAGATCGTGCGCATCTACGGCGCCGACCCGGCGCGGGTCCGGCTCATGGGCGTGGGGTATAACGGGGACATCTTCCGTCCCCTGGGCGGCCGGGACGGGGACGGCCCGGTCCGGATCGTGTACGCCGGGAAGATCGCGGAGAAAAAGGGCGTGATGAGCCTGCTTCGGTGCCTGCCCAGGATGGCGGCGGACCCGGAGCGGACCGAGCTTCTGCTGGCCGGCGGGGCGGGCAACGAGGCGGAGGCCGCCCTGGCCCGGTCCCTGGCGGAGAGCGCCCCCTTCCCGGTGCGGTTCCTCGGCCCCCTGCCCCAGGATGCGCTGGCGGCGGCGTACAGCCGCAGCCGGGTGTTCGTGCTGCCCTCCTTCTCCGAGGGGGTACCCCTGACGCTGCTGGAGGCCCTGGCCTGCGGGGCCAGGGCGGTGGTATCGGACCTGCCGGGGCTTCGGCAGTGGATGGACACGTTCGTGCCCGGGGCGGACGTGGGGTATGTGCCCCTGCCGGACATGGACATGGTGGACGAGCCTGTGCCGGAGCAGCTGCCCGCCTTTGAGCAGCGGCTCGCCTCGGCCCTGGATGCGGCCCTCGCCGCCGGCGATCCCGCTCCCCCGGACATGTCCCAGGTCACCTGGGAGAGCGTGGCGGAGCGGATACTGGCCTGACAGCAAAACGCCGCGGCCAAATGGCCGCGGCGTCTTTATGCTTTTATGGATGGGTCACTGCTTCTGCTCCGCCTTTTGGGCGGCGGCCAGGGCCTGGATATAGCGGGCCAGGGCGTAGACCACCAGCACGGCGGCCACGACCGTTTCCACCAGCACCACATATTTCAGCCAGGGCTGGGGCCGCTCCAGGTTCTTCAGACAGGCCATGGACTGCATGGCGGCGATGGCCGTGATGGCAAAGGGGAAGGTGAACGCCGCGTAGCTGGGATAGAACTTCAGCTTCAGCAGGGACGGCAGCCTGCACAGCACCACCAGGTAGATGGCGGAGGACACCGTCAGCAGGGTGATGACCACAGCGGCGGACTTGGGGGTCACGGACTGGATGTAGCCCGCCAGGCACAGGGACGCCGGCGCCGCATAGATGCAGAACAGGGGCTTGGCCGGCTCCTTCACCGGGTGCTTGGCGTAGCGCATGGTGACCACCACCAGCAGGATCACGAAGGTGACGATGCCGAACCAGAACGTGGCCGCGCCCACGGCCAGCTGCTCAAAGGCGGGGGCGCTGACCGCGGCCACCGCGATGCCCACGTACACGATGTAATAGCTGGCGAACACCTTCTGCAGGTCAAAGTGCAGGATGAACTTGCAGGTGAACCACACGATCAAGGCCGCGTGCAGGGCGATGGCGGCGAACCAGATGATCTGGGCCGCGCCGCCGATGAAGGGCTTGGCGTAGGCCGCCAGCAGCATGGTAGCCATGGGGAACGTGCCGGACACGGAGGCCACCACGGGATCGGCCATGGCCTTCTTCACCCCGTCGAAGCACACGATGACCTTCAGCACCACGACGATCCATATCACGCTGGCCGCCGCGCCGCACACATACCGCAGCGCGTCTCCCGCGGCGGCGCTGCCCAGCACGTTTGTGAACACCGCCTGCAGCAGGTTGCCCAGGGCCGCCAGGCCCAGCATCACGCCGCATATGGGCAGCGGGACGGAGGCAAGGAACTTTTTCATGCGACCTCCTCGTCCGTGTTGCGCACGCCCATCTCACGGCAGATGATCTCCCCCACCTTCCAGGCCGCCAGGCCGGTGAAGCGGATGCACTGCTGCTTGTGCTCGCCCTTGCCCATGTCGAACTCCTTGGTCAGGATGCGGCAGCAGATGGCGTTTTTGCCGTTGGCCTGCTTGAACCAGTCGTGCAGCTCATGGCTCAGCTGCATGCACTTGACGGACTTGGGGTTGGTGGGGCCGTCCTGCTCGGTGCGGCCGAACAACAGGCCCAGGGCCATGATGCCGCCGTTGAGGGCGCCGCACATGCACCCGGACCGGCCCGCGCCCACCGCCATGCCGGAGGCCATGGCGATGACCTCCTCGGGCACGTCCAGGGCGAAATCCGTGCGGATGGCGGCCATCAGGGCCTCGCAGCAGTAATAGCCGTTGCGGAAATTGTCCTCCGCGTCCTTCTGCAGCTTCTTCAGGCTGATCTCCTTGACTCCTACGTTCATAGCGTTTTCCTTTCCGGCGCGGTGCGCCTGTGCATATTTTTGCAGAAGAAGGGCGCGATGCGGATCGATCTGCGTCGCGCCCCCTCATCATAAGTATCGGGTCACTTGGTCAGGATCTCGTACTCGCTGCCCACCTCGGAGGAGGTGAAGTCCACCTTTTTGGACTTGAGCAGCTTCTCCACATTGGTGCGCACATGGGCCTCGCTGGCCAGGATCTTCAGCGCTTTGCCGGGATTGGCCTTCAGGGCCGCGGCGGTGAGCATCACGGGTTCGGGGCAGGACAGCCCCCGCACGTCCACTTCGATGTAATCAGCCATGTCCGTTTCCTCCTCAGCTCTTGGCGTCCGATTTCTTCAGGTTGGTGGCGGCGATGATGAACAGCACCACGATGCAGCAGATCAGCACGATCTTCCCCGCGGTGCCGGGGCCGCCGGCGACGGCCTCGCTGGTCTCGGTGGCGGCGGCGGCAGCGACGCCCGCCAGGCCGAAGTTGTGGGCGAAGGCGGCGCCCACCAGCAGGCCCAGGAAGGTGATGGCGCTGTCAGAGGAGCCCTGACCGGCCAGCACCAGCTGGCGCAGGGGGCATCCGCCGGCCAGCACGGCGGCGAAGCCGACCGCGTACATGCCAAGCAGGTTCCAGATGTGCTGGGCGTGGGCGATGGGCTGGCCGGTGAAGCCGAAGTGGAACTTGCCGGTGGCCACGTTGTACACCAGCAGCACCGCGAACATGCCGCCCAGGATGCTGATCAGGGAGAAGTCCTTCATCAGGAACACGTCCCGCAGGCTGCCGGCGAAGCAGGCGCGGGTCTTCTGGGCGATGGCGCCGAACACCAGCGCCACGACCAGGGCCAGGATGGGGGCGGCGTGCATGCTGCCCGGGCCGGACTCGCTGACGGCGAACAGAGCCGTGGTCAGGCTGACCACCAGGCCGATCACCAGCAGCGCCGGCAGGATGAAGCCGTTGACCTTCTTCACCTCATAGGCCCGGCCCAGGCTGAAGCCCTTCTTCAGGAAGATGCAGCCGGTGCCGATGCCGGCGGCAAAGCCCACCAGGCCCACATAGGCGTTGGCGTCGCCGGCGGCCATACGGATGAGCATCCGCAGCGGGCAGCCCAGGAACACCAGCGCGCCGATCATCATAATGAAGCCCAGGATGAACCGGATCACGGGAGAGGAGCCGGCGGTAGTGCGGTACTCCTTGGTCGCCAGGGCGATCAGGAAAGACCCGCACACGAACCCCACGATCTCAGGCCGGTAATACTGCACCACCGGGGCGGTGTGCAGCTTCAGACTGCCGGCCATATCGCGGATGAAGCACGCCACGCAGATGGCCATGTTCCCCGGGTTGCCCCCCACGGCCAGGATCACGGCCAGCAGGCCCAGGATCACGCCGCCGATGGCCAATTTCCATTTGGCGTCAAACAAACGGTCCATAAATATTCCTCCTTCTTTTTTTAACGTTTCGTATAATATAAAGTCAATGCCAGCACGAAACGCCACGATTTTATTATAAATAACAACGCGCCGGCTGTCCAATCGCGAGTTGTGATAGTGCCGGCGACCTATAAAATTTTTCTATAACTGGAAAAGGCATGAAAAAACGCGCCTCCCGGCGCAGCCGGCAGACGCGTTTTTCTGGCGAGGACGTGTGGGAATCGAACCCACCCAGGACGCTCTTCACGCCCTACACTGGTTTTGAAGACCAGGAGGCACACCAGTTACCTACCCGCCCCCAAATCTGAGTCTTCGCGCTTTTTGGTTTTTTTATTATATTTTACCCGCCCCGGAAAGTCAAGAGCCAGCCTTCACACCATGCACCGGTGCATGGCCTCCGGCTCCAGGCCCACCCGGGCCATGGCCGCGCCCACCAGCTCCTCGCTCTCCGGCGGGGCGCTCCAGGCCAGCCCGCACCCGGCGGATATGGCCCGGGGCACCGGGATCAGCCGGCCTGGCACATCCTGCTCCCGGCAGGTCTTTTCCATGGCCATGGCGTCGGCGGTGGTGTGGAAGGTGACCACCAGCATCAGCTGTTTCTGTCGCATGGACCCTCCTCCTCCCCCTCCGGGGCCGTCTCCGCCGCCAGGGTCCGGACGGCCCGGACGGCCTCATCCGCCTCCTCGGCGGTGTTGTAGTAGGAAAAGCTGAAGCGCACCGCCCCCTGCTCCACCGTGCCCAAAGCCCGGTGCATCCGGGGGGCGCAGTGTGCGCCGGGGCGGGTGGCGATGCCGTACTCCTCCGCCAGGGCGTCGGATATCTCCCCGGAATCCCAGTCCCGGATGTTCAGCGTCACGATGGCCGCCCGGTCCCAGGTGCTGAAGTCGCCGTACACCGTCACGCCGGGCACATCGCGCACGCCCTCATAGAACCGGCGGGCCAGGGCCAGCTCCTTTTCATGGACCTTCTCCACGCCCTCCTGCAGCAAAAACTCCGCCGCCGCGGCCAGGCCCGCCAGGCCGTGGCCGTTGTGGGTGCCCGCCTCCAGGCGGGTGGGATACTCCTCCGGCTGGGTGCAGCTATAGGACTGCACGCCGCTGCCGCCCACCTTCCAGGGGCGGATCTCCACCCCGGGCATGATGCACAGCCCGCCGGTGCCCTGGGGACCCATCAGCCCCTTATGGCCGGTGAAGCACAGCACGTCCACCCCCAGCGCGGCCATGTCGATGGGCACGCACCCGGCGGTCTGGGAGCAGTCCGCCACCAGCAGCAGGCCGTGCTCGTGGGCAAAGCGCCCCATCCGGGCCAGGTCCACCATGTTGCCGGTGAGGTTGGACGCGTGGGTGCACACGATCGCCTTCGTTTCAGGCCGCAGCAGCCGGGCGAGATCGCCGTAATCGATCCGGCCCATCTTATCCGCCGGCATAAAGTCCACCTCTATGCCCCGCTCCGCCTGCAGCCGGTACAAAGGCCGCAGCACGCTGTTATGCTCCAGGTCCGTGCTTATCACATGGTCGCCGGGGCCGAACAGGCCGTTTATGGCGATGTTCAGCGCCTCCGTGGCGTTGCAGGTGAACACCACGTGGTCAGGCCGGGGGCAGCCCAGCAGCTCCCCGATCCGGCACCGGGCGTCGTACACCACCCGGGACGCGGACAGGGACGCCTCATGGGCGCCCCGGGAGGCGTTGCCCATGGAGCGCATGGCCTCCGCCACCGCCTCGATGACCTGGGGCGGCTTGTGCAGCGTGGTGGCCGCGTTGTCCAGATAGATCATACCGCCGCCCCCTTTCCCGGGTGATTGGCTTTGGAATAAGGGCACCGTTTGCCGATGCACTGATTATTTTTCCCCGCGTAGGCACAGACTATCTCATGGCTGTCCATGGCCACGCCCAGCTCCTCCCGGACGAAGGCCACCGCCTGCTCTATGGCGATGTACGAGTCCCGCTTGCAGCACCGTGGCCCGCCCACCTCCGCGATGGCCGACAGGCACCGGGCGGTCAGCCGGTGTGCCCGGGCGAAAGGCTCGTCGGACAGGGGCGTGGCGCCGGTGACGATGGACAAAAACATGCCCGCGCTCAGGCCCGCGCCGCAGGCGCCCCAGAAGCCGCAGGACCCGCCGGGCACGTTCCGGCCCCGGCCTCGGATGTCGAACAGCGCCCTCTCCAGATCCAGCGCCCCGCCGGCATTTTTATAAGCCGTCAGCAGCGCCGCGCCCACCATGATGTGGTGCTCCGGCCCGTGCATGTGGCAAAAGGGCATGGCCATCATCCTGTCCAGGATCTCCGCCGGGTCCCGGCTGGTCTCGGCCAGGCACACGCCGAACACGGCGTCCAGGCCCTGCCGGTGGCACTCGTCGCACACGTAATGGCCCCGGACGCACCGGGTCTTGCTCATGTAGCTCCTGTGGCAGACGGCGCACTCCATCAGCTCGTCCTGCGCCAGATATTCCAGCGGCGCGCCGCAGATCAGGCATTCGTCCTGCATGGCGGTCTCTCCTCTCTCGTCTGTCCGTCCACCGCGGACACATGGGGCCGCGGGACGGACCTATCCCGGCTCCGATTATATACCAGTTTTTTTCCGCCCGCAACCCCCGCCCGGCGGACGGACGGCTCCGCCCGCCGCCGAAAGCAGGATTTATTGCAAAATCCTATAAAGACGCGCAAAATGTTGCTTTTATTACTAACACATAGTATACTTGTTATAAATTAAAGGACTATGACGCTTTAATTTGTTGAACTTTCCGATCACGCCCCCGGCGGGGACAGGCCCTGTCCCGGCGGGAAGGGCGCGGAGAGATGCCCGGCGGAACGGGCGCCGGCGTTTTTTATTGCCGTCCGGCCGGTCCGGGCGTGGGAGGCGAGCTGTACTTGACAGGCGGATATATCCTGACAAACAATCCGCTGGTGACGGAGAGGCTTGGTCCCGACGTGCCGGTGGAGTACCTGCAGTGCTCTTACAAGTCCTTACTGGAGGCGGCACGTGACCGCATCCATCTGGGAGCGAGGCTTCTGTCCCACCCCCTTTCGGGGAGCGTAAAGCCCGGGGAAACGCCTTACAAATCCGTGATACTGACGAAGGGAAAGGGTGATGTGGACGAGCAGTCCCTGGAACTGATCGAAAACGCCATTCTGGCCTGCGCGAAATTTCAGCAGAGATGTGACCGGTATCCCCCCTCGGTGGACCTGGACTGCCGGCTCATCGACTGGACGCTGCTGGAGGGCGCGCTGGCGTCGGTCATCCTGTAAAAAACCATTGGCATCCAATAATATTCGGCCCGGAGCGGGACCCCGCCCGGCGCCAGTAAGGAGGGAACAGAAAAGTTGAAACTGGAAATTGGCAACATCTTCATCAAGGACATCCAATTTGCAGCGGAAGCCAAGGTCGCTGACGGCGTGCTTTATGTGGATAAAGCCGCGCTGGAGAAAGTGGTCCTGGAGGACGAGACCATCAAGTCCGTGTCCTTCGACATCGCCAAGCCCGGCGAGTCTGTTCGCATCACCCCTGTGAAGGACGTGATCGAGCCGCGGGTGAAGGTGGAGGGACCCGGAGGTATCTTCCCCGGCATCATCGCGAAGGTCGATACGGTCGGCTCCGGCAAGACCCATGTCCTGAAGGGCATGGCCGTCGTCACCGCCGGCAAGATCGTGGGCTTCCAGGAGGGCGTCATCGACATGTCCGGCCCTGGAGCGAAGTACACCCCGTTCTCCGAAACGCTGAACCTGGTCATGGTGTGCGAGCCCGTGGAGGGGCTGAAGCAGCATGACTACGAGAAGGCCGTCCGCCTGGCGGGCTTCCGCGTGGCCGTGGCTCTTGGCGAGCTGGGCCGGGACGTGACCCCCGACGAGACCAAGGTCTATGAGACCTGCGGCATGAAGGAGGGCATCGAGAAGTACCCCAACCTGCCCCGCGTGGCCTACGTGCAGATGCTCCAGAGCCAGGGCCTGCTGCACGACACCTACGTCTACGGCGTGGACGCGAAGAAGACCCTTTCCACCATCCTTTGGCCCACCGAGACCATGGACGGCGCCATCGTGTCCGGCAACTGCGTGTCCGCCTGCGACAAGAACCCCACCTATGTCCATGAGAACAACCCGGTGGTGGAGGACCTGTTCGCCCAGCACGGCAAGACTCTGAACTTCGTCTGCCAGATCATCACCAACGAGAACGTCTATCTGGCGGACAAGCAGCGCTCCTCCGACTGGACGGCAAAGATGTGCCGGCTGCTGGACCTGGACGGCGTCATCGTCTCCCAGGAGGGCTTCGGCAACCCCGACACCGACCTCATCATGAACTGCAAGAAGATCGAGGCCCAGGGCGTAAAGACCGTCATCATCACCGACGAGTACGCCGGCCGTGACGGCAAGAGCCAGTCCTTGGCCGACGCCGATCCCGCCGCCGACGCGGTGGTCACCGGCGGCAACGCCAATGAGGTCATCGTCCTGCCCAAGATGGACAAGGTGATCGGTACGCTGGACTACGTCAACAAGATCGCCGGCGCCAGCGCGGAGACGCTGCAGCCCGACGGCTCCCTGGTCGTGGAGCTGCAGGTCATCACCGGCGCCACCAATGAGACCGGCTTTATCAAACTCAGCGCCAGATAAGCATAAAGGAAGGAGGAAAGAACCCTAAATGGCAAAACTGAGAGTAGTTCACTATATCAACCAGTTCTTCGCCCAGATCGGCGGCGAGGAAAAGGCTGATTACCCTGCTGAACTGCGCGTCGGTGAAGTAGTGGGTCCGGGCATGGCCCTGATGCAGAAGTTCGGTGACGAGGCCGAGATCGTCGCCACCGTCGTCTGCGGCGACTCCTACTTCAACGAGAACCTGGACAAGGCCACCGCCGACATCCTGGAGATGGTCGCGAGCCAGAAGCCCGACGTGTTCGTGGCTGGCCCCGCCTTCAACGCGGGCCGTTACGGCGTCGCCTGCGGCACCATCGCCGCCGCCGTGCAGGAGAAGCTGGGCATCCCCGCTGTGACCGGCATGTACGTGGAGAACCCCGGCGCGGACATGTTCAAGACCAAGGTCTATATCGTGTCCACCAAGAACAGCGCCGCCGGCATGCGTGACGCCGTGGCCAAGCTGGCCCCCCTGGCTCTGAAGCTGGGCAAGGGCGAACCCATCGGCGCCTCCGTGGAGGAGGGCTATATCCCCAATGGCGTGCGTGTCAACTTCTTCGAGAAGGAGCGCGGCTCCGCCCGTGCGGTGAAGATGCTCATCAAGAAGCTGGCCGGCAAGCCCTTCGAGACCGAGTTCCCCATGCCCGTGTTCGACCGCGTGGCCCCGAACCCCGCCGTGAAGGACATGGCCCACGCCAAGATCGCGCTGGTCACCTCCGGCGGCATCGTGCCCAAGGGCAACCCGGACCACATCGAGAGCTCCAGCGCCTCCCACTACGGCGAGTATGACATCACCGGCGTGATGGATCTGACCGCCGACACCTTCGAAACCGCCCACGGCGGCTACGATCCGGTGTACGCCAATGCGGACGCCGACCGTGTGCTCCCGGTGGACGTGCTCCGGGACATGGAGAAGGAGGGCAAGATCGGCTCTCTGCACCACCTGTACTACGCCACCGTCGGCAACGGTACAGCCGTGGCCTCCGCGAAGAAGTTCGCTGCGGAATTTGCCCAGAAGCTGAAGGCTGACGGCGTAGATGCCGTCATCCTAACATCAACTTGAGGGACTTGTACTCGTTGCGGCGCAACGATGGTGAAAGAAGTAGAGCGGGCTGGCCTGCCTGTGGTCCACATGTGCACCGTCACCCCGATCTCCATGACGGTCGGCGCGAACAGGATCGTTCCGACGATCGCCATCCCTCATCCCCTGGGCAACCCCGCGCTGGAGCCCACGGAAGAGAAAGCTCTCCGCCGGAAGCTGGTGGAGAAGGCCCTGACCGCCCTGCAGACCGAAGTGGACGGCCAGACCGTGTTCGACAACTGATAAGTTGGCAGAACGATAGCGAAAGACCCCGGAAGGGCTGCGTTTGCAGCCCCTTCCGGGGTCTTGTTTTGTCTTTCCGCCCTCAGCCGGCCGGCAGGCTCTGCTTGGCGGCGGACAGCATCAGCTTGATGCGGTTGAGCTGGTTGACCTCGCTGGCGCCGGGGTCATAGTCCACGGCGATGATATTGGCCTGGGGATAGCTGGCCCGCAGCTCCTTGATGACGCCCTTGCCCACGATGTGGTTGGGCAAGCAGGCGAAGGGCTGGGTGCAGATGATGTTGGTGGTGCCGGAGTGGATCAGCTCCAGCATCTCCCCGGTGAGGAACCACCCCTCCCCGGTCATGTTCCCCAGGGACACATAGTCCTTGGCGTACTCCGCCAGCTGGCCGATCCGGGACAGGTGGGTGAAGTGGCGGCTGTGCTCCAAGGCCCTCCGGGCGGCGGAGCGGAAGTGCTCCCCCGCGGCGATGCCCATGTTGGACAGCCGCGCCGTGGCGCTCTTGCCCCCCAGGTGCTCCGCCTTGAAGTTGGCGTTGTAGAAGCAGTACATCAGGAAATCCACCAGGTCGGGCATGACCGCCTCGGCCCCCTCGCTCTCCAGCAGCTCCACCAGGTGGTTGTTGGCCTCGGGGTCGAACTTCACCAGGATCTCCCCCACGATCCCCACCCGGGGCTTGACCATGTCCTCGTGGATGGGCAGGGCGTCGAACTGCCGGACGATGTCCTGGACGTTTTTGTTGAACCGGGCCATGGAGAAGGGCCCCTGCAGGGACTCGATGCACTTCTCCTCCCAGGCCCGATGCAGCGCGTCCGCCGAGCCGGGGGTGATCTCATAGGGCCGCATCCGGTACACCACCCGCATGAACAGGTCGCCGTACACCAGCGCCTGCAGCGCCTTGAGGAGCATGGTGGGGGTATAGCGGAAGCCCTCGTTGCTCTCCAGGCCCTGGACGCTGACGGATATGACGGGCACGTGGCCCATGCCGGCCTTCTCCAGCGCCCGGCGGATGAAGCCTATGTAGTTGGTGGCCCGGCAGCCGCCGCCGGTCTGGGTGATGAACACGGCCACCCTGTCGGTGTCGTACTTGCCCGACAGCAGCGCCTCCATCACCTGGCCCACCACCAGCATGGAGGGGTAGCAGGCGTCGTTGTTGACGTACTTCAGCCCCATGTCCACGGAGCTTTGGCGGGTGCTGTCCAGCAGGTCGATGTGGTAGCCGTAGGACCCCACCGCCGCCTGGAGCAGCCGGAAGTGGATGGGGGACATCTGGGGGCAGAGGATGGTGTAGCCCTCGTCCTTCATCCGCTGGGTGAACTCAGGCCGCTGATAGCCCGCGGACACGACGCGCCGGGGCGCGCCGTTTTTCTCCCGCAGGCGCAGCGCGGAGATCAGCGAGCGGATGCGGATGCGGGCCGCGCCCAGGTTGTTCATCTCGTCGATCTTCAGCACGGTGTACAGCTTCCCGGACCGGGTCAGGATGTCGCTGACCTGGTCGGTGGTGACGGCGTCCAGGCCGCAGCCGAAGGAGTTCAGCTGCACCAGGTCCAGGTCGTCCCGGCCCTTGACGAACTCCGCCGCCCGGTACAGCCGGGAGTGGTACATCCACTGGTCCACCGCCATAAGGGGCCGGTCCGGCTCCGCCAGGTGGGACACGGAGTCCTCCGTCAGCACGCACAGCCCGTAGGAGGCGATCAGCCCCGGGATGCCGTGGTTGATCTCCGGGTCGATGTGGTACGGCCGCCCGGCCAGGACGATGCCCCGCCGGCCAGTCCGCTCCATGTACCGCAAGGTCTCCTCCCCCTGCTGCTGGATGTCCCGGCGGGCACGCTCCTGCTCCGCCCAGGCCAGCCGGCAGGCGCCGGCGATGTCCTCCGAGGGGATGGAGAAGGTCCCGCCCAGCTCCCGGATGAGCTGCTGGCTCAGGGCCGCCGGGTCGTAGAAGGGCAGAAACGGGTTCATGAACCGGATGGAGGGGTCCGCCAGCTCCTCCACGTTGTTTTTGATGTTCTCCGAGTAGGAGGTGACGATGGGGCAGTTGTAGTGGTTGGCCGCCCCGGGGGTCTCGTTGCGCTCATAGGGCAGGCAGGGGTAGAAGATGAACTTCACCCCCTGGCGCAGCAGCCACTGGATGTGGCCGTGGGCCAGCTTCGCCGGATAGCACTCCGACTCACTGGGGATGGACTCGATGCCCAGCTCGTATATCTTCCTGGTGGACAGGGGCGACAGCACCACCCGGAAGCCCAGCGCCCGGAAGAATGTCGCCCAGAAGGGGTAGTTCTCGTACATGTTGAGCACCCGGGGGATGCCCACCGTGCCCCGGGGGGCGTCCTCCTCCGCCAGGGGCGGGTAGTCGAACACCCGCTTCAGCTTATAATCGAACAGGTCCGGCACGTCCTCCCCGCTCTTCTTCTCCGCCCCCAGGCCCTTTTCGCACCGGTTGCCGGAGATATAGCGGCGAGCGCCCCCGTCGAACAGGTTCACCGTGAGCATACAGTGGTTGACGCACCCCTGGCAGCGGGCCATGCGGGTGTCGTAGCGCAGGGAGAGGATGTCGTCCAGGGGCAGCATGGTGCTCTGCCGGCCCTGCCAGCGCTCCCGGGCCACCAGCGCCGCGCCGAAGGCGCCCATGATGCCGGCGATGTCGGGCCGCACGGCCTTGCAGCCGCTGATGCGCTCGAAGGAGCGCAGCACCGCGTCATTATAAAATGTACCGCCCTGGACCACGGTGTGCTTGCCCAGGTCCTGAGGCCCGGCGATCTTCATCACCTTGTAAAGGGCGTTTTTGATGACGGAATAGGCCAGGCCCGCCGAGATGTCGGACACCGGCGCGCCCTCCTTCTGGGCCTGCTTGACGTTGGAGTTCATGAACACCGTGCACCGGGTGCCCAGGTCGATGGGGTTCTTGGCGAACAGGGCCTCCCGTGCAAACTCCGGCGCCGTATAGCCCAGGGACACGGCGAAGGTCTCGATGAAGGACCCGCAGCCGGAGGAGCATGCCTCGTTCAGCTGCACGCTGTCCACGGCATGGTCCCGGATGCGGATGCACTTCATGTCCTGGCCGCCGATGTCCAGGATGCAGTCCACCTCCGGCTCGAAGAAGCTGGCGGCGTAGTAGTGGGAGATGGTCTCCACCTCCCCCTCGTCCAGCATGAGGGCGGCCTTTATCAGGGCCTCGCCGTAGCCGGTGGAGCAGGACCAGGCGATGTGCGCCGTGTCCGGGAGAAGCTCCTTTATCTCCCTCATGGCCCGGATGGCCGTGGCAAGGGGGCTGCCGTTGTTGTTGGCGTAAAAGCTGTACAGCAGACTCCCGTCCTCCGCCACCAGGGCCGCCTTGGTGGTGGTGGAGCCGGCGTCTATGCCCAGAAAGCAGGGTCCGCTGTAGTCGGCCAGGGGCGCCGTGCGCACCCGGTGGCGCTCATGGCGGACCCGGAAGGCCTCGTACTCCTCCGGCCCGGAGAACAGTGGCTCCAGCCGCTTGATCTCAAAGCGCATGTGTTTCTCCCCGTCCAGGGCTTTGCGCAGGCCGGACAGGGTGATGACCTTCCCGTCCTCCTCCGCGGTCATGGCCGCGCCCATGGCGGCAAACAGGTGGCCGTTGGCCGGGGCGATGGTCTGCTCCGGCGTCAGATGGAGCGTGCGCACGAAGGCGTTTTTCAGCTCCGGCAGAAAGTGCAGCGGCCCGCCCAGGAACGCCACGTTGCCCCGGATGGGCTTGCCACAGGCCAGGCCGCTGATGGTCTGGTTCACCACCGCCTGGAAGATGGACGCCGCCAGGTCCTCCCGGGTGGCGCCCTCGTTGATGAGGGGCTGGATATCGCTCTTGGCGAACACGCCGCACCGGGCGGCGATGGGGTATATGGCCTTATAGCCGGCGGCGTAGGCGTTCAGGCCCGCCGCGTCCGTCTGCAGCAGGGCGGCCATCTGGTCGATGAACGAGCCGGTGCCGCCGGCGCAGATGCCATTCATCCGCTGGTCGATGCCGCCGGTGAAGTAGATGATCTTGGCGTCCTCCCCGCCCAGCTCTATGGCCACGTCCGTCTGGGGCGCGGCGGCGCGCAGAGCGGTGGCCACGGCCACCACCTCCTGGGTGAAGGGGATGGACAGCAGCCCCGCCATGGTCAGCCCGCCGGAGCCGGTGATGACCGGCCGCAGGGCGACGTCGCCCAGCGCCCCCTCCGCCCGGCCCAGCAGCCCGGACAGGGTCTGCTGGATGTTGGCGTGGTGGCGCTCATAATCGGAAAAGACCAGCTCCCGGTCCTCGGGCCGCAGGACGGCGACCTTCACCGTGGTGGAGCCGATATCGATCCCCAGGGTATATGCTCTCTGCGCTTGGGGCATTTCTCGTTCCTTTCTGACAGGGTTTGCGACGACCGATAAAAATCGTGGGAGCAAAGCGTGCTTTGCTCCCACGATGGTGCGCGAGGGGGGACTTGAACCCCCACGCCCGGAATGAGCACTAGAACCTGAATCTAGCGAGTCTGCCAATTCCACCACTCGCGCCCATGTTGGGCGCTCTTTCGAGCGCCCAATGAATATAACACAAAATCCTCTGCTTGTCAATCACCATTTTTCGCGGGCCGGTGATTTTTTAGCCCACCCAGTCCTCCAGCACCTTCAGGCACTGTACCAGCTCCTTGGGCAGCTTGTCGCCGAACTTGGCGTAATGGGTCTTGATGTCGGCCACCTCGCCCTTCCAGTCGGCGGGATCCACGGTGACGAGGGTCTTGAGCATCTCCGGGGTGACCTCGTCCTCCAGACCGGTCAGGTCGATGTCCTCGGGCCGGGGCAGGTAGCCCAGCGGGGTCTCCACGGCGCCCGCCGTGCCCTCGCAGCGGCCCAGGACCCACTCCAGGGCACGCAGGTTCTCGCCGAAGCCGGGCCACATAAAGCTGCCCTTGTCGTCGGTGCGGAACCAGTTGACGTTGAAGATCTTAGGCGGGTTGGAGATCTTCGCCTCCATGTCCAGCCAGTGCTGCCAGTAGTCCGCCATGTGGTAGCCGCAGAAGGGCAGCATGGCCATGGGGTCACGGCGCAGCTCGCCCACCTGGCCCTCGGCGGCGGCGGTCTT
>CANQXG010000026.1 GCA_947627735.1 uncultured Oscillospiraceae bacterium | reverse complement strand
CTCAAATCCATGAAATTCAAGCTCCCTATTATTGAGGGAGATATGGAATTGAGTTTGGACAATGATGAACATGTCGAAACGGTCGTCCAGCTGTCCCGCCAAATGTCTGCTGACCCCCATGCCGATCATGCGCCTCATGAGAAAGCAGGTGCGCGATGACCCGTGAAGAGATCAAGGTCCGGCAGCTGGCCGGCCAGCACCTTACAGCGCCCGCGGATAAAATGACCGTGCTCCACGACCTCTGCGGCGTGCAGACGCAGTTCATGGCGAACGCCATGCACGCGCTGCGGATACGCTGCTGCGACTTTCGGGAGGACACGTTCGGGGACGGTCTTGTGAAGAACTGGACAGTAAGAGGCACAGTCCACGTGTTCGCGGAGGACGATCTGCCCCTGTTCATCCACTGCGGCGACGGGCGGGACTACCGGCGCAACGACTGGCACGGCCAGTCCTTTTGGAACCAGCGCGACGGCTGGGCGCTCACGCCGGAGCGGCAGGCCTATTTCGTGGACGTGATCCTGCAAGCTCTCGCCCGCGCCCCTCTGACGAGGGAGGAATTGAAGGACATCTGCCGGCAAGAGGGCATGACCGGCCCGGAGGAGGACAGCATGTTCCACCCCTGGGGCGGCGGCATCCGCCAGATGTGCGAGCGCGGATTCATCAATTACGTCGTCCAGGAAAAGAAGGCGTTCTGCCTCTCCCCCGCCTTCACGCCCCTCCCGGCGCGGGAGGCGGAGCTGGAGATGGCCCGCCGGTATTTTACCCACATGGGTCCATCCACCCTGCACGACGCCATGTACTATTTCCACGCCGCAGCCGCGCAGGTCAAATCCTGGCTTGCCCGCCTGCCCATATCGGCGGCGGAGTGCGAGGGCAGGACCTATTATTATATCGACGGCGGCGGCACATATGACCAGGCGATCCCCCCATGCCTGTTCCTCGCGGGATTCGACCAGCTCCTGCTGGCCCACGAAAAGAAGGAGAGCCTGTTTTTATCGCCGGAGAACACCCGGGCGATATTCAACCTGGCGGGGATCGTGATGCCGGCGCTGATGCTGGGCGGCGAGGTGGCCGGCAGATGGAAAATGAAGGACGGGAAGCTGTTGGTCACCCTGTTCCGGACCGTGACGCGGCAGGAGAAGAAGGCCGTTTCCGATCTCGCGGCGTCGCTGTGGAGCGATATCAAATCGATCCGTTTCGAGGAATGACAAAAAGCCGGCAGGCTGGTAAGTCCAGTCTGCCGGCTCTTTATATGCCTCGTTACTGCCCCATGACGGCCATGGCCCGGTCCGCTGCCTGGCGCAGATACTCCTCCAGGCGCAGCTCCTCCGTCCCCGCCACATACACCCCGCAGGTGGAGGTGGGGATCAAGATCTTCACCGCCTCGGAGCCGGACACCGCCGCCGCCATGGCAGGCGATACCTCCCCCATGATGCCGTTGGCCAGTATGACCCCGATGGGACCCAGGATCAGGTCCGCCCGGGCGGCGTTGTGGATCACCGCGTTCTCCCCGGTGGCCCCCTGGGCCGCGCCGGCCTTCAGCATGGCGGACGTGGCGGACACGTTCGTCCCCGCCGCCAGCAGCTCCCACCCCTCCGGCATCTGCCGGGCCAGGAGCCGGGCCAGCTGGGCGCCGATGCCGCCGCCCTGGCCGTCGATGATGAGCGCCCGGCGCACAGCGTCCTTCATGCCGTCGCTCCTTCCTGGGCGCAGCGGACCACGCCCTTGATGAAGGGGGCGCGCTCCACCGGCTCCGGGCCGATCTCATAGCAGGCGGCCAGCTGTTCGGCGGCCTGGCGGGCCGCCTCGGCGGTGCGGGCGTGGACCCATCCCAGGCTCTCCCCGGCGGCCACGGCGTCGCCCACCTTCTTGGCCAGCACCACGCCCACGGCCAGATCCACGCTGTCCTCCTTGCTGGCCCGGCCTCCGCCCAGGCGCATGCTCACCAGACCCACGCCCTCGGCGTGGATGCGCTTGACATAGCCCCCCACAGGGGCCGGGACCTCCAGCTTCACCGGCGCCTCCGGCAGCAGCGACGGCTCATACACCGCCGCCGCATCGCCGCCCTGGGCGCGCACGAACTGGGCGAACTTCTCCAGCGCCGCGCCGGAGGAGATGGCGTTTTCCAGCATGGCCCGGGCCTCGGCGTCGTCCTTGGCCGCGCCGCCCTCCCGGAGGATCTGGGTGCCCAGGGTCAGGCACAGGTCCATCAGGTCGCCCCTGTACTCGCCCCGCAGGGCCGCCAATGCCTCCTTCACCTCCAGGGCGTTGCCCACGGCGTTGCCCAGAGGCTCGTCCATGTCCGTGACCACGGCCACCACCTTCCGCCCCGCCCGGCGGCCCACCTGGGTGAGGGCCTGGGCCAGGCCGAAGGCGTCCTGCTCGGTCTGCATGAACGCGCCGGAGCCGCACTTCACGTCCAGCACGATCACGTCCGCGCCGGCGGCCAGCTTCTTGCACAGGATGCTGCTGACGATCAGAGGCATGGAGGCCACCGTGGCCGTCACGTCCCGCAGGGCGTAGAGCTTCTTGTCCGCCGGGCAGAGCTGGGCGGTCTGGCCGGCGATGGCGAAGCCCACCCGGTCCACCTGCCGGAGGAAGGCGTCCTCCTCCATGGCCGTGGAGAAGCCGGGGAAGCTCTCCAGCTTGTCGATGGTGCCGCCGGTGTGGCCCAGGCCCCGGCCCGACAGCTTCGCCATCTTCACCCCGCAGGCCGCCACCATGGGGCACAGCACCAGACTGGTCTTGTCCCCCACACCGCCGGTGGAGTGCTTGTCGGCCTTGATGCCGCTGACGGCGGACAGGTCGATCCTGTCCCCGGAGTCCAGCATGGCCATGGTCAGCTCATATGTTTCGTCCATGTCCATGCCCCGGAAATAGATGGCCATGGCCATGGCGCTCATCTGGTAGTCGGGGATATCCCCCTGGGTATATCCCCCGATCATCCAGCGGATCTCCTCCCTCGTCAGGGCGCCGCCGTCCCGCTTTTTCTGGATAAGGTCTGTCATTCGCATAGCTGTCACCTCATTTGTGCACATTGTGCAATCCATTTGGGACCAGTATAGCACATATTTTCCAATTTGACCATCAGAAAAAATAGGGCTTTCCCCCCATCCAGAGCACATGCCGCCGCTCCGGCGCCGGGGCGGGCTTCTCCTCCGGCGCGGCGGGGCCGGTCCGCCGGTCCAGCGGCCTGTCGGCGGCGTACTCCATCCGCTGGGGGAACTGGAGCATCTGCATGGGGGTCAGCCGCTTTTCCAGGCGCAGCATCCCCCCGCCCGCCGGCTCCGGTATGCCCAGATATCCGGCCTTCTCCCCGTACACGCTCAGGCGCACCACCCGCCCCACGTCTCGGACGGTGACGGTCATGGCCGTCATGGTCCCCTGGCGCTCCACGGTGAGGCTGCCCTCCCGCTTTCCGTCTATGTACACCGGCAATTCCATATAACAACACCCCCGTTCCTATACCGGAGTATATGAACGGGGGCAGCATTTTACGACAGAGATTGGTTCAGGCCGAAGCTGACGGCGATGGCGTCGTCCACCCGGTTCATGGTGGCGCCGGACAGCTTTCCCATCCGCTCCCGCAGACGGGATTTGTCCAGAGTGCGTATCTGCTCCAGAAGGATCACGCTGTCCCGGGTCAGACCGCTGTCCGGGGCGTGGATCTCGATGTGGGTGGGCAGACGCGCCTTCCCCACCTGGGATGTGATGGCCGCCGCGATCACCGTGGGGCTGTGGCGGTTACCGGTGTCGTTCTGGATGATGAGCACCGGCCGCAGGCCCCCCTGCTCCGAGCCCACCACGGGGCTCAGATCGGCATAATAGATATCTCCGCGTCGAACCGGATTTGTCATGTGAGCACCTTCCGTGAAAGAGTCGCCCGGTACATACTATGTACGGACACGCTGTAATTCTCCCACGAAAGGGCGGATTTTATACGCCGCGGCGGAAAGCCTCAGTCCACGTATATCCGGGGCACCCGGGGGCTGACGGCGCACAGCAGCTCATAGTGGATGGTGCCGGCCAGATCCGCCACCTCCCCGGCGTTGACGTGCTGCCCGAAGATCTCCGCCACGTCCCCGGGCTTTACGCCCAGGCCCGTCACGTCCGCCATGCACATGTCCATGCAGATGCGGCCCACCTGCCGCACCCGGGTGCCGGCCAGATAGGGCGTCAGCTTGTTGGACAGCGCCCTGTGCAGGCCGTCGGCGTAGCCGATGGGCAGCACGGCGATGTCGCTGGGGGCGGTGACGGTATAGGTGCGGCCATAGCTGATGGTGTCCCCGGGCTGGTGGCGCTCCACGCAGGCCACCCGGGTCATCAGGCGCATGGCGGGGACGAGTTCCAGCGCCCCCTTATCCGGGCCGGGGTACATGCCGTACAGGGCCACGCCGGGCCGGACCATGTCCATATAGGTCTCGGGGAAGGCGATCATGGCCCCGGAGTTGGTGCAGTGGTGTATGGCGAACCGGCGGCCTGTCTTGGCCTCGATGGCCTCGAAGCCCTTTTTGAACCGCTCCAGCTGCTGCCAGGTGAAGTCCCGGACGTTCTCGTCCCCGTCGGAAACGCAGAAGTGGGTGAACACCCCCTCCGCCTCCAGATGGGGCAGCATGGCGGCCTGGGCCGCCTCCGCCAGGGCATCCTCCCCGTAGGCCCGGAAGCCGGTGCGGCCCATGCCCGTTTCCAGCTTCAGGTGCACCTTCACCGTGCTGTCCGTGCCCGCCAGGCTCTCGCTCAGGGCCTGGGCCATGGCCAGGCTCCCCACCGCCTGGGTGATGTGGTTCTCCGCCAGCACGGGGCCGTACTGGGGCAGGGTGTAGCCCAGGATCAGGATGGGCAGGCCGATGCCCGCCCGGCGCAGCTGCACCGCCTCGTCCAGGCAGGCCACCGCCAGGTAATCGCAGCCAATGTCCTGCAAAAGGCCGGACACCCGCACCGCCCCGTGACCGTAGGCGTCGGCCTTCACCACGCCCAAAAACCGGCAGCCCGGGGCCAGCTTATCCCGCATGGCCCGGTAGTTGTGCTCGATGGCCCCCAGGCTGATCTCCGCCCAGGTCCTCTTCATCCGATCGTCCATCCCATCTCTCTCCTTTGTATATTCATTTTATTTTGAATATTCTCCTCTTCAGCGCAGCTGCCAGTCCTCGATCCGGCAGGAGATCACCGTCCGCCCGTCCCGGGCAATCTCCGCCGCCAGGGGGGCCAGGCTGTCCGGGTCCATCCACACGGTCAGCACGGACTGCTCTCCCACGAACAGCCGCGCCGCCAGCATATCGTCCTCCCGCCACAGCAGCTCCACATAGGCGCTGGCCAGGCCGTCCAGCAGCACGGGCATGGCGCTCATGGGCGTGATGCCCTCCTGGTCCAGCGGCCCCGCCCCCAGGATGATCCCGTCGTAGCGCAGCTCCGTTTCTCCCCGCAGGGCGGACGCGGAGATGCCGGCGATCTCCTCCGGCGAGAGGACTTCCACCACGGTCTGCGCCCCGTCATAGGTCACGGACAGGCCGTAGCTCTCCGTCCAGTCCCCCCGGTCGGCGGTCAGCTCCGCCTGGAAGCGGATGTCCTCCGCGTGGGTGACGGCGGCGCGCAGGGCATCGAAGCTCTCCTGCAGCTGTTTTTCCCTCTCCCCGCACCCCGGCAGGAGCACGAGGACTATCATCAGTGCGGAAGCGATGGCTCTCCGCATGCGTTGCGCTCCTCACTCGTCCGCGGGCACAGGATTGACAAATGCCGCGGACGGATTATACTTGGTCTAAGAACATTCTATTCCCGAAAGGAACCCGTCATGAAAAAGCTCATCATACCGGTCCTCGTTTTGTGTCTTCTGTGCATGGCCGCCTGCGGCGGAAGTGACGGCGCCGCTCAGCCGGCTGCTGCTCCTGAGAGCGCGCCAGCCGACGCGGGCGAGAGCGCCGCGGCAGCCCTTGTTGACGCTCTGCGGGACGGCGGCGGCGACAGCGGCGACACCGCCGACGGCGCGCTGCCCGACCCGGGCGGGCTGCTGAACACGACCGCCGTACAGCTGGAGGACCAGACCGTCAACGGCACCGTCTTTCACGTCTACGAGTACGCCTTCAGCGTCCAAAACGGCATCAGCTCCACCCAGCGGTCGTTCTACGAATCCCGGCTGAAGCAGAGCGGCTACACCATGCAGGCGCTGGAGCCGGACGACGATCTCAGCTACTATCTCATCTCCGGCGAGGACAGCACCGCCACCCTCACGGTGACCCGGGCCAGCGCTGCCGGCAAGGCCGTATGGACGCTGTATGTCCCGGAGGACATGCCCTTCTATCCCGGCTCCGCCTCCGGCACGTCGGACGGCGTCACCGGCAATGGCCTGCCCAGCGGCGGCATCACCGGCGGCAGTTTCCAGAACGACAGCTACGTTCCCGGCGGCATCACCGGCGGCAGCTTCCAGAACGACAGCTATCTTCCCGGCGGCATCACCGGCGGCAGCTTCCAGAACGGCAGCTACACGGACGGCGCGGAGGAGCCGGTGGTGGTGGACGGCATGATCATCTGCACCGAGTGCGACGGCGACGGCATCTGCCCTTACTGCCACGGGGTGGGCAAGGTGAAATATGACCTGCAAAACTATGAAACATGCGTCGTCTGCGACGGCGACGGCGTCTGCACTGTGTGCGGCGGCACCGGCAACTGGGGTCCCGCCTGAGCCAGCAGTTTCTTCCCCATCGGACCGCCCTGCCGGCGGTCCTTTTTTTATTACTGCCGCTGTATCTCCCGCTCCGCCCGGGGCAGCGCCCGCAGCAGCTCTCCCGCCCGCAGGGCATACTCCCCCACCTCGCCGGCGGCGATGTCCCCCGCCCGGGCGTGGAGCCAGCAGGCGGTCACCACCGCCCGCCGGGGCTTCATCTGCCCCAGCAGCGCGCCGATCAGGCCCGCCAGCACGTCCCCGGTGCCCCCGGAGGCCATGCCCGGGTTGCCGGCGTCGATTATGTACGCCTTGCCGTCGGGGAAGGCGCACACGGTCCGGTGCCCCTTGAGCACCACGGCGCAGTCATAGGTCCTGGCGAAGCTCAGGCTGTCCAGCAGCCGGTCCTCCACCGGACGGCCCAGCAGCCGGGCGAACTCCCCCTCATGGGGGGTGAGCACCACCGGCCCCGGGCATACCTCCAGCAGGGACAGCTCCCGGCTCACGGCCCACAGCGCGTCCGCGTCCAGCACCACCGCCCCCTTGGACCAGCGCAGCACCTCCGCCGTCACCGCCGCCGTGTCCCGGTCCCGGCCCATCCCCGGACCCAGCACCGTCACGTCGCAGGCCTCCAGCCGCTCCCGGATCACCGGCAGCGCGCCCCGGCTCATCCGGCCCCGGTCGTTGCACTTCAGGGGGAAGGCCATGGCCTCCGCCGTCTTGACCGCCTCTATCTCATATATATCCGCGGGCACGCCCAGATAGACCAGGCCCGCCCCGCCGCTCACCGCCGCCGACGCGCACAGCGCCGCCGCGCCGGTATAGCCGGTGCTGCCCGCCAGGATCAGCACCTTTCCGTAATCCCCCTTGTGGCTCACCGCCCGCCGCCGTGGCAGGGCAAGGTCCTCCCCGTGGATGGCATAGATGCCGCAGCCCGCCTCGGCTAGCAGATCGGCGGGGATGCCGATGTCCGCCACGCGCAGCCTTCCGGTCATCACGCACCCGGGTTCGATGAAATGGCCGGGCTTGGCCATGGAGAAGGTGACGGTCACGTCCGCCTTCACCGCTGTTCCCAATATGGCCCCGGTGTCCGCCCGGACGCCGCTGGGGATGTCCGCCGCCGCCACGGGCCGCCGGGCGGCGTTGATAAGCTCCGCCGCCGCCAGGCCGTCCCCCGCCAGGGGCCGGGACAGGCCCACGCCGAACAGCGCGTCCACGATCACGCCCGCCTGCCGGGTCCAGGCGCGTATGTCCCCGTCCTGGGCCGAGAAATCCTCCAGCGCACCGCCGGCGGCGGTCAGCTTCTCCTCCATGGCCCGCTCGTCGGCGCTCATCTTCTCCCGGCTGCCCACCAGGAACGCGCGCACCGCGAATCCCCGCTCCAGCAGCAGCCTCGCCGCGGCCACGCCGTCGCCGCCGTTGTTGCCGGGGCCGCAGAACACCGCCGCGGACCGCCCCTCGCCGGCCAGCTCCGCCGCCGCGTCCGCCAGGGCCGCAGCCGCCGCCTCCATCAGCGCCAGGGACTCCACGCCCCGGCCGATAGCGGCGCTGTCCGCCCGGGCCATCCTCACGCTGTCAGAAAGTTCCAAGGTCATCACCCTTCCTGCGTACATTATACGGTAAAAGACCGTCAATTTCAATTATAGTTGCTAAATATGGAATATTGTGTTATAAAATAAGTTTAGCGCTGAATTTTCTTACGTATATCACTTTAGCAAGGAGCGGGACGAATATGGAACAGAAACTGCGGCAGCTGCGGGAGCAGTCCCTGCAGGACATCCGCCAGGCCGGAGCGCTGGAGGCGCTGGAGGCCGTGCGGGTGAAGTATCTGGGCAAGAAGGGCGAGCTGACCGCCGTGCTCAAGCAGATGGGCGGCCTGTCCGCCGAGGAGAGGCCGAAGATGGGCCAGCTGGCCAACTCCATCCGGGAGGAGCTGTCCCAGGCCCTGGACCAGGCCAAGGCGGCCCTGGCGGAGAAGGCCCTGGAGATGAAGCTGGCCGCGGAGCGGGAGGACGTGACCATCCCCGGCGTGCCGGTGTCCATTGGCCGGCCCCACCCCCTGAACCGGGTCATCCAGGAGTTCTCCGAGATCGCCATCGGCATGGGCTTCACCATCGCCGAGGGGCCGGAGGTGGAGCTAGCCAGCTACAACTTCGACAAGCTCAACACCGCCGAGGGCCATCCCGCCCGTGACCGGCAGGACACCTTCTACTTTGACGACGACGACCAGGTCCTGCTCAGGACACAGACCAGTCCCGTGCAGATCCACGTGATGGAGACCCATCCCCTGCCCATCCGCATCATCGCCCCGGGCCGGGTGTACCGCAAGGACGAGGTGGACGCCACCCACAGCCCCATGTTCCACCAGATCGAGGGTCTGGTGGTGGACGAGGGCATCACCTTCGGCGACCTGAAGGGCACGCTGAACGAGCTGGTCCACAGGCTGTACGGCAGCGACCTGCGCACCCGCTTCCGGCCCCACCACTTCCCCTTCACCGAACCCAGCTGCGAGATGGACGTGGAGTGCTTCAAGTGCCACGGCGCCGGCTGCCCGGTGTGCAAGGGCGAGGGCTGGATCGAGCTGCTGGGCGGCGGCATGGTCCACCCCAAGGTGCTGGCCGGCTGCGGCATCGACACGGAAAAATACTCCGGCTTCGCTTTCGGCTTCGGCTCCGACCGGCTGGCCATGCTGCGGTTCAACATCAGCGACCTGCGGCTGCTGTTCGAAAACGACGTCCGGTTCCTGGAGCAGTTCTGACACAAGGGGGTAGCGAATAATGGATCTTTCCAGACAGTGGCTGAATGACTATACCGCGATCGACGTCTCCGACAAGGAGTTCTGCGACCGCATGACCATGTCCGGGTCCAAGGTGGAGGGCGTATCCGTCACCGGCGCTGGCATCGAAAACGTGGTGGCCGGGCGCGTCACCGCCATGGAGCGGCACCCGGACTCCGACCACATGTTCATCTGCCAGGTGGACGCCGGCACTGGCCGGGAGCTGACCATCGTCACCGGCGCGCAGAACGTGTCCGTGAACGACATGGTCCCCGTGGCCCTGGACGGGGCGAAGCTGCCCGGGGGCATCGAGATCAAGACCAGCAAGCTCCGGGGCGTGATGAGCGAGGGCATGCTCTGCTCCCTGGCGGAGCTGGGCCTGGACACCCACGATTACCCCTACGCCATCGAAAACGGCATTTTTATCATGCAGGAACCCTGCGCCCCGGGGGACGACATCAGATCGGTCCTGGGCCTGGGCGACAGCGTGGTGGAGTTCGAGATCACCAACAACCGGCCCGACTGCCTGAGCGTGATCGGCCTGGCCCGGGAGGCCGCCGCCACCTTCGGCACCGACCTGCACATCCCCCAGCCTCAGGTGAAGGGTTCCGGGGACGACATCAGCAAGTACCTGACCATCCGCATCGACGAACCCGCCCTGTGCCCCCGGTACACCGCCCGGATGGTGAAGAACATCAAGATCGAACCCTCCCCCGCCTGGCTGCGCCGGCGGCTGCGGGCCAGCGGCATCCGGCCCATCAACAACATCGTGGACATCACCAACTACGTCATGCAGGAGTACGGTCAGCCCATGCACGCGTTCGACTACAGCTGCGTGGGCGGCGAACAGATCATCGTCCGCCGGGCGGCGGCAGGCGAGGAGCTGGAGACCCTGGACGGCAACGTGCGGAAGCTGACGCCCAATATGCTCATCATCGCCGACGAGACCAAGCCCATCGCCGTGGCCGGCGTCATGGGCGGCGGCAACTCCGAGATCGTGGACGGCACCCGCACCATCGTGTTCGAGTCGGCCAACTTCAACGGCACCTCCGTGCGCAAGACCGCCATCGCCCTGGGCATGCGCACCGACGCCTCCGGCAAGTTCGAGAAAGGCCTGGACCCGGAGGGGACTATCCCCGCGGTGCAGCGGGCCTGCGAGCTGGTGGAGATGCTGGGCTGCGGCGAGGTGATCGACGGCATGATCGACGTGGTGGCCAAGCCCTACGAGGAAAAGACCGTCAAGCTGGAGCCGGACAAGATCAACGCCCTTCTGGGCACGGACATCGACCGGGAGTACATGGTCAAGGTCCTGGAAAAGCTGGACTTCACCGTCACCGGCGACACCATCCACGTCCCCTCCTGGCGCAGCGACATCGAGCACTACTCCGACATCGCCGAGGAGGTGGCCCGGTTCTACGGCTACGACGTGGTGGAGTCCACCATGATGCGCGGCCGCACCGCCCAGGGAGGCTGGAACGAAAAGCAGCTGACCGAGAACCGGCTGAACGCCCTGTGCCAGGCCATGGGCTTCAACGAGATCCTCACCTATTCCTTCGGCAGCAAGTCCGCCTGGGACAAGATCCGCCTGCCGGCTGACTCCCCCCTGCGCCAGGCGCTCATCATCCAGAACCCTCTGGGCGAGGATCGGAGCGTCATGCGCACCACCCCCATGCCCTCCATGCTGGAAGTGATGGCCACCAACGCCGCCCGGCGCAATCCCTCTGTGCGGCTGTATGAGCGGGCCAAGGTGTTCCACCCCCTGCCGGACAGCCCCCTGGCCGACGAGCAGATGTGGCTGGTGCTGGGCGAGTACGGCGCCGGCGCGGACTTCTTCCAGCTGAAGGGCTGCGTAGAGGCTGTGCTGCGGGACATGCGGGTGGCGGACGTGACCTTCACCGCCCAGCGGGATGACGCCGCCTTCCACCCGGGCCGCTGCGCCTGCATCGCCTCCGGCGACAAGGCCATCGGCGTCATGGGCCAGGTCCACCCCGCCGTGTGTGACGCCTACGGCCTGGACCACGGCAGCGTATACGCCCAGCTGGACATCGCCGCCATGCGCGCCTGCCAGGGTCCGGAGCGCACCTTCACCGCCCTGCCCCGCTTCCCCGCCGTCAGCCGGGACATCGCCCTGGTCTGCGCCGCGGACATCCCCGTGGCGGACCTGGTGGCCACCATCCGCGCCGCCGGCAAGCCCTATCTGGAGAAGGCGGAGCTGTTCGACGTGTACACCGGCGACCCCATCCCCGCCGGCAGCAAGAGCGTGGCCTTCTCCCTCACCCTCCGGGCGCCGGACCAGACCCTCACCGAGGAGCACACCGCCGAGACCATCGGCGCCATCCTCAGCTCCCTGGCCGCGGAGCACGGCGCTTCGATTCGCTAAAGCGTAATCATTCTTAATAGTTTTGTAATAACTTCCGTAATCAATTTGTGCTATACTATGGATGCGGCGTTTTGTCGCGTGATACAAAGGAGGGACAGAGCATGGAAGAATCCACCCGCAAATTCAAGGTCCTGGACCACAGCGCCGAGATCCGGGAGATCATGTCCAGCGTGTACAGCTCCCTTTTGGTAAAGGGCTACAACCCCATCAACCAGATCGTGGGCTATATCCTCTCCGAGGACCCCACCTATATCACCAACTACAACAACGCCCGCGCCCTGATCTGCCGTCTGGACCGGGACGAGCTGCTGCAGGAGCTGGTGAGCTACTACCTGCAGCGATAAGACACAAAAGCATGACGGACCCCCTCCTTCCAAGGGGGTCCTTTCCTATCCCATCAAAAAAGACGCACGCCCCGTCCGGGCGCGCGCCTTTTGTTCTTATTTACATCGCCGCGAAGAACCGCTCCATCCGGTCCAGGCCCTCCTTCAGCTCCTCGTCGGAGTAGCAGTAGCTCATGCGCACATACCCCTCCGTGCCGAAGTAGACCCCGGGGATCAGGCCCACGCCCGCCTCTGCCAGCAGCTTTTTGCAGAAGCTCTTGCAGTCCATGCCGAACTGGCTGACGGGGATGAACATGTAAAAGGCTCCCTCCGGCTCCTGCACCGGCAGGCCCATGGCGGTGAGCCGGCCGTAGACGTAGTCCCGCCGGCGCTTGAACAGCGCGCGCACATCGGACACGTCCGTGTCCAGCGCCTTGACGCAGGCAGGCTGCAAAAACGACGGCGCGGAGGTGACACAGTACTGGTGGAACACCTGCAGCCGCTCCCGGATGGGTGCGTCCGCCATCAGGTAGCCCAGCCGCCAGCCGGTCATGGCGTAGGGCTTGGAGAAGCTCTGCACCACGATGATCCTGTCCCGCATGTCCTGGTAGTCGGCGAAGGCGTGGTACTCCCCGGAGTACACCAGTTCCCGGTACACATCGTCGCACACCACGAAGATGGGCCGGTCCTTCAGCACGTCGTGGACCGCGTCCAGGGTCTGCTTCGTATAGATGCACCCGGTGGGGTTGTTGGGGCTGGTGAGGATGATGGCCTTGGTCTTGTCGTTCAGCGCGGCCCGCAGCTGCTCCGGGTCGATCTGGAAGCAGTTCTGCTCCGTGGGCAGGCACACCGGCACGCCCCGGTTCAGACGCACCAGGGACTCATACAGCCCGAAGGCGGGGGTGGGGACGATCACCTCGTCCCCCGGGTTCAGGATCGTGGCCATGGACACGAACAGCGCCTCCGTGGCCCCGTCGGTGAGCAGTATCTCGTCGGGGGAATAGCACAGGCCATGGGTCCGCTTTTCATAGTCGGAGATGGCCTGCAGGGTATAGGGATAGCCGTTGCCGGGGGGATAGTGGGTGTCGTTGGCATCCAGGGCGTCCTTCACCGCCTGCTTCAGCGGCTCCGGGGTGTTCAGATCCGGCTCCCCCAGGGTAAAGCCGATGGCGCCGGGGGTGGCCCGCACCATGTAGGTGAACTCCCGGATGCCGGAAAGCTGCTCGGCCTGGGCGACGGTATTGATGGTCAGTTCCATGTCACGCTCTCCTTTGTTATTCTTCCGCCTCCGTCAGCGGTTCCACGTCCATATAAAGCTCCGCGCTGCCCGTGCCGAACAGGCCGCCGGTGGCCTCCATGACCTGCTCATAGCCGGTCCACCGGTCGCTGCGGATGGCCTGGATGTCGCTGCAATAGCCTAGCACCAGGTAGGGGCAGTCGTCGTACACCAGCTGCTGCAGCTGCCCGGCCAGGGCGTTCACCCGCTCCGGGTCCTCGCACTGGCACAGCTGCTGGTAGACCTGGGTGTAGCTGTCGCTGGTCCAGCCGGTGAGGCTGTCGGGGCCAGGGCAGAACCGCCGGGCGGAGGTGACAGCATTGACGCTGCCCCGCCAGGAGAGCATACACATGTCCCAGTCGTCCTTAGGCCCGCACACCTGCATGACGCTGCCCTCGGTGGTCCGCCAGGACACCTGCACGCCGATGGCCTGCAGGTCCTCCACCAGCACGCTGGCCGCCGTGGAGGACCAGTCGTCCATGGCGCTGGTATACAGCCGCAGCACCAGGTCCTCCCGGTTGCCGATGAACTCCAGGTTCCCGTCCGCGTCCACGTCCGAGTAGCCCAGCGCGTTGAGGCCGGCGATGGCGGCGGAGGGATCATATCCCCGGGGATTGGGCACCTGGTAGTGGAAGCTGGCGCCGGGGCTGGCCCAGACGGTGCCCGCCATGCTGGACTGGCCGGAGGACAGGTTCAGCATCCTCTCCCGGTCGGCGCAGTTCTCCACCAGCTGCCGGGAGCCGTCCTGCTGGAAGAAGGTGCTGCGTGTGTTGAAGGCCACGGCCCACACCTGGCTTCCGGGCAGATAGGCCCGGATCAGCTGCACGCCCGGCACCCCCTCCAGGGTGGTCATCTGCACGTCCGTCATGCCCAGCGCCGCGTCCGCCTCCCCGGTGGACACGGCCCGCCCGGCGCCGGATTCGGTGCCGTAGTACACGAACTGTACCTGGCCGATCCGGGGGCTGCCGCCGAAATAGTTCTCCCGGGCCAGGAAGGTCCACTGCTGCTCCTGGGGGCCTGTGGGCTCCTGGCTCAGCACGAAGGGGCCGGAGCCGATGAGGGTGGCGTTGTCGAAGGCGGTCACGTCGTTTCTGTACTCGTCCCAGACCGCCCGGGGCAGGATGGGCACGGTGCAGTACAGCATGTCCCCCTTCACCTGCTGGGTGGTTATCACCACCGTGTACTTGTCCGGGCAGGTGATGCCGCTCACCCCGTCCAGGCAGGGGCCGTACAGCGGCGACGAGCGCATGTGCTCGAAGGTGAAGCGCACGTCCTCGGCGGTGAGGGCCGTGCCGTCGGAGAAGCTCACGTCCCGGCGCAGCCGGATGGTCCAGGTCAGCTGGTCGCTGGACTGGCTCCAGTCCTCCGCCAGGCACCCGGAGGGCACCCCCGCCGCGTCGGTGCGCCACAGGGAGTCATAGGCCAGCAGGAAGAACTCCTCCGCCGCCTGGCTGGTGGCCACGAAGGGGTTCAGGCTGTCCGGCGCCTCCGTCATGGCCACCCGGAAGGTGGCGCCCGTATTGATCTGGGCCGGCTCCGGCTCGTCCTTGCCGCAGCCCGCCGCCGAAAGCACCAGCAGCGCGCCGAGCAGTATCACCAGCGCCCGCCGGGCGGCGGCCATGCATGAGCGTCTGTTCAAGGGGCAGCGCCCTCCCTCCGGAAAAATGTTCTGCAAAGGGGCCGTGGTTTGATCCACGGCCCCGGGTAAGGATTGTGCTGAGAAAAGATCAGTTGTTCTTCTTCCTCTTTACCATCACGATCGCCACCGCGGCCACCAGCACCACGCACACGGCCAGGATGGCCACGTACATGCCGATGGGGGTGTTATCGCCCGTGGCGGGCGCGCCGTTGGGGTTGTGAGTGGGCGCGGGGGTCGCCGTGGGGGCGGGGGTAGCGGTAGGCTCAGCGGTGGGTTCAGGGGTGGCGGAGGGCACGTCGCCCTCCAGGGTCACGCTGAAGATCACCGGGTCGCCGGAGGTGAAGCTGACGCGGAAGGTGTGATCGCCGTTGCCCCAGGCGGTCCAGCGGCTGCCGCCGTTGACCATGTCCATCAGCATCATCAGCATGTTGCCTTCCACCTTGTAGTCCTTGTCCAGGGTGGCCTCACGCCAGTCGTCCTCGCCGAACTTGATCTCCAGCTTGTTGGGCGTGCGGTCCACGAAGTCATGGACGTAGTTCGACGCACGGTCCCAAGGCTCGGTGAAGGTGGTCTCGGTGCTGACGGCGACGGGCGCCACGGTGATGGGCACGGCCACGTCCTTGTAGCCGGAGCCGTCGGCGTCATTCTCAAAGGAGAACGTCAGAGTATAGTCGTCGGGGGTCAGACCGTCCAGATAGTCCTTGTTGATGACGGCGGTCTTGTCCTCGTCCATGGTGAAATAGCTGTCGCCCTCGGTCAGCTGGGCGGGCGCGGCGGTATCGCTGCTGACGGAAACGGTCTTGATCTTCGCCTCGGTGAAGGACACCATCATGGTCTCGGTGCCGCCCACCTGCCATACATCGATGGTCTCCCCTGCCACCAGGCCGGGGTCCTTGTCGGTGACCGGCTCGGCGGTGGGTTCAGGCTGCACGTCCACATACTGGGCCACAGCCGCCACATCGGCCTGCACGGTCAGCGCCGCGCCGGGGTCCATGGTCTGGCCGTCAACGAGCCAGCCGGAGAACTCCTTGCCCTCGGGGGCGGTGAAGGTGCACTCGGCCAGGCTGATAACGTTCTCGCTGGCCTTCACCTGGATGCTGGCCGCCTCGCCCTGGCCCTCGCCGGGCTCATAGGTGATGGTGTAGGAAGGCTCCTCGGTGGGTTCCGCCGTCGGCTCGGCGGTAGGCTCAGCCGTGGGTTCCGTGGTCGGCTCCGCCTCAGGCTCCTCAGAGGGTTCAGGCTCCTCGGTGGCGCCAGGCTCCTCGGTGGCCTCCGGCTCGGCGGTATCCTCAGGCAGCTGGGGCCCCACGCCGGGGTCCTGCACCGCCAGATCGGACAGAGCCATGGCCTTCACGTCCAGGGTATCGTCGGCGGCGAATCCGATGACGGCGATGGCCTTGCCGGCCTCGGCGTCATCCTTCAGGTCCACCACAGCCAGATCCTCGTTCAGCTGCAGGTCCTCCGCCACACCGGCGGTGAGGAAGGTCTTCAGCCCCGCGCCGGAAACGGCCTGGGCGGCCTCGGGGGCGCCCACGGCGATCACCTCGCCGTCCAGACCGGCGGTGAGGTTGAACAGGAACTCCGCCGTCATGGTCCCGTCCACGCCGACCAGGTTCACCACCTGCTCGCCGCCGCCGGCCTTGGGGGCCTTCAGGGTGACGATCTCGCCGGTGTAGATGGTCTTAAAGGGCGGCTCAGCCGCCACAGGGCTGGCCGCGTCGGTCATGGCCATGGTCGAGGCCTCGTCCGCCTGCTCAGGCACAGCGCCCATGAACACATAGTCATAGCCGGCGTGATCCACGTCGGACGTATCGCCCGCCACGTCGATGACGAACATGTTCTCACGTTCGCCCTTCAAAAGCGCGATGGTATCCTCATCCAGGTGTCCGCCGTTGACCGCCAGGATGGTGAGCGCGTCGTCCTGAGCCTCGGCGGCATAGCCGGCAGCCCCAAGGCTGGCGAACAGGCACAGCAGGATGCCGATCACGGCAAGAGTGATCCAAGCTTTTCTCATAGGACCGTACCTCCAGAAAACAAGAGTCGTTCGTAATCAATTTGTTATTTATTGTTATTTCCAATCCGATACGGTTACAATTCTATCATCAATTTCTCCGGTTGTCAACGAGTTGTTGCGGAATATTTTCCTTTTTTTAACCTTCCTCCCCGCCGGCGCCCGCTTTCACCGGCATTTCCGCGCCGGAGAGGGTGTTGACCCAGTAGCGCTTGTGCAGGAAGATGGCGCCGATGACGCACTTGATGACCACGGTGCCGGAGCTGACGGCGTACACCGACGTGATGCCCAGGCCCGTCCGGTGGGCCAGCAGCCAGGCCACGGGGATGTTCACCGCCCAGGTGAAGCAGCTGTCGTACAAAAACGTGACCATGGTCTTGCCACCGGAGCGCATGGTGAAGTAGCTGCTGTGGCAGAAGCCGTCCAGGGGCAGCATCAGCGCGTTTATCAGGATCAGCGCCGCCGCCACGGCGCGCACCTGGTCGGTGGTGTTGTAAAACCGGGGGAACACCCCCGAGGCCGAGGCCATGGCCGCGGCGATGACCACCGCGATGCTCACGCACAGGAATATCAGCTTCCTGTCCGTGTCGATGGCACGCTCCGTCTGGCCCGCCCCCAGCTCCTGGCCCACGATGATGCCGATGGTGCTGCCCACGCTGAAGGCGATGGCGGTGCCCAGGTCGAAGAAAACGTTGGCGATGTTTATCGCCGCCATGACGGCGATGCCCCTGGTGGAGTAGATCTGGGTCAGCACCGCCGTGCCCACGCACCAGAATATCTCGTTGGCCATCAGGGGCATACTGCGCAGGAAGATCTCCCGCAGCAGCCTCCGGGGCATGGGGAAGCCCTCCATCACCCGCCGGGTGAACAGCACCTCATCCTTGTGCCGGTGGCTCCATACCACGCATATGCTCAGCTCCACGAACCGGGCGATCACCGTGGCCAGGGCCGCGCCCCGCACCCCCATGGCCGGCGCGCCCAGGTGGCCGAATATCAGCACCCAGTTCAGGCACAGGTTCGTCCCCACCGCCGACCAGGACGCCACCATGGGCACGGTGGCGTGCCCCTCCTCCCGGAGGGTGGAGGCGTACACCATGGACACCGCGTAGGGCAGCAGTCCCCACAGCATGATCCGCAGGTACCCCATGGCATAGCCCTCCACCAGGGCGCTCTCCTCCGGGGTGCCGGTGATGTACAGGCCGATGACCTGCCGGCCATACAGGCCGATGAAGCCCATGGCCAGCAGGCACATCAGCAGGCAGCTGGCCATTTTATAGCGGAAGGCGGCCTTGAAGCTCCGCTCGTCCCTCGCCCCCCAGAACTGGGCGCAGAAGATCCCCGGCCCGGAGACCGTGCCGAACACCACCAGGTTGAAGATGAAGAACAGCTGTCCCACCACGGCCACGCCGCTCATGGAGGCGGTGCCGGTCTGGCCCACCATCACGTTGTCCAGAAGGTTGACGAAATTGGTCACCACATTCTGGAGCATGATGGGCAGCGCCACCGACAGCGCCCGCCGGTAGAATCTCCTGTCGCCTATATATTTATGTATGCCCGTCGCGTTCATCCTTTTCCGCCTTTCCCGGGAGCCGGCAGCCGCAGTGCGGCTATTATAGCCCATGGCCCACGGCCTTGTCAATTTGCCCCGGACGGTCAGTTTATATTTTCTTTTTCCATTCCATGTGGTATACTATCTCCACCCCGGCGCGGCCGGAGCAGAAAGCGAGGTCAACACGATATGCGCACCATACTGTCCCTGTTTTTGGCCGCCGTCCTGGCCCTGTCCTCCGGCAAGGCCATCCCCGACGGCAAGACGGCCCCCGGTGTGACCGGCTCCCTGGTGGGCGCCAACTGGGCGGACGTGCCCTACGAGCACATCGATCCCGCCGGCTTTTACGAGCAGGTGGAGCAGCTCACCGCCTTGGCGGAGGCGGGCGAGGAAAAGCGTGTGCTGGACCTGTTCGACGACCTCACCGCCCAGCTGCTGCGGATGGACACCATGGACACCATGGCCTATCTCAACTACTCCGCCGCGGTGACGGACGAATACTGGTCGGAGGAGAACCTGTATAACGACGAGATGCTCACCGAGGCGGCGGACGCCCTGTGCGAGGCGGCCCACGACCTGACCCAGGGTCCCTGCGCCCAGGCCTTCGCCAAGCATGTGGGCCGGGACGCGGCGGACAGCTACGCCGACTACGTGCCCCTCACCGACCGGGAGAGCGAGCTGCTGGTGCAGGAGAGCGAGCTGGTGGACCAGTACTTCGAGGCCATGGCCGCCCAGGACGAAACGGAGTTTGAATACGACGATCGGACCTGGACCTTCGAGATGCTGGACGGCCCGGCCGGCAGCGCCCTGGCCGACACCGACTACAGCGCCTATGTGGACGTCTACTACGGTCTGCAGAAGGCCCTCAACGACGTGGTAGGCTCCATCTTCACCCAGCTGGTGGCCATCCGCAGCGAGCTGGCCGAGATCGAGGGCTACGACAGCTACGCCGACCTGGCCTATGAGAAGAGCTTTGGCCGGGATTACACCGGCGAGGAGGCCCAGGCCCTGTGCGAGGCGGTGAAGGAGATCGGCCCCGACTATTATATCGAGCTGTATTACAGCGACCTGTGGTACGACTACGACATCGTAGAGCCGGTGATGGACGCCGACGAGCTTCTGGACGTGTTCGGCCAATATCTCCGGCAGGTGGACGAGGAGGCCGTGGAGCCGCTGGAGTATATGATCAGCCACGGCATGTACGACATCGGCGCCGGAGAGGACCGGACGAACTCCGCCTTCACCATGCCCATCCCGGAGCTGGGCTGCCCGTTCCTGTTCATGGGCCTGGCAGGCGACTGCTTCGACCTGGAGCAGCTCAGCCACGAGTTCGGCCACTTCATCCACGACTACTACCACCCCGCCCCGGATTTTCTCACCTCCTCTTCCGGCTGCTTTGACCTGCTGGAGATCCACTCCACCGCCCTGGAGGCCATGTTCACCGAGTTTTACGACGACATCTACACCGAGCACGCCGACGCGGCCAAGTTCGTGGTCCTGGACCAGCTGATGACGATGGTCCTGGACGGGTGCATCCACGACGAGTTCCTGCGGCGCATCTACGCCGAGCCGGACATGACCCTGGAGGAGATAAACGAGCTGTACGCCGAGCTGTGCATGGATTACGGCCAGTATGAACCCCGGGACGTAGATTACACCTGGATGTACGTCAACCACGACTTTGAAACGCCCATGTACTATATCAGCTACGCCGCCGCCTCCCTGGCCTCCATCCAGATCTGGTCCATGGCCCACGAGGACTTCCAGTCCGGCGTGGACGCCTGGAAGGCCGTGATGGACGCCAGTGCCTATGACGACGGCTATATGACGGTGCTGCCGGCCTGCGGGCTGCGGCTGTTCACCGAGGAGGGCGCCGTGAGAGAGATCTGCGAGCCGCTGCTGGAAGAGCTGGACCGGCTGGACGCCGAGAACCGATAACAAGGAGGATATATCGCCATGACCGTGATGGAAGCCATCGAAAAACGCCGGAGCATCCGGGTCTATGAGGACGCCCCCGTGTCCCGGGAACAGCTGGAAACGTTCCTGGAGGCCATGCGCCTGGCCCCCTCCTGGAAGGACATGCAGTGCTGGCAGGTGATCGTGCTGTCCGACCGGGAGCAGATCATGCGCCTGGGCGAGCTGCTGGGCCACAACCCCCGCCGGGAGGGCGTGTTCGACAAGGTGCCCTATTTCATCGCCGTGCTGGCCGACCCGGCCCAGAGCGGCGACGAGGAGGGCAAGAGCTATTACATGACCGACATCGGCATCGCCCTGGAGAACGCCTGCCTGGCCGCCACGGAGATGGGCCTGGGGACCTGCTGGATCGGCTGGTTCGACGAACAGCCCATCAAGCAGTTCCTGTCCGTGCCGGACCAGCTTCGCCTGGTGGCCCTGACCCCCCTGGGCGTGCCCGCCCAGGACCCCAAGCCCCGGCCCCGAAAGGCCATGGCCGACTTCGTCTACGACGGGGTGTACGGCAAGCCTCTTCTGTGACATACCACATAGCAAAGGCGGACGCCCGCTCTCAGGAGCAGGCGTCCGCCTTTGATTTATCCGCAATATACTAGTCGGCGTCCTTCAGCACGTCGATGTTCTGCCACAGGTACACCGCCCCGGAAACCACCGTCAGCGCCGCGCACAGCCACATCAGGCCGTTGGCCAGCCCCTCCAGGATGCCCAGGTCCAGCGCCCGCAGCACCAGGATCGCCACCAGGGACAGGTCCTGCACCAGGGTCTTCAGCTTGCCCCAGATGTTGGCGGCCACCACCCTGCCCTGCTCGGCGGCGGACAGGCGGATGCCGCTGACCATAAACTCCCTAAACAGGATGATGACCACCGCCACCGTGGGGATCAGCCGCTCGGGGATCAGCACGATCATCACCGAGTAGTTGAGGATCTTGTCCGCCAGCGGGTCCATGAACTTGCCGAAATTGGTCACCAGGTTCCGGCTGCGGGCGATCCGGCCGTCGGCCATATCCGTCAGGGACGCGGCCGCGTACAGCACCGCCGCCAGCCAGGCCCACACCGGGCCGTTCAGCAGCAGGAATATCACCATCAGCACCGTCATCACGATCCGCGCGATGGTCAGCTTGTTAGGCAGATTCATCTTCCACGCCCCTCTTTGTACCGTGTTATAGCATATTGTAGTAAAACCCGGCCCTGCTGTCAAGAGGCACACCGCTTTACAAACGGCCAAAATCCGCTATAATGGACCCATGGACACACCGATCAAAGGGCGCTTCGCCCCCAGCCCCTCCGGGTATCTGCACCTGGGAAACCTGCTGGCCATGCTCCTGGCATGGCTGGACAGCCGCGCCCTGGGCGGGGCGATGGTGCTGCGGATGGAGGACCTGGACCCGGTCCGCACCAGGCCGGAATATGCCCGGGCCATCGCCGACGACCTGGCCTGGCTGGGCCTGGACTGGGACGAGGGCTACCCGGACCCGGCATGGTGTCAGTCGGGGCGTACCGCGCTGTACGACCGGGCGTTCCGGACCCTGGACGACATGGGCCTTGTCTACCCCTGCTGGTGCAGCCGCGCCCAGCGGCTGGCCGCCTCCGCCCCCCACCCCGGGGAGCCGTCTTATGACGGCAGCTGCCCCTGCGCCCATCTCACGGAAGCGGAGCGCACCGCCCGCATCGCCGCAGGGCGTCTGCCCGCCTGGAAGGTGCGGGTGCCCCGGCAGACCGTCACCGTTTCCGACGGCCACTACGGACCCTATGCCCAGGACCTGGTCCGGGACTGCGGGGACTTCATCATCCGCCGGGCCGACGGCATATACGCCTACCAGCTGGCGGTGAGTGTGGACGACATGGCCATGGGCGTGACCCGGGTGGTCCGGGGCCGGGACCTGCTGTCCTCCGCCCCCCGGCAGGCATGGCTGATCCGGCTGCTGGGCGGCACGCCGCCGGCGTACTGCCACCTGCCCCTGCTCACCGGAGCGGAGGGAAAGCTGTCCAAGCGCCTGGGCAGCCTCAGCACCCAGGCCCTCCGCCGGGACGTCACGCCCCAGGCGCTGGCGGGCCATCTGGCCTTTCTGGCCGGCCTGCTCCCCGCACCGGAACCGGTCACGCCCCGGGAGCTTGTCGGCATCTTCTCCTGGGACAAGGTCCCCCGGGAGGACATCCCCATAGATGAAAACACCGCCGGGCTTTGACGCCCGGCGGAAAATTGTTCTCCGCCTGTGGAAAAATCTGACGGGACGTGCTACAATGGGAGGACGAAAGGAGTGGAGGATATGGCGCAGGACCTTTCCCGGCGGCTGCATGACGGAGCGTTGGACAGCCGGCTCACCTATCTCTACGGCCCGGCCCGTCTTGAGGCGGCCCGGACCCGGTATGCCCACGCCCTGGAGGGCTTCGCGGAGGCCTTCGGCGGCCCGGCAGAGGCATTCTTCACCGCCCCCGGCCGCACGGAGCTGGGAGGCAACCACACCGACCACCAGCATGGCCGCGTACTGGCCGCGGCGGTGGACCTGGACATCCTGGCCGCCGTGGCCCGGACGGACACCGGTCTGCTGCGGGTGCTGTCCGAGGGCTATCCGCCTGTGACGGTGGACCTGGCGGCGCTGGAGGCGCGGGAGGATGAGCGCAACACCACCGCCGCCCTGATCCGGGGCGTGGCCGCCCGGTTCAAGGAGCTGGGCTGCCGGTTCGACGGGGCGGGCTTCGACGCCTATGTGGTGTCCGATGTGCCCGGCGGGAGCGGCCTGAGCTCCTCCGCCGCCTTCGAGGTGCTCATCGGCAATATCGTCAATGACCTTTTCTATGACGGCAGGTGCACCCCCGTCCAGCTGGCCCAGATCGGCCAGTGGGCGGAGAACATATACTTCGGCAAGCCCTGCGGGCTTATGGACCAGACCGCCAGCGCCGTGGGGGGCGTGGTGGCCATCGACTTCCTGGACCCCGCCCATCCGGTGGTGGACGCCATCGCCCTGGACCTGGCCGCGGCGGGCTATGCCCTGTGCATTCTGGACTCCGGCGCGGGCCACGGGGATCTGACGGCGGAGTACGCCGCCATCACCGACGAGCTGCGCTCGGTCAGCGGCTATTTCGGCCACGAGGTGCTCCGCCAGGTGTCCCCGGAGGACTTCACCCCCGCCATCCCCGCCCTGCGGCGGCTGGCCGGGGACCGGGCGGTGCTGCGGGCCATGCACTATTTCGACGAGAACGACCGGGCCGCCGCCCAGGCGGACGCCCTGCGGGCCGGGGACTTTGAGGGCTTTCTGCGCCTGGCGGCCGCGTCGGGCATGTCCTCGGCCATGTACCTGCAAAACGTGGTGCCCACCGGCCAGACCGAGGACCAGTCGCTGATGCTCACCATCGCCCTGGCGGGGCACATCCTGGGCGGCAGAGGCGCCGTGCGTGTCCACGGCGGCGGCTTCGGCGGCACGGCCCAGGCCTTCGTGCCTGCGGATATGCTCGCCGATTTCAAGGGCCGCATCGAGGCGGTGCTGGGTCCCGGCGCCTGCCACGTGCTCTCCGTCCGCCCCGTGGGCGGCGCGAAGCTGGCCTGACCGGCAAGGAGGACTTGCCATGGATTATCTTGAGCGCGCCCGGCAGCTCAGTGAGGAGCTGACCGCCCACCGCCGGTATCTGCATCAGCACGCGGAGGCGGGCATGGACCTGCCCGTGAGCGCGGCATACATATATGACCGGCTGGCCGCCCTTGGCTGCTCCCCCGCCCGGCTGGGGGGCAGCGGCGTCACCGCCATGATCGGCCGGCCCGGACGGACGGTGCTGCTGCGCGCGGAGATGGACGCCCTGCCCATGGCGGAGCAGAGCGGCTTTCCCTTCTGCTCTCAGACCGACGCCGCCCACACCTGCGGCCACGATCTGCACGCCGCGGCGCTGCTGACCGCCGCCCGGATGCTCAAGGAGAACGAGTCCTCCCTCCCCGGGACGGTGAAGTTGCTGTTCCAGCCCGGCGAGGAGGTGCTCCGGGGCGCCGGGGAGATGATCCGCCTGGGGGCTCTGTCCGACCCGCCGGTGGACGCGGCCTTCTCCTGCCACGTCACCACCCGCACCGATACCGGCACCGTGGCCTTCCGGGACGGCGCGGCCATGGCCGCCTGCTCCAATTTCGCCGTCCGCGTCACCGGCCAGGGCGCCCACGGGGCCTCCCCCAGCAAGGGCGTGGACCCCATCAACATCGCCGTGCACATCTACCTGTCCCTCCAGGAGCTGATCGCCCGGGAAGTGTCGCTGCAAAACGGCGCCGTGCTCACGGTCGGTTCCTTCCACGCCGGCAGCGTGCCCAATACCATCCCCGGCGAGGCGGCTTTTTCCGGCACCCTGCGCTGCTTTGACGACGAGCTGCACCGGCAGCTGCGGCAGCGGATCGTGTGCCTGGCGGAAAAGACCGCCGAGGCCTTCCGGGGCCGGGCGGAGGTGGAGTGGCTGTCCTCCGCGCCGGTGGAGTACAATGACCCCGCCCTATGCGCCTTCGTGCGGGACTATGTGTCCCGGGCTATGGGCCGGCCCGCCCTGGCGGACGACGTCCGCTCCGGGGCCGACGACTTCGCCTACATCACCGGCGCCGTCCCCTCCGTGCTGGCCTGGGTGGGCGCCCATGACCCTGAGGACAGCGCGCCGGTCTATCCCGGCCACCACCCGAAGGTGGTGTTCGATGAAAACGCCATGCCCGTCATGGCCGCGCTGTACGCCGGCCTTGCGGACGCCTTCCTCCGGCGGGAGGACGGCCCGGCGGAGCCGTGATCCGGCGGATATAAGACATAAAGAAAACGTTCCGGGAGAGAACCCGGAACGTTTTTTGCTGTTTTACTGTCGGATCAGAAGACCGCGACCGTGCCGCCGCCATAGGTGTTGTTGATGTAGTCCCGCACGGCGTCGGACTGCAGGGCCTTCACCAGGGCCTGGATGGCCTCGTTGTTCTCGTTGCCCTCCTTGACGGCTATGATGTTGGCATAGGTCTGGGCGCTGTCGCCGGAGGCATCCTCCACGGCCAGGGCGTCCTCGGCGGCGTTCAGGCCGCCCTGCAGGGCGTAGTTGCCGTTGATGACCGCCAGGTCAACGTCGGGCAGCACGTTGGTCAGCTGGGCAGCCTCCAGCTCCTGGATGTCCAGGTTCTTGGGATTGTCCACGATATCGTGCTTGGTGGCGTTGGAGGAGGCGTCCACGCCGTCGGCCAGGGTGATCAGGCCCTCCTGCTGGAGCAGCAGCAGCGCGCGGGTCTCGTTGGAGCCGTCGTTGGGCACGGCGACGGTGGCGCCGTCAGCCAGCGCGTCCAGCGAGGTGGTCTTGCCCGGATAGATGCCGAAGGGTTCATAGTGGATGGCGGCCACGCTCACAAGATGGGTGCCGTTGTCCGCGTTGAAGGTGTTCATGTAGGGGGTGTGCTGGAAGTAGTTGGCGTCCAGATCGCCGCTCTCAACGGCCTCGTTGGGCTGGACATAGTCGGTGTACTCCACGATCTCCAGGGTGATGCCCTGCTCGGCCAGCACGTCCTTCACCTGCTCCAGGATCTCGGCGTGGGGCGTGGGGGAAGCGCCGACCTTGATGGTGACGGCTTCCTGCTTGGAGCCGCCGCAGCCGGCCAGGACGCCCAGGCACAGGACCAGGGCCAGGATGATGGCAAGAGTCTTCTTCATGGTTATTTCTCCTTTTCAAAAATGGTTTTCGATATGATTCACCGGATGCGTTTGTCGCTCCGTTTGGTGATGAAGTTGCCGGTGCTCTGGAATATCTGCACCAGGATGATGAGCAGGATGACCATGACCCACATGACCAGTTCCCGCCGGCGGTAATAGCCGTAGTTGATGGCGATGGCGCCCAGGCCTCCGCCGCCCAGCACGCCCGCCATGGCGCCGTAGCCGAAGATGGTGATGAGGGCCACGGTCACATTGGAGATGAGGGCGGGCTTGGCCTCCGGGAGCAGCACCTTGCACACGATCTGCATGGGACTGGCGCCCATGGCCTGGGCCGCCTCGATCACCCCCTGATCCACTTCCCGGATGGATGTTTCCACCAGCCGGGCCACGAAGGGAAACGCCGCGATGGTCAGCGGCACGATGATGGCGCGGGTGCCCACGGCTGTGCCCACGAAAAACCGGGACACCGGCAGCACCACGACCAGCAAAATGAGAAACGGCACGCTCCGCAGCAGGTTGATGACCGCGTTGAGCACCTGCATCAGCGCCCTGGGCAGCGGACGGATGCCCCGCTCCTCCCCGGTCACCAGCAGCACCCCCAGAGGGATGCCTATCACGAAGGCCAGCAGCGTGGGCAGGAAGGTCATGACCAGGGTCTCCCCGATGGCCTGGACCAGGTCCTCCCGCAGGACAGATGTCAAAAGCTGCACATTTTCCTCACTGAACAAGGTCCGTCACCTCCTCCGCCGTCACGCCGGGGATCTCCCGCAGATATATGAGCGCCCGGGCCGCCTCCGTTTCATCCTGGGGCAGGCCCAGCACCATGGTGCCGAAGGCCTTGTCGCCGATGGTGCGGGTGTCGGCGCTGATGATGTTCAAAAGGATGCCCTGCTCCCGGGCCAGGGTGGAGATGATGGGTTCGCCCGACGCCGCGCCGTTGAAGGCCAGCCGCACCAGCCGGTTGGCCGGCAGCACGTGGATCTTCTCCCCGCTGGGCATCACCAGCCGGCGGCCCGCCTCGGTGCGGGGATTGGAGAAGATGTCGGACACGACCCCCTGCTCCTGGATGACGCCTTGATCCAGTATGGCCACCCGGTCGCAGATCTGCTCCACCACCCGCATCTCGTGGGTGATGACCACCACCGTGACCCCCAGCTCCCGGTTGATCTTCTTCAGCAGCTCCAGGATGGACTGGGTGGTGGTGGGGTCCAGGGCGCTGGTGGCCTCGTCGCACAGCAGCACCTGGGGCTGGGGATATTCCGCCAGGGCCCGGGCGATGGCGATGCGCTGCTTCTGGCCGCCGCTGAGCTGCACCGGATAGGCGTCCGCCTTGTCGGGCAGGCCCACCATCTCCAGCAGCTCCTTCGCCCGCTTCTCCCGCCAGCCCTTCTCGCCCCGCAGGCCGCTCAGCTCCAGGGGGAAGCAGATGTTCTCCAGCGCCGTGCGCTGCATGAGAAGGTTGAAGCCCTGGAAGATCATGCTCATGCTCCGCCGGGCCTTGCGCAGGTCCCTCTCCCGCAGGGCCGTCAGCTCCTGGCCGTTCACGGTCACGGTGCCGGAGGTGGGCCGCTCCAGAAGGTTGATGCACCGCACCAGGGTGCTCTTGCCCGCGCCGGACAGGCCGATGATGCCGAATATCTCGCCCTTTTCGATCTCTAGGCAGATATCCTGCAGGGCCTCCACCTTCCCCTCGCCGGTGCCGAAGGTCTTGCACAGGTGCTGGATATTGATGATCGTCTCCGCCATGTCGTCCTCTCTCTCAACAAAAAATGCCGTCCCTGATCCCAGATCAAGGACGACATAGAAATATACGCCGTGGTACCACCTTGCTTCACACATGCCTCGCGGCATATGCCTTCGAGGGTTCCATCAAACCCCTGCGCTGTCACGGGCGCCCCCGTCGCGGACTACCTATCGCCCGCGCGGCTCCAAGACCATGTTCAGCGGACTCTCTGCGTCCCTTTTCAGCTGCCGGGACTCTCTGCGGCATAACCTTCCCGCTTACTCTTCTTTTCATTGCCTTTCGTGGTATTCGATTGTGCCCCTCCGTGGAGGTTGTTGTCATTATATTCTCCCCCGCCGCCGATGTCAACGGACAGATAGGTCAATTTTTGCGCCCGTTTCCCCCGCCGTTTTGTGAAAACGGGAGAAATTTGCCAAAAAACGCCGCCCCCGGATCTCTGAACTGTACCAAGCGAAACGGACAGGGAAAAAGCCCCCTAGTGTAAGGGAATAAGTAGACGGATGTGTGAAGGC